>JBBRAO010000023.1:0-55947 GCA_038206725.1 Kapaibacterium sp. (SeqCode)
AAACCGGATTTCATATATCGTGGTAATAAGCCCGTTGCCGCTATTTTGAAAATAAATGATTATGAGAGAATCCTCGAAGACTTAGAAGATATAGATGATCTGAAATATTTGAAAGAAATAAGAAAAAACGGCATTCAGACAATAGAGTTTGATGAATATCTTGCCTCGAGAGGAATCAATGTATAAACTTTTAATTGAAAATAGTGCAAAAAAGGATTTTGATAATATTAATCAAAAGGAACTGAAACGTATAGCACTGAAAATTAATCAATTAAAAGAGGAACCCCGACCGTATGGCTCGATAAAACTAAAAGACACAGAAAGTGATTACAGAGTTAGAATTGGCGATTATAGAGTGATTTACGAAATTAATGACCATTTACAAACAATCATAATCTTTCGTGTTAAACATAGGAAAAATGTATATAGGAACTAGTTTCAGCCTCGTATTTCGGAACGGGGCTTTTTTTTTGACCCGGATTCCCTGCACAAACCCCAACTTGTTTATGGCATTGAAATTGCTAATATAGTATGAAATGTTGTAAAGATTTTACAAAAAATATTTTTTTATGAACAAAAATAATATTAAATTTGAAACTTATATTTTCGAGTATTAGAATTTAATTTTAAACAATAAATAACGGAGTCTAAATGAAAAGAATTATTGCTATAATTGCATTAATCGTAATCG
Organism: Kapaibacterium sp. (SeqCode); assembly: GCA_038206725.1. Classification (GTDB taxonomy): domain Bacteria; phylum Bacteroidota; class Ignavibacteria; order Kapaibacteriales; family UBA2268; genus JBAXXL01. Next base: position 692 of record JBBRAO010000023.1, read on the forward strand.
GAACTTTATCTATGTCCGCAATGGACCAGATTCGCATTGCCGGCATATCATCGACAACCAGCATCAAAAACACAACTTTAACCCTAACGGTTAATATTTATGATGCATCAAACGTACAAATATGGACCACCGATGTAAGTGGTGTGTATTTCGACAACCAAAGTGTATTTTCTTTAATAATTAATGCGGCGGCGGTAGCTTATAATCCAGTTTATAATGTTAAAGTGCTAAATGCTTCCGGTGGACAAATTCTATTTGAAAGCCGCTTGGATAAAATCGTACTCGCGCAAAGCCAATTAGGCGCTGAATTAGATGCTGCTGAAATAAACACTAACGAAACTTTCTATTTATATGGAGTAGAAGTTCCTGATGGTTTATCAAGAGCCGGTATTCAAAAATCAGGTTCAGGTGCGACCATTATGTATGATGATGTATTTTATGTATATGATGAATTAGGAAATAAAACTTACGGTGTTGGAATAGACGGCAGTATATTAACAGAAGGTGATATTACTACTCACGGAAATTTGGTAGTAACTAGTACAACAGCTCTACAAACAACTAATATTTACAATAAACTAACTGTAATGGCTCCAGTGTCTGTTCAAGACGTTTCTACATTCACCAAAACAGCTGATTTCCAAGATGTTAAAATCAATAAAGAATTAGTTTATGCTATTCAAACTTATGCAAGTGGAATATCAGTAGTTCCTACAGCACCTGTATTAAAGATTGGAACATTGGTAAACGATGTTGCATTGTCTAACGGCGTTGCCGGTCAAACACTATATGTAGTTGGTAATACGAGTATCTGGACATTAGCAGGCACTTCTTTTACCAGAGGTGCTACATTCGTGTGTACAGCCCCAGACGTTTGGGTATGTGTTGGTAAAAACTAATATTTAAAATTGTACTTTAAGATTAAAGCCTCGTATTTCGGTACGGGGCTTTATTTTTGACCCCACCTAAATCCTCCCCAAAGTGGAGGACTTGAAGAAAAAAAGAGAAGAGAAACCCCCTAACCCCCTTGGAACAAGGAATAGGAAAGAAAGAGAAGCCGAATCGTCATTCCCGCAGACGCGGGAATCCATCTTCAATCTCGTAGAGATGGAATGTTAATAGAAAATGGGGAAGAGAAAACCCTCACCTAAATCCTCCCCAAAGTGGAGGACTTGAAGAAAGAGAGGAATCAATTGCGAATTACGGGGGGACGATTAGGATTAGGTTTTTGGTACATTCTTCTATTATACTGATTTCTACGGCAAAATTCCGAATCTTAAATCCTAACCAAAATTGATATTCTAATGAAAAATAAATAAAAATATGAAATTCATAAATTAGGTTTTGCAAAATAATAAAACAATTGCAAAAATACCATAAGTGAAATATAATAATAGATAACTGTGCTTCTCAAGTGATTTTAGGAACGAAAGAATAGTCGTTCCTAAGCTCGTGTTGTGGAAATATCACTAATAAATTAGAAAAAGACGAAAAAGTAATTAGGCAAAAATTTGTAGATATGAATATTATTTTTTATTTTTGATATAGATATAAAAAAGCAAAGTAAAAAATTAGTTTTCATTAGAAGTATTTTCAATTAGTATAAGGTATTTATATGAAGAGAATTATTGTTATTATTTTCCTATTCCTAATATTAGGGATAAACGCAAATGCGCAACAAGAACCCCTGCGTATTGCTGTATCAACCAATTTACCAAACACTTTCGGAGCAGTAACAGTCGATGTTTTAAATTCATCGGGCGGCGCACTCTCGCCGGTAGTCAGTTATACCTCAAGTTTACAAACGGACACTTACGGTATATTATCGTTCGTGATAAAGAGTAACGAATGGTCAAATCCACTAACCTACAACAAGGATTACTTAGTTCGCGTTACATTCCAAGGCGTCGTTCTTAGTATCGAGCGGATGGAGGTAGTTTTTGCTAAACAGGGCTTATTTGGAGCGCGCATTGACGCGAACGAAATAGACCCTGAAGGCGATTATACTTTCAGGTCAATTACAACATCCCAAATTGCGTCTGTACCGGCAACTTTCCTTAAAAAAGTTACTATTACATCGTCGAGCAGTTCAGCTTTTACAGTTCCAGCCGGTGTTTACAACATAACAATCGAAGCAATTGGCGGATCGGGCGGCGGCGGAGGAAGTGGCGCGGATTTTAATTCATCAGGAGGTGCGACCGGCGGTGGCGGCGGCGGAGGAGCCGCTGAATTTACAGGAATAATACTAAAAGTTCAACCCGGTGATTTTATCGGCGTAACAATTGATGCGGCGGGTACAGCTGGTGCAGGTGGTCCTTTGTCCGGAACAGGTGATGGAAGTAATGGTGGTACCGGTGGAAGCACGATAGTAAAACACAATTCAAATATCGTATTAACAGCAAATGGCGGAACCGGTGGCGGTGGATCTGTTGGTAATAAAAACTCTAGTTTGGGTTCCGCGAAAGGGTCAGGTGGTTCCGGAGGTACCGGAAATAGTCCTCAGTTCCATAGTGATGGAAATTCAGGTGCTGATGGCACGGACTCAGCAAGTGGTACAACAATAGGTAACGGCGGTGAAGGAGGTAAGGGTACTACTCCAACAGACGTATCAGTTAAAAACAAGGGAGGTACCGGTGGAAATGGCGTTTACGGTAATTCCTCAACTACTAAAGCCGGTGTTGCAGGCACTGCAGGTTCAGCCGGCAGTGTGGTAATTACATATTATTAGAAGAATGGGATAATTGAAAATAGTGCGAAAAGGGATTTGGATAGAATTAATCAAAAGGAACTAGAGACGTATTGCACTTAAAATAAAATTTTCAGCCTCGTATTTCGGTATGGGGCTCTTTTTAATTGTCAATGGTTAATGCGAAGAGAAGCGACCCCATCCCGACCTTCCCCGGAGTGGCAGGAGAAAGAAAATTTTGAGATGTTCTTCTCATTCAAAATTGTTTGAAGATGGATTCCCGATGCCTCGGGAATGACAAACCAATCCTTTAATCCTGGTTCAGACGATGTTCTTCGCATTCAAAATTGATTAGAGTCCCAAATCCTCAAAAAAACTAGGGTATGATTTTTTGACACAATCCGGCTCTGAGAGCGTGCTTTTGGTTGAGGCGAATAACGAGAGGATGGTGAGCGCCATTGCAATTCTATGGTCGTTATGTGAGCTGAAATTTGTACCCTGAGGTTTGCCTCCACTGATGCGTGCTGTAAAGTTATCTTGTCGAATATCTATATTGGCTTTGCGCAGTTCTTCCATCATAACCAAAGCACGATTTGTTTCCTTGTGTTTCAAACGCTCTATACCTGATATAGTGGAAACGCCTTTCGCATAAGCGGCTAAAACGCATAGGATTGGGAATAAATCAGGGCAGTCGTTTATTGCTTGTTTAAATGAACGCAATTCGTTACTTCGCACTTGTATAACATTGTCGGAAATATTAACTTCCGCCCCCACTTGTTTTAAAATAGCGAGCATTACTCTGTCGGGTTGTAAACTATTTAGTTCTAGTCCATTTATTGTTACATCACCCGATATTGCCGCGGCTACCATTAAATTCGCCGCACCGGAATAATCGCCTTCAATCTCATATATATCCGCTGGGTCGGAAATTTTACTTAATGAGTACACGTCATTTTCAATTTTAGTTTGAAAACCAAAATCGCTTAAAATGGATTGAGTCATTTCGAAATAACCTTTGCTGACCAAATTGCTTATAGTGAATTTGATGTCGGAATTATACATTGAAGCGAAAAGCAACCCTGTAGCAAATTGTGAACTTTGCAGGCAGTGTATAGAGTAGGAGTTCAAAATTGGCGACGAATATAATGTCAAAGGAAGACGGCTGGATTTGCAGAAGTAATGAACACCATTTTCGGATAGATTATTTAGAATAGGTGTAATATCTCGGCTAAGCAAAGTTTTTTTACCGTTAAGGGTTATATTTTGATTGCTTTGCAATGCCAACGCAGTAGTTATGTTAAGGCATAAAGCCGATTCGCCGCAGTTGATTTCTTCAGGAAAAATTATACCGTTACCTTTTATTATAACATCTCTATTATCCCATTTAACTTTTCCGTTAAATTGCTGAATTATTTTTAAGGCAGAAAGTGAATCGGAATTCATCGGGTAATCCTTAATTCGTACCTCCTTCCTTGATAAAAAAGCCGCAAAAGCGGCTCTTATGGAAATACTTTTCGATTTAGGCGCAGTGAAGCTACCCTCAATTCTATTTTTAACTTCTAAGATCATCGGCTAATGCTGATAAAGTTTTATCGAAATCATATCTCGAATCAATTAATAAATCGGAGGTCATAAAATACAGTTTTTTTCTTTTGTCGTACAATTTCCTCAAATTTTCTTCTGTATCTCTTAATTTTGGTCGGATAGTAATATCGGCGCGTTCCATACAAAGTTCATAAGGAGCATATAAATATATAACAGTTGAGTAATTCATCAATAAATCACGGCTTGAGCCAAATTCGATAGCACCGCCACCGGTCGCTATTACTGTATTTTCTCTATCTTTAATGGAAGCTAATACATCGAGTTCCAAATTACGGAATGAATGTTCACTTTCATTTTCGAAAATTTCGTTTATGCTTTTTCGCGCGTAACGCTCAATTTCACTGTCAATATCTAAAAAGTCCATATTAAGTTTTTCAGCCAGAGCCTTTGCATAAGTTGTTTTACCCGAACCGGAAAACCCGACCAGCGATATGTTGGTAGTCTTCTTTTGCTCACGATCCAACGCTCGAACAAAGTCCATAATATTAGGTTCGAACCAAGTAAATTTTTGAAATGACTCTACAGCTTGATTTATCAGCAAATCAATTCCACTAATCAAGTGGTAGTGCTTTCTATGAATATTTTGAGGAGTATTGTAGTTGAAATCCATAAATATCGAAAGTTTATCAACTTTGGTAAAGTCCAAATCCGCTTTTTGCGATAAAGTGGAAATTACAAAATCTGCGCCCGGCAGGTGTTTTTCAAATTCTTCCAATCCACCGTAGGCGAATCCGTAATTGTCCGCCAAAGCTTTCGCTTTGCTGACAGTTCTATTTAAGATAGTTATTTTTTTTGTGAATTTGGATAATGTGTTTACAACCGCTTTTGCACAACCACCAGCACCTAAAACTAAAACGATGCGGTTGGTAGGGTCTATTCTCCTGTTTTCAAACGTTCTCAATATACCCAAAGCATCTGTATTAGTGCCGAATGGAGTACTTCCAATAAAATTAATAGCATTAACGGCTCCGATTTCTTTTGCGGCATCGTCAACGTGTTGCAAAACATTAACGATATCTTCTTTAAACGGCGATGTAACATTTAAGCCGCTAAAACCAATTGCTTTAGCAGTTTCTAACGCGTTTTCGGCGGACAGAGCAAGCAATCGTGTGTAATGGGCTCCAAATGCCATATCATCAAAAACTTGATTAAATAGCACCGGACTAAGGCTATGTGATATAGGCTTGCCGGTTGCTGCAAAATATTTATAATTTGTATCCATTTATTTTCTTATTTAATTTATATAATTATCAAAATTATAGTTTTTTTAAGACTCTACAAAGTTGAAAACGAATCAATGTCGATTTTAGTATCAATTTTCAAACTATTAGTGTCGGTTGCATCGAGCGCGGCTTTAATCGCTGTACGTAAAATGTTGCCTGAGGCGTCGGTTTGGCGGTTACTTTTTATAACAACATACTTCCGAAACTCATTATTTATTTTATTTACAAAAGGACTTACCGGTGGAAATATAATTAATTGTTCAAAGCGTGGGAAATTCTGAACAAATTCAGCGGCAATTTTCGAAAGTACCTTGTTATCGGAACCGGTAAATTCAATAATTGAGAATCTTGAAAATGGCGGAAAATATGCTGTCTTCCTCTCTTGTATTTCGTAATCGTAGAATTCGTCGTAGTCGGAATTTGCCGCGGCTTTCAATGCCGGATGCTCAGGATTGGTAGTTTGGATGATAACTTTACCGGTAGCTTGCCTACTTCGGCCGGCTCGTCCTGAGACCTGCATTATAAGTTGGAATGTCCGTTCGCTTGAGCGGAAGTCGCTGAAAAATAATTGCAAATCAGCATTTATGACGCCAACCAAAGTACAGCGGTTGAAATCCAATCCTTTGGCTAACATCTGAGTGCCGATTAGGATGTCAGTTTTCCCTAATGCAAAATCACTTAGAGATTTGCGCAAACTACCTTTTTTCGAGGTAGTATCCAAATCAATTCTGTTGATAACCGCTTTAAAACCTTTGCTAAGAAGTATTTCCTCAAGCTCTTCTTCAACTCTTTGGGTTCCGGTACCTAATTCTGCCATCATCGCACCGCATTCAGGACAAATTAGATTTGTTCTATGCTTATGACCGCAGTAATGACAGTGAAGTTCCTTTATACCTTTATGATAAGTCAGGGTAACGGAGCAATTTTCGCACCCGGGTATATGCCCGCATTCGGAACATTCCAAAACCGGTGAATAACCTCGGCGGTTTTGCAAAAGAATAACGCCCTCCTTCAATTCCAATTTGTTAACGATATTATCAATTAACTCTTGCGAAAATGAACCCTGAACCAATCCATTTTTCTTCGCGTTAAGCATATCAATCGTTACAATTTCCGGTAATCGAGCATTGTCGGCACGTTTTGTTAATTTAAGTAATTTATACTTTCCCGATTGGGCATTGTACATTGTTTCGAGAGATGGAGTGGCTGAACCCAGTACGCAAACCGCATCCTCGATACTTGAACGCATAATAGCCGCATCGCGTCCGTTGTAGCGCGGATTGGGAGAAATCTGTTTGTAGCTTGAGTCGTGCTCTTCGTCCACAATGATTAATCCAAGGTTCGGGAATGGAGCGAATACTGCGGAACGAGCGCCAATAACAATTTTTTTGGTACCATTTAAAATTGATTGCCAATGTTCAAATCGCTCAGCATCGGACATACGCGAATGCATCTGCGCTACTTGATTAGGAAATACATTTTCGAATCGATCAATTAACTGTGGAGTTAGCGAAATTTCAGGCACTAATAGAATTGTACTTTTGTTCTTTTTTAGCGCATTTTTGATAATATTCATATATACCAAAGTTTTGCCGCTTCCGGTTACACCGTGCAATAAAAAAGTATCGAATATGCCTTCATCTATAGATTCGCAAATTTTATCTTGCGCGTACTGCTGTTCATCGTTTAGGACCAAGACAGATTCATCCTTTGATGCCAGTGAAAAGGGATTTTCTTGATCATCTACTCTACTGACGACAACGGTACGCATTTCAACCAGATTTTTTTGTATCAATGTTTCAATGGTTGTGCCTGAAATATTGGGTGTTAGGCGTAATTCGCCCTTCGCCACAGGTTGCATTGAAATTCTATCCCGCTCATAAATTAAACTGAATAATTCTGCCTGCTTAGGGGCTTTTTGTAATAATTTATCATATTCTTCAGTAATTTGTTCTTCTGTTTCCAAACTTTGCGATATGAACAGAAAAGTTTTTGTTTTAGATTTTCGACCGTCGGTAATTGTGTCATAAACTTTAATAAATCCTTTGCTTTCCAAAATCTCAAGTTGCTTTAAAGAAGCGGTTTTGTTAGTTTTTTTCTTAAGATACGCGAAAGAAAGCGGTTGAGCAGAATTGGATAAAATATCCAGAATTTCAAATTGACGTGGTGCGGAATTTTTCAAACTTTGTAATTCATCGTTTGGTGGTAAATGAATAAATTCGATTGTTCTAACACTTTTCGGAGAATTATTTGGCGGTATTGCGGCTTTATATATTTCACCTTCCGGAGCAATATAATAACTCGACATCCACCGAATGAATTTCAACATTTTTTTCGAAAATACTCTCTTTTCGTCAATAACATCTTCAATCATCTTTAGTTCCATAAGATCGGAGCTGGAATTCTCATTTACAACTACGCCGACTAATGTTCGGTAACCAAAAGGTACAATCACACGACGACCCAGCAAACTATCAATCCTTTTGGTATAATAACTATAAGTTTGATGTTTGGGAATAGGTAACGCTACTTCAACAATTTTATACTTATTGCTGTTTTTTAATCTCGATTTAGCGAATTTACTTTCAAATTTGACTACCCCCCAGCCTTTGTATAAAAACATCGGTTCCGATGGTATCATTTGGTAACTTGCCAATAACTCGGTAATATAATTTTCGTTTAAATCTGTTTTTACTGCATTCGATTTAATCGGAAAAACCACGCTATAAATACCTTGTTCCGAGATTCCGGGGATGGTCTGTTCAACAAAATGCTTAAAATCTTTTTGGGTAGTACAAAAAACTAATATAAAATTATATAATACGTCTTTATTCAATGCCCAATCGACATTTACATTTTTTTTAATTTCTCGATACTCTTCAAAAAAATCGTCGATTGGGTTATAAATGCAAATAGTCTTATATTTGCTTATTTTTAAACCGTAATAAAATTTATAAATAGTTTTCATTATTGCAAAATTAATATAAAAAAGTATTGCAAATTATCTAAAAAATTGGTAAATTCAAAATTAGTTTATGAACAATTTTAAAAAATATGGAGATCGTAATGAACAAAAGCTATATTAAAGTAATTATCCTGATTATTTTAGCGACTTTTACTGTTGGAAATGTCGAAGCAAAGGAAAAGAAAGTTAAGCAGGAAAAGCCTGTAGTAAATACAAAAAAACCGTATGGGTTCGAAGACGCAATGCGATTTAAACGTTGCCGCTATCAAGCTATTAGTAGTGAAGCCAATTGGATAGCTTATACATTATTGCCCGATAGAGGCGATGCCGAATCCATTATTCAATCGCTTAAAACCGATAAAAAAATAAATATTCCACGTGGTGGAAAGGTTACTATTACCGATGATGAATTGTGGGCGGCTACAATTGTATCTCCAAAAGCATTGGATGATGAAAATGCGGGAAAAGATAAAAGCAAATTGAAGAAAACCCTTTCTATCGTCAATATGACCACAAGTAATATTAAGGGATATGAGGGAGTTTCAAAATTTGATTTCACTAATGATTCCAAATGGATACTTTTCAAAAAAGATGTTGACAAGGAAGCGTATAAAGATAAATCTGTTAAGAAAAAAGCGCAAGGTTCGGAACTAATAATTAAACACTTAGAATCCGGTACCGATATACGGATTGATTGGGTAACTGAATACCAAATTGACTCGCTTTCGAGAGTAGTTTTTTATGTTGTTTCCTCACCAAACGGTAAAAAAGACGGTATTTACTACCGCGATTTATTACAACCTTTCGCACCTGAATATACTGTAATCACTTCCGATAGTGCCGCTTTTACAAATATAGCTTGGAACAAAGCGAAGAAAATTTTAGCATTCTCTCAAAGTAAATTGCTTAAAGAAGGTAACGCCGATTCAACTGATTTAAAGATTTGGCTGAGTTCGAACGATACTTGTGTTACTATAATTTCAAGAAAAGCCGCGCCAAAAGACTGGTTTATACCGGTGAAAAATGAGTTGAAATGGACTCGCGACGGCGAACGTTTATTCTTTGGATTTAAACCATTGAGCGAAAAAGACACAACAAGCGATAAAGAAGATGACTATACCGAAAAGAATTTCTACGATCTCGATAAAATCCGTAGCAAAAAAGAAATGTATGTTTGGCATTGGGACGATGACAGAATAAGCACAAACCAACGTAGTTGGTGGAAAGATAATAAAAATCGTGTGTTTACATCTGTTTATCATTTGAGTACAAATAAATGGGTTCAATTAGCCGATAACAAAATAGAAGAAGTAAAATTTGAAGAAAATCCAAATTACGTTGTTGGATATAGTTATAAACCGTATCATAAAGAAATGACGTGGGATGGCTTTTTCTTCGACGCTTATGTTATTGACCTGAATACCGGAACAAAAACAATGATTTCTGAGCGTCAAGCCGAAGAAGTGCATTTATCACCTTCCGGAAAATTGGCTTGCTTTTTCTTCAAATTGGATTGGTGGATTTACAATATTGATGATACTAAATTCTACAACTTAACACGTGGAATGAAAGCAGAGTTTTGGAATGCTGAAAACGAAACCCCTCAAGAACCGGGTGGTTATGGATTCGTTGGTTGGGAAGAAGGGGAAAAACAGGTATTATTCTATGATAAATATGATTTATGGAGATTCCAAACAGCCGGTGGTGGTTATTTGAATTTAACCGGTGCCGACGGAAGAACATTTAACGAACGTTACAGAATAGTTGATTTCAAAAAAGACCGTGTTTACTTCGGGAAAAAAGATACATTGGTTATGGAGGGATACAGCTATAAGAGTAAATGGCAGAAACTATACTACATAACTACCGACATATCGGGATTGGTAAATTTAGTATCCGATTCAAATAAAACAAATAAATTCCTAGGTAAAGCTGAAAAAGAAAACAAATACATATATTCTCGTGAATCGTATGATGAATATCCGGATATACATACAGCAAGTTTAGAATTTAAAGATACAGTAAAGGTAACTAATATATTCCCTGAAATGAAAAATTTCGAATGGGGCAAATCGAGTCTGTTCCGTTGGGCAGATTCGAAGGGTGACAGTTTAGATGGATATGTCATAACGCCCGAGGGGTTCGATCCTGCAAAGAAATACCCAATGTTAGTTTATATTTATGAGAAATTTTCAGAGCAAACCTATAGATTTTACGAACCGCGTATAAGCCACAGACCTGTTTATCAAATTTATAACAGTACCGGATACTTGATTTTCGTACCGGATATAACCTATACAGTCGGTTCACCCGGAAATGACGCCTTAGATTGTGTATCTTCCGGTGTGAGAGCCTTAGCGAAAAAAGGATTTGTTGACACAACTAAATTATGCTTACAGGGACATTCTTGGGGCGCATATCAAACTGCATATATTGCCACTCAAACAACACTTTTTGCGGCGGCTTCAGCAGGTGCACCGGTTGGTAATATGACCAGCGCATACAGTGGTATCAGAAGCGAAAGCGGTTTAGCACGTCAATTCCAATATGAAAAAGAACAGAGTAGAATAGGCGGTAACTTGTGGGATTCGCTAAGTAGTTATATTAGAAATTCTCCTGTATTCCAAGCTAATAAAGCTGTTACACCGCTGTTAATATTGCACGGCGATGTTGATCAGATGGTTCCTTGGCAACAATCAATTGAGTTATTCTTGGCATACAGAAGACTTGGAAAACCTTGCATATTTCTGCAATACAAAGACGAACCTCATTGGCCAAATAAATATCCGAATAGGGTGGATTGGGCAATGAAAATGAAAGAATTTTATGATCATTATTGTTTAGGTAAGCCCGCTCCGAAATGGATGACGGAAGGCGAACCAACATTTGAATGGTAAAATGAATAAAACAGCTCAAGATTGGATTGAAAACTTAAATCTCCTTCCGCTTGCGGAAGGGGGTTGTTTCAATCGTTACTATGCATCGAAACAAATTATCCAAAAAGATCAACTTGATAATTTTTCCGGCGATAGATATGCGACAACCAAGATATACTATTTACTCGAAGAAAATGAAATATCAGTTTTCCATAAGATAAAGCAAGAAGAAGTTTGGGATTTCCTATATGGCGACCCATTGGAATTAGTGCTTTTATCGCCTACCTCCGGTTTAAAAAACATTATTTTAGGCAGTGACCCAAATTTAGGAACTGTTGTAAGCTATACAGTCGAACCTGATACTTGGATGGCGGCGCAATCTTTGGGTGATTATTCTTTATTAGCTTGTACTTGCTCACCGGGTTTTGATGATGACGATTATACATCCGCAAAACGCGAAATATTAACAAACTTATACCCAGAACACACGGAAATAATTAAATTCTTTACACAATTGTAGGATTACATAAATGGCTGTTACAATAAAAGCAATTGACACATCAAAAAAAACGGAGGTAGTGAAGTTTTTTAAGAGTCAATTATTATTTTATAAAGATGACCCTAATTTTGTCGCTCCGTTATATGGCGATAAATTGCACTCGGTCAATGAGAAGAAAGGTCCATTTTTCGAACACGGAGAAATGAAACACTTTATGGCATATCGTGATGGTGGAATAGTTGGTAGAATTTCCGCCTTAGTTAATAGAAATCATAATGATTTCTTTAAAGATAAAATAGGATTTATTGGGAATTTTGAGTGTGAAAATGACCAAGAAGTCGCCGATGCATTATTCGGCGCCGCCGCAGAATGGCTGAAATCCAAAGGAATGGACGCTATGCGCGGTCCTATTTTCCCTGATACAAATAATGATTGCGGACTATTAATTGACGGCTTTGATGTGCCGCCTGTTATTATGATGTCCTACAATCCTGAATACTATCAGCATTTATTCGATGGCGCGGGGTTTGTAAAAGCTAAGGACCTTCACGCTTACGATCTAAAACCTGAGGATTGGCTGAGCGAGAAATTAGAGCGTCTTCAAAGTATTGTTCGTAAAAGATATAACATCGAAATGGAAGATATTCCACTGAAAGATAAAAAAGGTTTCGAGCGCGCTGTAAAAATAGTAAAAGAGATTTATGATACGGCTTGGGAATCGAACTGGGGAAATGTGAAGCTTACCGAACGGGAGTGGGTAGCTATGGTTAAGGAATTGAAGATGGTTGCCGACGAAAGGTTGCTGTTCTTAGCAAAAATCAACGGCGAATATGCCGGATTCCAAGTTACTTTGCCTGACCTAAACCAAGCCTTAATCTATAACAAGAAAGGTACATTAGCCGGCGCGATTTGGCATCTATTAACTAAGAAGAAAAAAATCAACCGCGTAAGAATAGTGCTTGCCGGTGTGTTACCTAAGTATCGTAAATCCGGTGCCGACGCTGTAATGTATTACGAAATCGGTGTTCGCGGTCGTGCTATAGGTTACAATCGCGGCGAAGGTTCGTGGATTTTGGAAGATAATATTATGCCTATCCGCGGATTGACACAAATCGTAAATGGTAAATTGTACAAAATGTACAGAATTTACGACAAAGCGATATAAGTTATAAATATAAAATGGTTATGTCATTTCAGCGGACGCGGGAATCTATCTTTTCTTAAACCTTCCGAAGGTTTCAAACCTTCGGAAGGTTTTCTAATATCACACTTGAGCAAACTTAATCGCTTCCACATTCCATTTAGGTGCCTTCTCAATCAAATCCAGCACTTCCTCGGCGTTTTTAGCGACAACCCACATCTCAGAGTGCTTTGGTCGCAAAAACCTCTCCGCGATGATTTTATCAAGCATCTCGAGCAATGGGTCATAAAATCCATTTACATTTAATATAACAATCGGATTTGTGAAAAATCCCAACTGCTTCCAAGTTATGATCTCGAGAAGTTCCTCCAATGTGCCGACGCCTCCGGGCAATGCAATAACTGCATCGGTTTCTTCAACTAATTTTGTTTTGCGGGTGTGCATAGAATCAACAACGTGAAGATATGTCAATCCCGTGTGACCAAGTTCGATTGTATTCAGGAAATCGGGAATAATACCGATAATCTTACCCTTGTTTTCTAAAATCGAATCAGCTAACGCGCCCATTAAACCCATCCTGCCGCCGCCGTAAACGCAAGTAATGTGGTTATCGGCTAATATTTTACCTAATTGCTTTGCCGCGTCGAAAAAATATGGTTCTATTTTGCTTGAGCTTGCGGCATAAACTGTAATCTTCTTTAGGTTTCTATTTTTTTTTACTTTTTCATCTTTGAATATTTTTTCTGAATTGATATCGGAACAAGCCCGCGAATTGGTAAAATTTATTGTGTGTTTCAATGCTTGGATTGATTTCGATATCATTTTATCTAACTCTACCTGTTCATCGGGTTTGAATTCCGAAAGGACATAATCCACCATATCCCCGGGTTTGAAATTTTTGCCGATTCCGCAACGTAAGCGGCCGAACCCATCGTCCCCGAGATGCTCCATTAATGATGCAACACCGTTGTGTCCACCATCGGAGCCTCCGAATTTAAGATGAATTTTACCAATATCGAAGTTGTATTCATCCACGATAGCAATCACATCGGCGACAGCGATTTGATGTTTCGCCATTATTTTCTTTACCGCTTCACCGGAGTTGTTCATATATGTATCCGGTTTACAGAGCAATACGACTTCGCCTTGTATGCGAATTTCCGCCACCCAATAAATTCCGTGCTCCGCCTTCCACTCGGCTTTCGCTGTTTCTGCCCATTTATCAACAACCATTCTACCGATATTATGATGTGTATTGGCATATTTTTGTCCGGGATTGCCCAATCCCACAATTATTTTTTTATATTTTGACATTAACTTTTTCGAATTTTAGTTTTATAATTATTCAAAAATAGAATATTTTAAGTAATTTTGTAAATATTATTTGATATGGATGAATTATGAAAAGTTATGATAAGCTGATAAAAATTCTTAATACCAAGAAAACAATGCTTTGCGTAGGATTGGATACGGATATTAAGAAATTACCTGAGCCAATAGAAAAATCAACAAGGGGAATGTATTATTTTAATAAAGCAATCATTGACGCGACGAAAGAAGTTGCCGCCGCTTATAAAATCAATACCGCTTTTTACGAGCAATACGGAATAAAAGGTTTGGAAATGTTGTTTGCAACGTTGGATATGATTCCAAAAGACGCGTTTTTAATTTTGGATGCAAAACGCGGCGATATAGGCAATACTTCCACAGCTTACGCAAAAGCTTTTTTCGAAGATATGAACGCCGATGCTCTAACGGTCGCTCCTTATATGGGAAGCGATTCGATAAAGCCATTTTTGGAATACACCGATAAATTTACTTTCTTATTAGCGCTTACGTCGAACGAGGGTTCGTACGATTTCCAACGCCTTATTTCCGCCGGCAAACCTATATACAAGCACGTAACTGATGTTTCGGCAACTTGGGCAAACCATAAAAAATTGGGTTATGTCGTTGGTGCGACCCATCCCGACGAGTTGGCGAAGCTACGTGGCGAACATCCTACGCGAGTATTCTTGATCCCTGGTGTGGGTGCGCAAGGCGGTGATATTGAAGCGGTACTAAGTGCAAATAAAGGAGTGCCATCATTGATAAATGTATCGCGTGGAATAATATATGCTTCATCGGGTGAGGATTATGCATCTGCCGCAAAAGCGCAGGCTGAGTATTACGCAGGCTTATTTTAAATACTATTTTCTTCGAATTGCGAATTTGCCCAATACCTGATCGGTTTTGCTTGTAACGCTGAATATATATACACCGTTTGAAAGATCATTCGGGATGTCTGACCATTCGACTGTAAGATATGAATTCGAGACCCCAACAGCGATTTCTTTGGAATAAACGGGCAGCATATCCGAAGAAAATACGGTTAATATAACTGTTTCATCAAATTTAGCTGTTTGTGGAATAGGGAAATAGACGGATGATTCTTTATTTAGGTCGAGTGGATTTGGAAATGGCACAGTTAACCTTTTGGTAATTGTTCCCGGATGCACAAAAAGATTCGGAATGATATAATTATACTCCGATTCAAAATTGAAATATAATTCCATAGCTTCTATGTATTTAGCATTGCTTTTTTCGAAGTTCGAAACAGATACCGTATATTCTTTTGTCAGTCCGGAATTTAAGCTTGCTCCAGCTATATCGCAGTTAGTTAATACTAAATCAATCGTATCGGCAGTTTCTAGCTCACTTTTTTTAACGAAGTTGAAGCGATAACCCCTGAACTCAAATGGAGCCATCCAACCGGATTCACCTTTTTCAGGATCGGCATAAGTTAAAGTTCTGAAAAATTTCATTGTATCCATTTGTGCGGCTTTTTCGAATCCAAAACCGGGCTTTGCTCTTGAGCCGGTGTAATATAGCCAATCCATAAACTCTTTCCAAAACTCGACTGTCGATGAACCATTTTTGCGCAAAGTGCTATCTAAACCATAGAAATAGGGAATACCATCGTAAGCCAAATCCCAAATGTCTTTGATTGCGGCATCGCCATATTTTGAATAGAGGCATTGAAATAATAAACTATAGCAATAGCCATTAAAAGAGCTGGTTGTTCCTAATGGCATATTTTCGGGATTGCTCAAAAGTAAATTTGCGTATTGCAAATAATCCGTAATTTTAGGGAACAGACGATATTCGTAGAAAGTGGAGGTCATTTCCATAAAAGTGCCGCTGTTCGGATCAGCTAAACCATAAAAATTCTGCACAGAGTGGTGCAATTCGTGGGCTAAAGTTATTTTGAGCGCGTTTATTCCGGTTGTAAAGTATGCAGGTCTGTATTTGCCTGTCATCGATTTCATTGTATCGTTAGGACTGAAATTGTTATCAATGATAGAATACGAATAATAGCGTCTGAATTTCCGATTTGGAAAAATTTCACCATCGGAATTAGCATTGTAACCATAAATGCCACCACGGTCATTGGAATCGTAGTTGCCTAAATCCCATAAATATATATCATACGCCTTACTGCCGCCGCCACCGGTGTCTATTGCAAAATTCATATAACCCAATTGACGGGTATAAAAGTCATAAACGTAATCGCAATAATAGATTACAGAATCAACGTAATCGGGTATTTCGTTATGGTTCAAATCCACAAGCGATACCGCGTTTGGACCTTCTGTATTATAATGAATTCTAAAGTTACCGGATTTAGCATCCACATAATTAGTCGTTAAAGGTCTATAATATTTGTCGTAATCAATTTCTTTAAGTTGAAGCTTTACTTTACCTTGTTTACTGTCAGAAACAGAAAAATCTAATGCATTTACTTTGTCAGCCAAAGCAGATGTATTAGATATTAATAAGGTAATGAAGGATAAAACAAATAAACTAATCAGAGCGTAAAATCGCATTACCTCATCATTTCCTTAATCATACCCCAAGTTTTTCTGATGTTACTCGTTTTATGAATTACGTTAATTGGGTCGGTATATTCGTAGGAACTGCTTGATTTATTGATTTTAATTCTGTAGTAGTATTCGTTTTCTTTTTGTAATGATGCAGAGCTTTTATTTGTACTTTCTTTATATGCGGTTTTATCAACAAATTCATAGCTTCCGGGTTTGCCCTTTGCTTTAATATTATCTATTTTTACATAACCACCGGGCATAGTAACAGAACGCTCAATATCGAATTCGGTTAAGTTGCTTTCGCTGTTAGTTTTCCATTTTAAAGTAACTACCTGATTATCAGAGGAGGCGGAAAAATCATAAATGATACTATCCACAGCAAGAGCCATTGCGGTAATCGCAATAATTCCAATCAATAATAATATAGTTTTTTTCATCGTTTTTGCCAAATTGTTTCTTTAAAAAGCAAATTGTTTATAATACTATAACAAATACATTTTAATTTAGTTACAAATTTAATAATATTTTTTAAATAAACTAATAATTTCTTCCATTTTTGTTCCGCGGGACCCTTTTACCAATACACAGTCACCACCGGAAACAATCTTACTTAAATATATAAATAACTGATCTTTACTACTATAATACCTAATATTTTCAGTATTCTTCATAGTATAAAAAGCTTGTTCAAATTCCTTGCCAAAAAGTATAATTGTGTTAGCCACATTTTGAGCTAATTTAATTATGGCAACGTGTTCTTCGATTGAAGAATCACCCAGCTCGAGCATATCACCAAAAACCGCGATTTTTTGACCACTCGATGCGATATTATCCAAACTTTCGATAGCGGCCGCCATAGAAGAAGGGTTAGCATTGTAACAGTCATTAATCAAATATATGCCGCCAACTTTTTCGACAAGCATCCGACCGTAACCTTTTGCTTCTTTGGGTGAATAACGGCTAAGTCCAAGGGCGATTTGCGAATCTGTCAATCCAAAAGCAAAACCGATAGCCGTCGCTCCAATAGCATTGAAACTAATGTGTTTGCCGTAGCATTTCATTTCGGTATGAACTTCGCGATCGTTATAATAAATGTCCAACGTAGGATTTAAAACTTCATTCAAATTGATGATTCCGCGAACTTCAGCTTCTTTAGTAGTGCCATAAGTGATATAGTGCGGTAATATATCGGCGTATTTCAATAAACGTGGGTCATCGGAGTTGATAAATGCCGTACCTTTGCCGTATAGTTTAGCGAATAATGTCGTCTCTTCTAACTCTACTCCGTCAAGATCAATCAGTTGTTCCAGATGTTCCTTACCGATATTTGTGATAATTCCGTAATGCGGTAAAACCATATCCGCAAGCAAAGATATTTCACCGGGCATATTAGTTCCAATTTCTAAAACCGCAACATCGTAGGAAGAATCCAAAGACAATAGCATCAGAGGTACACCAAGCTGATTATTATAATTCGCAAAGGTTTTCAAAACATTGAATTTAATAGATAAAACGGAAGCAATCATTTCCTTGGTGGTTGTTTTACCGTTTGAGCCGCCTACTGCTATTATAGGAATGTCGTATCGTAAACGATGATGTAAGGCGAGTTTTCCAAGAGCTTGGATTGTATTATCAACAATAATAAATCTTTTATCCGGAAAAGTGAGATAGTTTTTAGCATACCATTCCTTAGAAACCATAACAGCTTTGGCACCGGATGCGAATGCTTTGGATACATAAATATGACCATCAGATTTTTCGCCTAACAGAGCGACGAATAATGAACCTGATTTTACTTCTCTCGAATCAATTTTAACACTTTTAACAAAAAAATCTGTTTCGGAGTTTATTATCGATTCCGCTCCGAAAATACTTATCAATTCAGTTTTTGTGAATTTTGCCTTGTTTTCAATCATTTTATCTTTCCGAAATAATTACGATTTTTTTTTCTTCTTTTTCAAACCAAGTATCGCCAACAGCGATTATAGGTTTAACGTCGAATTTATATTTAGGATATTTACTTTGAGCTACTTTTATTTCGTAGTCCAAATCTCCGCCCTTTAGAAAAACGAATTTCCCATCGTATTTCAATAGGGGGTGGGTCCATTCTAAAAGCTTTTCAATTTGAGCTACAGCGCGAGCAAAAATAAAATCGAAATATCCAACATATCTTTTAGTACTTTGTAAATCTTCCGCCCTAATACATAAGGCTTCGATTTTCTTTAAACCCGTATGCTGAGCCATCATTTCAGCAATTTTCAATTTTTTCTTAATGGAGTCAACAAGCAAC
Organism: Kapaibacterium sp. (SeqCode); assembly: GCA_038206725.1. GTDB lineage: Bacteria > Bacteroidota > Ignavibacteria > Kapaibacteriales > UBA2268 > JBAXXL01. The sequence goes on from JBBRAO010000023.1 coordinate 19,840, forward strand.
ATATAGATTTCGGGATTGGCGATTTTAATAGGTATCCCCGGTAAACCACCACCGGTGCCGATGTCCATACATTTGGCTTTATTAGGAAATTCTACATATTTACAAACGATTAGCGAATGGAAAATGTGGTGTAAAGCAATGTTCTCCTCATCCTGTCTGGAAATTAGGTTAACTTGCTTATTCCAATACAACAACTCCTTTTGATAACGAAGAATCTGGTTGAGTTGTTCCTCTTCCATAACTATTCCGTTAGCGGAGCACATTGTCCAAAATACTGTTAATTCCATTTCATCTTTTCATCTATTAATTTACGTTTGATCATTATTTTTTGAATAATTCTTTTAGCGGCTACTTTAGCCCTTTCCGCGTCAGCTTCTTTGCCATAGCTTAGGTTGACTGCAAAAAAGCAAGGTACCGATTTATATTCAATCCAACCAATATACCAAATAACTTTATTAGTATGAGAAATTGCCGACTTTGTTCTTGATATCCGTATGTTGTCGTGATAGTTTATCATAATCTTTTTGATAGCACTTATATGTTTTTTATCAAATGGAAGGTCTTCGTCGTAGAGTCTTTTCAGAAATTCTATCTGCTGATTGGCGCTTATTTCGAAACTACCGTCAGTCCAAAAAGTCTCAGCGTCGCCAACACGGTTCATCGTACCATAACAATCAATACTATCAACATATAAGGTCATATTTTTGCCGCCAATAATCCGAGCCATTTCTTTATAAAACCAAGGACACGAATTCTTGTAAGCCAGTACCATATTTTGGTCCTTATTCCATAGAGTATCCTCTAGTTTCATACCGGGCCAAATTAATGTATCATTATTGACGGTTTTAATCGCTTTTGCTTGTAAAGCAATCAAAGAATTTAATATATCGAAAGTTTCGGCAGGTGAATACTTTGTTAGGCACCTATTTCTATTATAATACAATGTTTGGTCGCTTTTCGGATAATTTACTACGACACAACCGCTGAAGCCTTCTTGTTTGAAGTATTCTTTCCACTCGGGCATTTCGCGCGTTGGTTTAGCGCAACCTGCGAATAGTATCGATATAACTAATAGCAAAAATATATTTTTCATTTTCAAAATGCAATAGTTTATTAATTCATCATTATAATAAAAAAGGCTTTTCTGCCAAAAATTTGGAGAAAAGCCGCAAGCGGAGTCAGAATAATATAACTTATATTATTAATTTTCCGAATATACGGAAACTTGCTTTTTAAATTTGCCTTTATCTTCGAATTTTACGTGGCCGTCAATTAAAGCGAAAATAGTATAATCTTTACCAAGACCTACGTTATTTCCGGGATGGAATTTTGTACCACATTGACGTATTAAAATATTTCCGGCTGTTACTAGCTCTCCACCAAAACGTTTTACACCGCGACGTTGTGATTGCGAATCGCGTCCGTTTCTAGTCGAGCCCATACCTTTCTTGTGAGCCATCTCAATAATCCTTATATTATATATTTATATCCGTGATTGTAATTTGGGTATAGCTTTGGCGATGCCCGTTTAATTTTCTGTGACCTTTGCGGCGTTTCTTGTGAAAAATCAAAATTTTCTTATCTCTGCCGTGTTCTACGATGGTCGCTTTAACGGAGCCTTCCAAATATGGAGTACCGATAGTGATATTCTCGCCTTCCGAGGTGAGTAATATTTTATCAAAGGTTACTTCATCGCCCGGATTGCCGTCCAACAAAGGCACATTGTATGTATCGCCTTTAGTTACTTCCATTTGCCCGCCGGCTATTTCTACTACTATATTCATTATATCCTCTATAACAACTTTTTCAGTTTGCATAAAATTTGAATAACAAAATTATGACTTTTTTTTGGAATATACAAGTAAAATTTTATTTTTTTAATTATTTTTACTAATTATATGCTTTATTTAATAAAAAATTTGTTTTATCAAAGCGTTTTATTTAATTTTACATATAAATTATGTGTTTTTTTTATGTATTTATTATAAGGAACGTTAATGGAACATCTTGATCAAAACTCCACACTCGAAAAAGCCCTTTTTTACCCACAATTGGATAAAATGGCATCAGATATGAAATTCATATCTATCGTATCAATTATTTTTGCCGCTATAGCCAGTATAGCTATTGTTACAGTACCTATTACAATACTACAAATCATTGCCGCTATTAGATTGAGAAATGCCGCTGATGAAATCAAAAAGTACATTAGAGAAGAAGACTTTGCTAATATGAAAGAAGCTTGGATCAATGTAGGCAAGTATATGAACATACTAAAAATATTGCTGATCATTAATATTGTTTTATTTGTAGTATGCATTGTAGCTTGCTTTGCTTCGCGCACTTTTATGGGACCTATGATGATGCACTATATGTAGAGCATACAGCATACGAATTTTAATTTGAATTAATTGAAAATTGAATCAGCCATAGTCGGAATACTGTGGCTGATTATTTTTGTAATTTGCGAAGACGTAATCACAATTATAGAATATTTAAATTTACTTAATTGGGATACCTAATTTTCTATACAAACTTTTTTTCCCATTTAACCTTAAACTTCCCTTTGTTTTGTTCCCATTTTTAGAATTATTCATAGATGTATTTTTTGAACAATTCCTAAATTTATCAAGTATTTCTTGAGCTTCTTTTCTACAACCTCTTTCCTCAGAACCATAGCGTATTTGGAATCCAATTCTTTTACAATTGTCATCAAATACAGGAGTAACGACTATTTGTTCAGGATCTAAACCATCTGCTAATTCAATTTTGGGGACAAAATCTATACCGGTTCTAAGAATAGTTTGACATTTGTATTCAAGTTTAACTTTTGAAAAATCTTTGTCCACAAGTTTCAATTTAATTTCACCTGTAGCTTCATTAGTTTCGATATCAAAAGTTGTATTTGAAAAATCAATATTCTCCGCTACTATTTCAAATGATTGACCTGGTTTTATGTTAAAAGTTTGGCCTATGCTTGTAAACACCAATTGCTTTGTTGGAGTAAAGCCCGCAATATTAGAATTAATTAACTTCCCCTGATCATTTGAAATTCTAATTGTGTCATGAATATACTCTTTTTCTAACGGAGTATCTCTAGGTATATAATTATTTGGATGCAGAACTCTATCAACTGAATTACACGAACTTAACAAAAGAAATGTAATACCAAGAAACATTATTGAATGATTTATTTTCATAAATTACCTTCGCAATCTTCTCTAAAATTAATTTCATAATACTTTAAACCAATAGTAAAAGCCTTATCGGTATTATTTAGTTTATATGATTTAGGTTTATAAATTATAAAAGATAGATTTTTTATATTTTTTAAGCGTTTCCAATCATCGGGTTTAAATACTTGAGCATTTCCTTCAACAGATGGAAGGTTTCCAACTATCATTATTGTCTTGGATGAAGTTGAATCATTCAGTTTTGATATTTCATTAATAGTTTGATTCAATAATATACCAATTGACTCCCAGCCACCGGATTTTAGTGTTGCTAATAAGTCCATATTTTGGTTAGAGTTATCTTCTGGTTTAGAAAAATTTAACGTTGTACCATATTTTAAGTCATTATTATAGATAGTTAGATTATTATCACCGTAATTAAGCCTTAAGTATTTTAAAAATTCATTTGCTTGATCTTTGTTAAGAGGATTAAAAAATATTCCGTAAATATTTTGTTTATTGTTATCTGGGCAAACTCTGGTTTGAGGAAAAATAATTCTTCTATCAATAACTGAAAATAATTTGGAAGAAGATAAGGATTTTAGTATTTTTTCCTCGGTAATTCTTGTATCCATTATACACCAAATCACCTTACTATTTGTTTTAATTCCTTTATTTAACGAACTTAATTCTCTGATTAGTTCATTTGAAGATTGGTCATTATAGCACAGTGGAAAAGAACCAGATATAATATAATAATTTCTGTCCTTTTTACTTTTATCCTTCAATAATTTTAGGGTTTGTAAAATTAAATCATTTGCACTTTTATCAGTTATTTGAGTAATGCAAGAGTCTTGCAAAAGTTTTTCAAATGCAATTCTAATTTCAGTTTTCCAATTTACATCAGAATCCCAAGGCTTCTTTTTAATTAATAATTGTTTAGTATTATTAGAAGCGGTTATAACTTTCACGTTGATTTCGGTTAAATCACTATTAAAAAGTTCATCTACAGTGTTATTAATTATATCATTAGAATAATCATTCACATTTTGATTATCTAATATTGTGAAAGTTACGTTAATGTTTGCAGGATTTGATGATTGGGTTATAAAAATAATAACTCCTATAATTGCTATAACACCGCCAATTAGTAAAATCAATTTCAATTTACTCATTTTATTTGACTCCTAAATATATGTTGATAAATTTCAAATTCTTGTGCTACCAAATTTAGTTCAATTCCATAATACCCTGCGCGTTCTCTAAATGCTACACATTGTTTATCAAACTGTTTTTTCAAATCGTCTTGATTGGGTAATAAAAACTTCCATAATTTATACCATATATTTCCGGTAAAATAGTATAAACTAAAACCGGCTATCCCAAAAACAAAATATATTAGTGCTATAAAAAATACTTGCGGAATAATTATTTTGAGCAAATCCCAAGTTTCTAATTGCATTGTCAATTGGCCTTGGGCATTTATTACTTGATATGCACTATAAACCAATAAAATAAACAGGATTATTTTAATTAGTGCTAAAATAATCAGAACCCAAAGCCATAATTTTTGGGCACGTTCTTTTCTCATTGGATCTTGATGAAGTCCACCACTGTGAAATACCGCTACACAGCCATCAAATACAGTAAATAACAATGCTAAATAGACTACGTTTATATGTATAAAACTGGATAAAGCAAGTAAACTTTGATTAGAAACAAAAAAGTCAAATATTAAAGCGGCAATACAAATAATTGCACCAACTATGTGTAGCCCTTTATGTTCAGTAAACAATTCAAGAAAAATTGTATTTTTCATTTTTAATTGTTTATAAGAGGTTTCTGAATTGCTTAAATTAATTACTAAAGACTTGATTTTGGATGCAATTCTTTCAAAATCTTTTCTTTGATTTGATACTAGTATCGTTGGCATTTCCAATTCCTTTATTACAATAATAATATTTCGACATTACTCTTTTAATTCTTAATACTTATTCAATTAACATTTGGGCTTCTATGATTGCAATAAACATAACTACAGCGGATACATCTGTTTAGCAAAAATCCTTTTGCCATCAAATAATGATGTTATATACATCTTATTATACTTTCATTTATTTCAACATATTTTCAAATGCAAAATAACAATAAAATTTTAAATAGCAAGTCATTTATATTATTAATTGTAAAATAAAACATCTAAAATTTAAATTATTTTGTAAAAAATAATAATCATGTTTTGAGCGATATATATATATATTAAGTCCAAAAGGATATTCCATTTTTATTAATCATTTAGGACCTTTCAAATTTGTGTCATCTTCCTTCGAATCGTCTTCATATCTATAATTCATAGTTACAATTAACAATTGTTTTCGTCTTCTTCTCATTTTCAACTATTTTTCACATTTGACTCCTGCGGAGTCGGAATAATTTGCATCATCATTTCCACCGCATTGCATACGGGGCTATTTGTTTTCAACCATTTCATAGTTGAAATTTACCGCTTATATTACCTAAAATATTCCACCCCCGATTTCGTCAAAAATTAGACTTTTTAATTGATAAAACGAGAATATAATGCTGACCAAAGAAATCTCCGAAAATATACATTTACTTGCATTTAACGATAGACGAACAGCCCTTTTTGAAAATTTATGGCCACTTCCCGAGGGTGTTTCATACAACAGTTACCTTATCACCGGTTCAAAAAATATATTAATAGACACAGCGGAACGCCGTTTCGGTGACGATTTCTTTAACGCCATCGAGAGAATATTGAAGGGCGGCAATCTGGATTATTTATTAGTAAACCACGTGGAACCCGATCACAGTGGGTTATTAAGTCAGTTATTAATAAAATATCCAAACTTGGAAATATACTGCTCCAAAATGCACCGCGATTTGCTAAATCAATTTTATGAAATCAAAGCGAATTTTAATATAATCGAAGATGGTTCAAATGTTAAATTGGGCGATAACGAATTCACGTTCTATTCGGTTCAGTTCGTACATTGGCCCGACTCGCAGGTAACTTATGAAGTAAACCGCAAAATCCTGTTCTCAAACGATTCCTTCGGTAGTTTCGGCACTCTGAACGGCGGTGTGTTCGATGATGAAATAGAATTAACGGAACGTATGCCGGAAGCTGTACGCTATTGGACAAATATAGTCGGCAAATATGGCAAGCAAACTCAAAAAGCATTACAGAAATTGTGCGGACTTGAAATTAAGATGTTAGCTCCATCGCACGGTATCTTGTGGCGTTCACATATATTGAAGATAATGAACACGTACTACACTTTGAGTAGCTATGAAGGCGAAAAAGCGATCACTATCGTATTCGGTTCCCTTTACGGTAATACCGAAAATGCCGCGGATGCCGCCGCGCAAGGTGCCGCCGAAGCAGGTATAAAGAAAGTTCGTGTATTCGACGCTTCCAAAACGCATTCCAGCTACATAATGAATGAAATAATTAAAAATAAGGGTGTTATATTAGCTTCACCGATTTATAATGGCAGTATTTTCCCGCCAATGAATGCTTTTCTTGGTTCAATGGTCGAATGTAAAATCCCAAATAAAAAGGTAGCCGTTATAGGTGGATATTCTTGGGGGGGCGCTCCGTTGAAAAAAATGGATGCCGCAATTCAAGGAGCCGGTTGGGAAAAAATAGGGGAGACCGTGAAATTTCCGGGCGCTCCAAAAGAAGCCGACCTGAAAGCCGCTTATGAGTTAGGAAAACTGTTAGCTGAGAGTTTATAAAGTATAAACTTATAAAGTTACAAAAAAGAAGAAAAAAGAGAGAAGAAGATGGATTACCTCATCCGAGGTAATGACAATCCGTCTTCTTCTCATTTTTGTAAATAGTGATTTAATCTTACCTTCCGAAGGTTTCAAACCTTCGGAAGGTTTCAACTATCTACATCTTCAGAAACTTCGCCGTTTCACCACCCACTTTCACAAAATACATCCCTTGCGGCAGTACGGAAATGTTGATTCGCAGGGGCTATCTCAAAACTCTAATTGTTCAATTTTAGAACAGACGTGGGCGTCTATTCTACTCTATTTATCAATGATATAGTAGAACATACGCCCTCGTATGTTTATCAATATCAGAGTTGCGAGACGGCCCTATGCTATATTCATCAATGGTTTCAATGTTCATAAAATTTTTCCAATGATGATCTTTCGTTTATCTACAGATACTCGATAAAATAACTCAAAAATAAAGAAAAATTGCATATAAAAAAAAACTGCTCCTTTGTGGGGAGCAGTTTTTTTTGTAAATATATTGTTGAATACTAAGCTTCTTTTGTACCACCGCGTGGTTTTGAAACGGAGCAAACCGGAGTATTTGTTTGAATATCAAATTCGATTTTATCAACGTTTTTCAAATCTTTTAGATAGAATGTATCACCCATATTCATAGTTGACAAATCAACTTCGAAATGCTCAACCAGATCATCAGGATAACAAGTGATTTTTACTTTGTGTAAAGTTTGTTGCAGTCTTCCACCGGCGCGAACACCAGGAGAAAGTCCGATAAGTTTCAGTGGAACCTTAACAGTTAGTTTTTGGTCTTTTTTAATTCCCAATAAATCGAAGTGGGTAATTTTATCGGAAACCGGGTCAAAAGTAATATCTTTCAACACGCAGTTCATTGGTTCATTGATACCTTCAATACTTAAAGCAACAAGTTTAGTATTTGATGTATAAACGATAGGACGTAGATCTATTGGTTCAACTACGATATTAATATTTTCTGAACCTTTTCTATAATAAACGCCCGGGATCAGACCTTCTGTTCTTATCAGTTTCGCGGCTGTTTTACCCGATTCTCTTTTTTGAGCTGCTAACGCTATTTCTTTCATTTCTATATATCCTTACTTATTTTTTTTTATTATCGTTCTATATCGAATAATGAACTTATTGATCTGTTATCATAAGTTCTTTTAATTGTTTCGGCTAATAACCCTGCCACTGTAACAACTTCAATTTTTGGAGAAGGAGTTCTTAGCGGAATAGAGTCGGTAACGAATATTTTTTGAACAGCTTTGCATTCCTCAATTTTTTGAATTGCATTTCCGGATAAAACCGGATGAACACAAACGCCGGTAACACTCTTTGCGCCTTTTTCCATAAGAATCTCGGCGCAACGCAGGAATGTACCTCCTGTATCAATCATATCGTCAACTAAAATCATATTTTTATCCATTACATCACCAATTACATTTGTAATGACCGATTGGTTATGGTCAGGACGTTTTTTATGAACAACCGCTAAATCCAATCCTCCCATACGTTCAGCATAAGCTCTTGCGGTTTTCACACCGCCGGCATCGGGAGAAGCAACACATAAGTTGTCCAAGTTCAAAGCTTTAATTTTCCGAATCAATACGTTGGATGCATACAAATTATCCATAGGAACGTCAAAAAAGCCTTGTATTTGCGAAGAATGTAAATCTATCGTTATCACCCTGTCTGCACCGGCGGTTTCCAAAAGATTTGCAATCAGCTTTGCTGTAATTGAAACTCGAGGTTGATCCTTGCGGTCTTGACGAGCATATCCGAAATACGGAATCACAGCTGTTATACTTTTTGCTGAAGCTCTTTTAGCCGCATCAATCAGCATTAGTAGCTCCATTATGTGATCCGCGGGTGGAAAGGTTGATTGCATTATAAATAAGTCAATGCCTCGGATGTTTTCTTCAAACCTAACCCAAAGTTCACCATCGCTGAAGTTTTTAACATTTATCTCTGATAAAGGTTTACCTAAAACATAAGCTACATCAGTAGCTAATGTTAAATTCGAGCGGCCGGAAGCAATCTTAAAAGTATCCATCGCGTTTCTTCGCTTTGTATAAAAAAAAAACAATGCTGGGACGGCAGGACTTGAACCTACGCATGCTGGAATCAAAATCCAGTGCCTTACCAACTTGGCTACGTCCCAGTATTTTTTTTCAAAAATAAGAATTCAAAATTACGCACTTTTTTTGAATTATGCAAATATTATTTCAAATTATAACATTTTTCCTTTATTTTCGTATATAAATTGTACGGAATGATATTTGTATATTCTCCATTATTTGTGCAATTTTGTATATATAAAATTGTAAATTATGTAATTAATGATTAGGAAAACCAATGAATAGAATAAATGATGCGGCTTCAAGAATGCAAGACTATTTAGTATTTGGCGAGAATGGCGGAGTGAATCCTTCGATACCGGATTCTGCGACGTTTACTTTTTTAGCAACTGAGACAATGGAAGGAGTTTTTGCCGGTGAAGTTGAGGGATGTTATTTATATGCGCGTCATTCAACACCAATCGGTAATGATCTTTCGAATGTTTTAGCGTTAATGGAAAATACACCAGCCGCTCACGTGATGGGTTCCGGAATGGGTGCTATTACTTCAACACTCTTGCAATTGTGCTCCGCAGGCGATGAGATAATCTCGAGTCGTACGATTTATGGTGGTACTTATGCATTTTTAAAGAATTTCGTTCCTAAATTTAATATAACAACAAAATTTGTTGATATTACGAATTTAGATATAATCGAAAAAAGCATAACAGCAAAGACAAAGGTTATTTATTGTGAAACAATATCGAACCCGCTTTTAGAAATCGCCGATATACAGGAATTACGAAAAATCGCGGATAAGTATAATCTGAAAATAGTCGTTGATAATACTTTTTGTCCATTAATAATAACACCATATAATTTAGGTGCTCACATAGTTGTATATTCAATGACCAAGTTTATTAATGGTACAAACGATACTACAGCAGGAGCTGTTTGCGCTGATTTAGAATTCATTAATTCGCTAAAAAGCATCAATGACGGTGCCGCAATGCTATTAGGTCCTGTATTGGATACTATCAGAGCCGCAAGCATTTTGAAAAACACACATACATTACATATAAGAATGAAACAACACAGCGCAAATGCTATGTATATTGCGAAAAATCTACAGGAAGCGGGGGTTCGAGTTATTTACCCGGGATTAGAATCACATCCTCAACACTCACTAATAAAAAGTATGATAAACGAGGATTATGGTTTTAGCGGTATTATTACTATAGACGCAAAAGAAAAAAGTGTAGCCGATAAATTTATGATAGCGATGCAGACAAACAAAGTCGGTTATTTCGCAGTAAGTTTGGGTTATTATAAAACACTATTCAGTTCTCCGGGTAGTTCTACATCCTCTGAAATTCCTGCTGAAGAGCAAATACAAATGGGAATGTCAAACGGATTAGTAAGATTTTCCGTTGGATTGGATAACGATATCGAACGCTCTTTTCAATTAATTATGAAATCAGCAAAAGAAGTTGGATTAATCAAATAAGGATTTTAAATGAAAAACGTGGTGATTATAGCAATTCTCTTTGTTTGCTTTGCATTATCAGCAAACGCACAACCAAAACTCGAAGTTGTTGGTGGTAATACTTACGATTGGGGAAAAGTAACTCCAAAAGTTCTGACAGCTAAGATTCAGATTAGAAACGTCGGTGATAAAACTTTATTTATATCAAAAGTTCACCCTTCGTGCGGTTGCACTACCGCTCCAATGGATAAAAGGACTTTAGAACCCGGTGAAATAGGAACACTAAGCGTAAATCTCTCATTAGATATTAGTTATACAGGAAAAGTGACAAAGAAAATTGATATAACTTCCAACGATCCGGTAACCCCTGATACCTGTATATATCTGCAATGTATGATTGTTACACCTCTCGAGTTCAAACCGCACGCCTATATTAGTTATAAAGATTTGCAAATCGGTTATGAATCATCGGAAACAACTACAATAACAAATGTTTCTGATACAATGATTACATTAAGTGATTTCGAAGTTCGACCTGAATTTCTGAATATAAATGTTGTTGATAAAGTTGTATTAAAACCCGGCGAATCCTTTGACCTAACGGCTAAAATCCGACCAAACGAAGAAGGACAGATTAATCTAACAATCAAATTTCTTACCACCCATCCCGATTTGAAGCAATTCACGATTAATGGATTTGGCGTAGTGAAACCATCTAATTTATTTAAATTCTAAAAATTATGAAAAAAATAATCATTCTATTATTAGTTTTGTTTGCTGTATCTTGTTCAAAAGAAGATAAAAGTACCGATAAATTCTTAAATGTATATAAAGAAATTTTGATTGTTCGGGAACAAACCTCCGATAATGAAGTTGCAACAAAACAAATTAATTCAATTCTTAAGAAAAACGGATATACTGAGAATCAATTTCGTGCTGAATTTATGGAATTATCCAAAGATAAAGAGAAATTTCTAAGATTGCTGGATTCAATAAGAATTAAAGCTTCTCAGGAGGCAATGAACCAGAAATCCCCGGTGAAAAAATAGTTTCAATAATATACTAAGACCAAAAAACTCAACCCCACGCTTGATTAAAGCGTGGGGTTGAGTTTTTTGGTTAGTTATTTTAAGTTTTTGTGAAGACCTCGAATCTTTAATATATCTATAAACATTCGGAATGAATCTTTTATTGCATTCACTTTTGTTCGTTCATCATTAAACCAAACAATAGGAACTTCAGCTATTTTAAGATTCAATCTTCGTGCAATAAAAAGAGCTTCGACATCGAAACTAAATCTATCAATTACAGCTTTAGTAAACACAGCTTCAGCCGCGGGAGCGGTAAAAGCTTTAAATCCACATTGAGTATCCTTAATTCCCGAAAGAACTAATACCTGAACAAATTTATTAAATGTTTTTCCCATAAGCTCGCGATAGAACGGTTGGTGTTTTCTAATGAGCGTACGGTCTAAAGCACGGCTTCCAATAAAAATATCATAGCCCTTATTAATCCAATCAATAGCCTTAGGAATCTCGGTTATAGGAGTTGATAAGTCGGCATCTGTAAATATTCTTATTTTGCCGACAGCCGTAAGAATTCCTTTTCTAACTGCGGCTCCTTTGCCTTGATTTGTTCCAAGTTCGATTAACTTAACACTATCAAAAGAGCGGACCACATCGCGAGTCCCATCGGTAGATCCATCGTCCACAACTAAAATTTCAAAATTGCTGTAATTGCTTTTAACATAACTTATAGTTGTTTCTAATGTTTCTCTAAGACGTGTCTCTTCGTTATATGCCGGAATTATTAATGAATAGTCCATAGATTTCTATAAATTAGTAATAGGTTTTTTTCAATATATTAACCGTAGGGTCAAGACCCTACGGTTAATAATATTATTGCTATATTCTCTTTTTGAAAGCACTATTTTTTTGTTTTTTTGTCAGCTAAAGACATTGAAGTATCTAAGCCCAAATCCTGACGTATTTTCATTACTTTTTGAGTTAAGTATTGAGCATACATTTGATCGTAGTATGTACCTTTAGCATAGCAACGTTGTAAAATAGCTTGAGCAGTATCCATAGCGGCATTTACACCGTATTTTCTTTCGACTTGCAGAATTTTCAGCTCATCTATTTCAATACCAACACCTAAAAGTGAACTTTGAATTCCTTGCATAGCTTGATTACCTGCTTGACTATTTGGATCAACGCTTCCGGCAATGCTGTTTTTATATGTTTCATATTGTGATTTTAGAGCAAATAGCATTTCTTGAGCGTTTGTATAATCTTTTTTCATTTGATACATCCAAGCCGCCATTCTATATGCGCCTAAACTATTTCCCATAATTTCTTTTTGAATAGTTTGAGGGTTAACTTCAGGATGAGCTATAATAAACTTGCATTTTTCGATTCCAATATCGAGCATCATATTACGCTCTTTTTCAGCTCCTAAGTCATTATATAAATTACCGAATCGGTAAGCCATATCGTAGCCAAGAGGGAATTGAGTTAACGAAATCAAAGAGTTCATTTTGTTCATTACTTTTATAGGAAGCTCTTTGTTTTTCATTACGCGGTGAGAATACTCAGCATAAACATAGAATAAATGTCTGTATGAATCCATTAATCTTCTATGAACTTCATCGTAATAAACATTGGAATTGTTTAAATTACGGAATTTGAAGCCGTAGTGAGGTTCTTTATGATAGTTGTTTGAATTGTCAACATTCATTAAGCATTTGTACATAACTTCGGAATTTATTTCTTCCGAATAACTTGTTGCTTGTGGTGTAGGACAAATTCTCCAAGCCATACCTTCTAATCTCATAAAACGTTCTAATCCGCTGAATACATCAGGACCAACCGTTGTGGAGAAATATACAGGGCGTTCGAATTTAGTAACTTTTATAATATCTAATACTAATTGGTTATTAGTATAGAAATTCTGTTTGCCGGTAGGTTGTTGAGGATCTTTCGGTACACCTACCCATAAAAATGACATACCCCCTCTATTCAATACAGCGCTATCGCTTGTGAATTTTGCCATTATTTCTCTACGGACAGGGATATCAATCATTGTCGCGTTTGAATCGCGAATAGGTTGCAATGATCGTGGATCACTTTCATCATAAGATAAAGTCTCATCCGAGAAAGTAAGCGGTATTTTTTTAGCACCCCAAGGTTCGCGATTTTTCAATTGTTTAATATACCAAGCTGTTTGACCTAAGCTTAGGTTAACTACACGAACATCGCGACGAACACCCATTACATCTTGAATATACCATACAGGGAATGTATCGTTGTCACCGTTTGTGAACAAAATAGCATCCTTTTCAGTACTTTGTAAAATGTTATAAGAATAATCGAAAGGAAGGTAATTACCTGCACGGTTGTGAGTTTTCCATCCGCCCATAGCCATATTGAACGGTACTGCAAGCATACACGCTACTACAACAGCTCCTACTAATACAGGAGATTTCTTTTTCTTCAATACATAATCGAGAATCGACATTACTCCCATACCAATCCACATACACCATATAAAGAACGAGCCTGCGTAGAAATAATCACGCTCTCGAGGCTGTGGATCCTGCTGATTTTGAGCCAGAGCCGATAAAATACCGGTTACCAGGAAGAGACATAAAAAGGCAAACGCCATTTTCGGGTCTTTATAGAAGTGGAATATCAAACCCAAGAGCCCAATTATAAATGGTAGGGCAAAGAACCGTATTGGGAATTGGTCTTTGTACCCGTTATCGTGATTAAAGACCAGGTCATCAGGTGGAGTTCCAAATGTTGCTACTCCGGCTTCCTGCACATCGCTGACTTTGCCGATGAAGTTCCATCCGAAATAACGCCAATACATATGGTTCATTTGGTATTTAATCATATACTTCCAATCACCTTTAGCATTTTCTTTAGGCCAAGTCATTTCACCGGTAAGGTTGTCGTACTCTGGCCAATACCATTCGCCGTATTCATAATCGCCTTTGGCATCTTTTTTCAAATAAGTTTGAATAAACCTTTCTTCCAATTGATAGCGACGTGTGAATGTAGGAGCACTTCCGTATTGCTCGCGTCCTAAATACTGCGCTAATAGGTTGAAATTCTTTGGCTCATTTTCGTTCATCGGGGAATTGGAATGTGAACGGATTATTATCTGAGCATAAGTAGTGAAACCCATTAAAATAAATAGATATGATAATGAAACCATAGTTAGAATTGTTTTCTTTTTCTTATAACCAAGAATAAATCCAATTATTGCTAATGCAATAGTACCTAATGCCACAAATTGAAGGAATACACTATTATTCATCGAGTATTCACCAAAAGCATTTCTACTTGCGGAGTGACCGGCTAAAAATGCGGGAATATATTTGATGGTAAAAGGATATATTAAACCAAAAGTTACGATTGCCAAAATACCCATTAGTAAAAAGGAACCTAATTTAAAGTCATATTTTCTGAAATATACTATTAAGAATAATGGGAAAATTGCGAATAGTGCCAATAAATGCACACCGGATGAAAGTCCTATGAGATAAATTATCAAAAGTAGATATCTTTCGTTGTTCGGTTGGTCGGCTTTTTCATTCCAAACCATTATTAAGTATGTTAGTAGCGCAAGAAATAATAATGACATAGAATATACTTCCGATTCCACAGCGCTAAACCAAACTGTATCGCAAAATATAAGAGCCGCGCCGCCAACAAATGCTGAGCCGTAAAGAGCCAAAGCACCACTCAAGTCATTTGCTTTTCCACGGAAATTTTCCAAGACTTTAACGATTATCAAATAAAGTAAAAAAGCCGCTAAAGCGGATCCCATAGCTGATAATACATTAATTCTCCATCCGGGATCGCCGAATGGTATTATTATATGGAATAATTTACCTAACATAAGGAATAGAGGGGCTCCGGGAGGATGAGGCACTTGTTGCCATATTGAAGCACCTGAAAACTCACCGCAATCCCAAAACGGTACAGTCGGCTGAACTGTAAGAAGATAGGTGATCGCTGCAATGAGGAAAACCAGTCCACCGAATGTTCTGTTTAAATACTTATAATTCATTTTTAAGACCTAATTTATTTAACAATGTATCTTTTACTAAAATTTATATATGTAAACTTTAAAATTAACACTATTTCAGCATTTCTCAAAATTCTGAAAGGATATATAACGTTTTCGTAAGTGGAATGTTTTTAGTATTTTTGAATTTTATAATCTTTACATAAAAATATGAAAACTTTGCCTTTAGAAAAAAACTTTTTAGCAATCGAGGAGGAATTCTCTAACATTAAAGATTCTGCTGTGTGTATAGTTTCCGCTCCTTACGAACATAGCGTAAGTTACGGTGGTGGAACAGCAAACGGTCCCGATGCAATCATCCTTGCCAGCCAATTTGTCGAATTTTATGACGATGAGACGGATAAAGAATTGTGTTTTGATCGAGGAATTGCGACAATTGAACCGATAGATTTTGGTGATAAAATTGACGAAGAGGCACTGGAAATAATCGAAAATCAGGTTGATGAACTACTCGAAATGAAAAAGTTCGTCGTAACCTTGGGGGGCGAACACACCGTATCTATAGCTCCGATAAAGGCATACTACAAACATTTTCCGAATATGAGTTTGCTACATTTCGACGCACACTCCGATTTACGTGACAGCTATGAAGATAAGGCGTATTCACACGCAAGTGCGTTGGCTCGAGTATGCGAATTTTTCCCACCGGAACGAATAACTCAGGTAGGAATTCGCGCTCAATGCATAGAAGAAGCCGAATTTATTAAAGAAAAAAATATAAAAACATTCTACGCTTCCAAAATGAGACGCGATCCGCAACTTTCATTTTTCTGGCGAGAGTATGTCGTTGACTCATTAGCCGACGAAGTGTATATCACTTTCGATGTGGATTATTTCGACCCCGCGATAATGCCTTCAACCGGCACTCCCGAACCTGAAGGAATGCTCTACAGCGAAACGATAGAATTAATAAGTATGATAAAAGCCGCCGGCAAAAAAATAATCGGACTGGATGTGGTGGAATTCGCGCCTATCGAGGGTCTCCGCCATCCCGATATGCTTGCCGCTAGACTGATTTACAAAATACTGAATTTGGAATACTACAAATAAATTTATAAATTATAAATGGAAGAAGATTAAAAAAGAATGATAGATTGAACCGGACATCGAGCGAAGTCGAGATGGAAGGTAATATAAATAAATGTTGAATTTTGAATGGAAGAAATAAATATAATTTGGTCATTCTGAACGAAGTGAAGAATCCATCTTCGATAAATTGAAAATTAGAAGAAGAACCCCATCCCAACCTTCCCCAGTGGGGAAGGGGAAGCCCTCACAAATGTGGAAGTTTTCGGTGGGTTCAAAACAATACCGACTGAAGAATGAACATCAATAAGCGATTTAGTCATTCTGAACGAAGTGAAGAATCTAGATAATAAAAATTATAGATAAATTTTGAATGTTGAATTTTTAAAAGATTTACTTGGACATAGAATTTACCAATAATACATAAATAATTTTATAGGAACTATATGGAAGCGCAACAGAACTCAATTTCTCGATTTATGGAGCAAAGAGATGCTAGATTTTATATACCAGTGTATCAAAGAAATTATGACTGGAAAGAAGAGCAATGTAAGCAATTATTAAAAGATATACTTGCTGCAGGCAAAAATGAAAAAATAGATTCTCATTTTATTGGAAGTATAGTTTTTATTCAAATGAATCTCATTACTAGCTCCCCTCAATTGACTATTATTGATGGTCAACAAAGGCTGACAACATTAACTTTATTTATTGCGGCTATAGTGAAATTGGCTAAAGAAAATAACAGAAGTGACTTAGCGAATAAACTTACAGACAGGTTTTTAATAAATGATGAATCGGATGAGGATGAAAAATTAAAATTAAAGCCTATTAAAAAGGATGATTTATCCTTAAGATTCGCACTTGGTCTTCACCATTCTGAAATAAATGAATATTCAAGAGTTATAGAAAATTTTAATTATTTTTATTCAAATGTCAACGCAAATGAAATTGATATTGCATATAGAGGTTTTCAAAAACTGATATTTATTGAAATAGCTCTTGACAAATTAAAAGATGATCCACAAAAGATATTCCAAAGTTTAAATTCTACCGGTTTAGATTTAAGTCAAGCGGATTTAATTCGTAATTATATACTAATGGATAGAGAGCCTAAAGAACAAGAGTATATTTATACAAAATACTGGGTTGTAATTGAAAATAACACGACTGAAAAAATATCTAAAAGTAATAGGATGTCTGATTTCATTAGGGATTTTCTAACATTTAAATTTAGTAATATTCCCAATCAAAATAAAGTATTTGAAATTTTCAGAGAAAAATTTTCATTCGAATTAATGGAAGATTTAGAATTATTATTAATAGAATTAAAAGAGTATTCTAGGTATTATAAATACTTGATTAATCCAGACTTAGAAACCAACGAGACTATAAAATTAAATTTAAAACTAATAAAGAAATTACAAATCAATGTGTCTTATCCATTCATATTGCAGGTATATAAAGCATATTCCGATGGACTAATTGATGCATCAGTTTTCATTAAAACCTTGGAGATTGTTCAGTCATTTGTTTGGAGAAGATTTATAGCAGGATTAGCAACTAATGCGTTAAATAAAATTTTTATGGACCTTTATAAGTCAACGGACATAAATGACTTTGTAAATTCATTATATATCAGTTTGATAAAGAAAACGAGCACTCAGCGATTCCCAAACAATGATGAGATAATTAAAGAATTAGATAGTAAAGATATGTATAATATTCAACCTAAAAATAGGACTTATTTTTTAGAACGATTAGAAAACTACGGTCAAAGAATACAGATCCAAATTGATGGTAATGATGAAATTTCTATTGAGCACATTTTTCCTAGAAATCCTGTAAAAGAATGGAAAGAAAATTTAAATGATGGATATGAAATTTTTTTAAAATTAGTTCATACTGCCCCAAATCTGACATTATCAGCTTTTAACAGCGAGTTAAGTAATTCTGTATTTTGCACTAAAAGAGATTTGACCGAAAAAGGTTATAAGGATAGCCCTTTAAGAATTGATAAACTACTTGCTGAATTTGATGAATGGAATTTACCAAATTACAACATCAGAAAGGATTGGATTACAAAAAGGTTTTTTGAAATATGGAAATATCCTGATATAGTTATTGAGGATACTGATGGTTTTGATGAAAAAAATATTTTAGATTTCGAACCTAGCGAAGTTATTTATAAATCTATTGATTATTTCATATTCTTTGATGAAAAATATGAAAATAAAAACTGGACGGATCTTTTATCAATTACTTCTAAACTGATGTTTGAATTGGAACCTGAGCAATTTTTGAATACAGATTTAGGAAATAAATTAAAACTTACGTCAGATCCTTTAATCCTTTTGCGCCCGTTAAAAATCTCAAATACATATTTTATCGAATCTAATTTAGGATCAAAAGATATAGTAAAAAGAGTGCAATGTATTCTAGAACAATGTGAAAAAGATGATGAATTAATATTGAAAATTAGGAACTACTAAATAGAAAATAAATTATGAACAACAAAGAAAAAATAATAATCCTGGATTTCGGGTCGCAATATACCCAAATAATAGCCAGAAAAATAAGAGAAATAGGCGTTTATGCCGAGATATACCCTTACTCTATCAGCGAAACGGAATTCAAATCTCTCAACACCAAAGGATTGATTTTATCCGGCGGTCCATCGAGCGTTTACGGAGAAAATGCGCCACATCCGAGCTGGGATGTGTTTGCACTAGATATACCCGTTTTGGGTATATGCTACGGTTTACAGCTTTTAGCATATAAATTAAAAGGGGTGGTTGATAAAGCCGCCGCCCGCGAATATGGTCGTGCCGCGTTGATTATCGATAAATTTGACGATATTTTCGAAGGTGTCTCTCCGGAAACTATAGTTTGGATGAGCCACGGCGATTCGTTACTTTCACCACCGGCCGGTTTTGAAACAATTGCACATTCCGACAATGCTCCTATCTGTGCTGTCCGCAACAAAGACAAGCGCATTTATGGTGTGCAGTTCCATCCGGAAGTTCACCATACAGCCGAAGGCAAAACAATTCTATCGAATTTTGCTCGTAAAATCTGCGGTTGCGTTGATGTGTGGAACGCCGATTCATTCATAGAATCAGCAATCAAAAAGATCCAAGACGAAGTTGGCGAAAACGAAGTTATCTGCGCTCTTTCGGGCGGTGTTGACTCAACAGTATTGGCTGTTTTACTACACAAAGCAATTGGCGATAAACTCCATTGTATTCACATTGACACTGGATTGATGCGTCTGAATGAAAGCGAGAAGTTAATGAAACTTTTCGACGAGCATTTCAAAATGTCAATGGAATTGATAGACGGTACCGATGTATTCTTAGGTGGATTAGCCGGAGTAAGCGAACCGGAAAAGAAACGCAAAATTATCGGTGGTGCTTTTATCGAACTATTCGATGTAGCCGCAAAACGCTTCAACAATGCTAAGTGGTTGGCTCAGGGAACATTATATCCCGACGTAATCGAATCCGTTTCCGTAAAAGGACCATCCGCCGTCATTAAATCGCATCATAACGTTGGAGGTCTTCCCGAGAAAATGGGTCTCAAACTTTTGGAACCATTCCGCGAATTATTCAAAGACGAGGTTCGTGAAGTGGGTCGTAAATTGGGCGTTCCCGCTTGGTTTGTGAATAGACATCCATTCCCGGGACCGGGTTTGGGAATTCGTATATTGGGCGAAATAGAAAAAAGCCGCATAGAAACATTGCGAAAAGCAGATGCCATCTATATTGAAGAAATCCGCAAAGCCTGCCTATACGACGAGATATGGCAAGCATTCGCTGTGTTGTTACCTGTGAAAAGCGTTGGAGTAATGGGCGATGAACGCACTTATGAAAATACCTGCGCCCTTCGTGCTGTTACTAGTGTTGACGGTATGACAGCCGATTGGTACCACTTCCCTTACGAAGTTTTAGCGAAAATCTCGAATCGTATCTGCAATGAAGTCCGCGGAATTAACCGTGTTGTATATGATATTTCAAGCAAACCGCCTTCAACTATAGAATGGGAATAAAGACAATTACGAATTACGTAGAATAAATTGAAAAATATATGAAAGAGAATAGAAAGAGCCGGACATTGAGCGAAGTCGAAATGGAAGGCGGCAAAATTAAGAATAATAAAATCGAAGCTATTATTCTACCTATTGAAAAATACGAGGAAATCTCGGATAATTCTGAACTGGGTGAGCATTTAGAACTTTATAAATTAATTAAAGAAAGAGAAGCCTCAGGGTCAACGGTTGACTTGGATGTTGTATTATCGGAAATGGGGATAAGCCTCGATGAATTATAATATCGTTTTTGTTCGTAAGCCCAAAAAGAGACGATTTAACAGTATATGAAATCGCCGATAAAAGAAATTAAGAAGAAGAGAACCCCATCCCGACCTTCCCTTGGGAAGGATTTGGGAGAGGGCAAATAAACACAAATTAGGAAACTATGCAATTTATAGAAAAATTTAGAAGAATTACCACATCCGGCGAATACTTTGCCGAAATTGACGGCTTGAGATTTATAGCTATCTTATCGGTTGTCTTGTTTCATATCAGTTGCGCGGTCAGAGCGGTTACTGTGGATTCACTACGAGATCACCTAATAATAGCTAGTATATTTAAAAATGGATGGCAGGGAGTGGAGCTGTTTTTCGTTATAAGTGGCTTTATAATTGGTTTGCCATTCGCAAAACATTACATTAACGGCGAAAAAAAAGTAAGACTTAAGCCCTATTTTTTACGACGTTTGACTCGATTGGAGCCACCATATTTTATATCACTTCTTCTATTTTTTGGAATACAGCTTTTAGCACACCAAAACTCCTTAGCTCACGGTTTGCCAAGCGTCATTGCATCAATGTTTTATGTTAATAATATAATTTTCGACGATCTTGGATTTTTTGTTAATTCTGTTTTGTGGTCTCTCGAAATTGAAATTCAGTTTTATATTTTAGCCATTGGCTTTGTTCAAATCTTTAGATTGTCTAAAACCTACCGACGGTTATTGCTTGTATTATTGATTTTCGGCATCCCCGCATTGCATACTGTTTATTTGCCTGAAACAACAACAGTATATTATTTCCTGCATTTTTTCTTTTTAGGTTTTCTACTTGTAGATTTATATTTAGATAAAACGAAAATTAATCTCCCAAAATCAATCTCCTATATATTGGGTATTGCCTCGTTAATAGTCATCATATATATAAATTATCAAGTCAATCTGATGAATGAATATCTTTTTATTCTGGGGATATTTATTTTTTATTATTCCGTTTTAATGAATGGTTTTGGAAAAATTTTCTTTACGAATAAGTATATAACCGTGCTGGGTGGTATGTGTTATTCTATATATTTAATCCACGCGCCTATAGTTTCCGCATTTGCGCATATCAGTAAATCCCTTGCGATTTCGAGCCATTTTATGCCGAATTTGTTATTATGCACCGTTATTTGTATTCCGCTCGTCCTAATACCATCGGCAATATTTTTCAGGGTTATCGAAAAACCTTGTATGGATAAAATCTGGCCCAAAAAACTTGCCGGTAAATTCAAAGTATTTTTTAAATTGAGAACAAACGAAAACTAAATTTAATTTTGAATTATTTTCTACTAAGGTTCATCGAAATCCGGTTTTATTACTATCGCATCTTTAGCATTACCCAAAATTATAGGCTCCTCGCTTACTTGTTTTTCAATTGAGTTTAATATTTTCAATATAAGCCCGGTTTCAAAGGCTAAAATCAATGCACCATCACAAAACCTATCATTTATAATTAAAGCAGTAATTAACTTGCATTTAGTTGCTATATCAATTGTGTCAAAATCAAAACTTTCATCACTGGCAATTTTTCGACCTTCATCCCAATTGGGCCAATCAAATTCAATTATAATTGGTAAATTATACACTAACTCACAAAAGCGTTCAACAATTTCTGAAAATATCCAATATGGCAATGGTTCATCTTCCCCTTCATCTTCTATATTGCCAACCATTTCTCCAAATACTGATGTGTTTTCAATTTCCGGTATTAAATCAAGCAATGGCCGCCATTGTTGTTTAGTCATTGGCCATATACAATCTTGATAATTATATTCATTAAGTGTCATAGTTTTTCTTTTAAAAGTAAATCAACATTATCAAAATTACAAATATTTATTCATTCACTTATCAAAAAAAACATTAATTTTGTACTTTATAAATCAATTGAATTAGTCAAACAAAAGACTTTATCAAAAATATAGAGATAGAAAAAATGTATGAATATTTATCAAAGATAGTTATTATACTCTGCGTTGTAGCTGTTTATTCGTCCAAAGCTGAAACAACCACCATTAAAAACATAAATAATATTTCAACCACAAAAGCGGATTCTACCATCAACGCTGTGAAGGCAAAATTAGATAAAAACGTTTATGGCTTTTACGAAATGGTTTGTAAAGATGGTATTACACTTCACTATCGTCTTTTCCAACCAGCCACAGTACCGAATGAGAAATATCCCTTGGTGATCACTCTGCACGGCTCCGGTCCGGAAGGAACTGATAACATCGCCCAAATGGCAGGCGTAGGTCCATCAATTTGGGGACAACCGGAATATCAGGCAAAGCATCCGCATTATTCCGTCTGCCCTCAGACATCTCAAGAGGCGCATACCACAGATTGGAAGAATTCCTATGCGAAAGAATATAAAGACCTTCGCGATACGCTTATCAAAATGTATCCCGATATAGACTCAAATCGAATTTATTTAACCGGTTTTTCCGCCGGAGCAAGTATAACGTTTAGAATGTTGGCTCAATTCCCAACCAGTTTCGCCGCCGGAGTTCCAGCAAGTGGAGGTATTGGAGGGCAAACGGAAGGCTATGCGGGTATGTCCGAATGGCCCCCTATTTATGTGGCTAATAATACGCAAATTTGGATATTCAATGGTGGAAATGAGACAATAAAGCCCGACCAAATCAATGGTATGTACAATATAGCCGATAGCATCTCCGCCAATGGGGGCAACCCTCACACAACATTTCTTTCTAATTTGAACCATTCGCAAGTCGAAGGTATGTATAAGCTCGAACCCGGCTTATTTGATTGGCTATTTGCGCAAAAAAGAGTTTGGAACACTGATGTTAAATCGGATGAAGTAAAGCAAGAAATTAATGTTTATCCCAGTCCGGCTTATGATTGTATCTCTATAACCGGCTTTAACGATGAACTAAGAATATATGATATGATGGGACGAGAAGTAATATTAGTAAATAAAGCAGATAGCGAGTTTATAGATATTAGTTTCTTAAAAAAGGGTTTATATATAATCAAATCTAAGGATAAGATGTATAAATTTGTTAAACTATAGAAATATATTATGAATAATATATGGAATGAACGATTCGCAACCGAAGAATATATTTATGGGAAAAAACCTAATGACTTCCTCGTATCAATTATAGATAAACTCCCAAAAGGGAAAATACTTTCTATAGGCGAAGGAGAGGGCAGAAATGCGATTTACTTGGCACAATTGGGATATGAAGTTACGGCACTCGATGGGTCTGCGGTAGGTTTGGAAAAAGCGAAAAGGCTGGCAATAGAAGTGGGTGTTACGATTCAAACAATAGTCGCCGATTTAAGTACTTATGTATTCGAAGAAAATGCTTACGATGGAATAGTATCTTTTTTCTGTCATTTGCCGTCAGAGATTAGGAAAAAAGTTCACCAAAGCGTCGTCAAATCACTCAAAGTTGGCGGAGTTTATGTTTTGGAAGGCTATGCAAAGGAACAAATAAACTACAATACAGGTGGTCCCGCATCATTGGATCTACTATATTCATTACCTGAGCTAAAGCAAGAATTGTCGGGTTTAACTTTCGAAATCGAAAGGGAAAACAAAAGAGAAATTCAGGAAGGACGAATGCATTCGGGAACCAGCTATGTTGTTCAGATACTTGCGAAAAAGTAAATTTGGGATACGGTTTGCCGTATCCCAAATAAAAAACATTTCTCGTAAAAATTGTTTAGCGAATTACTATAAACTTTATAGTAGAATTATCAGTTTTTAGGAAATAAACACCGTTTGGCAATGAATTAACATCAAAGCTCAAATGGTTTTCACTCATTTTTATCAAGTTTCTATCAATTGCAATACTTTCGCCGGAACTATTATAAATGGAAATTGAATTTACATCTGTGTTTGTAATATCGAAAGTTACAATCCCGTTTGAAGAAATAGGGGTAATTTTAGTTTTACTCTGATCATCAATATTAACCGATGCGGCTAATAGGTTTTCATTACCCGCTATAAAATCGCCTAATAAAACATTATTGCCGATTTTTTCGGTGGAACCGAATGGAATTGTATCAGAAATATTTAGAACACCAAGTGTTACTAAGGATTTCTCATAATTATCTGAGCCAAAATAAGCAAAATTTGGAATTGGTCTTATCAAAGCTCTTGAATCTTCACAACCCATTCCCGATTGGATACTTCCGGTAGTGTCCGGCCATAAAGCCTGCCAATCAAAATTATTAGTCCAGCTACGAAGAAAACCCATTTCACAGCAAGCCCAAGAATCTACATAGGCTAACTCATTTTCACTATTAGCAAGTAACTTAATATCGAAATTTCTGTGCCCTCTAACAAAAGCCGAACCTTCGGGTTGCATTAATCTCCAGAATTTTGGTCCTATTAATCTGGACATATCAAGAGAAATAGGTGTTTGGATTTCGTGTTGAACCCCACTTATTAGCTCCAGTGATATATAACCGGCCACAGCCTCAGTACCTTTAGAAAATGATATACCAAAGGGTGAATATATCATCAATGTACCGACTTCAAAAAACAAATCTCTTTTTGCTGTTCCATCGCCTACATATAATCTAAGCTCACCGATAATCCATCCCGCATGGTTCCCAGCATTTAGTAAACCACCAAATTCACCAATTTGGACATAGGAACCTTTGTTGGAATATGTGGTTAATGTGCCTGAATAAAATTCCAAGTGCCCGTAGTCTATAATGAGTATTCCACCATCAAATAAGTCTAAGTTTCTATCAAGTGTTATCGTATGATCGTCCCCAATATATATAGTATCCTTTCCAAATGGGAACGAACTTGCCTCCGCACCGGTATATCCTATTTCCGACCAATTTGCTTTATCACTCCATACGCCAGAGTTAATGGAATAAAAAGATTTCCCAAAGGCAAAAGAAGTAAGTGCCAATAGAACAATAAAATAACTAGCAAGTCTAACGAAGTAATTTTCAATCATCATATCCTCGAAATTTAATTTTGAAATTTTTGTTATCAATTTACAAATATAGTCACTACGACGAGACAAAATTACAATATTTTTCTAAACGCCAATAAATTCTAAATTGATTTTTGCAATATTTCCGTTTACATACGTTATTAAGAAGCCTTACGTATCAAATGTAGGGGTATATTAATAATTTTTTTGAGGTGTTGGTTGAATAGTGCAGATGTAATCTTATACAGCGGTGGAGCATTGGGAGCAGAGTCTTGCTTTGGTGAATTTGCGGAAAAATACGGTATTGACGAGGTGAATTTTTCTTTCGAAGGTCACGAAACAGGAAGGACTCGTGGTATCAGAATATTAAATCACGAAGAATTAAAACAAGGCGACGTGAGCCAATCTTATGTTTCATCTCTGATGCACAGGACTTATCCAAATACTCCTATTTTGAAAAAAGTACTTCAGACTATTTGGTTTCAGGTAAACAGCGCTCAAGAAATTTTCGTAATCGGAACAATCCAAACTGACAATACTGTCAAAGGCGGAACAGGCTGGGGTGCGGAATTTGCAAAACTTTGCAACAAAACGCTATATGTGTTCGATCAAGTTAAGAACAGTTGGTTCAATTGGAACGGTACCAAATGGGATAATTGCACCGAACCAAAAATCACAAATATTCATTTTGCCGGTACAGGTACACGAATTTTGAACGAAAACGGCAGAAAAGCCATAGAAGATTTGTATAAAAGGTCTTTCTAAGTTCAAGCATATTTGTAATTAAAATATAACTACGGCTGTCTGATGATTTTTATAGATAGCCGCTTTCTTTTTAGAACCCAACTAAATACGGCCCCGATGGTGCGGTATTTTTTATTTTCTCTTTGCAATCTCCTTTTTTTTCTCCCAATATTTCATATATTTGCATTATCGAATTATAATATTTATTTAAAACGGATTGTTTATGAAAACTAAACCAATTGCGAAGAATGGAGCTTTCTTTTTAAGCTTATTATTAATCGGCATCACCGCCGTAAGTATCTTATTTGCGCAGGAGCGAAAAATTGACCCTGAAATACTTAAACTTCAAGCACCTGAAAAATTCGTTGTAAAATTTGAAACCACTCGTGGCGAATTTGAAGTTACCGCTGAGAGAAATTTCTCACCGTTAGCGACGGATAGATTCTACCAGCTTGTAAAAAGCAATTACTTCACAAATATACCATTTTACCGCTGTGTTCCGAATTTCGTCGCACAATTCGGTGATTTGGACAGTTTGGTAAACCTCGCGTGGGATAAAGAAGTTCTTATTGACGAACCGGTTTTAAAAAGCAATTTGGAAGGAACTATAGCATTTGCACGTGCCGGTAAAAACACCAGAAGTTGCCAGCTGTATATTAATTTCAAAGATAACGCACGCTTAGATACGCTTCGCGGCGAGACACTCGGCTTTCCTGTGTTTGCTTATGTCAGCAAGGGTATGAAGGTTGTAAAAAAACTTTATACAGGCTACCAGGACGAACCTCGCAAAAAAATGGATTCATCCATAAAAAATATTCCACAATACTTGAAAAACAATTATCCAAAATTGGATTATATCAATAAAGCGTATGTAATTGATAATAAATAAATATAGGAATAATCTATTAAGACGGTATTACCAAAACACTGATTTTGCTTTGGGCTAAAGCCCTTTATATCGGGGGTTCTCTTTATGGGGCTGTCTAAAAACTTAATTTTGGATGACAAGCAAGGATGCTTATCCCACCAAGTTATTGAATTGCAGGTGGGTCAATCATCCTTGATTGACTAATATTTTGATAATTTTGAGTTGTGAGACAGCCGTGGCAATAGAAGAATGGATTCTCATTCAGGTACCGAATATAAAAAAAAGGACAGGTCGCGGGACCTGTCCAAAACTTAGCAATTATACATTCTTCTTCACATTTTCAACTTTCAAATTACTTCAGTGCTTCCGCACCTGAGACAATTTCCAACATTTCGGTTGTTATGATTTGCTGGCGTTCCTTGTTGTATTCAAGTTCAAGGAATTTGATAAAGTTGTGGGCATTGTTTGTTGCCAAATCCATAGCCATCATTTCAGCGGCTCTGAGAGCTTGATTGCTGGCTAAAAATAGCTTCCAAAATACTTCATCCACATACATTGGGATTAAATCGTCCAAAATTTGTGTTTTGCTTGGTTCAAAAATGTAATTTGAAGTGCTTGGGATTTCGCTTTTTTCAATAACCATAGGCAATAACTGTATGATTTTCGGTTCTTGCTTCAAAATATTAATAAAATCGGTATATATAAAATAGATTTTATCGTATTTTCCGTTTCTATATTCCTCAACAACTTTATGAACTATCTCTTTTACGAACGCGAACTGATATTTCCCGTAAATAGGGCGGACGGCAAAATCAACCTTGTCAGGCATATATTTACTAAAAAAGTTCGACACCTTATTACCCAGAGTAATAACTTTAAAATCGGCACCTGCAACGATTTCCGGTAATATTTTTATGGTATTCTGAGTAAATTTAAACAAATTGCTGTTGAAAGATCCGCACAAACCTTTATCGCTACTGATGACCATAATTCCGACATTTTTAATCGTTTCGCGCTGGTCGAGCAGTGGGTTATGATAACTTTCGTCAATCAGCGGGACAATTCGCTTCAGCATACCATCCATATTATTGAAATAGGGTTGAGCATTCGTTCTGAGCTTTTGCGCTTGGCGAAGATGTGTTGCGGCTATCATTTTCATAGCCGAAGTAATTTTTGCTGTATTGCGGATACTGTTAATTCTCCGCAGTGTATCTCTTAAAGTTGACATTTCTTAAATTCTTGAATAATTATTGGATAAATAATTGGTTATATAATCCATTACAGAGTCTTCTAACGAAGTAAAAGTATAATCAGGATAAACCTTGGAAAACTTTGTCATATCGGCGCAAGTATAATTTTGATATTGTTTTATCAATTTTTCAGGCATATCAATATAATTTATTTTCGGCGTTTTGTCGAATGCTTTAAAGACAGAGTTTGCCAAATCATTCCAACTTCTCGCTGTACCGGTACCTAAATTAAAAATACCGGCTTTGTCATCGGTGTATAATTTCCAAATAACATCAACGACGTCTTTCACATAGATAAAATCCCGCATCTGCCCACCGTTTCCGAATTCAGGGCTCGATGATTTGAATAAACTAATCTCATCTTTATCATTGACCTGCTTGAATGCTTTAAACACCATCGAAGCCATTGATTCTTTATGATATTCGTTTGGACCAAAGACATTGAAAAACTTTAATCCGGTAAATTTCTTGTCATAAGCGTTTTTTAGAACCCATAAGTCGAATAAATGTTTTGAAAATCCATAGCAGTTAAGCGGTGTAAGAACGTCGAATTTAGAATCAGAATAACCTTCACTGCCGTCGCCATAAGTTGCCGCACTACTTGCGTAAATAAAGCGAATATCGTGTACGAGTGCGAAATTTGCTAATTCAATACTATAATTGAAGTTGTTGTCTATCAAATATTCGGCGTCTTGCTCTGTTGTTTTTGTACAGGCGCCTAAATGAAATATTGCACGAGCGTGACCAAATTCTTGTGGATTTTGAATCAATTGGTGGCGAAATTCAGCCTTATTCATATAAGCCGAGAATCGCTTGCCAAGTAGGTTTTGCCATTTTTGTCCGGTACCCAAATTATCAACAACTAAGATATCATCAATACCTTTTTTATTTAATTCGGCTAACAAACAAGACCCGATAAAACCTGCACCGCCCGTTAATATTATCATTTTATTCGCTTATTATTTTTGAAATAGATTGTTAAATTCTACAAAACATTCTTTCAATTTAGTTTTCACTTCGTCTGTCAAATCCTGTACATCGGCAATCAAATTCAAAACATCGTTATGAGTAGAATCCATATAATCGTGGAACTCACTTTCATATCTGGCAATAGTTGTATATTCTATTCCATCCAAAAATCCATTAGTCGCACCAAAAATAATTGAAATTTGTTTTTCCACTGTCAATGGTTGAAATTGCTTTTGTTTCAGAACTTCGGTCAATATTCTACCTCGTTGTAACTTTTCTTGTGTTGTCTTGTCCAAATCGGAGCCAAATTTTGAAAATGCTTCCAATTCGCGGTAGGAAGCTAATTCCAAACGTAAAGGACCAGCGATTTTCTTCATCGCTTTTATCTGAGCTGACCCGCCAACACGAGAAACAGATATTCCAACGTTCAGAGCAGGGCGAATACCGCTGTTAAACAAGTCAGGTTCAAGATAAATCTGACCATCGGTAATTGAGATTACGTTTGTAGGAATATACGCTGACACATCGTTTGCTTGAGTTTCAATAACAGGTAGAGCTGTCAATGATCCGCCGCCATTGGCATCGGAATATTTAGCGGCTCTTTCAAGTAAACGGCTGTGAAGATAGAAAATATCGCCAGGATAGGCTTCGCGTCCCGGTGGACGGCGTAGTAACAGTGAAACTTGACGGTAAGAAGCCGCTTGTTTCGATAAATCATCATATATAATCAACGCGTGCATACCATTATCGCGGAAGTATTCACCCATAGATGCACCGCAATAAGGAGCGATGTACTGAAGAGGTGCCGGATCGGAAGCATTGGCGGCAACGATGATCGAATAATCCATTGCGCCGTATTCTTCGAGGTATGACAATACGTTTGCTACTGTAGAGCCTTTTTGACCTATAGCAACATAAATACAGAAAACAGGTTCTATACCGCGTTCTGCCGCTTCTTTTGTATGGGTACTTTTTTGATTAATGATAGTATCCAAAGCAACCGAAGTTTTACCTGTTTGGCGGTCACCAATAATTAACTCACGTTGCCCACGGCCAATTGGTATCAATGCGTCAATGGCTTTAATACCGGTTTGAATAGGTTTTTGCACCGGAAAACGCTCGATAACACCCGGAGCTTTTCTTTCGATTGGGAGAAATTGATTTGTGTTAATTGCACCTTTTCCATCAATTGGAATACCGAGCGGATTAACAACGCGACCTAATAATTCTTTACCAACCGGTACGGATGCGATTTTTTTTGTACGTTTAACGATATCGCCTTCTTTAACGGCACTTGATTCGCCGAATAACATTACACCGACGTGGTCTTCTTCTAAGTTCAATACCATACCGATTACATCGTTAGGTAACTCAACTAATTCGCTCATCATCACGTTGTTAAGACCGTAAACACGTGCTACACCGTCTCCGACTTGCAATACTGTTCCAAATTCATAGATATCCATTTCATCTTTGAATTCAGTTAATTGGCGACGTAATATCGCCGATATTTCTTCTGGACGTATTTCTGTCATTTAAAAGCCTTTTATTTTAATTTATTGTTTTCTAATTTTCAGCCATAAGCAAATGCTTATGGAGCTTATCAATTT
This sequence comes from Kapaibacterium sp. (SeqCode), assembly GCA_038206725.1. Classification (GTDB taxonomy): domain Bacteria; phylum Bacteroidota; class Ignavibacteria; order Kapaibacteriales; family UBA2268; genus JBAXXL01. Next base: position 51,177 of record JBBRAO010000023.1, read on the forward strand.
TTGTTTTTATGGATGAATCTATAATTATATCAGCGAATTGTATTTTGAATCCGCCGATTATGTCTTTTTCAATTTTAAATTCCGGCAATATCGTTTTATTTGTAATTTCATTTAGCTTTTTGATAGTTATTTCCTTCAGCTCATCGTTCATCACGTGAACCGAGGATATAACAACCGGAAGCATATTATGAACTTCATAATACTCTAGCTTGAAATTATCAAAGATATCCCAGATAAGTGATTCCCTACTTTTACTAACTAAAAGGTCAAGGAACTCCATCATTAATCTAGAAACCTTACCATTGAACAGTTCGTTCATAATAGATTTCTTTTTGTTATTACTGACAATTGGTGATTTGATTAACACCAGCAATTGCTTGGAAGATTTGATTACATTTAATACGTAATCAATTTCTTTCATAATGACATCTTCTACCTTTTCACGGTAAGCTATATCGCTCAAGGCGCGTGCGTAACGTGTTGAAACAGGAAGTTTTTTCATAGTATTCTAGTTTTTGTTTATTTTGCCTAAATAGCTTTTAATAAGTTCAGTATCTGTGCTTTCATTCAACTTGGTTGAAATGATTTTTTCTGTTGCCGATATAACCATATCGGTAACTTCGTCTTTAATTTCGTCAATTGCTTTTTTCTTCTGTAATTCGATTTGTTTTAAAGCGTCTTCCACTTTTTTGTGACGAATTTCTTCTGCTTCTTCGGTAGCGCGTTGCAAATTCATTTTTGCTTGTTCGTGACCTTTAGCAATTAACGCCTGCATTTCTTCAGCGGCATTTCTCAATTTAGATTCGCTTTGAGCCAATAATTCTATTGCTGTTTTATTAGCTCTTTCAGCAGATTCCAATTGATCGTTTATGTGGTTTTCTCGATTAGCGAGACCCTTAATAATTGATTTTCCACCGAATTTTAATATAAGAAATAAGAAGATAAAGAAATTAATCAATGTCCATATCATCAAACCCGGCGATACGCTTAATAAACTATCCATCGTTTTCCTAAATTTAGTTTTACATAAGTGAGTGCTTCACCACCTGTGATGGCGATGAAGCACTTACAATAATTATTTTGCGTTTAATAATACTAACAAACAAACTACAACAGCAAATAATGCAACACCTTCGATCAAAGCGGCGGCGATAATCATTGTTGTACGAATGTTTCCTGATGCCTCAGGTTGTCTGCCGGTAGCTTCTAAAGCTGTTGCGGCTAATTTTCCGATACCTAAAGCGGCACCGATAACTGATAATCCAGCCCCTAATCCGGCGGCTAAGTAAGCAAATGCTAATGATATTGAACCCATAATGTTAACCTTAATAAATTAAAAAAATAAAAAAAATTTAATGTTCTACTGAATGTTCTTCCGCGTGGTCGCCCAGAGCTAATCCTACGAATACCGCGGTCAAAATTGTAAATATATAAGCTTGTAGTAAGGCAACAAGCAATTCCAAAGCGTAAATAAACATTGAAAATCCTACTGCGGCAGGTGCGATAAGTATATTTTTAAAATATAGTATCAAACCTAAAAGACAGAGAATTATAATGTGTCCCGCAGTCATATTCGCAAAAAGACGGATAGTCAATGCGAAAGGTTTTGTAAACAGCCCGATTAATTCGATTGGTATCATAATAGGAGCCAGATATATAGGAGCGCCACCTGTTAGGTGTTTCAACCAATTTTTTAAACCAATCTGCCAAATAGAAACGCCCTGAATCATACAAAACGCCGTGATTGCCAATGCGAGAGTTACCGACAAGTTACCTGTAGGAGCGTGCCCGCCCGGTAGTAAACCAAGTAAATTCATTGTGATAATGAAAAAGAATATCCCCAGGAAATATGGCAAAAGCTTATTTGTTAGTTCCTCACCTATGTTTGGTTTTACGATATCGTTTTTAACAAAACCAATAACCATTTCCATCATTGCAGTAAAACCCTTTGGTGCACGAAGCGGATTTTTTTTGTAATGCTTTCCGGCTCTCCAAAACGCCAAACCCAAAAGCAATAAAGCCAACCACTCATAAACCACAAGACTCGTTATAGATAAATCTAAAGCGGGTGGGGTGTGGTCTTCTTGTCTTACTAATTTGTGTTGAAAATATGTAAATTCACCGGCTTTTTCCATCGCATCGGTATCTTTATAAATATGGATACCCTTGTCCACAATAATTTTCGGCAAATCAATTTTAAACGCGTCGAACCAACCTATCTGATTATGGTTCCCCATATTTTCATTTAAAATGGTTTCGAAAACACTTCCTTCCGCTTTAACTTCTTTGTGAACACTATCCTGTCCGCCGGCTTGTGTATCGCTTGTTATCATTCGTATATTGTTTGATTGTAATTCGTTTATCATATATAAAACCTAAGATTTTTTTCGCATTAATATAGTAATTTCAATTATTAAATTTAATAATGTTGTTACAAGAAAACTGATTGCTAAAGGTATTTGCGGTAGTCCGCTAGCTAATAATACAATCACTAACAAAGTGAGAGTTAATAAAAACTTTACCGCGTAACCGCCGACTATGTAATTCATTGCTTTGTCACTATGCTGTTTTGCCAATGACATAGACAGGAAAAAAAGAACTAAATTTAACTCACCAATTATAAAACCGATAATTATTGCTATCAAACTATTTGTCATCTTTTCTTTTCTTATCGATTTTTAAAGCTTGATAAATAAAGGCGAATAATCCGAGAGCGATACCGCTGACACTCAGTATAAGCGTCCATAGTGGAAAATCGTGTCCCTGGTCTAAGCGCTGTCCGAAATATACACCCACTAATATTGGTGTAATTATCTGAAAACCCGTGTTCAAATACGGGCCTACGTCCTTAATTGATTTCATTTTTCTTTTCATAAGAAATGTACATCCAAAAAAAGCAATTTATGAATATTTTTTAATTTGTCAAAATAATTTTCCATTTATTTTCAATTAAATTTGAATAAAAGTGAAAAAAACTTATTTTTTATTAAATTTGTATATAAAATTAATCAAATTTGGGCAAATAAATCAATTTAATGACTGCATTAAAATTAAATGACCGCCAACAGGGAATATTGAATAAAATCGTTCAGCTATATATTTTGAAGGGTTCGCCTATCGGATCGCGGACTTTAGCGAAATATCTGGAGGAATCGTCCAAACTTTCGCCGGCGACTCTGCGCAATATAATGTCCGATTTGGAAGAAATGAATTTTATTTCGCATCCCCATACCTCCGCCGGACGCGTTCCGACCGACAAAGGATACAGGTTTTATGTTGACAATTTGAATAATATTCAATTGCTCTCGGAAGATTTGATTAAAAATGTAGAAAATGAAATCAGCTTGAGCGGAAAAGATGTGGCGTTTCAGCGCGCGTCGAAACTGCTGGGACTACTTTCCCATTCCTTGAGCTTTATCAAGTTCCCGGGTTTGGGCGATATGCTGATAAAGAAGATTGATATTATATCGCTGTCGTCGGCAAAAATATTGGTAGTGTTGGCGTTGGAATCGGATATAGTGAAAACTTTGACTATCGAAACGTATTTCGAATATAACGAAAAACAGCTCAGCCAGCTCGCACGCTTAATAAATGAGAAAATCGCCGGAAGGAAATTGAGTTTTCTGCAATCCTCCTACCACGAAATAATGCTCGATTCGGAGTTTCGCGATTCGCCGTTGGTGCGTCTGTTCGTAGAATCTATTGAGGGCATCGTGGAGGCGAACAAATCGAAGCTCATTACGTCGGGAACGCAAAACCTTCTCGATAGTACGCAAAGCGAGGAAATCTACAAAATCAAATCCGTGATAGAACTTATCGAAGAGGAAGATATAATCGTGCATATTTTGGATAGCGCGCCGGAGAACCTGAGTGTCGTAATAGGCAAAGAAATCGGACACAATATATTGGAAGACTACGCCTTTATAAAGGCTAATTACACTGTATCGTCCTCGCACGGCACCATCGGCATAATAGGTCCCAAACGAATGAACTACCCCGAACTAATGGCTCTCGTAAAATCCTTCTCGGAGATTTTGAGCGAGTGAGGAAGGGAGCATTATTTTTTCAATATTTCATTTCTATGATATTCAAGATATTGTTCCCGACCAGCAATTGGCAAATGTAAAATTATTTTGTTGTCGGAAATGCCAAGTTTTAAATAAGTCATATTTGATAAAAATGGTGACAAAATAGTCTTCTTGTCGTCAGTAAAAGATAAAAAACCTCTATCAAATAGTCTATCAAATGTAGGTGTAAGCATAAAACCATTCATTGGGTCTAATTTTTCAAAATCGTTAGAGGCGACCCAAGGTTTAATATGACTTGCAATTAAAAGTCTGTCGTCTGAAACCAGAGTAATTGGACAAAATGGACATAATGCCAGCAAATTTTTCCTATATTCACCTTGTCCAATTCTTGCTCTGTAAAGTTGCATTTTTTCGACTTTATCATTAATTGTTTCATTAATTTGCTCATTTTCTTTTTCTATAATATATGGATGTTCGGTTTCTCCAAAATAATCAGCAAATAACCGGAAATAGTAATTTAACTTTCCATTTTTATCTAAAAGTTTGATAACAGAAATAAATGTAATGTTTGGCAAAGAAAGTTCACGAATTATTTGATAAGCTCGGTCTGTTGAGTTAACATAAACTCTTGGTCCAGCAATTTGAGTTTGCTCTGCAACTTCAAATTCTATTCTTTCGGGTAAATCATCAATTTTTGCTTTGCGTTCATTCCAAAGATTAGGTAAAATATCTTTGTTGATATA
>JBBRAO010000024.1:0-55774 GCA_038206725.1 Kapaibacterium sp. (SeqCode)
AAACATTCTTTTGGTGTTAATTTCCTAATTCTGCCCTTATTGTGAGTAACATAATTGTCAACGCCTGCACGGTGCATTTTATGCATTGATTGTAATAGAGGTCTTGCAATCTCTAAATCTGTTTTAATAGTCGTTTTAAAGTTTTTAGTTCCAGGGTTTAAGACGTAATCTCTAACCTTATCAGATAAATAATACTTTTCTTCAACTTTATTGACATCAAATAGAAACTCATCAAACTCATTTTCAGTTTGATGTTCAAAAACAAAATCTCCGTGCCAATTAAACTGTTGGTTAGCTTTTTGGCAAAGTGCGATTTCTCCGTTTATTTGTGTGTATCGTTTATTTCTATTTTTTGAACTTGTTACAAATTTGACGCCTTTTTCTTTAAGATAATACTTTGTATCAATATAATCTTCTAAGAAATCTTGCATTTTGTGCTCTAATGGAATTTGTTCAGGAAATTGAAAATCCACCGAATTATCCTTGAAACCTACAACAAATATACGTTCTCTATGTTGTGGAATACCATAATCTTTTGCGTTTAATACTTGATAATAATACTTATAACCCAATTCATTAAAAGTTGCTTTTATTGTGTCAAATGTATTTCCATTGTCGTGATTCATTATTCCTTTTACGTTCTCGAAAATAAAAACGTTTGGTTGGCTTTCTTTTACAACTCTTGCAAATTCATAAAACAAAGTCCCTCTAGTATCATCAAACCCCTGACGTCTTCCAACCATAGAAAATGATTGACAAGGACTTCCACCAACTAAAATATCTAACTTGTTTTTATATTTATTTCCATCTATATCGTGTACATCGTTATACCAATTTTCAGGTTGAATTTTATAATTCGCAAAATAACTTTGTTTTGCGAAGTTATCAATATCGCTTGCAAATTGAATTTCGGTATTTAAATTAAGTCTTTTAAAAGCATATTCAATTGCTCCTATTCCTGAAAACATTGTCCCAATTCTAATTATAGCATTTGGATTAGTAAATTCCTTTTCTCTCCAGCCTTTTTCAAAGCTAATAGTTTGCTGTTTAGGAATTAAGTTCTGAATTTGTTCACTAGACGTTTTAAATATTTTTGTGAAGTTATCTAAAATAATATTTTTATGATCTTTTTGAACCTTTATAAATCTTGAAGAATCAACTTCAATCGGAGAAGAAATCGTTTTTGGGTGCACACGAAAGTCTGTTTTGTTTTTGGTTATATTATTTTTTAAGGTAACTTCCATATTGAAAATTTCTCTTGTATTCATTGATTATAAATTAAAGTGTTGTATTTATTATTCGTAACAAAACATTTATATTTCGTTAATCTGAAGAATGTAAATTCAATACATAGCAAAAATAGTAATATTTATTGCAACCAGCAAAAGTAACAACATTCTTCTATAAAAATATTTGTACATAGATGATGATTTATTAATAAGTTTTATTCTCCTTTCAAAATTAATCAATTTTATTTCAACGAGCAAAGCAATTTACACTTTTGCAAGAAAAAGTTTTCCACAGGGGGGAGCAGGATGTTAAGAATGTCTCGACACTAATTGGCTCAAAAGGTTCAATACAATTTTTGAAATAGAAATAAATCATAAGCAATAATCTTCCAATTTTTTATATGATTTAACGTTTATTAAATATAAAAATTATTTTTAAAGGTTTTAAGATGATAACGTTCAAAATAGAAAAAGATGGTAATGAGTACCATACCTGGGCTCCAGAACTTCCAGGTTGCCATACACACGGCGAAACAATTGCCGAAGCTATGGAGAATCTTAAAGATGCGGTACAACTTTATCTTGATGAAATAATGGAAGAGGAAATTGCTTATCAAACAATAGAACTTGCAGTATGAAATCCAGAGAATTAATTAAATTGCTTGAACTCAATGGTTTTTTGCCAAAACCTCCTCAAAAATGAAGATGGATTCTTCACTTCGTTCAGAAAGACAACATTTCTTCTTATCTTCATTCAAAATTATACACACCCCTAAATCCCCTCTTTTTAGAGTGGACTTCCGACATTTCTTTAAGCTTTCACTGCCCATCTCAATTTTGCGGAGCGTGCGCGTGAATTGTCGAAACATTCCTGCGCGGACGGGTGGATCGGATCCGGTGCCACTTCACTGTAAACTCCTTCGCGGAATAGTTGCTGAAACGATTTCTTAACCCTACGGTCTTCACCCGAATGAAAAGAAAGGATTGCTACACGACCGCCGGTAGCCAACGCGTCGGGGAGCTTTCTCAAAAACTGGTTCAACGCTCCGAATTCGTCATTAACCTCTATCCGCAATGCTTGGAAACAGCGTTGGCAGGATTTTTTGATATCGTCTTCCTCCGGCTTTTGCGGGAGAGCAGTCAAGGTTTGAATTATAATTTTGCTCAATTGGGTTGTGGTTTCAATCGGCTTACCGGCGATTATATTACTTATAATTGCTTTGGATATTTGTTCAGAATAAGGTTCGTCAGAATTTTCGGTTAACAAATCTTCTAATTTGACCAAAGGAATCTTTTTTAAAAGGGCAGAGGCGGAAAGTCCTCTTGTGGGATTGAGTCTTAGGTCTAACGGACCCGCCACCTTAAATGAAAATCCGCGTTCAGGATTATCTATCTGCATAGAAGAAACACCCAAATCGGCTAACACAAAATCCAGCAAACCCGATTCGGCAACAATTTTGTCTATACCTGAAAAATTCATTTTTTTGATTACAAGAACTTCGGGTCCATAACCCAATGCGGACAAACGCTCTTGAGTTCGTGGTAATTCTATAGGATCAATATCGGTAGCAAATAGCTGTCCGCCCGGTATCAAATACTTTAGGATTTCCGTTGTATGACCGCCATAGCCCAACGTAGCATCCATACCAACTTGTCCGGGTGCGATTTTGAGAATGTCTATTATTTCGTTCACGCAAATAGGTCGGTGCATTCCAGCTGGAGTGCGCCCTTTGTCTAGAATATGAGCGACATCTTCGGAATAAAGCTCCGGCTGTTGCTCTTTGTACTTTTCCTTAAAGGATTTTGGGTGCGTCCCTTTATAACGTTCACGACGAACGTGCTGAGGTTGTTCATTTTCTTTATCTATAATCATATTGTTTTTTCCTAAATTAATTTATTTCAAAACTAATCAATTTTTTTAAAAATTCACTACAAAATCAACATACGGAAATCCAATAATAGTACGACGGAAGATATCAGAATTATTTATTAAAGCTAAATCAACAGCCAGTTTTTCAATAAAAATTCTAATCCCATAAGAGTAAATTCCATAATAGGTAAATGTTTTTGGAGAATCCTCGGTTTTTTGTTCAGAAGACGGTGTCAACCAATTTTCTGTAACCAAAGATATATGTTTTGATACTCTGGTCATTCCGCTTATAATTATAATTGGTTCTTTAGTAAATTCTTGACCTACACTACCCCAACCTACACTAGCTGAAATATTATTATTGGCACTACCAATTGTCCCGACTCCATATACCATCAAGATACCGCTACTTCCGCTCGTTAAAAATTTCGCCGCATTCGCATATAAAATTCCGGTACCAAAATGGAAATTTTCAGTAACTTTGAACCCCAGTTTAGGAGCTACAAAGAAAATAGGATTAAATTCACCTTGAAAAATACTTGTAAAAGTTGTAATTAACTCAAATCCTGCGCCTATTGAGAAGTTGTCGGTCAATCCTACATAAACTGAATTCAAAAACAAATAAGTATTTTGGTAATATACCTTTCCCTTTTTTAAATTAAAAGCTGAAGATGAAAAGTAGTATCTTGATGAATTGGGATTTTCAAACCAAGACTCTCCTTTTTCAATAGTTGGAGTTTCTATAGTTTCAATATTTTTGATACTGTTGAGTTGGAGTTCGACTTTCGCGCCGGTATTAGTTTTAATTGCTAATAATATTGGATCTTTAAATAAGTATTTACCAATATATTCAGAATTATCCTTTGTCGTAATTTTGTAAGTCTTTGTTGAGTCAATATCAATGTTAATATGACCTCCTTGCGCATAAACTTTACTAAAACTTAGTATGGAGATAGTGGCTATAATTGCAAATAATAATAATTGTCGTTTAGACATAATTTTCTCGCAGAATAGTAAACATATTGGTTTCCATTTGAACTACCATTAACAAACAAAATTTCCAATTCTGTGTGACATAAAAAATAATTTTGGATGGTTTTCAGGTAAATTTGAAAATACTCGGGAAATAAAATATATAGTTTTGTTAATTTTAATAATAATTTTTTTCTTTCTGGTGATACTCTTCTTTCATTTTGTAAACTGTCAGATATTTATCGTCAACCGAGATTAATTTCCATTGGTAATCCGCAGTTCCTCCCCAATAGCCGACATTTATACTAATTACGGAATCGTTTGTTGTCCAAGTACCTTTATAATTCTCATAAGAAATAGGAGGAGTACCGCACCAACCCGAATTCTTTCTCTCGATAAACAAATTATCGGACTGGAAAGAAAATCCGTAAGCGGTATCTTGCAGTGCGGAAGTTCTCTCAAATCGCCATAAAGTGTCAACAGCAACCGCATTGACCCAAACGCCAATTAACTTGTCCGAAACATTGATGATTGGTTCAGTACTTGTTTTACAAGCATTGAATATAAAAATACTCGTTAACATAACGATGATGTTCAAAATTTTCATAATGTTAATTAAATTAATTCTTTAGAAATATTATCCAGTCCCAATCGAGTGGATTTCCAACACCAACGCTCGGTGTATAAAGAAAAATTTTCACAGTAGCATTCGGATTTGATCTAAGATATTGGCGGACTTTAACTAAGCCTTGCACTGAAATCCAAACCGGTGTGTAATCAAAAATTTGATTACCGGGATTAAATATATTTTCAAATCCTGCTGACGGTGTTACAAAGTCATCTGTCATTACTATACTAAAGCTATCCGCAGGTATTATATTTTCAGGGTATGTAATCTTTCCGGTGCCCATCCATATAATCGTTCCATTGAATATAGTTTCGTTCAGCTCGGAATAAATAATTTTGATACTACCAAAATCTCCGGGAGGAGTATATTCGGTTTTAATAGAAAATACATTAGTATCTTTAGAAAATAATAATTCCTTCCCGCCCTCAAATGTGTTTGTAGTATAATCAATCTTCAACATCAATACTTTGTTAGTGTTGTCCGGATTTGGTTCATCAACAGAACGACAACCAATGGCTAATACCATTAATAATGATAATAAAATTGCTGTTTTCATATATATATATCCTCAAATTAATTCTTTTTTATCAGACGAAATAATTGATGATTAGTTGTTTTAATATTATTTATGGTCTGCAAAACGCCACCAAGCCAAAGTGCCGAACAATCCTAACACACTTGTAGAAAATAAAATAATGTAACTTGCAAGCGTTAATTGCATACCTCCCTGCCCTGCCGGGGCACCAAACAACCCAGGTATCGCCCAAGGGAAGTAAGGTCCCAATCCCAATATGCCGGTAAAATTAGCCAGTGTCATAGTAAGAATTACAAAAGCCATAGGAAGTAAATATCCGCGGCTATAACTTGCAAAAAATGCAACCGGTGGGCATAGCAGTATTGTTAGAAGTGAAGTCATTGTATATGTATATGTATATTGACTGATTATTTTGCTTGACCAACCGCTTATTCCAATCACATTGCCAAAAACGAGGCTAAATATAAAATAAACAATAACAAGCAGAACGCACCAAATAGCAACGACTATGAATTTGGAAAAAACTATTGAGGAGCGCAAAACCGGTAGAGCAAGTATGTCTTTCATAGTACGATCCGAAAATTCGCGTCCAAAAACCCAGCTTGTAACAAATCCGAATCCAATCAACCCAATTCCGGCCATACCTTGTGTCAGAAAACTCAAAAATGAGGTCCATTCGGCTTTGCCAAGATTTAGCAAATTTGCTTTTGTACCTATAATTCCTAATTTATCAATCAGTTCAGGGTGCATTTGAATATAGAACATCAAACCCATCATCATAGGTATAAATATAAAAAACAGAAATGTAATCCATAGAATTTTGGATTTGCGCAGTTTCATACATTCGGTTATAAAAGTTGCTGATAAACCTTTCATTTAGCACCTCCATTTGATTCTATAATTCTTAGAAAATACGATTCTAAATCTTCTTCTTCCACATATAGTAAAGTTGGCGGACAATCTGAATTAACCATTATTGTAGCTATCACATCAGGCTCATTAATCGCTTTTTCGTCGAGGACTTCAATAATTCCGTCTTTTCTTTCACTCAACGTGTAACCATTTTGCAAAAGTATTGAACTTGCGTCTTGCGTATTATTGGCATTAATAATGAGTTTTTTCGAGCAAAGTTTATCTAACTCTTTGGCATCTACTTCTTGAATCAATTTACCTTCGTGAATAATCCCAATTCGTGTGGCAAATCTTGATATTTCGCCAAGAATATGGCTGGATATAAAGATAGTTATTCCTTGATTTGCCGCCAAATCGTTAAACATTTCTCTTATTTCGCGAATACCGGCAGGGTCTAAACCATTGGTAGGTTCATCTAAAATCAATATTTCCGGATTATGAATTAAAGCTTTCGCAAGGCCGAGACGTTGAGCGTTACCCAAAGATAAATTCTTTGCTCTTCTATTTGCATAAGTACTCAACTTGAGTTTATCAATAATTCGATCAACGGATTTATGATCCGAAATGAATCGTAATCGGCGTATGAGTTCAAGGTTCTCGCGGACGGTAAGATCGGGATAAGAATAGGGAACTTCTACCAATGAGCCGACATTTTTCCATAGCTCAATATTGTCGGCATAAACTCTTTTTCCTTTGATATAAGCAGAGCCGGAAGTGGGTTTAATCATTCCAAGAAGCATACGGATAGTAGTAGTTTTTCCCGCACCATTTAGTCCTAAAAAACCGTATATTTCTCCTTTGTTAATACTTATAGAAATGCCGTCAACGGCGTGAATATTCTTATAGTATTTGGTCAGATTTTCAGTTTTAATTATATCCATATATATACCTTATGTGTTATAATTGATTTTTTGAAAAAAAAGTCGGGAAGTTAGTTTAATTTTCCGGCGATAAATCCCGTTGTCCAAGCGGCCTGGAAATTGTACCCTCCGGTGATAGCGTCAATATCGAGTATTTCACCTGCGAAATATAGATATTTGCAAACTTTACTTTGCATAGTATTCATATCAATACTCTGCAAACTTACGCCACCGCAAGTTACAAATTCTTCTTTGAAAGTCGTTTTGTCGGTAACAGAATGTTCATCGTTAGTCAATATATTTGTCAATTTATTTAATCCTTTTTTGCCCAATTCCGCCCAAGTTTTACTTAACGAAAGTTCACTCCTTTCTAAAAGATATTGCCAAAGTCTTGCCGGTAGGTCATAAGGTCTGAAATTTGTTAGCAGTTTGCCGGAATGTTCGTTAGCGATAATTTTCAGGTAATCCATAACACGGTCGTTATTTGGTTCGTTCGCCCAATTAATCTGAACTTTGAATTTATAATTCATTTCGCTTAATACCCGAGCCCCAAACGAAGATAATTTCAGTATCGCCGGACCGCTCATTCCAAAATGGGTTATTAACAAGGAACCTTCCGCCTTCAGCTTTGTTCCTTGGATGCTTACAATTGTATTTTCAACAGCGATACCCGTCAATTGTGTAATTGATTCATTCGGCATCTTAAAAGTGAATAGGGAAGGGACAGGATTTTCAATTTTATGACCCAACCTTTCCAGCCATTCTAAACCGCTTCTAAAGGGTGAACCGCCTGTTGTAACTATTACTTTGTCAAATAATTTTGGCTCTTGCTCTTTATTGAAGGAAAGAGCCAACATACCATCAACATTCTCAATAGCTTTGGTCTCCATCCCAAATTTGATTTCTATTCCTAATCTATGTGTTTCACCTAAAAAACAATCTATAATCGTTTGCGAATTTTGGGATTGCGGAAAAACTCGATTATCGTCTTGGATCATTAGCGGTACACCGCGCGATTCGAACCACTTAATGGTATCGTGGTTATTGAAATTAAAAAAAGCCTTTTTAAGGCTTCTGCCACCGCGTGGGTAAGCCAAGCAAAGTTCATCAATGGTTTCGCAAGCATTTGTAACATTGCATCTGCCACCACCGGATATTTCGACCTTAGACAAACATTTCCGCGATTTTTCAAAAATCATAACCTCGGCAGAAGGATAGTTTTCCTTTGCCCTAATTGCTGAAAAAAATCCAGCCGCACCCCCACCGATTATTGCTATTTTCATTTAAATTATTTTTTTATCTATTTTGCAATACTAAATGTTCATCGGTACTTCCATTATCAAAATTTCGGTATCGCTATCTGCAAAAATACCAATCTTATCGGTATTCCAAATACCCAAGCCGTCACGCTCGCTCAAATTTATTTCGTCTATTGTAGCAGAGCCTTTAATTATAAATACATAGACTCCGTTTTCTTTTCTCTTGAATTCGTACTCAAGCGTTTTGTCTTTATCCATTTCGGTTAAATGGAACCACGAGTCTTGATGAATCCAAACACCAGCATCGTCGGGGTTTGGCGATAGTATCTGCTGAAGTTTATTTGTTCTGTCTTCCAAATTCAGAGTAATCTGATCGTAGCGTGGAGTTACACTTTTTTTATTAGGGAATACCCATATTTGCAGTAATTTCAGCGGATTTTCTTTGCTTGGGTTGTATTCGCTGTGCATTATTCCGGTACCGGCACTCATCACCTGAATTTCACCAAACTTGATTATGCCCGAATTACCAATGTTGTCAATATGTTCCACTTTACCTTCTAACGGAATGGTGATAATCTCCATATTGTCGTGCGGGTGCATTCCAAAACCCATTCCCGGAGCGATATAGTCGTCATTCAGAACTCTTAACGCGCCAAAGTGCATTCTTTCACGGTCGAAATAATCCGCAAAACTGAATGTATGATGCGTGATAAGCCAACCGTGATTTGCCGAACCGCGCGTTTCCGCTTTGTGAAAGATAGTATTTTTCATAAGATATTCCATAACTAAGTTTATATATAAATAAACGGATATAGTAATAATTATTGCGATTAGTAAGTTTATTGTGTTTTAAATTTGAGTTTTAAAATGGTTTGCATAAGCAATCTTAACATCTTCTTCTGTCGAGCATTTCTTTATCGTATTAAGGAATCTATTTAAGTCTAAATATATCAAATTTTAGTGCTAATATTTTATTACTGTTTATTTTAAATCTAATTGTTTTAATTTCCAATTTAGTTGTTGTATCTATTCTTGATAACCCAATATTTCTTTTACTAAATATTTGTATTCTTTCCTAATACTGAAATTGTCCTTTTCCCAATGATGATTTGGATACTCGTACTTAATGATTTGTCTTAGAAAATCTTTTTTGGTTTGCCCTAATTGGTTAGACATTAATGCAATAAAATAGCCAGCTTTATTTTCATCTGTTGCTTCTCCTACTCTAACAAATTCTTTCTTTAGTTGTTCTCTGGTAATAATATCTTGGGCTAATAAAGCAGGAAGTAAAATATCCTTAATCCGTCTTGATGACCATTGTTTATTGTTCAAGTATGTTTTAAGAAAATCTTTTAAAGTCTCAGAATCATATGTAGGCACCTCATCTGACATTGGTATTGTAAATTTCTTTTTATTCGATTTTTCCTTTTCAATCTCCTCAGGTATAATAACAGTTCTTGATAAAAGTTCATTTCCTGTTGATGTAACTACATAATTTAAAATTATAGCATTTATACCTAAATCATAATTTGATGATAACCATTCAATCATTCGACTTAATGGCTCGTCTATCGAAAATCCAACTAATAATAATCTTTGTGCACTATTTATCACAAGATCTTCAAGTTCGACATTTGCAAAATTGTCAATTATATGATCTTCAAGTGACTTTCCTGAGAAAGAAACGCATATTTCATTTAATTTTTCAAGATCCCAATTTGCGACATCAGAAGCATAGTCAATTGCCTGCGCTATTACATCACGTGGAAGCCTTCCTCTTTTAAGTTCTATAATAACTAAATTACCGTTATTATCAATCCCTAAATAATCTAGTGGACCTGATTTAGTTCGCACCTGCTCACCAAAAACTAAAATATCTTCACCAATGATTTTTGGGTTTGTTTTTAACCATTTTTCTAAATCATCCTTTTCTTTTTTCCCATTCTGAGCTAAACTTGAATTTACTTCAGATAGTTCTCCATTAATGATTTCCCAAGTTTTGATTTCAGTAGCCATAATTAATCGTCCTATTTAATATGTTAATCCATTAGTATAATGTCATTATTAATATTTCATAATTGTTCTTTACATTATGAAACGCTTAAATTTTTACAAACCTCTTCCATCCATTCCGCATTTTCACAAGTTTGCAAATCAGCTATCTTTCAAAACTAATCATTTTTCTTTCAATTGTCAAAGGAAGTACCATTTTTGAGGCAAAAAGTTTTTAACGGGGGAGGGCTCGCAAAAAAAAGAACAATAAGCACTAAGCCCATTGTTCTTTTAAAATTCTGTGATTTAAGCGGAGAATTATTCTTCTTCCGAGATAACCCAAACTTTGACAGATGTAATAACTTCTGGATGAAGTTTGATTTTAATATCGAATACACCCAACGATTTGATAGGGTCTTCGATTATGATATTTTTGCGGTCAATATCATATCCGCGAAGTTTTAATTCATCGCTAATCATAGCTTGATTAACAGAACCGTATAATTTGCCTTCTTCGCCAACTTTCATAGCTACAGATATTTGCAAATCAGTTATTTCTGCCATTAAAACTTCAGCTTGTTCTTTTTCTTGAGCTATCTTTTTAGCAAAAGATTTCTTTTCTACAGCAATTCGTTTGACGGCACTTTCAGAAGCAAAATATGCTAATTCGCGAGGAATCAAATAATTGCGGCCGTATCCATCTTTTACGTTAACAACACTGCCCATATCGCCTAAATTTTCGACGTTGCGTCGTAATATTACTCTCATATTATTTTTTCCGGCTTTATATTATTTTCTAATTATTTCTAAATTCTATTATTATTCAGCAGTAATTTCTGCTTTTTCTTCTTCAATTTCTTCTTTTTCTGTTTCTTCAATCACTTCTTTTATCTCAACGGCTTCGTCGGCTGTTACTGCTTCTTCAATGATTGCTTCTTCTACTTCTGCTTTTTTTTGTTCTTTTACAGTTTCAGCGGCGGCTTGGTTGCCTTCTTCCATAGCTTTTTGTAATCTAAGGTCTCTTAACTTAACGGATAATTGTAGTGTTAAGTGACGTAAAACTGTATCTTCTAAAACCAAAAATCTTTCAAGAAGCGGTAAACCACTTGGTATCAATTCAAATTCCAAATGAACATAGTAGCCATTGAATTTTTTTGCGATCGGATAAGCCAATCTACGACGGCCCCATCTGTCGGTTACCTTAATTTCTCCGCCTTGGTTTTCGATATAGCTTGTAACTTTGCTGATTGCGGCTTCCACTTCCGGATCTTCTAATCCCGCGTTAAATATTAAAGTTGTTTCGTACAAGCGGCGCATAATTTATATACTCCAATAAAGTAATTTTTTAAAATATTTCTAAATATGAATTACAAAAATAACAGTTTAATACCAAATAAACAAATTATTGAGTGAATTAATTGATTTCAAGCACATTTCTTTTGTTTTTCTTGTTTAAAAGCTCACGCTTTGGGACAAAAAATAAATGAAACGAACATTCATTTAAACCGCATTTCATATAAGGCTATTCATCTTCAACTGGTTCGCGGTTGTCAACTTTCAACTATTTCCAATCATCTTTTTATGCCATTCCCAGGCATTGGATATAATTTGGTTTATGTCGTTGAATTTTGGTTCCCAACCGAGAAGATTTTTGATTTTTACAGAGGAGGCGTATAAACTTGGCGGGTCGCCCGCGCGACGGGGTGCGAGAATCTCAATGATTTCTTTACCGGTTACCTTTCTTGCAGTTTCAATTATTTCTTTAATCGAATAGCCTATCCCATTTCCCAAATTGAATACCTCGCTTTGTCCTCCTTTTGCCAAATACTCGTACGATTTGATATGAGCGTCAGCCAAATCGTTTACGTGTATGTAATCGCGCACGCAAGTTCCGTCCGGAGTATTGTAATCCGAGCCATAAACTTGTATGTTCGGTCTTTTGCCAATTGCGGCATCCAAAACCAGAGGAATCAAATGAGTTTCGGGTGTGTGGTCTTCGCCGACTTCCGATTCGGGGTCTGCACCGGCGGCGTTGAAATATCTTAATGCCACATATTTAAGCCCGTAAGCGGCGGAGTAATCTTCCAATATACTTTCAACCATCAATTTGGTTTTGCCGTAGGGGTTTATCGGCGACTTCGGAGTTTCTTCGGTTATCGGCAGTTCTTTGGGTTCGCCGAACACAGCGCAAGACGATGAAAATATAAACTTATCGACTTTACAAGCTACCATCGCATTTAGCAATGTTATCGTATTTTGAACATTATTTACATAGTATTTTTGAGGATTGGTTACTGATTCGCCGACATAAGCAAAAGCGGCGAAGTGCATCACGCAGTCAATACCGTTTTCTTTCAAAACTTGGCAAAGCAAATCATAATTGCTCAAATCGCCTTCGACTAATTTTCCCCATTTTACAAAATCGCGATGACCTGTCGAAAAATTATCGAAGACAATCGTGTTAAAGCCGATTTTTGTCAGAGCTTTATTTACATGACTGCCTATATATCCGGCACCGCCAATGATTAAAATATTCTTTGCCATAATTCACTCAAAATTAATAAATAATAGGGAAGGCATCCATAAGAGCTAAACCGCCTTTCGAAGTTTCGCGATAATTACTGCTTAGGTCGCAACCTGTTTGCTGTAAAGTTTTTGTAACTTCATCGAAACTGATTCTGTGTCTTCCATCGCAAAGAATCGTATATGAAGCATTGTCCAACGCTCTCGCCGCGGCGAAAACATTCCGTTCTATACACGGGATTTGCACAAGACCTAACACAGGATCGCAGGTGAGTCCTAAAGAATGTTCAATTCCGATTTCAGCGGCATATTCAATTTGGTAAATCGAACCTCCGTAAATCTGGCAAGCCGCCGCTGAAGCCATAGCGCAGGCAACACCAACTTCACCTTGACACCCTACAGCCGCACCACTGATTGAAGCGTTAGTTTTCACTATATTCCCATAAAGTCCGGCGGTTGCTAAAGCGCACAATATTGTTTTGGTGTCGGTTTTGTAAATCCCTTGGAGGTAATATAATACTGCAGGAAGAGTTCCACAGGATCCGCAAGTAGGTGCGGTAACGATTTTACCACCTGCGGCGTTCTCTTCACTGACTGCTAATGCGTAGCTGTAAAGTTGCGCCATACGCTTTCTTGGTCCGCTTAACATTTTAGCCTGAGCGTTATACTGGGATGCTTTGCGTGGTAAACTTAATCCACCGGGTAATGTACCTGATGTTTTAAGTCCTTTTTTCAAAGACTCTTGCATTTGTATCCATATTTTCTCAAGATAATCCCAAATTTCAGGACCCTCGGATGTCTCAACAAACTGCCAGTATGTAGCACCATTTTGATTACACCACTGCATAATTTCGGTCATTGTGGAGATTTTATAAACGTTATTTGTTTCAATTTCCGTATCATCATCTACGATTGAACCGCCACCAATGCTGTAAGCCGTCCAACTTGATATTAATATCCCATCGTTGAACGCAGAAAAATTTAAAGCGTTTGGATGTTTAGGAAGGTATGTATTTGGTTCCCAAACAATTCGGATATTTTTCCCATCGAAAATGTTTTTAATCGTTCTGCCGGTTAAATGCCCCTTGCCTGTTGCGGCCAAACTGCCATAAAGTGTTACTACATATTCATCTGCCACGGGTATTTTAGCTAAAAAAGTCTTTGCCGCTTTACGTGGTCCCATAGTATGACTACTTGAAGGTCCATACCCGATTTTAAAAATTTCTTTAATTGATTCCATCAAAATTGTTCTAATACTCTTATATCATTTTCGTATAAATAGCGAATATCTGAAATACCTGTTTTCAGCATAGTTACTCTTTCAATGCCAAAACCGAAAGCAAACCCTGAATATACTTCAGGATCAATTCCGCAGGCGGTTAATACATCAGGATGCACCATTCCACAACCTGCAACTTCCATCCATTTTTCAGTACCCGGCTTCATTATATCCAGTTCGGCACTTGGTTCAGTAAATGGGAAAAACGATGGGCGGTAGCGGAAACGAAGGTCGTCGCCGTACATTTTGCGCGCAAATACCATCATAGTAGCTTTAAGTTCGGCAAAGTTAACGTTTTTGTCGATGTATAAACCTTCAATTTGATAAAATTCAGCTAAATGAGTAGCATCCAAAGATTCGTTTCTGTAAACACGACCCGGCATAATAGAACGGATTGGAGGTTTTTGCGATTGCATAACTCGAATTTGGACAGGCGAAGTATGAGTCCTTAAAACTATTTCTCGTTCATCTTTGATAAAGAACGTATCCTGCATATCGCGTGCCGGATGGTCGGGAGGGAAGTTCAATGCGTCGAAATTATGAAAGCCGTCTTCGATGTCGGGACCTTCCGCTAAAACGAAGCCCATTCGCTCGAAAATAGTTATCATTTCGCGAACTGTTTGTGTAATAGGGTGGATGCTTCCGGTGAAGGTTTTTCTTCCCGGCAAAGTAATATCAATATCCACTTTGTCTTCCTGCTCTTCGGTAAAGCGTTCTTTAAGAACGCTATACTGGGTCTCCGCAAAATTTCTGAGCAAATTGAGTTCTTTGCCAACCAACGGTTTTATATCCGCCGGAACTTCTCGCATCTTATCAAAAAGTGTTTGGATAGACCCTTTCTTTACTAAAAATTCGAGCCGAAAATTCTCTAAATCTTCGGATTTAACTATCGAGCTTATTCGGCTTTCAATAATTTCTTTTAATTCTTTAATTGCTTCAATCATTTTAATTACAGCATTATTTTAATAAAACAAAAAATAACCGCATTTGCAATAAATACGGTTATAAAATTACGAAAAGTTTTTAAATTAAAATTAAATTTAATTAATAGCTTTTTTAACAATAGCCGTAAAAACTTCAGGTTTGTTCATAGCGAAATCCGCCAAAACCTTACGATTTATATCAATATTCTTTTCTTTCAAAGCACATATAAGCCTTGAATATGTGGTGTTGTTTAAGCGAGCGGCGGCGTTAATACGGGTAATCCATAAACGACGATAACTACGTTTTTTTAACTTTCTGCCTACAAATGCGTGCAATAAACCTTTTTCAACGTGGTTTTTTGCAACTGTCCAGACATTTTTCCTCGCGCCCCAATATCCTTTGGCTAATTTCAGGAATTTCTTTCTTTTATTGCGCGAAGCTACTTTATTCTGTGAGCGAGCCATAACTTATCTCCAATAATTATAAATATATACGGTTGGGGGAGAGCTTCAATAACCCCTCGAACCTGAATTAATTCGTTATGCTGAAGCCAGCATACGTTTTACTCTATGCACATCAGCCTCGTGGACAAATTCAGTCTTACGCAAATTTCTTTTACGTTTCTGTGTTTTCTTTGTCAATATGTGGCTGGCATAAGGTCTTTTTCTTTTAATGTGTCCGCTCGGCGTAATTTTGAAACGCTTTTTGGCGGAACCATTGGTTTTCATCTTTGGCATTGCCCTAATCCATCATTAATTAATCTTAAAAATGCTCAATATAGAACTTCAAAATTATGAAAAAAATATGGAAAAACAAAATTATTTGTCTAATAATCCAAATTCTTTACCGATTTGTTCAAATACGTCTAACATATAATCCAAATGGTGTTTCTCGTGAGTAGCCATATAACTTGTTCTCATCATAGACATATTTGGTGGTACTCCCGGTGGTACGAAGGCATTTACATACACGTTCGAATCGAACAAACGACGCCAAAATAGCAGCGCTTTGTCCATATCGCCGATGATAACAGGAATAATAGCTGTGTTACCGCTGATAATTTCGAAACCAATATTGCGGAAACCTTCGCGCATATAATTAGTGTTGTCTCTGAGCTTTTGAACCAATTCCGGTTGTTTTTCTAAAATATCAAGCGAAGCTAAAGCCGCCGCGCAAGATGCCGGTGTAGGACTTGCTGAAAATATTAAGGCAGGGCTGTTATGTTTGATATAATTAATCACTCTTTCAGGAGCCGCAACGAAACCGCCTAATGATGCAAAAGTTTTTGAAAAAGTACCCATTATCATATCAGTTTCATCATTTTGATTGAAATAATCAGCTGTTCCACGGCCACCTTCACCAATTACACCAACAGCGTGAGCATCGTCAATTAAAATTTGAGCATTGTATTGTTTGCATAATTTATTCATTTCAGGCAAATTGCAAATCTCACCGGTTACTGAAAAAACACCGTCAGCAACGATCAATTTATTTGCATCCAATGGCAAAGAAGAAAGAACTTTTTCCAAATCCTTCATATCACTATGCTTGAAGCGAATGAAACTAACCATTGCGCCTTTTGCCATAATTGCCGCCGCCATAATACTTGCGTGGTCTTCTTTATCGCAAATTAGGTATTCACCTTTTTGAACAAGCGTCGAAACTACACCTTGAGAAGTTTGGAAACCGGTTGAAAATAACAGAACTGATTCTTTGTTAAGAAATTTTGCTAATTTGGCTTCTAATTCTACGTGCAAATCCAAATTTCCGGTTAAATATCTGGAACCTGAACAACCCGTACCGTATTTTTCGGTTGCTTTTACCGCTGCTTCGATTACCGCGGGATGAGTAGTGAGACCCAAATAATTATTTGAGCCGGCCATATACATATCTTTGCCATCAATTTTTACAATCGGTCCTTCGTTGGCTTTTATCACGTGAAAATAAGGGTAAAGGCCGAGCTTTTTAACGTCATCGGCCTTGGTAAAAGCTAGACACTTGTCAAAAATTCCCATTAAATATTCTCTTTATTATAAAAAAATAATAGTTTTTATTTTATATATTTTTAAAGTATTTAAAATATATTAAGTTACTTGAAAACCTTTTTTAAACGAACGTAGTCGAAATTTATTTTATTTAATCAAAAAAAATTGTATTTTTGTATTTATTAAAAAACAAATACCCGAATTATAAACTAAAGAATTGCATAAAGATTAAATTGAAAATAGGAAAATATGAGAACTGTTAAGGTACCTAGAGGCACAGAAAAAGTATGCAAAAGCTGGCAAATTGAAGCCGCTTATAGAATGATTCAGCATAATTTGGACCCGGAAAACGCGGAACATCCTGAAAAGCTCATTGTTTACGGTGGATTAGGAAAAGCCGCCCGCAATTGGAAATGTTACGACGCTATTATAGATACATTAAAGAATATGGATGTTGACGATACTTTGCTTGTTCAATCAGGCAAACCTGTTGGCGTAGTGAAAACTTTTGAAGACGCTCCACGTGTAATAATTGCAAATTCAAACTTAGTTCCGAAATGGGCTACTTGGGATGAATTTCGTCGATTGGACGCTCTTGGTTTAATGATGTATGGTCAAATGACCGCAGGAAGCTGGATATATATCGGAACACAAGGAATTTTGCAGGGTACTTACGAAACATTTGCCGAATGCGCTCGCCAACACTTCGGTGGCACATTGAATGGACAATTTGTTTTAACCGGCGGTATGGGCGGTATGGGCGGAGCTCAACCTTTAGCCGCACGGTTTGCAGGTGCCGCTTCAATAACAGTTGAAATAGATGAAACAAGAATAGATAAACGAATAAAAGACGGTTATTGCGACGTAAAAACTGATAGCTTAGATGAAGCTCTAAGAATAGTGAATGAATACAAAGCGCGGAAAGAACCTATATCAGTAGGATTAATCGGCAATACAGCGGAAATTTTGCCGGAAATTTACCGTCGCGGTATAGTTCCCGATGTGGTTACCGACCAAACTTCAGCCCACGACCCGCTGAATGGATATTATCCGGCGGGATATACGATTGAAGAGGCAAACGAGCTAAGAATAAGCAACCAAGAAAAATATTTGGACGAAGTATATAAATCTATTGCAATCCACGTTGAAACAATGGTTGGATTTCAGAAAAAGGGTTCTGTAGTTTTTGATTATGGGAATAATATCCGCGGTATTGCAAAAGAGTTTGGCGGTTATCAAGACGCGTTTGCATTCCAAGGATTTGTTCCTGCATATATAAGACCACTATTTTGCGAGGGAAAAGGTCCTTTTCGCTGGGTAGCTCTATCGGGCGATCCAAAAGATATAGAAGTTACGGATAATGCTATATTAGAAGCATTTCCAAATAATGAGCCTTTGCACCGTTGGATAAAAAACGCTCAATCGCGAGTTAAATACCAAGCTTTACCGGCTAGAATTTGCTGGTTGGGATATGGCGAACGCGAAAAAGCAGGATTAATTTTTAACGATTTAGTAAAAACAGGCAAAGTTTCAGCGCCGATAGTTATTGGACGCGACCACCTTGATTGTGGCTCAGTGGCATCGCCATACAGAGAAACCGAAGGTATGTTGGATGGCTCTGACGCGATAGCTGATTGGGTGTATTTCAATTTTGCATTGAACGCATTGGGCGGAGCGTCTTGGGTTTCGATGCACCACGGCGGCGGCGTTGGAATGGGATTATCTCTTCACGCGGGTATGGTCATTGTAGCCGACGGAACAGAGCAAGCGGCTAAACGATTGTCAAGGGTGCTTTCTTATGATCCTATGATGGGTATAATAAGACACGCTGACGCAGGATATGATAGGGCAATTGATAATGCCAAAAAGTTTGGCATTAAAATTCCTATGATGAAATAGAAGTTATTTGATTGTTATTTTGACAGGAATTCAGTACATATTTGCAGGTATAGCAAGAGAACGACAAATTGGCAGACAATTTTGGCATATAGGCAGATAATAATAAGACTTTCAATGTAACTTTTTCCGATTTTTTGCATTATATATACGTAGAGCTAATGATAATATTTAATTTTAATATGAGGTTTGATGAACTGATTTCTACGTTGTAAGATTATTTAACTAGGAGTACATATATGGATGATAACAGCCAAAAAGGCACTATTGGCATCGAACTGGCACATCAAATTGAAGAGCTGTTCAAAACCGATAGAAAGAAGTTCTTGGGCTTTATACGTCAAAGAGTGAGAAGTCAAGAGGAAGCAGAAGATATTTTGCAGGATGTATTCACTAATGTCCTTGCCGCTTCTTCAAGTATTCAGAAACCAATTGAAAATATAGCATCTTGGGTTTTTACAGCAGTTAGAAATAGAATCATTGACTCATATAGGAAAAAACGCGCCGAAGCATTTTCCGAAATGCAAACCCCCGGACAAGCCGAAGAAGGCGGCGATATGTTTGAAAATTTCCTTGGAGATGTTACTGCAAGCCCCGAAAGCAATATGATGCAGCAATCTATCTGGGATGAAATCAATAAAGGTCTTGACGAACTGCCTGACGAACAAAAAGAAGTATTTGTGAAAAACGAATTCGAAGGTATATCTTTTAGAGAAATGTCCGAGCAAACCGGTGTTAATATAAACACATTATTAGCAAGGAAAAGATATGCTGTTCTGCACTTGAGACGAAAACTGAAGGATATATACGAATCCCTTCAGGATTAATGAGTAAAAATCTTGAAAATTCTTAAATTTAGCCGAGTTGTCATTCCCGCGTAAGCGGTAATCCATCTTCAGCAATTGCAAATAGAAAATGATAGAAGCCGAGTTGTCATTCCCAAGTAAGTGGGAATCCAAAAAAATATTAACTTAATACAACAATATAATAATGAAACAGTACTATGTATATATATTTTAGCAAGTCGTAAAAATGGAACTTTATACATAGGAGTCACTAACAATATCATTAAAAGAGTTTATGAACATAAAAACGATTTTGCGAAAGGCTTTACACAAAAATATACCATTCATACTCTAGTTTACTACGATATCCATCAAAGTATGTATGAAGCAATCGTTCGGGAAAAGCAATTGAAAAAGTGGCGCAGAGCTTGGAAAATTGAAATAATTAATAAAATGAATCCCGAATGGAAGGATTTATATGATGGGCTAATTTGAAAAACTAATCGAAGATGGATTCCCGCAGTCGCGTGAATGACAAGACCGGGTGAATCGAAGATGGATTCCCGCAGTCGCGTGAATGACAAGACTGGGTGAATCGAAGATGGATTCCCGCAGTCGCGTGAATGACAAGACCGGGTGAATCGAAGATGGATTCCCGCAGTCGCGGGAATGACAAGACCGGGTGAATCGAAGATGGATTCCCGCAGTCGCGGAAATGACAAAATTGACATATTCAAAATAAAATACTATGAATAAAATAATGTTAGCACCGTCGCTATTATCGGCGGATTTTGCAAATTTAGCTGATGAAATAAAGGCTTGTGAAAATGGTGGAGCGGATATTCTCCATTTCGACGTTATGGATGGTCATTTTGTACCAAACATTACAATCGGACCCTTTGTCGCTAAAACAGTAAAACAAAATACAATTCTTCCATTGGATTGCCATTTGATGGTAGAAAATCCCGATAGGTTTATTCCTGATTTTGCTGAAGCGGGAGCTGATTATATCTCAATACATTCCGAAGCAACACATCATTTGCACAGAAGTTTGATGCTGATAAAAAGTTTCGGTAAAAAAGCGGGTGTAGCATTGAACCCTCTTACACCTCTTGAATTTGCTTTCGAAGCGGCCGAATATTGCGATTTCATATTACTTATGTCAGTCAATCCCGGGTTTGGCGGACAAACTTTTATTAATTCCTTCTTCCGCAGAGTTGGCGCGTTGAAAGAATTCTTAATCCTAAACGGCTTGGAACACGTCCTAATCGAAATAGACGGTGGTGTTAAAAAAGAAAATGCCCGTGAAATAGCCGAGGCAGGCGCGGACATTCTTGTTAGTGGGTCGGGTGTGTTCAATGGGAACATAGCGGATAATCTTAAATCAATTCGAGTTGCACTTAAATAATTGAAAATTGAAATAAATAATTTAATAATCAAGCCCATATTCAAACGAATAAGGGCTTATTTTTTATCTTTTAACCTTAGTAGAAAATGAATAATAACGAACGCCACAACCTTATTACCTTATTCTTTTCAGCAATTAATAAGGTGATAAGGTCATTAGATGATGTTGTCGAATGTTCTACTAAGATTAATATGGGAAATAAGGTTTTTTTATTTTCGTACTTTTTCAACTTTCAATTTAATATTTCATCCTTACGGGATTTTATGTTCGAAACGTGATCCTTTTCTATAAACATCGAATCATTGAAGGGATTGTCTTTCTTCGCATTGACAATCAACAATTATTTTAGCCCTTTATACCCGATGTCTGTTCTGAAGTATTTATTTTGGAAATCAATTTTCTCAAGCGCTGAATATGCAGAGTGAATAGCATCTTTTAATGTGTTACCTATAGCGTTAACACCCAAAACTCTACCGCCGGATGTAACGATTTTCCCATTTTCCTCTTTTGTGCCGGCGTGATAAATAATTACATCCTGATCAGAGTTTGAATCTAAGCCCATTATGGGGTACCCTTTTTTAAATAAATCAGGGTAACCGCCGGAAGCCAATATTATGCAAACGCTATGTAAATCACAGTTTCCCGAAAAGGCTGATTTGTCAATTTTGCTTATAGCGGCTGAATGAAGCAATTTTGCAAAATCGCCCTTGAACAGCGGTAGGACTGCCTGCGTTTCGGGATCACCAAATCGTACATTGAATTCAACAACTTTTACTGAATTGTCGCAAATCATTAATCCGCAGTATAAACAACCGCAGTAAGGGGTCCCACGCTTCGCCATACCTTTCAATATAGGTTCAATAACCTTGGTGTTTACTTCTTTTAAAATTTCTTCTGTAACAATTGGCGCAGGGGCGTAAGCACCCATTCCACCAGTATTTTTGCCTTGGTCTCCATCGCCTATACGTTTGTGGTCTTGAGCGGAAGCTAAAGTAATGTAATCGGTTCCGTCGCAAATCGCGAAAATGGAGGCTTCGTCGCCGTACATAAATTCCTCGATAACAACTTTAGCACCGGCATTACCAAAGGCACCGTGGAACATCTCGTCCAGCGCTTCTAAGGCTTCCTTGGTTGTGGAGGCAATAATCACGCCTTTGCCGGCGGCAAGTCCGTCAGCCTTCAATACTACAGGCAATGTGTGGTTTCTGAGATACTCAGCGGCTTCAGAATGTTCGTCAGCATTGAAAGTTTTGTAAGCCGCGGTTGGTACATTGTTTTCCATCATAATTTGCTTAGCGAAATCTTTGGAACTTTCTAAAAGCGCCGCTGATTTAGACGGTCCAAAAACAGCAGTTTTTTCACCTATGAAGAAATCAACTATTCCTTCAGCAAGCGGCTGTTCAGGTCCAACAATGAGCAAATCTATCAAACTTGTTCTGCAAAATTGCTTTACCACTTCGAAATCCCCTGAATTAATTTGAGGATTTTCAGCGATTTCAAATATACCCGGGTTGCCGGGTGAGCAATACAATTTTTCTGTTGATGCGGACTTCGACAAAGCTAATACTATAGCGTGTTCACGCCCACCACCGCCTAAAACTAATATATTCATTATTCTTCTTTTTGTAATTTAAATTATATGCAAAATTACAATTATAAATTATAATCGGAAATAAAAAAAATACAAATTATGTTTATCTGCTCATTCCCCAAGGGTATTGTGTGCGAGTTACGCATACGGTGCCCTCTTTGTCTTTATTCAGGAAAAGGAGTAGATATAATTTGTTCTGATCGCGGCTATAGGGTTCGAGAACTTTTATAAAGTACCTATCCTCTTCAACACCTGTTATATCAATAGCAAGGTCATATAAGCAATCGCAATTACAAAGTGCTGATTTTTCCGATTCTTGAACAATAATTGTATCGCTAACCAACTTGGCAGTGCAGGTTATTTCTACCGGACAGCAATTGAATCCTGCGTTAATATGTCGTAAATGCAATATCTTTTCGACAGCGTCATAATCATATTCGATACAGCTTAATGTATCGCTTTTTTCGCTTTCAATGACGCTTAATCCGCCTTTGCAATCACTATTGCTAATTACCTTTCCGGAAATTGCTTTCTGGGGGTCCACCGTTTCGCAAGCGCAAATCAAACTCGCTAAAGCAAAACCTAATGTCAAAATTTTAAAGAAAGTATTCATTTCTTTACCACAATCAATATTTATAATTTCAATTATACAAAATATCTAAAATATTTATCTGTTCATTGCCCACGGATAAGTTGTACGCTTTACGCATACAGTGCCTGATTTATCTTTTGCTAAATTTATAGTAAAGGAAAGCTTTTCCTGTTCGCCAATGTAAGGCTCAACTATATTGACTTGATATGTCTTTGCTTCAATTCCGATAATTTCTACATCAAGGTCAAAGAGACAATTACACATACAACCGGCTTCCTTTTCGGATTCAGTTACAGTAATAGTGTTACCGTTTAAATTAAAAGTAGTGTATATTTCTCCCGGACAGCAGTTAAAACCCGCGTTAATATGTTGTAAATGTAAAACATTATTTTCATATTTATATTCAATACAGCTTAATGTATCGCCTTTTTCGGTTTCGATTACGGCTAATTCGTTTTTGCAAGAGGAATTACTTAATAACTTACCAGAAAATTCCCCCTGAGGCGCAATTGTTTCGCAAGCGCAAATCAAACTCGCTAAAGCAAAACCTAATGTCAAAATTTTTAAAAAAGAATTCATTTTATACCACAATCATTATTTATAATTTCAAATATACAAAATATCTATAATATTTATCTGTTCATCGCCCACGGATAAGTCGTACGATTTACGCATACAGTGCCTGATTTATCTTTTGCTAAATTTATAGTAAATGAAAGCTTTTCCTGTTCGCCAATGAATGGTTCTACAATTTCTATTTGATAGGTCTTTGCTTCAATGCCAATGATTTCAACATCAAGGTCATATAGACAATTACACTTGCATCCGGCTTCCTTTTCCGATTCAGTTACAGTTATTATGTTATTGTTCAATTGGAAAGTAGTATAAATCTTTCCCGGACAACAATTAAACCCCGCATTAATATGCTGTAAGTGTAACACACCATCTTCGTATTCATATTCAATACAGCTTAATGTATCGCCTTTTTCGGTTTCGATTACGGCTAATTCGCTTTTACATTCGGTATTACTTAATAACTTACCAGAAAATTCCCCCTGAGGCGCAATTGTTTCGCACGCGGTAATAATGGAAATAAATGCTATCGCGATTAGGCTGAATTTCACTAAAGTTCTCATATTATTTACTCTCAATTTTTATATGTTTCTATAAAAACATAACGAATGATAAAGGTTTATCGTTTAAAAAAAACAATAAATATTTAATATAATATTTGTCTATTTCAGTAATTTTTATTAATTTACATTTACAATGATTTATTATTTTATGAATAGTTCTTGAGGTGTTTATTATGAAAATATTATTCGTTGCTATTATAGCAACATTTTTGGTTCTAACTGCAAAAGTTATCGCCGATGATGATATAATCAATTTCCCCGATTCAAATTTTAAATGGATATTAGTTAATATGACTGAATACAGTCAACCACGAATTGATTTAAATTATGACGGAGAAATTCAGCGTTCAGAAGCTGAGGAATACAAAGGTTTGTTATGGCTTGGACCAAATAAGATAACAGATTTAACAGGTATAAAAGCGTTTATTAATGTAGGTGCAATTTTGCTTGAAAATTGTCAGGGTCTGACCACGGTGGATTTATCTGGGATGGTGAATTTAAGGGGAGTAAATTTTGACAACAGCCCAAATCTTGAAAAATTTGATGTTTCAGGCTGTATTAATTTAAGGAAGCTCGATTGTGGTTATAATAAATTGCAAAACCTTAATATATCAAATTGTAAAAATCTTAACCTAATAAGATGCTCTAACGCATCTTTATCAGAATTTAAAATCTATGATTTTGAGAACTTACAGTATTTATTCATAAGGAATAATTTAATTTCCGATTTAGAAATAACTAATGTACCGGAATTATGGAGGGTTCAATTACAAGGAAATCAATTGACAAGTTTGGATTTTTCAAGTTTTACGAAGCTTGACCAGCTTTGGGTTAGCGACAATAAATTAAAAGTGTTAAATATTAGAAATGGCAACAATACAGTGCTAACATCATTCAAATCAAAAAACAACCCAGATTTAAAATGTATAGAAGTTGACGACCCGAGCTGGTCAAAAGAAAATTGGAAAGAAATTGATGAATGGACTGAATTTTCGGAAGATTGTTCTACCATTGTAAATGATAACCAGCAAAACACATTTAAGGTTTATCCAAATCCGGCTAACAATTCAGTAACAATCGAAAGAGAAATGATTGAACAAGCGGATTTAAGGATACTGGATATTAATGGAAGAATATTTATAAGCTATACAATACCTTATGGTACGAATCATATACAGCTTGATATTTCGAGATTATCCATTGGTAATTATCTAATAGAAATAAATAATGAAACTAAATCTTTAATTATTGAATAGGGAGTTATTATGAAAAAGTTATGTATCGTTTTTATTTTATTTATAACACTATTTCCAAATTTAAATGCTCAAATATTCTATAATATTGAAAAGCCTCTTTCGTATCAGAAATCAGCTATAACCTTTGTAAAAGATTTGCCTGCACTTAATTATACTGTTGACGCCAATGGTAATTGCTATATAGATAAATTATTCGTTAATATAAAAGAATATCTAAAATTAGAAAAAATTGACGGGAAAAATATTGCGCGCATAAAATTCAATATTGCGTCAAAATCACTTGGTGAAATGTCGTTGAGATTCAGCGATGTTCATCTTAAAAATGGTGCATATTGCTATGTTTATACGACCGATTACCAAATAGTAGCCGGACCGATTTATCAAAAATCGATAAATGATATGCTAAATATCGTTAAAATTCCGGCAAATGAACTTGTTCTTGAAATAGTTTCTAATAGTGAACTGGATTATAATTTGATTTTTACTTCGATTTCATTTAAATCAAATGAAAATATTAAGCCAAAAAGGAAGAATAGCTTGCAGGAAGT
The DNA here is from genome assembly GCA_038206725.1 of Kapaibacterium sp. (SeqCode). Lineage (GTDB taxonomy): Bacteria > Bacteroidota > Ignavibacteria > Kapaibacteriales > UBA2268 > JBAXXL01. Next base: position 26,181 of record JBBRAO010000024.1, read on the forward strand.
TCTAACAAACTGGGATTGTGAGAATTACGGGATAGATGGAAATCCTAAATACTGCGATAATATTAGTGAGGCTTATACTGAAAATAGTGCTTCATATCTTGGTGCTTTGTATGATTGCGAACTTTTAACTCTTCAAAATTTATATTCAGTTAATGATGAAAATATTGCCGCCTCAAGAGCATCTTGTATTATTATGGAACCTCCGCATTTTGATACTGAAACTCCACCTAATTGGATTGATTATTGGGGAGCTAATTCTGGTACATTGATGAACTTTCCGGAAAGCGATTGTGAAGGAATCGTGTTCACTTCCTACCATCTTTCTTACATTCAACAAATTTGCTCATTAACAGTTAAAAAAAATAATGGAGAGATTTCATCAGAAGAACAAGCGATATTAGACAATACAATAATTAGATTCAACTGGCACCATAAGTACGGTAAACCCTTGCATCTGAGTGGGTGTAATCAAAATGACTATCAACTTTGGCGAAAAACTATTGATTTCGACGAAGTGATAGACTATTGTGGTGTTAGCGGAGTGGCCTTCGCGGATGCCCGCCCACAGTATGGTGACTTTGCGATTTTAAAAATGAAACAAATGCCTTTTTATAAAGAGTTGCATTTGGGATGGACAACTCAGCGAAATTTTGATTATTACAACGATAATAGAGACTTAACCTATCCTTCTTATTTCTCAATTTTAGGACGACATGCGGCAACACCAACTTACTTATTTAGAAATTCCGGTATCTATGTTGAGAATATGAATGATACTCCCCGATGGGTAAATGCGTTGATTTTAAAAGTTGTTGATCCGAGCGATCCACCACTACCCCCCCCACCATTACCACCATTACCACCTCGCGAGCGTGATTTTGGTGGTTGGTCTGGTTCTCAATTATTATACCCGTGCTATGAAAATACGAATGAAAGAATTGGTTTAGGAATAACCCTTAAAGGTTCACCAACTGAACTTAAAAGTTATACATACAGAGATCTGTTCCATATGTATAATAGTGTTATCATTGATACTAACCGGTTGTTACCACCAGACCCAAATAAAAAAACTCTTTATCAAAAATATTTATTCCAATTTCAGAACGATACTTCCGTTTTTAATATTGAGGATGATTTTTATTGGATGCCATCGGTGGAGAATAAGGACAAATGTCCGAGTAATGTTGGTGGTGGTACAGTACCGTGTACTTTTAACTTAGGTTCTTTTATTTCTTATTCTTTTGATAATGGGAAATTGATTGTTAGATTACGCTTTACTCCAAATATACTGAGCGAATTCCCTGAAGGTGTTATGCCAAAAGGCATTCGGATTTATCAAGCTTCAGGTGATCAAAAAACATTTTATTTTGATTCTTTTAACGATGATTTAGATATTAACACAACTATTGAATTCACTATTAATCGCTGTGATCTTTTTTATTTTCAAGCTATTGGTTTGAATCCTCTTACAATGGGATTTGATTTTTATGATGGTGAAGGCAAAATATTAAATGCACCGGGTTGTAATGAAACTATCACAATTCCACTTGAACCGGTATCTATGTGTGATGCAATTGATATTAGTACTCACAGAATAAACGGATCGCCAAATGCATCCTGCTGTTCATACAAAGTAATTATTAAAATTAATGGTTGTGATGATAATAGCAATATTATACGTTTGATGAAAGAAAATTTGTCATTAGAAAACCTAAGCAACAGCAACTCAACCCCTCTTAGTTCGCAAAACGGATTAAGTATTGATTATATCGCAGGTGAAATAAGTTTTATTATAAATGATATTTGCGCGACAACATCTTTTAAATTCATTGGGTTGTTTAACGTAAATAGTGAGTGCGAATCTTTTGTTTTTGAACTTAATTGTGTTGTACCTGACCCACCTTGTGATTGTTGCGAAGTTTATAAATGTGATTTTAATCGTGAATATATAGAAGTTACTGATGGCAATGGTTTTAAGCATTTTAATATTAACCCCTTTACTTTTGTTGTTCATATTAAAAAAAATACAAGTTATACTAAATATTGCCCAGAATGTCTGCTGACTTCGGTACACATTACCTCTATACCACCTGATGTTAATGTTCCTACGCCACCAGTATTTGATTTCACTTTAACACGACCTACATTAGGTGATGATTGGTCTCCATTAATTTGTATGGGTAGCTTTCAAGGAGTGACCCCTAGTACTTATTGCTTTAATATAGCGTTTAATACATCGCAAGGTGTTTGCAATAAAACTATATGTATCTATTGGAGTGGTAGTTATTGGCAAGTGAATTAACGGAGAAATAACCGATTATCAAAAAGTTTGAATATAGGCGGGTTCGACCCATCTATATTTCTTAAATGGTTCTTATAATTTAACTAAAAAAACTCAGCGAATTTTACGCTTATTTCGTCAGTTAGAAAGTAGCCTTTGGATGTGAGTCTCAGAATGCCATTTTCTAAAGCGGCATAGTCGTTTTTAATTAGGCTGTTGATATAGCCGCTTATTTGTGAACTCGTAGTATCGGATTTTTTTGGTAATGAATTTATATCCAGACCTTTGGCGCGTAAAGACAGGAAAATCTGCTCCATAAGCGATTCGTCTCTGTTCATCACTTCACTAAATTCAATGGGAAGAATTTTGATATTAAGCAAATCAATATACTTGCGTACAGAGGATACATTTGAAAATCTTTTTTGCTCAAAGAAACTGTGGGCTGAAGCTCCAAATCCATAATAATTCCCAAAAAGCCAATAATTCAAATTATGCTTGCTTTCGAACGTTGGTTTAGCATAATTCGATATTTCATAATGCTCATATCCAGTGGAAACCAATTTTGTAAAAGCAATTTCGTATAATTTATAATCGAATTCCGCTGATTTGCGTTTAATTTTACCCGCGTTCAATTTATTTGTAATTGGGGTACCCTCTTCGTAAATCAAACTGTATGCAGATATATGCTGTAAATTGAATTTCAAGATACAGTCCAATGTGTTTTCCCAACTTTTAGCTGTTTGGTTGGGAAGAGCAAACATCAAATCACAACTGATATTTTCAAATCCTGCTTCCTGCGCGGCATTGATTGTTTGTTCTGCTTCTTTTGCATTGTGAATACGCCCCAGCAGTTTCAATTCATTATCATTAAGCGATTGTAAACCGATGCTTAAGCGGTTAATGCCGAGCGATAAATAAAATTCGAAATCCACTGCTGTTACGGTTCCTGGATTACATTCGATGGTCCATTCTAAAACGGAGTTTAATATAAAATTTCTTTCAATACTTTTACTAATTGTTGATAATTGCTCATTGCTCAGCAATGAAGGCGTGCCGCCACCAATATAAATAGTATCAATTGATTTTACTGTGTTTTGCCGACAAAACAAATCCATTTCCAAACAAAGAAACCTAACATATTCATCCATAAACTGGGTACTATCTATAGAATAAAAGTCGCAGTAAAGACATTTTTGTTTACAAAATGGAATATGTATATAGATTGAGGTCATTAGGTGTTAAATTTATTTTCAAGCACGATTTTAATTTCTTCCATAAACCAATTTGGTGTTGAAGTGGCACCGGAGATTCCTATCACATTCATATCTTTTATAATGTCGAAATCTATTTCATCGAATGTCTCTATGAAAAAGGTGTTAGGATTTGCCTGTAAAGCGGTTTGATACAGGCTTTTCCCATTCGAAGAATTTCTACCTGAAACAAATAGTACACAATCAACGCTTTTTGCAAATTCAATTAAACTGTCTTCTCGGTTTGTTACTGCTTTACAAGTGGAATCTACCAGCTCAAATTTGATATTTGCACCCGTTCGGTTCAGTTCTTCAATTTTATGATCTAAAATTTCCGCAACTCTTAGGAATTGCTTTTTGTTCATTGTCGTTTGTGAAATCAGCACAACGAATTTGCTCTTAAATTTTAGATTTTCAATTTGTTCGGAATTTTCGATTACATCGCATTTATCTTCGCAAAAACCTCGTAATCCAATAACTTCCGGATGTTGATCTTTACCGAAAATTATTATATGATATCCCGCGGCGTGATATTTATGGACGAATCTCTGCAAACTTTTCACTCTCGCGCAGGTAGCATCGACCAAGTTAAGGTTTAGTTCTTTGATTTTATTATATGTTGAAGGAGGCTCGCCGTGAGCTCTGATTATAATCATAGAATCGGGATATTTTTTATTAACATCTTCCAAATCAGGTAATTCAATCGTCTTTAAACCAACATCCTCTAAGCGTTGTATTTCTTTATGATTATGAATGATTTCGCCAATCACGAAAACATCTTTATCGGTATTTTTAGCTAATATGCGTTCAGTCGTTTCGATGGTTTTCAGCACCCCGTGGCAGAAACCGGCAAATTTATCTATTATTACTTTCATTCTTATTCAAACGAGTTTTGATTATACTTATTAATTTATCATAGTTCTCTTTGCTGAGGATATTTTTACCATAAGCTGTTTCTATTGCCCCCATACACGAATATAAATAGGGTACGAGAAGATGAGGATATTGCTCAAGAGAAACAATGTGACTGTTTAAAGTCTCGAAATCGGCACGTGCTATCGGTCCGGTTAAAGGGACATTTTCTTCGTGTGTATTGAAAAAATTATCAATAGTTTGGTAAACAATGGGTTTCAGAAACTCTTTCGCATTAAGTCCTGCGGTTTTAGCAATCTCATCTGCTAAGGATAAAAGTAGTGTTGTGAAATTTGAAGCAACGACTGCCGAACTATGATACAATCCTTTGAAATTTGGAATATTATCATCTAACAAATAAGGTTTGCCGCCTAAAGTGTTTATGATATCCCCCAAAAATTCAAAATCTTGGATATCGCAATCTATTCCCCAAGGAATAGCATTTAATAGAGATGGATCAGCAGAAAAAAAAGTTTGGTATGGGTGAATAGCGGCTGTTCTGAAACATTCTTTACGGCATTCCTTGAGGATGTTTTTGTCAAATATTCCTGAAGTATGTGCAATTATACAATCACGCCATATTTCGCTATCTGCAATTTGAATATCAATTTCCGGTATTACATTGTCATTTATTGCTAAAATCATTAAGCGCGGTTTTTCAGGGATTTCGTCCATTTTAGTCGAGAAAAATTCCTGTGGAATGCCCCTCGAATTTTCAAAAACCATCGGGTGACGATCTATTATGTGGGATAATCTTCCTATGTGGAACAATCGCTCGCCGATTGACAAACCAACTTTTCCTGCTCCAATGATAACTATATTTTTTTGATTAGCAATCGCTTTCATTATATCAACCTTCGATAGCGGAAATATCTTCGTCGGTAATATTGAACATTCCATCAATAAAATAGTTTGGATCGAATGGCATTAGATCGTCAATTTGTTCACCGACACCAATAAATCGTACCGGAATCTTCAACTCGTGTGAAATTGGAATAACGACACCGCCTTTTGCAGTTCCGTCCAATTTTGTCAATATGATACCGGTAACATTGGCAACTTTAGAAAATTCTTTAGCTTGTTGAATAGCGTTTTGACCCGTAGTAGCATCTAAAACCAAAAACACTTCGTCCGGAGCAGTCGGTTTCAATTTATTCATCACACGGTTGATCTTATCAAGTTCCGCCATTAAATTAGTTTTATTATGCAAACGTCCTGCAGTATCTATCAAAACAACATCTTTATTTTTCGCTATTGCCGATTTGATTGTATCGAAGGCAACAGCGGCAGGGTCGGCACCTTGCTTTTGCTGAACGATTTGTACACCGGCGCGTTCCGACCAAATTTCCAACTGCTCATTCGCCGCGGCACGGAAAGTATCCGCCGCGCCGATAACAACACCTAGACCTTGCATACGGTAGTTATAAGCTAATTTACCAATTGTCGTCGTTTTACCGACACCGTTTACACCAATCACCATAATAACATAAGGTTTGTTTTCATCTTTCACTGCAAAGATCTTATCAGTATCCGCCGATGGTGATTTTATCATAATCTCTTTAATAATCTCTTTGATTGAACGATAGCAATCGTCGGCTGTTTCGTAACCATTGTCGCGGACGATTTCTTTTAATCGTTTAATAATATAGGTTGTTGTATCGTAACCGATATCGGAGGTGATGAGCAATTCTTCCAACTCCGCTAAAAGAGCATCATCAATTTTGCGGTCGCCGGCGAATAGGGAAGAGAAAGCACCAAGAAAACTTCGTCTTGTTTTCGAAAGCCCGGTTTTAATCTTGTCAAGCTTCAAACTTTCAGTTAATTTGCTGAAAAAGCCTTTCGACTCCGGTTCAGGAGTGGGCTCTTCTTTCGGTTGAGGTTTTGGTATCACAACTTCTATAGTGGGAGCGATTAACTCTTCAATTTTAATTTCCGTTTCGACAACAGGTTCTTCGACTATAACTGATTTAACTTCAATAATTTCTTCTTGAAGTGGCAAATCTTCAACTTTTTCTTCAATATTTTCTTCGGTGTTAAATAGCTTTTTCTTTAGGTTGGATAAAAATCCCATAAATTCCTCGGTTCGTATGATTCAATATTACAAAATTAACTATTTTTTCACACATATTATTAGTTTTAATATTAAATAGCTTTTAAAATACTATTAGTGTGAATTCGTTTTTCAATATAACAATTCAGCTAAAAACGGCTGAAATGCTTTTTTATTATATACGTAAATATCAAAATAACAATTAAATAAGATAATGTATGCTAAAGAATAGATTTTTATTATTCATCGTTTTAACCACGGTAGCAGTTCTGCAATCCTGTGGGGATGCTGTTCCAACGGATTATATAGAAGAAACTTATGTCGAAGCTTACTTGTTCGTCAATGAACCCGTACGTGCTATTAAAATAATGAGAACTTTACCGGTGCAGGATTCATTCGATATAAATAAGTCAATAGTAAAAGATGCCGAAGTTGCTATATTCGAAGGAACTCAGCGTATAGATTTGCACTATGTCGAATCCGCTAATGCCGATGAAGCAGGATATGCCGCAATTGATCCAAATTATATAGTCAAACCGCTTACCCTTTATAAAATTGAAGTCAAACTGAAAAATGGCAATTTGATTACCGGACAAACGCTAACACCAGGCACATCGAAAGCTATTAAAGTTCCGCCAAGCTTCGTAAACTTCCCTGATGATACTGTTACGTATCCCGCCGATCCCACTTTGGAATCTTCTTGGGAAGCTGTACCCGGATTATCTTATTATGCAACATATTTGAAGTGCCTTGATACGGCAGAATATGGCAAATATCTACCCGAACCAACCGCTGAGAAAAATCGCTCGATGAGTTTCCCGTGGATGCAAAACAAACAGCAACGCGAGGAAACTACTTCGTGGGCTTTCGTATTGACAAATAAAGCGCCTTTGGTTTGGAATATGTTCAAATGGTACGGTCTGCATGAGGCTGTGGTTTATGTGCCCGATTATAATTTTTTGCGCTGGTATTTTCAAGTTACTATGCAGCGTACTATTGACCCTATATTGAGCAGTGTTGTTGGTAAAAACGCAATCGGTGTTTTCGGCTCTGCTTATGCAATACGCGATACTTTTTTCCTTGTGAAAAATAAACCAATGAAATAGGGTTAATTACTAATTGTCAATGGTTAATGGGGAATAAGCAGGAATAGGTAACGACCTGTGCGTGTAGGACGTTGAGCGGAGTCGAAATGCGGCAATTCTCTAGGCTGAAAGCCTACCATAAAATAGCGGGGGACGGAGTCCCCCGGTTGAATTCAATTTTACATTCCACCTTCTTGAGGCTGAAAGTCTGCCACAAAACAGCTAGGGACGGAGACCATCGTTAGAAATTTCCGTTTGAATTCAGCCTGACGGGCTGAAACTGATGCCATTTAATGGTTTTTAATTTTTTCAAAATTCTTCGTTTGTTTTTGTCTAAAAATTCTTCATTTTGTATAAATAAATTGTATGAATTATTTGCGATAAAAATGATAAGTTTTGATTCTGTAAAATTTAATGATAGAAACCAATTCCTTGAGTTTATTAAAAGCCTAAGTGATGATGAACAAGTAGATATCTTCGCGGCAATTGATAAATTAATCGAATTGAGAACCAATAATCAAAGAATTCCTGAAAAACTATCAAAATACATTACTAATGGAATATTTGAACTACGTGTTCGTCATACTAATAAAATATCGAGGTGTCTGTATTTTTTTGCGAAAGATAAGAAAATAGTATTTTGTAACGGATTTATTAAAAAGCAACAAAAAACACCGATAAATGAAATTAAAAGAGCGGAAAAATTGAAATCTCATTATTTAAATGGAGTATAGAAATGCAGTCAGAAATAGAAAAATATAAAGAAGAAAAAATGGCGGATCCGGTATTTAGAGCGAAATATATTTTAGCTAAAGAAAAGCTAAATATTGAACTTATGATTGACTCAATAGACGATGCGATCGACAATAAGGGTTCGCTTATTACTATGAAACGAAGAATAAATAAATTGAGAAAACACATTTCCGCAATGAGTTTATAAAGGGAAGAAGAAAGCTGAACGGTGGGCACGAAGAGCCGTAGGCACGAAATATGCGAAGAATCTAAAAAAACCTTATTTTCTATATCAACCTTAGTAGAAAATCCGGCAGCATTATCATACAACCTTATTACCTTATTAATTTCAATAAATAAGGCGATAAGGTTAGTTTGTAGGTGCATATAACCTTTTTGCTAGGGTTAAGAAATGAAATGAGTTTTTTTTTAATTTCGTCCTTTCAGGGCTTAATCGGGGTGGGTATCTTCCTCACAGGGCTTACACCCTGTGTTGTTATATTACAGGTTTTCAGCCTGCGAAGATGGCATCTCGACCTCGCTCGATGACCGGTTCCAAGCCGTTGATGACTAATCAATTACGAATTACGGGGTTTCTTCGCATTCAAAATTCAAAATTGTTTTCTGGATTCTTCACTTCGTACAGAATGACGAAGTTCGCTAATATATAGACATATAAACTAAATTGACTATTTATTTTCCGGCTTTTTGTAAATGCCTTCCAATGATTTCGATGATTTCGTTTTTCGCTTCGTAAATTGATTTATTGAATATTCGGGCACCCGACGCGTTAAAATGTCCGCCTCCGCCCATTTCCACAGCCACATCTCGGATTGAAAAATCACCTTTCGATCGGAGGGATACACGGATTTCGTCTCTATCAGATTCTAATTCCGAGATCATTACACCAGCAATGGTATTTTCAATTGATAAAGTTTTTTCAGCAAAATTGTCAATATCGGCGTTTGTAACACCACAATTGTCCAACATAGCGGCAGTTATGGTCATAATTGATAATTTCCCGGCGTGGTGCAGGGTGATGCTTTTAAGTGCTTCACCTAAAATATGTACTCCCCCGATTTTATTTTGGTTATATGCTTGTTCGTAAATTTCGACCGGGTCGGCTCCGTGGTCGATCAAATCGGCAATTATTCTGTGAACATCGCCGGTAGTACGAGGAAAGCGAAAACTTCCTGTGTCGGTCATAATACCCGAGTATAGAGCTTCCGCAACCGGTTTGTGAATTGTGTAGTCCTCAAATAACGATATAAATCGGTAAATGATTTCGGCGGTAGAGCAAGCCATCGGCATAGAGATTACTTCATTGGCGAATAGGTGCGAGCCTTCGTGATGGTCGAAGATTATTTTTCCCACTCGCGAAGAAACGATAACGTCTTCCATTCGGTGCAACCTTCGGCTCTCGTTTAGGTCCAAAATAATAATTAAATCCGCCGACAAAAAGCTAAAATAATCGCGGTCTTTATCATATTCTTTTATTTCATTCTCACCGGCGAGAAATTCATAGTTATAAGGGATTTTATCGGTTAAGATTATTTCAGCAGATTTGCCAAGTTTCTTAGCAAAATGATACATAGCTAAGCAAGACCCGATAGCGTCCCCGTCAGGATTTCTATGCGAAGTAATAATTATTTTTCTAGATTTCTTAAATAATCGTACAGCTTGTGAAAAGTATTTTGAATTTTCTTGCTCAAACATTGAATATCATTCCATTTTTTAGTAAATTTGTTGACTGTTTATTAACGAATAATAAAATAAAATAATCTAAAAGATGGAAGATAATAATAAATCGGCTGAAAAAAGCGGAAAAGACTACTATAGAGAGAAATTTCCGGAATTGTATAATGCACCGAGCAATGTGAAATCGGCGCCAAAAGTAGAAAAAAGCAAAATTCCTGCTCGGAATAGCGAAAACAGTGCTAAAACAGACAACCGCGATACTGCCAAAACAACCCCAAAAAGGGATTTAGGTGGTGACATCGCTCGTCAATATAATGCTCTTCACTCGAAATACAATTTTAACAATATGAAAAACAAAGAATTAAAAAAGAAATACGTTAAAATAATATTGATGTATTTGCTGATTATGTACGTTTTATTCCTATTACTCAATAGCTTAATTATCCCGGCAATTGTTCATAGCCGACCACTGGTAACCGTTCCGAATATTATAGGTCTTAAGGAAATGTACGCCAAGGAAAAGCTTGAGAATATCGATTTAGAATGGGAGGTAGTATCGGAACAATTTAACGAAGATACCAAACCCGGATATATACTTAAGCAAGACCCACTGCCGGGTGTTGAAGTGAAATCCGGTCGTCCGGTGTATCTTATTGTGAGCAAAGGTAGGGAATCGGTCGAAGTTCCAAATTTGCGTGGATTGTCGATCAGGAATGTTGAAATCAAATTGATGAACTATGGCTTGAAAATAGGAAAGATTGATTCGGCGTATAGCGATGAATTTAGTAAAAATATTATTTTCAGGCAATATCCGAATCCCGGTGATCAAGGCACTGATAGAGGAACTGTAAACATTACAGTCTCTTTGGGTTCATCGAGGAAGGTTATGGTACCGAAAGTAGTAGGCTTTGCATTAGATGGGATTTATCAATTTATTGAAGAAAATGGATTAAAATTGGGCAATGTGATATACCAAAAAAATGAAACCTATCAAGCAAATGTAATTATGTTTCAAAGTCCAGCCGCCGGCGATAGCGTACAGCGTGGAACTGCAATAAATATTACCGTGGCTCAATGATGAAATCCTTCAGTTTGTTGATAATAATATTATTTACATCTACAGCTATTTTTGCTGATGAGATTCCAAACGAATTGGGTGATACTTTGTCGTTTTCAAAAAATGCCAAATTATATAATTGCGCCCTAATTTCAGGAATGGGAAAAAATACTCAAATTCAATTTGTGCAAAATTCGGGTTATGAGTTTTTTGGAGCCTTATTCGGAATTCCTTATACTCTGAATTATTCATTAGATGGGGTAGAGCTTAATAGTATTATTGATGGTGGAATTAATCTTTTAAATTTCAACGGTTCTTATTACAATCAACCAAAAATAAGTTCTTTGAGCGGTTTTAGTCCCATTTCTACTATTGAATTAATCAGTGAAAATCCGAGCGCAACAGGATTTTCGGCATATACACACTTTGGCAACAATAAGCTATTAGCTAATATTGAAGGGAATTATAGAAAAAACAATTTTTTCGTATTGACTCATTTGAATTATAATAATCAAAATGCTTATAAGGTTCCCGTGAGAAAAAGCGAGTTGAGCATAGACAGTAATAATTATCTCAGAAACAGCGAATTTGAAGGGAAATCCATATTTGTAAAAACCGGAATAATTGAAGATTATTCCGAACTGACGGCTGAATACCTTCACGTCAATAATTCTAGAAATATCCCGCAGAATTATACTTCAACAGTACCGGAATACCTGAAAGAGAAGCAATATAAAACGAATTTGATGAGTATTATTTATAAATCCAAACTGACGAGTTTCGCTTCATTGCGAGGAAAATTCTATTATCGCGATACGAAAAGGATTTTAGATTCTTATGATGATGCGACTTATTCAACACAACAAAGCGACAGAGCATATAGAAATTTGACAAAAGAGCAGGTGATAGGATTTGATATAAGTACGATAATGAACTTTTCAGAAACCGCTCAATCGGAACTAGGTGGTTTATACAAAAGAATGCAATTGTACGAAAAGGCAGATTACAGCTTGAAGTCGTTTGATTATGTTAACGAGATTTTGGGATTGAAGTATGGGCAGATTCTGCATTTTGGACCCAGAATATTACTAAATGGAAATTTTGTATATAAATATATCAATCCTGTGTATCCTGCTAATAATGGATTAGCTGATAAATCGCTATTTGAATATAATTTGGGAATCAAGCACAAGCTCGGCGATAACTTTGAATATTCCGTATCGTACTCAAAAAACGGCGCCTACCCTTATATAAAATATATTTACTCCAAGAACGCGCCTGTTTTGGAAAATAATTTTTGTGATATAGCACAATTGAAAACCGATTTCAAACTTTTCAATATTCCGATTCAAGTGAACGGATTTTATTCCGATTTCAGCAATTATTTCAAAAGTTCCGGTGAGCTGGCGCGATTAACCGGTAAAACAACCGGTGCAGGCATAGCTTTACAAAAACAATTCAAGTTTGTGAATTTAGATTTGTCATATACATACCTAAAGCAAATGGATTGGAATAAGTTGTTTCCAAAATTATCGGAAAACAATTTTTACTTCTCGCTGAGCAAAGAATATGATATCGGATTAAAATGGCAAATTGAAAGCCGAATTTTAAGCGGAATAGGGGCGAGCACGAATCCGACAAAACTGTTTGATATTTGGGTTCAACAAAGAATAATAGATTATATCAATGTATTTGGTTATGTTAATAATATTCTGAACGAATATTACGAACTCTTTCCCGGTTACCCGGCGCAAGGGTTAAATTTTTGTTTAGGCATCAACGTAGAAATATAACTATTTGGTCGAACAATCATCCCTTAATGTTATTAAAATGCCTAAATTTAATGTCACTTCATTTGCCAATTTATTGCTCAATTGACTCTTTCAAATCAATAATAATCATTGCCTTTCCTTGCTTATCGTAAAGTTTTGAGCCAATCAAAACAGCTTTGTTCGAAGCTTTAATATTGGCTATCACAGTGTTATTTTTATCCAAAATTGTAATGATAGAATTTTTAAAACTTATGCCAAAATTTAAATTTACATTTCTTGATACTATAGCATATCCGGATAAGTTATCAACTATTATACTTTGCTCATCAATTCCTAACCCCACATTCATAATGGAGTTCTTGAAAATTTTTAATGAAACACCGGCGGTCGGATTCAGATAAGACCTCTGGTTAATGGATCACCGTCCGGACTATAAGAATAGCCGATAGCTAATCCCAAATACGGCGTAACTTTCTTATTAAGTAGATTTGTTCTAAAATCAGCGAATATAGGTATTGAAGCAGTTTCGAAATCAGGACAAAATCTAATTCCTACTCCCAATCCCATAGAAAAATATGGATTAACTCTATATCCATTAATAATATTCAATTTAAACATCGTAAAATCGCCAAAAGCAATTCCTGTTTCAACAAATCCTTGATAACCCGGTTTTAAGCCTTCAAAACTGGTTTCGACATCTTTGAAAACTCCACCCGGTTCCTTCATTATTTTTTCAATTTCATCCATTTGATAAACAAATACATTTCGGTCTGCCGTTTCGATTTTTATGGTTTTATTGGGGATTTGTTCTGTTATCATACCTCGAATAATCCCACCGTTTTTCAAATACACCACATCCTGCAAATTTTGTTGTGCATAAGCTAAAGTACTAATCGCAAAAAAAGCAATAAGCGTTAATAAAATCTTCATAAGGTTCTCGCATCAATTTTCAAAAACAATAATAAACTCTATATCAAAATTAATAAAAAAACCTCGTATATTCCTTAATCACCTAAACATTTATTTAAATTATCCAATTTTTACCGAAGTCATTGACAGTGAACCGGCGATCAATTTATCATTGAATAGCTTGATTTGCTCGTTATCTTCTTTCATAGCTGAAGCGTAAAGCAATGGTAAATCATCCTCAGCGGTGGGGATAGACAATTTGAAAGCTCTGCCTTTGGATTGGTAATCAATGAGCGACTAATGGTTATCGCTGACTTTTCTTTTTTGAACTTATAGCATCATCATAAGTTTCTATGATCGTGCGCGTTAAATCGCACTGGTTGAAATCAGTATTCACTAAATCTCGAACGATTTTGGTATCTTTCCGCCATTTATCAATATCACTGAAAAAATTGTTTAATAGTTCATAGAGTTCTTCGGCTTTTGGGGCGTTATTATCAATAGCAACAAAATTGTTCACTTTATATTCTGGATAGTTAGCCGGTGTGATAATTGTTCCAAATCGTTTTTTGTTAATTGATAGAACAGGTACACCACAGGCTATGGCTTCAAGGGCTACTCTTCCGACACCCAGTACTAGGCTCGAATTCCGGAAAATTTCTTTTGCGTCAGGCTGATAATCCCAGATTTTACAAACTTCTCGATTAAATTCCGCATTCAATTTTATAGCGGAATTTTTAATTTGATCTGAACAATTACCTTCTCCAATTAGATTGAATCTGAATTCAGGATAGTCTTTAAGCAGTTTTGGCAGGACTTGTTGAATCAACATTAATATTACTTTTGAGTGGTTTTTATCCATTCGGCTGACATAAGTAAACGATGGGGAAGAGTCTATCAAATCATTTTCTGATAGTTCGATACCGTTAGGTATCACAACGGATTTGTATTTGATATATTCATAGCAAGCCGATACTTCAAGAACCTGTTTGCTGACAAATATTATTCGGTCGGGTGCGGTCTTGGCAAGTTTTGTTTTTAAATCAAATCTTGTCCTTCCGTGAACAGTTACAACCAACGGGATATTTATGAACTTTTTCAAAATACCGGCCGTCTGTATGGCTAATCGTTGGTGCGCGTGAATAACATCAATTTTATGTTTTTTTATCAAACGATATAAGAACAATACATTGAGAGGAATTAGAAAGTCGCTTAACCGATAATCAATGAATTTTACTCCGTCGTTTAAGCGTGAAAGCTGTCGCCCTTTGTCCGCAACTAAATACACTTCATTTCCAAGTTCATAAAGAGAATTGGCGAGGTCGCAAACGTGATTTTCCGCACCCCCAAAATCAAAACGCTTTATAACAAGGAGTATCCTCATAATGCGTCAACGTCCAATGATATTCGATGATTTTTTATTGACATTATTTTTAACCGGCAGATTGAATAGCGCGAATAGTGCGTATAAACTGTAGAGTCCCCATAAAATATGCATATTCTCAATATAAAATCCTAACGTTCCTAAAAGTCCGAGAAAGCCTAATAATCCTAGTTTGTTTTTTGGTTTTCCTTTGTGTTCCATATTTTTTAATCCTTAATACAACGTATCGAAAATGTGTGATAATAGAAATTCCTTGCGCTAAGATCCTCTACTCTTATAATTAAACGGTAACGAGTCCGGCTCAAAGGGGCCTTCTCAGAACTCTAATTGCTCTATTTTAGGACAGACGTGGGCGTCTATGCTACTCTATTTATCAATGATAAAGTAGAACATACGCCACGTATGTTTATCATTATCAGAGTTGTGAGACAGAAACTTTTGAAGGAACTCTTAGTTATTTATCTTCTAAATCATTTTTTGTCTTTAATCAAACTAATATCAACCATAGGGAACATATCAATCAATCCTTCAATTTGAAAAAGTGACCCTTTGATTCTACCATTTTCAAGATTGAATGGCATACTTATAGTTTTGCTTTTAATAACATCTTCCGGGAATATTGCATCTACCAGTTTGCCTTGAATAACATAGTCCGTTTTCAAATTTAATTTTTTTGCTATCCATCCACGATTTTTTTGTATAACACAACCTTCAAATACTGCCGTACCCAAAGAACCAAATACTTTGCAGTCCTGTTGAATTGAAATTTTGAAATCAACTGCCCCTTTGGTCTTTAAAAAAATGAATTTACCATCAGTTTTCGTTCTAACGACGACTAAATGCTTACCCGACCAATCACCTTTAACTGATTGAGGGGGAGTCCAATTTGTTTCAGAAAACGTATCGGAATAAGTAAAAACCATTAATAAGGAAATTACCGTTAGTAATAATTTTGTTTTCATAATCTTGCCTCTTTTAATCCCAATCGCCGGATTGCTTACCGGTGATTTGTTCTATATTTAATTTTAAAATTACAATCGAATCTACGTTGCTTTTTTTGTAAACATTGTTTTGGCTTTTACCGTGTTGATTCATAATAATATCCAATGGGGCTTGCTTTTCATCGAAATCGGTAAGAATATCAATCGTACCTGAACCTATTACAGAGCGGTAATTTATTGACCAATCACAGGACATATTGCCTTTGATTAAATCACCCACGATGTCCACCTCAAAACCTACTTTGTTATTCTGTTTAAGGATATCAATTTTTTTTCCGATAGGTGCCGAATGGATATAAATAGCATTATTAGAATACCCATAGTTCAATGGAACTATATATGGTTTGTCACCATCAATCATCGCAACTCTGCATATAAGCGATTTCGAAAGAATTCCATCAATGGTCTTTCTATCTGCTATTTCCCGTTCTGTTCTGCGCATATTGCTATTTATTCCTAATAAACATTAAACTAATATAATCAAAAATACTAATATTTTTCCAAAGTTATGACCTATAAAAGAAATAAAAAAATTAGAGCACATAAAAAAACGGGTCTAAGACCCGTCTAAAAAATATTATCAAGATTTAGAAATAAGGATTTAATTTTCTGGGACATATTTTTTAATAAATGGTTTGCCTGTTTTTAATATTTCTTTGCCCGATAAGTCGTTGATAATTATCGCCGCCATCATATACCAAGCCGATAGAGCGCAAATTATTAACTCAAAGCCGGCGACTTTGTTCATTATTGGGAACCCGAAATGACCAAAATCTAAAAGTATAAAGCCTAAAAGCAACGTCACAAACGTGAATGTCATTGCTTTATGAATAAACAAGGTTGCTATAGTATAAATAGCTGTTAATAATGTCCAACCTATTAGGTACCAACCCACATCCGTAGGTGAAGATTCATAGATTTTATAGAAGCTTAATAGCCAAATTATGCCTAAGCCAATCCAAAAAGAGCCATAGCTGGCAAATGCGGCAAATCCGAAATTATTTCCGGTTTTTTGTTCCATAAAACCTGCTATTAATTGCGCGATACCGCCAAAGATGATTGCCATTGACAATACCGGTCCTAATCCGCAAATACCTATATTGTGGAATTGCAATAATAAAGTTGTCATTCCAAAACCCGCTAAACCTACAACCGCGGGGTTTCCTAATTTAATGTTGTTGTTCATATAACTAAAGTTATCCTATATTAATTCGTTTATAAAATGTGTAATTATTTCTCAAGAGCTTGTATTACAATAAGTTCTTGTATGAGTAAATCTTGTCACCTATAATGTGAATAGATTTGCCTTATTTCTTTGCCGGATTTGGGGTTTTAACAACTAATATTCTAAAATCCGCATTACCTTCGTTATAAAGACAATGAGGAATCATTTTCGGGCTGTCTATCAGCATATCTTTTTTAACTAGTTGTTTATCATCACCGATTTCAACAATTCCTTCACCTTCTAGTATATAAAAAAATACATCCACAGGTGTGGAGTGACTTTTTAGACTTTCACCGGGTTTTAGAAGTATATGAACCACTTCAGAATGGTCATTACTATGCATTTTTCGTACATCTACACCGTGAGGGTTCTTTGACACCTCGGTTTCGTTATAATTAACGATTTTCATATTTATTTCCAATTTTATAATTTTTTTAAAAAGAATATTATCACAATTTTAAATATACGATTATTTTTTTAATTAGAGTTACAGATTTCATAGATTGATTAGAAAAATGAAATAAACAATTCATAAATTCTTTCATAATTGAATGATAGAACTGAAGCTTCGCCAAACAGGTTTGTTGATACGATATTGCTCGGTCTTGTAACCGAAGGGTCAGGCATACTCTGAGCAAATAAAGATATATTGCTCGGAGTTATGGCAATAATTATGATTAAAAGTTTCATTTTTGCATATTCGCAATAATTTTATTCTACTAACTCAAATATATTGTTTGGTTCACCGATTTGATTCAAATTCGGTATCGAACTTCCTGCTATTCCTTGAATTGAACCGATAAAATGGTTTGTGTTTAACAGCACTTTATCAAGTTGTTTTTCGCGGGTTTTCCAAATTTTTTCCATCGCCTGCTTTTCTTTGATGTAACTCATTTGGAGTTCAGAAAATCCCTCGATAATTGCACCTACCTGATTTCTAAATTCGGTACTAATCAAATAATCGTAAAGCATCTGCATTTTTTCGCCTTTATTAGTTTGCGATGAATACGCTTCGTTGATTTTGATTAAACTTTCGCGAAGAACAACTGCTAATCCTTTAAAATTATTGAAAGAGCAAATCCAAACACCGTCCTTTTGTCCAATTGTCTCAATTCCCTCGGGTAAAGCTTCGGAAACAATGATACATATATCGGCTTTTGCCACGACAGCATCAGTTTTCAACTTGCTTATCCAATCGCCGCCGAATGATTTGGTTCTTTTGCTTTCATACAAAATTGTACCACAATCCACACCTAATTTGTTTCGTACTATATGGACAACGTCGGCACCTTTGACGCCTTTGCCGACCGGTGAAATGTTGTCGAAAGGGAAGAGTGAACCGAGGATTTCCTCAATAGCCAGCTCTTGAACTTCGCCTTGTAATTGCATTGAGCCTTGCTCGGCTTTGCGTCTCATTTCTTCAATCAGATGCTTTTGGTCTTCGAGTTTTTTATTAAGTTCAGAAATATGCATAAATGATGATTCATCCACCTGCTTCTTGATTTTTTGTCTTTCGTCCCTCAGCTTTTCAGTAAATTCGATTTCCTTTTCGAGTGTGACTTTATCCAGCAATTCTTCTTTCTCGCGTTCTAATTGTTGGATACGGGTTTTGGTTTGTCCCAATTCTTTAACCTGAGATGATTTTTCGTCAAGGGCTTTTTTCAAATCCTGTATTTGCTCCGAGGTATCTTCTTTATACTTTGCGCTTATGGACTTTTCGAGTTTAAGTTTCTCTGCATTAATTTGCGATTTAACAGCCGAATCTACTTCTTGCTGGATTGATTCCTTTTCTTTGGAAATTTGTTCTCTATCGAGAGCTATTTTTTCTTTTTCAGCTTGTATATCCTTCAATTTGGATTGAAAGTCCTTATCTTTTTGTGCTATTTGATCGGAGTAATCATTCAACTTGGATTGAAAGTCTTCTTCTTTTTGCGTTAATTTTGCTGAGAAATCCTTTTCCAGTTGCTCTTGCACCTGATGATAAAGTATTTCGCTTACATTTATTTCAGTCCCGCATTTCGGACATTTAGCAGTAGTATTATCTTTTGCCATAGTTTTGCTTTGATTTGGTTTATTTAATATTCAAATATAAAAAAAAATATCATCTTTACAATTTTTATAATTGGTTAAATGATAATTAATTTTTAATTGTTCGCAGTGTATAAATAAAACTATTGCTGGCGTTTGATAAGGTAAATAGTGATAATAACATAAATTGATGAGGCGATGCCGAATATGATAATAGTCATAACTGTAATTTCAAATATGTTTACAGCGACATTCGGAACACGCTCACCTGAATCAAGAACAAAACGGATAATTGAAATTGCCAGAGAGATAAGCATAATGATAATTAGATTCCTTTTGTGTTTCATAGGGTGTGCCTTAACTATTTAAATTGTGAATAATGAATTGAACGTATATGAGATTCAATTTATTGTTAATTCATATATGATTTTTGTTTGCTTTAGGGGCTTTATTTTAGTTTTTATTTAAGTTTAATTATAATTAATCGTAATAAATGTAAAGTTTTTATATTTTTGTATATTAATTATAATTTAAAAAATGAAAATGGATATAAAAGTAATCAAAATAGGTGGCGCGGTTTTCAGCACCCGCGAAGGTGTGAAAGGTACTATAGCATTGTTGAACGAATTGCGAGAACAAAATGCGATAATAATAGTATCGGCGTTGGGCAAGTCAACTTCATTGCTTAAGGAACTTTCCTTCGCCGCAAAGGATATGAATAATACTATTATCCACGAAGTATTCACAAATCTCAAACTAATATATTCCGAATTTGAGGGATCTCTTTTTGGTAAAAAAACGGGTTTGGTAAAAGATCACTTTAAGAATATCGAACAAATAGTAGATAGTATTAAGCTAACACGGGAATTGTCGCTAAGGGTTTTGGATAGAGTTCTTGCTTATGGCGAGATAATGACTGCAGAATTGCTCAACAAATGGCTAATAGAAAACAAATTTTATTTTGAATTTATACCCGCTACAGAACTGATAATTACAAGCAAAGACTATGGGAAGGCAAAGCCAATTGATGCTCTTATTAATAAGAATGTTCAAGAAAAGATAATTTTTCAAATTGATAGACCAAAAATCATTTTAACCCAAGGTTTTATCGCCTCGAGCGCGAGTGGTGACACAACAACAATGGGTTACGAAAGCTCGAACCTTACCGCCGCATTATTAGCACGCGAAGTAAACGCAAAGTTCATCGAAATATGGACTTTGCCCGAAGGAATCCGCTCGGCTGACCCGCTATTATTCGATAATCCGGCTCTAATTGGCGGATTGTCATATAAACAAGCCATCGAATTGGCTGACTCAGGATTGAAATTACTACACAAAGGAATGTTAGAATACGCTGAAATGGGCGGAATTGAGTTGATTTACCGCTCAGCGATTCATCCGGATGGAAGTTTTACTTCTATTAATCGCGATGAGTTTAATCATCAATCTATAGTTGTTGTAAATGAAGCGGGGGAGAGTGAGATAAAATTCCTATATATATCAAAAACTGATGTTGATGCTCTATTTAATGAATTACGTAGGGCGGATATTTCAAAAATAGAAATCTATAACTATCAAGAATATCATAATATTACAATCCATTGCAACCAACCTTTAAACGCAACTGGTGAACTGTCCAACATCATCAAGCGTTATATTTGACTCTAATAATCAGGGTTATAATGGAACAAATCGGCTTTGTTAACATATTGTGGAAAACTTGTTGACAATCAGCACCGTGTTGCAATATAAATAAGATATATCAATAGCAATAAATTTTAATCATTGATTTTTTTTTATTTCTGAAAAAATATTTAACTTTGTAAAGTATTTGGCACAAAAATTAGTAGAAGATGAATGCTTAAAATTGAGGAAGTATTAGTTGACGAGCATATCTTGAAAATAGATTTCGCTTGTGATTTAACAAAATGTAAGGGGGCTTGCTGTACCTTTCCCGGTGAAGTGGGCGCGCCTGTTCTTGATTCTGAAATTGAACTGATTAAAAATAGTTTTTCAGCGGCTTTGGAATATCTATCCGATAAATCAAAGAATTATATAAAAGAAAACGGATTTATCGAGGGTTCTCCGGGTAATTATGCTACCGTTTGCATCGATGCGAAAGATTGCGTTTTTGTTTATTACGATGATGATGCAATAGCATTTTGCGCATTGGAGCGAGCATATTTAGATGGGAAAAACAAGTTTCAAAAACCGATTTCCTGTCATTTATTCCCTATACGTGAAGGGAATTTCGGTGGGGAATCCATATATTATGAGAAAATCCGTGAATGTAAACCGGCACTTCAATTGGGACGACAAAGAGAAATAAAGATTTGCGAAAACGTAAAAGACGCTTTAGTAAGACGGTTTGGCGAAGATTGGTATAATAAACTTCTAAAAGAAAAGAGTTAAAGTATGAGAACAGGATTAGGTATAGATTTAAGAACTTCGTTAAGTCAAACTCTGACCCCACAGCAAATACAGTACTTAAAGCTACTGCAGTTACCCGTTGCACAATTGGAGCAATTCATACAAAGTGAAATCGAATCCAATCCGATGCTCGATGAAGATATATCGGAGAGACCTAATTACAAAGACTCTTTTTCAGAAGGAACGGGTGAACCCGATTATGCGGCGGATGAAATGGCGACCGTTAAAGAGCAGGTTGCTCAGGTTTCATCGGAAGACAAAGGGGATTCGTTCGAATTTTACAAGTTGCTAATGCAGGACGATTCGACCTATAGAACAACATCTTACATTACCGATGACGACGATAGCGAGCCATTTCAAATAAAATATCAAGAATCATTTGCTGAAGACTTAATCAAACAGTTCCAACTCACCGATTTATTACCTGAAGAAAAACTATTGGGTATTCAAATAATTGGTAATATTGATACTGACGGATACCTACGTACAGACTTAGCGGAAATTCTTAAAGAAACAAATGATATAATAACCGATCATAACTTCAGTGAAAAGCAAAAATATTTTGAAACCGGTTTGGAAGAAGTCGAATATATTGACAATCCTGCGGCTCAATACTGCTTAGGCGAAGAAAGTTTAGAGTATTTGAACAATGCATCTGAATTATTGAGACCTAAGCAAAATGAAATCGAATCATTTGACGATTTTTATTATGAGAACGATGGTTATAAAGTCAACCTATTGAGCAATGTAAATATGCTTCAAGTTGAAAAGGTGCTCGATGTCATACGTCATTTGGATCCTCCGGGTATAGGAAGCCGTACAATCCAGGAATCGTTGACTTCGCAATTAGAAGTAATTGATTTTCCTGATGAAAATCAAAAAACCGCTTTAGATATTTTATCATTAACTTATGATGCATTTACAAAAAAGCATTATCATTTGATAATGAAGCAATTAAAAATTACTGAAGAAACGTTAAAAGCGGCGTTAGATGTCATACGAAGGTTGAATCCTAAGCCGGGTGGCACCGAATATTACGAATCGGTAAATGTAGTTATCCCAGATTTTATTGTTAAAAAAGACGATGAATCCGATGAGCTGATTATTGTCTTGAACGATGGGCAGATGCCGAATATTAAATTGAGTAAAGCTTATGAGAGTTTAAAGAAAGAATCTGACTTCCGCAAGTTCAATAAAGAAACCAAAAAATGGATTCGTTCCAAATACGATGATGCTAAGTTTTTAATTCAAGCTATCAGACAAAGAAAAAATACGATGATGAAGATTATGACTTCGATAGCAAGCCGACAAAAGGAATTTTTCTTTGTAGGGGAGTCGGGAATGAAGCCAATGATATATAAAGATGTGGCCGAAGATACCGGATTGGATATTTCGACAGTTTGTCGTATAGTTAATAATAAATTTGTTCAGACGGATTTTGGGACAAATGAATTAAAGTATTTCTTTAGTGAAGCGTTACCTTCAATTGACGGCGAAGATGTTTCGACACGTATTATTAAGCAAGCTCTTAAAGATATTATTGAAATAGAATCAAAAAATAAACCTTACAGCGACGATAAACTTAGCGATATGCTCAATAAAGCCGGCTATCAGGTTGCGCGCCGGACTGTAGCAAAGTATCGCGAACAACTAAAAATTCCTGTTGCCCGATTAAGAAGAGAATTGTAATTATGAAAAAAACATTTCACATAGTATTATTTGTATCAATTTTAGGTTTTGCAATTTCCTGTGGTTCGAACAAGTCATACTACAGTGAAACAGATAAATCTACTGTTTGTATTGGTTCGTTCAACTTGGAATGGCTTGGTGACGGTTTTGGTGATAAAAAACCGCGCTCTGCCGCCGATTATATGAAATACGCCGAAATAATCGCTAATAGCGGAATGGAAGTCATAGGTGTTCAAGAAGTCGAAAACCCATCGGCTATAAAAAAGATAATGAAGTACCTACCTGATTATAAATTCATTCTTGGAAATAAGGGTTCTATCCAGAATGTTGGAATAATATACAAAAACACCGTAAAAATCGAATCCTTAGGAGAATATACTCCGCTAAAGGTTGAGCCTGAGCGTACTCGTCCGGGTCTTGTAGCCAAATGCAAAAAAGGGAACTTCGATTGGATTATGATGGTAGTACACCTAAAATCAACCTCACGATACGACGACACCCCTGAGAAAAGACTTGAGAGTTTTGACATTCGCAAAGAGCAGGCAGAAGTATTGAGCTTTTGGGTAGATTCCTTACTTGACAATTCCGAAGAACGCGATATATTTATAGTAGGAGATTTGAACGATAATCCTCGACGAGATGATTTGGTGATAACGTCATTGAGTATGAACACCGGAGTAGTGTTTTTGACTTGGGATATGCAAAGTTGTAAAAATAGGATGTGGGATATGATTGACCATATAGTTGTTACAAAAAGTGTTAAAAATAGGTATCTCGAAGGAAGTGTTCACGCTTATAACTTCTTTTCAACAATGACTGAAATATCCGCAGAAAAAATATCCGACCATTGTCCGGTGATGGCGGTATTTGATGTAACCGCAGAAGATAACGATTAGAGTAGAGGACAGCCGCCTTGATACAAACTAACCAAATACAACCTAATCAGGATAACGAACAACTAAAACACAAGCTCGAAGATTTTAAATCTGAGCTAATGGCTCTGATTGTCAAGCGCGATAATATGAAATATCATCAGAAATTCCTTATCGAAAATGATTTTTTTCGATTGTTGGGACCTGAAAAAGTAGAATTGGCATATTGGGAATTAGAAGTCCGCAAATTGAAATTTACTATTGAACTAATACAAATGGATTTAAACAGAAATATTCTACCTAATCTAACAATAATTACCAAAATGGTTGATACCGAACTATTGGAATGGGAAGCCAAGTTCATAGATTTAAAGGCAAAACTTCTGGGTTCAATCATTATTGAAGGCAATCTGATGACAAAGCAGGAAACACAAGAATTTAAGGCTTTATACAGGGAGCTTGTAAAAAAACTGCACCCCGATATGGTTGAGGATTTTAACGATGAATGTAAAATGCTTTGGGAAAGCGTTCAATATGCTTTCAAAAACGGAGATTTGAATTCATTAAGGAGCTTTTGCTATTTGCTGAAGACGCAAGATTTTAATATTGATTCAACTCAAAACGAAATCGAATTTGATATTTTGAATATCGAAATGCAAATCAATACATTGACTTTAGAACTAAAAACTTTAAATAATCGTTATCCCTATAACTTAGTAGATAAAATCAGCGACCCGGATTGGGTGGAGAATGAAAGATACCGTTTACAAACACATATTAACGAATATTTAGAACAATTAAAGCAATTAAACAATCAGTTAAATAAATTAAAGGTGATTATTAATGGACAGTTTAACCAAAATTGATCCGAAATTGCTTGCTTTGATTGAGCAATCATTTAATAACAATTTGCCGATGCCTTTTGTTAAGGAAATTCTCTTGATAGAATCGCAAGTAGTCGGAACTGCTTATCTTAATCTGATTGAAATTGAACCTGATATCAAAATAGCTGATAATATGATATTTATTCGAGAACCCGAGAATAAATACGATAATAAAGCTATTGCTATTATGGACGTGAAAGGTAATAAACTGGGTTATATCCCTAAAGAGAAAAACGAGATTTTGGCAAATTTGCTCGATGCGGGAAAATTCGTTTTTGGGAAATTGGATGGTAAAAAATGGTTAGGCAATTGGCTGAAACTTAAAATTAAAGTTTATTTAAGAGATTAATTTATATGAAAAATTACATTTATATATTGATTCTTCTGATTCCAATTCTACAGTCTTGCGGTGGATTAGAACCCATTCCGGCGGAACAGAAGACTCTAATCAAGGGTACCATCAATTTTGTGAATGATAAAGACAATTGGCCCCCACAGGATTCAATTTTAAGTTTAAAGGTCATAGCTTTTAAGAATTATCCTCCAACAGATTTGCTTGGAGATATTTTGAACGGCTTGGCTTATTACACCAACGATTCGTTACCTATATTTCAAAAATCAGTAGATTATCAAATTGAAATTACCGATCCGCCTCAAACAATCAAATACGTTGTTGTCGCTTATCAATATGGAACTATATTCGAATGGAAAGCCGCCGGAGTTTATTGCTTCGAAGGCGACCCAAGAAAACCTATAACGATAGTAACAGAAAAAGGTAAACAATACACCGCATCAATAAATGTAGATTTCAAACATCTGCCGCCTCAACCGGGGGAATGGTAACACATTTAAAATAATCTTATCCTTCAATAGCGTTAAAAGGACAGGTATCGGCGCAAGCGTGGCAACGGATGCAATTTTCTTGGTTAATTTCCGCAACTGAAATATCGGATTTAAGCGCATCTTGATAAATACAGGTATCTTTACATAAACCGCACTTTGTGCATATTTTCTGGTTAATATAAGCTTTTTTATAATCTTCAGGTTTGACAACCGAAATAGCTGAATAATTACATTTAGGAACACACAGACCGCATTTTATACATAGTTCGGTGTTTATTGAAGGTCCGTGATAATCGTCAGTCGAGTTCTGTTTGATGGCTTTCTGTGGGCACGCCGGCACACATAAACCGCAATTTGTACACTTTTCGGCATATATTATTGGATTACCCTCACCATTGTCGGTACGTATAGCGGCTTGCGGACAAACCGGCACACATAAACCGCAATGGGTACATTTTTCTTGCGATAATTGAATGGTTGCTTTGTTGATTATTCCATAAGGGCAATCTCGATAGCAATTGCCGCATTTTTGACATTTTGTAGTGTCAATATAAGCCTTGTTACCTTGCAAATAAATCGCGTCGTAAGCACAATTAGCGGCACAATGAGAAATACAGCCTCTACAGTTCTCACGCTTTACTTTATAAAATTCATTGATATAGCTTATGGCGTTACCTTCGTTTTTGCAAACCTCGATGCACTTTCCACAGCCTGTGCAGTAAGTAGGTATAATCGTAAAAGTATTCAATGGAATGAAGATGGCGTCGTACTTACATTCCGGAATGCACTTCCGACACTCAATACATTGGTCGTTAATGAAATACTTGCGAATGCTTATGTCTATTGCGTCAAACTTACAAGCCGGAACGCATAAACCGCAATCCGTACAATTGTCTCTAATAATACTATATTCAGGTGACCAAACGAAAATTGCGTTTACCGGGCAGGCTTTTTTGCACAATCCGCAATCGTTGCAACGGTTGCTATCAATTACAAAATTTGAACGTTTAGGTAATACTATAGCGGCGTAAAAGCACACATCGAGGCATTTACCGCAACCTGTACAAAGTTTTTGTTTGATGTGTAAAGATTCGTAAAATCCGCCGGAGCAACTGTTTATCAATGGTGTTGCCAGCAGAGCCCCACCTGCAACTATGCAAGTTTTCTTAAGAAAATCCCTTCTGTTCTGATCCATATATATTTAATGTATTTCTTTTTAATTAATGCTATTATTCGATTTATTATTTTTTTTAACGCTTTTTTTCAAAAAAACGTATAATTATTTTTACAAATATATGAAAAAATCTGCGATTTGTTTTTATTATTGCGTACCATTAATTCACAAATTAAAATATAATCTGTGTTAATCGGTATGATCTGAGTTCTTTTAGTCTGATTCAGGATTTATTGGTTAATCAATCAAGAAATCTATTATAAGCGGCTTCAATGAAGTAGTACAAACGGTAAAAGGAATTCAAAAAGAATTTCCTAACCAAGAACATTTTATTTCATTAGTTTCCTTCAACGGAGTCAATCAAAAAACCGCGAATATCCCCGAATATTTCGCTGATTATCTCATTGACAGTGACTTTTATTTCCGGATTCGCGTATAAGTCTTCAATTACAGCTCTATAAGTACCTTCTAATTCGCCAATTAAGGCATCGGCTGAGTTTGCGCGATTTCCGCGGAGCTCATTGCCGATTTTGACAAGTGTGTTTGTAGTGCCGCTCATCGCTGAAAGAACGACTATCCTGCCACCTTCCATATTACTAACAATATCGGCGACTTGCCTAATCCGCTCGCACTTCCAACCGAAGTACCTCCAAATTTTAAAATTTTCATAATTCTACCTAAAATTTATTTATTTTTATTTCATTTTAACAAACAAGAATGCTTATTCCACCACGTTATTGATTTACAGTGGGTCAATCATCCATAATTGATATTAATTACAAATAATAGCATATAATGCATAAGAGACGTATTTACATATCAATATTATATTTATAAATTCCAAATGAGCATAACCACATATAAAAAAAAGGCAACTCGTTAAAACAAGAAGCCTTTTACAAAAAAAAATGAGGGTTTTACATCTTCACAAACTTAGCTTTTTGACCACCGAAATGAACAAAATAAATTCCTTTTGGCAAACTCTCTATATTCATCCGATGACTTGAAGTCATCGGATGAATTGATTCAGACATTACTTTTTCGCCGAGTGTGTTGTAGATAGATAGCTCATCAACCCCACGCTTAAGCGTGGGGTTGATTCCACTAATAGTTATCGTTATAAAATCGCCTGCGGGATTAGGATAAATATCAACTCTAAGATTTTCAGTTTCTTCAAATACTCGATTTGGCAAGCTAAAATCTATTTCCACAAAATAAAATGCGGCGTTATCCCAGGTCTGCGTTTGACTATTATACCTCGCCGTTGAGCCGACTGCTAAAACCTGAACCTGCACTTCCATAACAGACTGATATACCGCTATATGGTTTACAGTTAGGATGAATTGAAAAATCACTTAAATCAATATCATGCTCATCAATAATTTTATCAATTACTGGTTTCATAGCTTTTATGAGAATTGATTGAAAAAAATCACATATTCTATTTGTTGAATTCGACATATGCTTAAAATATTCTTCGTTATCAAGGTATTTAGGATCATCCCAATTTGATTTTTTTAATTTTAATACAACCTCAGTTTTTGTTGTATAAAATTTTCCATCTTTATATTCATAAGGGATTTTTATACCGTGTAATACAGCACATCTCTCTTTATATAAATCAGATATATCCTTAATATTGTAATCGACATCACTACAAGATAAATAAAGTTTCATCAAATTTTTTGCATTATCCCTAAACCTACCAACATGAGCATCAAATGCCATCTTCAAATTTATCAAGATTAAATATTCACTAATGCTCAATTCGCCAGAATCCATCTTTTGCTCGCTAATTTCTTTCATACAAATAATACTTTCTAAGCAAGTATATAAATATTCTGATAAATTCAAGCGTTTATCATTTTCGCTTTGAGGAAAACCATGAATTGTAATCATATTACAATTCCCGTCATTGCCAATAAATGAACCCCAAATTAGTTCATAAGAAGGTATCTTTTCTCTAATAAAATCTTTATAATACCTTTCTAAGAAATCACCACTTTCTAATTTTATCATAATTGCTCCGGTATAATTTTAGGTGGGTTCTTATAATTCAATTTTTAACTAAATTTAAGAAGAATACAAGAACCCTTTTAAATATTCTTCTAATATCATAATCAAAATTATAATATTTTATCTAAATTACCAAATATTTTATTCTAAAAATAAAAAACAATGTCAATATTTTTAATTATTTCCCTTTTATTGTCACCTTTATTATCATTAATGATATGTATTCTAACTGTTTACGCCGTTCTCAACATTTGTTCATATCTAAATAAATTATAAGTCAAATTTATCAGACCAATAATGCC
>JBBRAO010000025.1:0-52963 GCA_038206725.1 Kapaibacterium sp. (SeqCode)
TAGTTATACATTAGTCTTCCGCGTAGGTGAACGCACAATCATCCGTTCAATCAGAATAGTTAAATAATCTGAATTGATATAAATACATAAACCGTCTGCTTCAAAAGAGCAGACGGTTTTTTTGTGTAAACAAAGAAAGAAAATCATCTATGGTTTAAGTATCTAAAGATTGGTATTTTTAGCGATTTCCTCTAAACCGGCATCAATTACAATTTGAGGAAATGAAGTGTAATAATACTTGTAAGTATCTTGGTGAATAACTTTATCCAATTCTTGGAAATACTCTTTAGCGTTTTCCAAATTTTGCTTCCACAAATGAGCATTTGCAAGAGCTTGCAAAGAATAAGTTTTATCCTTCGATAAATCATAAGCGATTTCAGCCCATAATATAGCTTCATCAAAACGTTTAGAACGCCGGCATATTCCGGATAGTGCAAGAGAGGCTAATTCCTTAATATAAAAGCTGTAATCAGTATGTTCAAAAACATCAATTAGTGCATCTTCTGCTCGAGTAAAATCAGAAATTAATATATAATTGAGACCTAACTCATACCAATAATACTCATCCTGTAAATTGAAATCCACTTGATTTAGTAAAGCTATGTTATCAGAATGATTCAACAGTTGACTGTTTTCAGTCTGTATAATGCCAATTTGTGATGGATATATACTTCGCCCTGATTGGATAATCGTAAATGATATTTGCTCGAATAGAAAACCGGTAAAAAATTGGTTGATGGTGGGGGAGTGAACAAAAAGCCGAGGATAAAATCCATTTGAGGAGCCGCTATCTACTAGGGTATGAACGTTTTCCATTCTGCAGAGGAATGCGCCGCAATTAGGATTCGTTGTTGCAATAAGATCGCGTATGTTGTATGAATCGTCATCAACAAGCAACTCTCCGCTGTTTAGGTAGAGTATCCATTTAGAATTGCATTGCTTTAATGCATTATTAAGATTGTTGGTCTTGCTAACATTACGATCAATTCTGATAAATGTGTATTCAATATTATTCAGAATTTGAATTTTATCATTATGAGCAAGAATTACGATTTGGTCAGCAAATTTAATGATACTTTGAACGGTATCATTAATTTTAGCTGGCTCATAATCATTAATTAGAATTGTTAATAGATTCATTAGTTTAATAAGTTATGTATTAATATTACTTAACTTTGATTTTCTGGCCAATCTGAATTAATTCCGGTTTGACTTTTGGGTTTAACTTTTGCAAATCTTCAACTGTAGTGTTATACTTTTCAGCTATTGAATAAAAACTATCACCTTTTGCAACTGTGTGAGTAGCGGTTTTATCAGTACTCTTAGCCGGTTTGGCGGTTGCTTTATCATTTGCTTTATCTTCAACCTTAGCAGGATTTGTTTTAGAATTCTTGTCTGCGGGTTTTTCTTTTCCTTTAGCGGCTTTCTCATTTTTTTTGTTTTGCGGTACATCCTTAATAATTATAGTAGAGCCTGCTTTGATATCTTCTCCACTAATTTCTCCCGGATTCATTGCTCTTAACTCATCCATTGAAATATTATATTTTTGTGAAATGGATGACAAAGTTTCACCACGACTAACTTCATGAGTTGATTGACCTTTGGCATTAGTTTCATTTTTAGGTTGAGCTTTTTCTTTTGGTTTTGAACTTTTAAGATTTGTTTCGATTTTTAATCTCTGTCCTATGCTTATTATGTCATCCTTGATATTGTTCAATTCACTAATATCCTCTATGCTAACATTATATAGAGAAGCAATTTGACTTAGAGTTTCACCTTTTCTGACTTTATGGGTTATTTTCTCTGGTTTTGGAATCTTCTTGAGTTTCGTTTCGTCCACAATTGTTCTTTGCGCTATAATAATTGTATCACCGGCTTTGATATTATCTATTTCTAAATCGTTCATTTTATTTAGTTTCTTCATAATATCTATATTTACACCATATTTTTGGGCAATGCTAGAAAGTGTTTCACCCTTTTTTACGGTATGGGTACGAGATTCTTTATTTTTTGATGTACGTTCTGTATTTTCGTCTTGTACATTTTGTTCAGGTTTCTCCACGACAAGTTTAATACGATCCACAGGTATTTTCAAAAAGGTACCAGGTACTAATTTTGCGTTGTGATTAATCAATTTGTTTATATTTATCAATTC
The DNA here is from genome assembly GCA_038206725.1 of Kapaibacterium sp. (SeqCode). Classification (GTDB taxonomy): domain Bacteria; phylum Bacteroidota; class Ignavibacteria; order Kapaibacteriales; family UBA2268; genus JBAXXL01. The sequence continues at coordinate 2,156 of JBBRAO010000025.1, forward strand.
TTCACGTGATAAATTATACATTTTTGCTATTTTAGCAATTGTTTCATTTTTCGATACTTCGTGTTGGAAGAACGGAGTTTTTTCCTCGAGGCTTATTTGCTTGAAATTAATATTAAATATATTTGTCGAACCATAAGGAATTTTAATATCATATCCATCGGGTGGGGTGCAGGATTTAATTAATTCCGGGTTTAGTTCTTTAATCAAGTCTTCTGTAACATTCGATGCTTTTGCTATTGCCGATATATTGACAGCGGAATCAAGATGAACAACATCATATTTATATTCTTCAAGATAGGATAGGGAATCAATATTAATGTTATACCCTCTTGGATTGGAGAAGATTTTAATAACAGCTATAAATGAAGGAATATAGTTTTTAGTATCCTTCGGTAGTAAAGGGCGTACATCCCAATAACTGGGACTCTCTACTTCGGAATTTACAATTGCTCTTTCAACACAGCCCTTACCGCAGTTATATGCCGCCAATGCTAAATGCCAATCACCGAAATCAATATATAAGTCTCTTAAATGTCTAAAGGCGGCTACAGTAGATTTTTCAGGATCTCTTCGTTCATCGACCCACATTGAAGGTTTATCATTCAACCCATACATTTTGCCGGTAGAGTATATAAATTGCCATATACCCACTGCGCTGGCTCTAGATATGGCATTCGGCTTTAACCCGCTTTCGATTAGCGACAAATATATCAATTCTTCCGGAATTCCTTCCTCTGCCGCTACTCGTTTGAACATTGGAAACCATCTGCTTGTTCGTTCGAACCATTTTTCAACAGTTTTTAAACCAAGTTTAGGGTTTAGAAGAAAGTCTATGTTTCTTTTAATGAATTCGTTATCGGTTATATCAATTGTCATTAAATCAGGAGGAGGGACATATCCGGGCTGGACGATTAATATGTTTTCCGCTGTTTCCGGCTTTCCGGGAAAAGTTTTATCTGATTTATCGAAATCTTCAAAATATAAATCACTTATCATATAAAATGGAGTATTTTCTCCGATGTATTCGGTAGTTCTTATAAATTGCTCATAATCATCAATAACTAATTGTAATAATTCAATATAAGCAATGTTTTCTTCGATATCGGGAAAGCTGGCTAAAGGATTTAGTTTGCTTAATGCGGTCTCAAAAAACTTTGCGGCTTTGACAGTATCGCCTTTTTGTATTGATTCAATAGCATTGTAATAATCTGCTTTAGCTGACTTAAGTGTCTTATCAATGTTCCAATTTGTTTTTTTTGAAACTATGTCTGTCGAGCTATCTAAAACAGAATATTCATCAGGAAATATTGCTTTAGCTGAAACCGGTTGATTAAAATTTCCTTTAGCTGAAATAAGTTGAAAGTTTAGTAGAATAATTAGTAATGGTATTATTTTTAAAAAGATATCTTGCAATTTCATAAGTCTTAAATAATATTAAACATTTTTAGAAGTATAAGATTGAGTATTATTGTAAGATTTATTACACACAACAATAATGTGTCAATAGCAATAAAAAAAATAAATCTATTCGATTAAGCTATATAATATAAAAATGTATTATATTTGCAAAAAGAATTATGAGGATTTTATGAAATCTTATAAAAAAGAATTTTGGTTTAATGTTCCTTCAAGGCGACAATTTATAAACATCACAACTTGTGTTTTAAATGCATTAAACGAGAGTGGCATCAAAGAAGGCTTATGTTTGGTAAATGCGATGCATATTACGTCGAGTGTTTTCATTAATGACGATGAACCGGGTTTGCTTCACGATTTTGAGAATTGGCTTGAAAAAATTGCACCGGAAACACCGCATTCGCAGTATCGTCATAACACTTATGAAGATAATGGCGATGCTCATTTAAAAAGGCAAATAATGGGCCGCGAAGTTGTAATTTCAATCAGTGATGGAAAATTCGATTTCGGACCTTGGGAGCAAATCTTTTATGGCGAATTTGATGGTAATCGCAGAAAAAGAGTACTTGTAAAAATAATAGGTGAATAAACTAAAGCAGGTGTTTTATTTTACTATAAGTACCACAATCCATCCACCAATCCGCATTATGGCGGTAACCGATAATTCTATTATTTTTGCACAAACGAGTGTATAAATCAATAATTGAAAATGTCCCGGATTCATTGATATAATCAAAGATTTCGGGACTTATTATATGTATTCCGCTGAATCCAAAGATGTTTGGATTGTGTTCAATAAATGATTCATTGTTTTCAACATCATCACCAATTATATATCTACCAATAAGTTCGAGTCTATTGCTAAACTCAAGATATCTAGAAGTGATACGGTTACGAACGGCTAATGTGGCAAGGGCATTATTGATATTGTGATAGTTATACATATCAGAAATGTTTAGATTGCTTAAAATATCAACATTATAAAGCAGTATTGGTTCACTTGGAATAAACATATTTTTTGCTTTAAGAAGTCCACCACCGGTATCAAAAAGTTTTTCTGTTTCATCCGAGAAAATAATGTCCAAAGCAAAGTTTTGCTTATCTTCAATATAATCTTTGATTTTCTCAGTGAAGTGATGAACATTGATAACAATTCTTTCAATACCTTCATCTTTGAGTTTTAAAATTACTTGCTCTATAAGCGGAACACCATTAACAGGGAGTAGGGCTTTCGGAATCGTGTTGGAAATCGGCGCAAGTCTTGTTCCTACACCCGCAGAAAAAATCATTGCTTGTTTTAATTTGTTTTGCATTTCGGAAAATTTAGTAAATTTGTAAAATAATAAATTCAAATATAACAAAGTTGATCTAAATGGAAAATAAAGTTATCACTGTTAGCCAATTAACAGGTGCTGTTAAAGAAATATTAGAGAGCGGATTTTCGGATATAGCGTTAGAAGGAGAGATTTCGAACTTCAAAGCTCATTCTTCGGGACATTTATACTTCACATTAAAAGATGAAGGGGCACAGATTTCCGCCGTAATGTGGAAATATAGGAACCATCTGAATTTCAAACCTGTTGACGGAATGAAGGTTATTGCGCAAGGCAGCATTTCTGTATATCCACCGCAAGGCAAGTACCAAATTGATGTAACAAGTATGTTACCCGCAGGCGAAGGCGATTTATTTTTGGCTTACGAAGCTTTAAAAAAGAAGTTAATTGCCAAGGGTTATTTCGAAGAAGATATCAAAAAACCATTGCCACGTTTTCCACAATCTATTGGAGTTGCAACTTCTCCGACAGGTGCTGCGATTCAAGATGTTATTTCAACTATTCGCCGACGATACAAAGCGGCAAAAATCTATTTTAGACCAACATTGGTTCAAGGTGACGGTGCGGCTGAGGACATTGTTAAAGCCATAGATGAATTATCGCGAACACCGGCGGAAGTTTTGATTATAGGGCGGGGCGGAGGCTCCCTTGAGGATTTATGGTGCTTTAACGAAGAAATTACAATAGATGCGATTTATAAATGTGAGAAGCCAATCATATCAGCAGTAGGGCACGAAACAGATTTTACTTTATCCGACTTCGCCGCCGATGTTCGAGCCGCTACTCCAACTGCCGCGGCAGAACTGGTTACGCCTATAACGGCTGATGATGTCCGTGATTTCTTATTGACCAGTGTATATAAAATGAGTAAATCGACAAATTTTGTTTTATCGGACTTGAAGCAAAAACTTGGTTTGACTTCAGCAGAAAAAGCTTCACGGCGTTTACACGATAAAATCAATTTTTATAATCAAGGATTGGATGATTCCACAATAAATATGCAAAGAATTTTGAAAGGAAAGTTTCATTCAATTAAACAAAAGGTAGAATCAAATACATTTATTTGCCGCTCTTTAAATCCACAAGCTCCCCTTGAGAAAGGGTATGCTATATTGAAATCAAATGACCGAATAATAGACAATAGTAAAAGTCTTATGAAATATAAGCTCATTGAGATAGTTCGGAAAAATGAAACAGTGGTTGCAAAAGTTGAAGGATTAAAGCAGGATAGCCTGTTTTAAATATAAAGTGCAGAATAAGATTTAAAGTTAAATGACTGAATAATACAAAAAAAAAGAGACTAATAAATTAGCCTCATTTTTTTTTTTTTGAGTGACCGCGACAGGATTTGAACCTGTGGCCCTTTGATTAAAAGTCAAATGCTCTACCGACTGAGCTACGCGGTCATAAATTTTATTAATTATCAAATTAACAGAATTCAAAATTACTCATTTTTGCCATAATAAACAAATATTCTTCAAAAATATTCAAAAATAGTTGTCTCTAGTTCGAATTAATAATTTATTAAGAGGTCAATAGAAATTTATTCAAGAAAAACAGAAATGGATATGACATAATAAAACAAGTGATTATGTGCGTTCTGACAATTCGGAAACTTTTTTCGCAATATGTAATCTATATATTGAGTTTCATCAAAAACGGTAAAAACGGAAGCATAAAATAAATATTTCAAGTTTTTTTTGCTGAGGTCTTGCTTAATATAAAAAAAAGTCGTAATTTTGAATTCTGTTCTTTTGCTCGGATGGCGGAACTGGTAGACGCTCAGGACTTAAAATCCTGTGACTCGTAAGGGTCGTGTGGGTTCAAGTCCCACTCTGAGTACCGAGATTGACTGCAAGTTGTTATACATATAACACTTGCAGTTTTTTTTATATATTATATACATATATCATACACTTTTTTGTTAACTGATGCCATTATTAATGGCTGTTACTTTCGTCGCATCTATAAATTCTTCGCAGATTTTCATACTTGCAAAATTCTCGTCAGGAAGCGGTTCATATTTTGCAAATTTAGCCAAGTCAGCATTGTCGAGCATTGTGAAGAATTTGTTCTTTAACGCGGAGTCAACATCTATTGAATTTAGTGCTGATTTTATCTCGCCACTAGTCATCTCCATAGCAAATATGTTAAAACGTCTTTCGATATATGAACGAATTATCTCTGTAAGCTCGATATAGTATTGCTTAACTTTGGCATTTTGCCATAATTTCTTTTCCTCCAAAGCACGCAATTGTTGCAAAGCTAATAAATGAGCAGGAATTTTAGGCTCAAATGCTTTTTCGGCAAGTGGTTTCGGTTTATAGCGTTTGAGGAAAAATAATACAAAATAAACGATGGCGGCAACGCCAAGTATTATCAAAAGGTAAGGCAAAATCTCCATAAAAGTAATTGGTTGTTTCATAGGACCAACAATATCTTTTATTGGTTGCGCAGTATCAACCTTTATTGTTCGGAATTGCATAGCGGGTATGGTTGCCACAAGCGAATCAGAAGACTTTGCGAAGCGGATAATAGCGGGAGGCAAATGAAAGCTACCTTGATCAAAAGATGTTACAATGTAACTCTTCTTAAGAGTTAATATATTATTTTCTTTTAATATCGTGTCTGCCGGAAAGTCTTTTATTATTTCTATTTTTCTTGCAGTATCACTTAAAATAGGCCAAATAGGATTGGCTTGTTTAGGAGCGGTAACGATAAATGAAATCGTAATATGCTCACCGATAAGAATATTATTTGTGTCTAATTCTGTTTTCAAATCCACCTTAGCCGATGCAAAATTCATCGTTATTAAGATTAGCGCGGATAATAAAATATAATTTTTCATTTGACTTATTTTTGTGTTTGTTGATAATTTATTTTTTTATTATAAGCAATTGATTTTCAATATAATCATTACCATATTCTATTTTAAAGAAATAGCTTCCGGAAATGTAATTTTTCAAATTAACCCGAATGGTGTGTTCACCGCTATAATAGTAATTGAAACCTTCGTCCGATACTAACCTTCCGTTAAAGTCATATAGCTTAATACCAATAATTTGAGCGTCGTTGCTATAGAATTTCAGATTAACAAAGTCAGTCGCAGGATTGGGATAAAGCGCTGTGTTTTGTTGTGAGGATCCGGTCAAAACTCCGGTTGTCGGAGCGGTAACAAAAGTAAATTGCTTCGAAATTATGCCTTCTCCACCTTCTCCAATTGCGGCAACACGCCAGAAATAGCGTGTACTGGCTTTTAAGAAGATAGGAATAGATTGTTCAGAAGAAACTGTATCGTTCAATACCATAGGCTCAAATGATATCTTATCGGACAATTGAATATGATAACTTGAAGCACCTTCCGATTTATTCCATTTCAGTAGGACCGAAGCGAAGTCCAAATCTTTCACTTGGTTTTCAGGAAATACTAAAACAGGTGCTAAACAAGCCGATTCAAATGACCAGATTGGTGAAAATTCACTTGGACCACCTGCACTTAATGCCGAAACACGCCAGTAATATTTCTTCAAACCTTGCTCAATATCCATAAATGTAAATAGATTAGTATCTAACGACTTATTTAGAATTATTTGTTCGAAATCCGGATCCTTTGCAATTTGAAGATTGTAATACCCGGTTGTTGTAGAAGCATTCCAAGTCAGAACTGTTTTTGCCAAAATTCCTTTGGTCTTGTTGATTGGTTGGATTAAACCAACTTGATCAGGTATAGGAGGCAGATTTTTGATATAAGAGGTATAAACACCATTTCCGTGTGTACTTACAGCGGTAAATCCGTCGCTCTGACGTGTATCAATCATCATTATAACCATATTACCAATTAATTCAGGGCTTTCTTGTTGCCAAATAGTATTTGCTCCATTCAAATATGAGGTAATGAATAATCCTGCCGAGGTACCGCAAAGATATAAGTATTTACCTTTAACTTTCAATATTTCAACCCAATGTGTCGCCGGACCGGCTCCACCGCCATTCGGATTTTCTTCGAGATTTCCGGAAATGGATACCCAAGTTGAACCTGAGTCGGTTGAACGGAATAAACTGACTACACTATAATTTGAAAATGCAACAATTACATCTTTGGCATCTTCAGGATTGGTTGCTATACATTGGACATTGCCGTATTTTGGAAATTCCATTCCTGTAATCTCTTTCGACTCAGGTTGACCTTCGTTGGATTTGTCAACACGAAACACCCTGCCATAAGAAGTTCCAAAATAGAGGACATTAGCAGGCGATTTAGAGATATCCAATGCAGTAACCGCCTCAGCTCTCGATTGACTTTGGTCAAAGTTATTCAATCTAGTCAAAGTTAAGCTATCCCAATTTTTAGAAATTGAATCCTTAGTATTAACAAACGGGATACTTTCTAAATCATTATTACGCCAAACCAAATTACCACCGGCTACATACATAATGTTATTATTATTAGGATCCAATTTGAAAGGAGTGTTCCAAATAAAATCCTTGCCGCCAATAGGGTCTATACGAGTAAAAACTTCATTTTTGCCGTTAGGTAATTGAACAGCGCGATAAATTTTTATTTTTGGCTGATAAGAAGAATTTTGTGACGTATAAATATAAGGATTACCATCGGGTACTTGGCAACAGAATCCGTCACCGCGAGAAGGTTCGCCCCATTTTTCAGCGTAGGAATTAGTTCTTTGAGATAAAGTTCCATTATCCTGCAAACCACCTAATAAATATTCGCTTCCGGGAGTACCTTTGTCAACTTCAATTGAATAAAATTGAGTTGTAAAATAGCCGTTATTGAGTGAAATCCATTCAACTCTATCGGCCATACAGTCAATAGTTTTATGTACGCCACCGTCGGAACCAGTGAACATAATGTTTGGGTTCGTGCGAGAAAAAACGATAGTGTGATTATCTGCGTGATGATTTGGGTATCGATAAAAATAATCGCAATCTTCGAACGGGCAAGTACCGCCAATCCAATCCCAATTCGATGTCTTGAACCCATCTTTGGAGCGATAAAGAGTTGTAGCTCCTAAAAATACAACATTCGGGTCGTCGGGTTTTACCTCAAGGCATAAGTTGTACGAAGATTGAGAATTCATATGACCGCGAACCAATTCAGGACGAGGGAGATTTTCGGAACGATCTTCCCAAACACCACCATTACCTGAACCATCACCGCTGATATAGGTATATTTCCAAAAGCTGTGCCATAAGTCATCGCCCATAGAATTGGTTGTCCATTTACCATATTCAGGTGTTTCCGCGGCGAAATATACTTGTGATTCGTCGGATGGTGCTATGCCAATTACGATACGAGCATATTTTGCAGGAAAGTTTTCTGGTGTAATATTGACCCAATTTGTTCCATTTATTGAACGGAATATCCCTGAAGGTTTATTGTTTTGATAATAATTACTCACCGCCGCATAGAAAATGCCACTCGGCGATTGGTCAATTTCTATAAATCTGCCGAATGTATTTCCCTGACCGCCAAAAACTGCTGTCCATAATGTCCCGCCGTCTTTGGAACGGTATATTCCACCTAATGCTGTTGAAACATAAACTTCGCCGTCATCGTTTGTAGCATAAGGGTTCATTAAAATTTTCCAGCAATAGTCAAATTTATTATCCCAAGTATCAGGCGTTAGTGTTGCTGTCGATGCTAATAAAAACCAAGTAAGACCGTTATCGGTTGATTTAAATATTCCGTCACCTTGAATAGCCGCGGAATTTCCCCAAAGTTCGCCGGTTCCGCAGTACCAAGTATCTTCACGACCCGGACGAGTGTCTTGAGTGATGCAGGAAACTGATTGCAATTGCTGAGGATTGGAACGCTTGCTCCAAGACAGTCCGGCATCTATTGAACGCCATATACCACCTGAAACGCCTGCAGTTAAAATTATATTTTCATTTCGAATGTCGAAAGCTAAAGCCCGAGTTCGTCCACCAACTTCATAAATACCTCTCTGTTCCCAGTAATTAGTGGATTGTAAACGATTATTTGATTTGCTCAGCGCTTTACTATTTAGTGAAAAAATAAAACTATTTTCCCTTATTCTTATTCCCTTTGGAATTTTTCCGGTTTTCGGGTCCCTATGAAGTTGATTTTCCCAATATAGGCGTTCTTTTGAAAATTCTTCTGTTGGTCCGGTGTTTGAATACGGGGATGTTAAAGAATGTATCAAATACCAGATTGATATAGCACCTATCATTGAAAGTGCGGAAATTGAATATACTAAGATCTTTTTCATAACTTCACCTTATTTTGGATGTTTAACGCCGTTTTGTTCTTTGTTTAAAGAAATTCATTAATGGCACTATATAATCTTGACCGGTTTGTATTTGTACCAAATCGATATTATTTTTCATAAAAGTTGTTTTCAAAAGTTTTTGCTGATTTATCCATCTATCTCGATAATTATCGCGTATAATAGGGAAGGAGGTATCAATCCATTTTTCAACACCGCTCTCCAAGTCCTTTATTCTAACTAACCCTATATCGGGCAATTCACCTTCGCGTTCGTCGAAAATATGAACTGCGATTGTATCGTGCTTTTTGCCGGCGATTCGCATTGGTCTGTCAAAATCCGGTGCAATGAAATCGGAAATGACAAAGGCAATACTGCGCTTTTTCTGAACATTAGTTAGAAATGCCAAAGCTTGTCCAATATCAGTTCCTGAATTTTCGGGCTTGAAATCTATAAGTTCACGTATAATCCTTAGAATGTGGGAGCGACCTTTTTTCGGAGGTATGTACTTTTCGACTTTATCGCTGAAAAGGATTAATCCAATTTTGTCGTTGTTCTGAATTGCTGAAAAAGCAAGTACAGCGGCAAGCTCGGTTATTATATCTTGCTTGAATTGTTTCTTGGTTCCGAATGATTCGCTTAGGGAAACGTCCACTAAAAGCATAACGGTTAATTCACGTTCTTCTTCGAATATTTTTACATAAGGTTCAGAATAACGTGCTGTTACGTTCCAATCTATTGTTCGGATTTCATCACCGTATTGGTAATTACGTACTTCGGAAAATGCCATACCGCGACCTTTGAACGCGCTATGGTATTCACCTGAAAAAATCTGTTTAGATAATCCTCGAGTTTTAATCTCAATTTTTCTAACTTTCTTTATTAATTCTGATGTTTCCATTTTCTTGATGAACAATTATAAAAGATTTTTAAGACGAAATAAAAAATATATTATTAATGTTGTATTGCAAACAATTGTTATCTAACAACTGAAAAATAGGAATTTTTTAATTGGTATTTCGATATACCATTTAAAATTTGATAGATAATAATCCTTTTCTTTTTCAAACAAAGCGCCGCCATTTATAAATTCCTTTTCAGAACTGCCGAGCCAATTTATTTTTGCCGCCTTCCCTTCTTTAAAATCAATAGTGATTTTGTTTGTACTAGTTTTGTCGGCGCCAATTAGTCCTTCTTCGTCGGAATAGAAGTATAAACTTTTCGCTTGCCCATTGCAGTATAAGCCGTTTATTTTACCATCAACAAAGTCCACAAATAGCGTATCCCCGGTTATTTGGTCTATTCGTTCCACATTTACCGAATCGTTATGCATCATTGTAATAGCATTTCCGAATGATCGGATTTGCTTAATCTTATTGTTTTCGAATCGAATACAAATCGAATCCGCGTGTGTTTGAGTACCGGAATACCATATTACCGGATTTCCGATAAGATAGATTTCACTCAGATATTTATTATAAATTGCTTTCTTGCATTTAGCCGCTAATGAATCTTTATTGATTTCAACAGATCCGGTACAAATATAATTTTCGTTATCCGTTCCGAAAAATGCTTCCATTATATTAGCGGATATGGTCATAGTGTCCAACTTCATTTCTGCCTGATTTTCGGAGTTTTTATTTAAAGTATCTACTTGGAATAACACAGGAATACCTTTGGCGATAGCATAACTTTTTTCGGAGAAGTATTTTATAGAATCAGCGCGAATCACTGCGTTCGTAAATTTTCCGAAAATATGCGCATTACCGTCCACAAAACTCGTTCTGTCTTTACGAAAATATGTTACGTGATCGGCAAATATTATCGCTGAATCGTTTTCTACTACAACTTTTCCTGTAAAGTCCGCTATATGGTCATAAGCATCATAGGAACCGCTCGATGCGACTAAGGTTGTATTTCGGTCAATAATATTAACAGAATTCGAGGCGTAAGCCATTTGAGTGAATCCATAATAGATTGCGTCGTTAGTATATAAATTCAATGTACCTTGCTTAACAGCAACATTATGCCTTAGTATAACCGTGTTGGTTTCTTCAGTTTGTTGTGCATATTCGCTAAAAAGATTTATCGTGCCTTGGTTTAACCAAACGTGACCGTATAATGCTCTTTCTGTATATCCTTCACGCGTAGTAACAACCAAACTATCGGCAGGTTGCTTTAATATAATTTTCTTTTTGGTGTGTTTAACATCCTTTTCAACCGAAATCAAAAAAGCAGGACTCACCAAGCAAATCACAAGAATTATATATATTTTTTTAAATGTTTTCAATACTATCAATCAATTTATCGTCTTTAAGAAATACAATTTTTAAAATTACGAAAAAAATCAATATGAATATTAAAATTGCACTTTTTGCAACTCTGTTTTTACCATTATTTTTTGCATCAATTTATTCGCAAGACAAAGGCGGGGCTCAAACTGAGCGCTATCAATTAGCGCAATCTTATGAAAATGCTGGTAATTACGAAGAAGCTGGTCGGCTTTACAAAGAATTATTTGATGAGCAAAAAAATAACGTGCAATTTTTCGAATCGTACTTAAAAGCGTATAAAGAATTACATAAATATTCTGAATTAATTGACGACGTAAAACTTTTTATTGAGAAACACCCACAAATTAAATATCGTTCCGTCTTGGCAGAGCTGTTTTGGAAAATAGGTGACAATGATAAAGCCAATGCCGAGTGGGAGGACATTATCGCCGATAACATCAAAAATCCCGAAGCTTACGAGATAATTTCTTATGCTCAGATGGGTTTAAGACAATACGACAAAGCGATTGTCACTCTTTTAACCGGTAGAAAAAACATTGCTGTTAAGGGCTTATTTGCCGATCAATTAAGCCGTTATTACGCAATGACCCGCGATTTTAAAAATGGAATTGAAGAGGTATTGCTGTTAGAAGCCGATCCCGAACTACGTGGATATGCGCAAAGTCGTTTGTATGGTTTTCTGGAAAACACCCCCGCTATTGCATATATTGATCAACGGTTGAACAAAGAGATTGAAAAAAATCCCAATAATTACGAACTTTACCAACTTTTGCTTTGGTATTACAGAACTACTAAACGTGAGGACAAAGCATTCGATGTTTGTATATTAATTGATCAAATGCGAAAAGCCGCGGGTAGAGAGATTTATTATTTCGCCGACCAAGCCCGATATGATGGCGATTACGAAATTGCTATCAAAGCCTACAATCACATATTAAATATGGGTAGTGCATCGCCATATCGTTCCACAGCATATTACGGCTTAACAAGAAGTTTGGAAGCCCGTGCACTCGATAACGATTCGATTAAAATGGATGAAATGAAAATGATTGTGGATAGTTATATAAAAATGGCGAAAGATTTTGCGGCTAATTCGCAATCCGACGAATCCTTGCTGAGAGCGGCAAATTTGCAATATAAATATCTGAACAAGACCGACGATGCCGTAAAAATACTACAAAATTTGACTCAAAAGGCAAAAACAACTGATATTAAATCGAAAGCTTCATTAAAATTAGGTGAAATATATCTTGCAGAAAATAATTTGTCGAAAGCGAAGGACGAGTTTCGTAACGTTTTAACAAAATATATCAATTTAGATATCGCTGACGCTAACCAAGCTCAATACAATTTAGCGATGCTTGAGTACTATATTGGTAATCTGGATTCAGCAAAAGTGATGTTCGATAAACTATCTCTCGATAGCAAAAGCCAAGTTGCTAACGACGCGCTGGAATATTCCGGGTTAATTACCGAAAACAAACCGAATGCTAAAGCAATGGATGTTTTCAGAAACGCCGAATTACTCGTACAGCAGAACAAACCTTTGGAAGCGGCAGAAAAATTTATAGCTGTTTCAGATGCGGCTTCAAAAGCGAATATTGGTGAAAAAGCATTAGTTAATGCCGCAAATATTTATGAAGAAGCTAAACAAAAGCCGAAAGCAATTGAAATTTGGAAAAGGTTAGCCGAAGAATATCCTCAAGGTATATATAGTGATTTAGTTTATTATAATATAGCAAATTACAACTCCGAAATAAAAAATTACGACGAAGCGATGAAGTACTATAAAAAATTGTTGGTAGTTTATCCGCGTTCAATCTATCTGGAAGACGCCCGTAAAAAAGCTCGCGCTTTACGCGATGAAAAGAAAGTTACCGGGGCAGAATAACCGAACTTATTGCCGCAATTACAGCAGTTTCGGCACGTAAACGGCGACAGCCAAGGTTTAGCTTTACAGCATTTTGTGAAATAATCGCAATTTCATCATCCGAAAATCCACCTTCGGGACCGATGAAGAAACACAGTTTTTTTGGTGGGCTAATCTCAATTTTATTAGCATTTACCCCATACTCGTCAGCTAAAATTATTTGTTCGGATGTGCAATACTCCAATGCTTTAGCGATGCTCATTTGCGGATGAATTTTTGGAAGTAGGGAGCGGCGGCATTGTTTAATCGCGGCGATAGCTTTGGCTTCCAAGCGAGCTACATTGACTTTATCTTTTTGGCTGAATTTAGTTGTTAGTGGAATGAATTCTGTAATACCAAGTTCGATGGCTTTTTCCAAAGCAAACTCAAAGCGTTCACGGTTAGCGAGAATACCAAGTGCTAAAATGATTTGAGTACCGGTTTCACCCATATTTTCGATAATGCTTTTTACTTTTAGGGTACAGCTTTTCTTCGAAAATGCGATTGCTTCGGCAATACCGCCGAGATTTTTGCCGTTGGAAATATAACAGTCTTCGCCTTCTTTCAATCGAAGAGCTTTAATGTGGGTAAATTCCGAATCGCTAACCTCCAGCAAATCTGAAAACTTATCAAACTCGGGTATAAATATACATTCCATTTGGAAAATTTAATGTTAATAATAGTTTCAAAAATAATAAATTTGTATATCAAATTAGAAGTAATTTAAAATAATAATTGGAAATTTTGCATTCTTATGATAAAAGCGGTTGGAATAATTGATTGTAATAGTTTTTACGCCTCGTGCGAGAAAATCTTCCGTCCGGAATTGGCGACAAAACCCGTTGTGGTGCTTTCCAATAACGACGGGATAGTTATAGCCTTGTCACAGGAAGCCAAAGATGTTGGCATAAAGCGTGGCTCACCGCTATTCCAAATTAAAAATATCATAAAAAGATATAACGTTCAGGTGTTTTCGTCCAACTATTCTCTCTATGGCGATATTTCGCAGAGGGTTTTCTCCCTTGTGGATTCGATTGTTCCCGATATGGAGATATATTCAATTGACGAAGCGTTTATCAACTTTACCGATGTAAATTTGGATTTGGGTGCATTTTGTAGGAACCTTAGAATGAAAATAGATAAGGGGGTTGGTATTCCTACCTCAATCGGCATAGCAAAAACGAAAACGCTTGCCAAAATCGCAAACAAAATCGCGAAAAAAGACTTTTCGCTGAGAGGTGTGTGCGACATCAGCAAAATGGATGATATCAGCTCAGTTTTGAAACGTGTTCCTGTTGGCGATATCTGGGGAGTAGGGTGGAAGCACTCCGAGCGTTTGCGAAAATCCGGTATTGAGACCGCTTACGATTTCACTCAAGCCAATGAGAAATGGGTCAAAAAAAATATGACTGTGCAGGGATTGCGGACGCTTTATGAATTGCAAGGCAAACCGTGTATTGACATATCGCAAGCCGAACCGCCGAAGCAGTCTATATTATCTTCGCGCTCATTTGGAAGGGTTATTAGGAGCAAGGAGGAGATATTGGAGGCTGTGGCAACATACGTGACTCGAGCGGCGGATAAGATGCGTATGCAGTCGTCTGCGGCGAATTTGCTATATGTCTTTTTGCGCACCAGCCCGTTCAGCCAAACGCGCCAATATCACAACGGTGTTCAGATTCCTCTGCCTGTGCCGACTTCGGCTACTTCCGAGCTGTTGGCATACGCCACGGCGGGGGTTGAACAGATTTACCGTGAGGGTTTCGATTATCAGAAAGCGGGAATTTTGCTTTCGGGTTTGGTTCCCTGCAACTTAGACCAATTCTCGCTGTTCGATCCCGAAGACCGTCAAAAGCTGAAAAAAGTTACTTTGGCTGTGGATGAAATCAATAAAAAAATGGGACGAAACACGGTGTTTTACGCCGCCGCCGGAGTAAAAAAGCCCTGGGAAATGCGCCGCGAATTCGAATCACCTCACTACACAACTCGCTGGAAAGATTTGCCGGATGTGAAAGCGGAGTAGGAGGAGGAGCATTCATATCATTGTTGTCTCAGCAAACTTTCACTTTCTTCAACTTCATCAAGTATTTTTAGTTCAGTTGCATCAATGACCATTCGGATGTAATCTGTTCTACTATTCCGTTTATTACCTTCTGTTTTTTGTTCAAAATAAATGTACCAACAAAGTTTTTCTAGTTTTGAATCGAGCCCAAGACAACAAGAATATTTATTGGTTTTATATTTCTTTATTTTGCATTGTTTTAAAGCAAGTTCTAATGCGGTTTCAGGTTTTACAAATTTTTCCCGTTTGTTGTAACCCTCGCGAGGCCATCCAAAATAAGTTACTTGACCATAGGAATCGAGTTCTATTTTAATACAATACGCCTTGATTTTGAGAGATTCATCGGACAACTGATAATACAGCTGGTATTTTGGTGTCGAGTGTTCATTTTGGCTCTGCGGAATCGAATCGTTTCCCAGCCAATTTTCCAAATCGAAATTCACACCTTGAACAAAATTAATATTACCGGTAAAATCAGTCATTGATTGCTTTAGCAAAGTATTTAGAATAAATTGAATTTTTGTAGGCACTTGGGATAGAGAATCAATGATTTTTTTGTATTGCCCATTAGTACCACAACCTTGGCAAGGGTTGTCGGTAACAATACTTTTTTCTCCATAAGCCGTGCAAGTGGAGAGTATCAGGATTAAGAGTATTAATGTTTTTTTCATAATAATTGAGTTCGACTCGATTTTGGTTTTCAAATATAACTAATTATTTATGCCAAAATACTTTCTAAATACAAAGTGTCCGGACATAAATCTTGACCGCCACTCCATTGTATCGAACCTAAAAAAGGTCTAACATTCTGAAATTTATGATAATCATTGAGTTCTTTAAAAATTCCGAAATTTAAAAGCGGTTTCACATCAAAAATTTTAACTTCACCATTAGTAAATTCAATTTTTAAAGAATAATCGGGATATGGAATTACATTTTTTACGCGTGGATTCATTATTATTCTCCTATTTTAACGGATCTATTTGAAACACGGAATTACCTGCAACTGCAAGATCCCAATTAGCTACTAATTCGTCTTTATGAATTTCCATCCACGCATGAACAAGTTTAAGTTTGTTGTTTGGGATTGCACCTTCCAGCAAATTACCATCAGGAATGGAGAAAACACCTTCGTTCTCTTGATATTTTACGTGAATATGAGGTATATTATGTTGATTATTATCCATATAATAAATGGATATTATTATTCCGTAAAACATTGATAATATTGCCATAAATTCTCCTATTGTTTTTTACTGATAAATTTAAATTAATTTACAATTTTTAGTTTTATTATACTCAAATTTAACAAATTATTTTCAAAAAACATTATTTTTTTTCATAATAATAACCCTAAAATATGTGTGGTATAAACATTTTACTTCGTTTCATATATTCTTTGTACTTTTCGCCAAAAAACAGGATACATTCCTTTTCATCCAATCTTGATGTAATATATAGAAAAACCGTTGATAAAACTGAGATAAAAAGTAATATTATAGTCGGTTTTTTTAAAAATACCCCCCAAGTTAAGTAAATCAATGATGAATAAAGCGGATGTCTGATGTATTTGAATATTCCTTTATCCACCAATTCGGTGGTTTTTTCAAAACTATAAAGTGTCTTTTCATCTCTGATTTTTACGGCTTTGCCCATTTTTTTCATCATTAACACGCCTGCGATAACCACATAAGAGGCTATCAAGAGTAAAAGCCAAGAGAATATCTGATTTGAACTAAAGGGGTTTATGAACCAAAATTCGTAATTCGAAGCAAATAACCAAGCAATACATTCCCAGCTAAAGAACCGGTAAAAACCGTGGTTCTTGACGTTGGATAACGTTCGCCACGAGGCTGAGATAGATAGTACACTCAAGATTCCAAATAGTATTAATTTTTCCATATCTAAAGCTTAAAGCAATTATATTAGATAAATCGTTTTGAATAAAACAAACTTAATGAATTATTTTTAAAATATTAGAATCTAATGGAATTTCAAAAAATTTAAAGGATCTATGAGAATACGGTTTGCGAAATAATTAAAACCAAAATAAAAGTTGTACCCCAAGTACCGCGATGACGGCACCGGCTATTGAGCGGAATGAAAGTTGCTCTTTGTAGAAGTAATGCGAGAGCGGAAGCATCATAATTGGCACAGTTGCCAATAGGGTGGATGCAACACCGATTTTGGTATTGATAGCGGCGATGAAACTCAAAGTTATACCCAAATATGGTCCAATAATTGAACCAATTGTAACTAATAAAAATAATTTTTTGTCTTTAAGGTATATTTTTATAGGATTTCTATAATGTTTCATTATCATTCCTAACGGAAGAATAATCAATAATGCGGCAAGCATCCTGTATAAACTCGCTGTTAGGCTATTTATTTCGCAGTCTAAGAATGCCATTTTCGAGAAAACCAATCCGATAGCCTGCCCAAAAGCACCTAAGAAAGCGTAAATTACACCCCTTGTAGTTACTTTAAATTTTGTTTTGGTTTTCGGTTTTTCCATAACCACTAACGAAATACCAGCCAATGTAAGAGCCATACCAAATATTATAGGTAATCCAAGGGTTTCGTGCAACATAAAGTAAGCGAATATAGCCGCTACTGCGGGATTGAATGACATTATGAGCATAGTTATCCGCGGTCCAATTGCTTTGAAAGCCGCCAACAAAAATGTATCACCTAAGACTAAGCCAATAATACCGCTGATAGATAGGTAAATTAATTGTGTATTCGTTGTAGTAAACGCGATTCCGAATGCAAATATCGTTAATAATATTAATAGAATTGCTAATATAAGTCTATCTATGTTTAATTGTATAACTCCTAATCTTATAGTCGCTTCGGTAAATAGAAAAGAAGAAAACGACCATAACAATGCTCCACCGAGAGCCGCGATTTCACCAATAAATGGCATAATGTTCCAATAAAAAAAAACAAAATTACTACTAAATTGTGAGTAATTCGTATTTTTGATAATAAAAATTTTACCAATACGATAAATTGAATATGAAAATACCTGAAATAAAAGAAATAACTCAATATGAAAATCCGGAAATGGATGTTTTTTCAATAAGCGATAATATTAAAGCTTTAGTATTAGAAAACAATTTGCAACCAATTGCACAGTTGACAATTGCCTTATCAAGTGGTTCAGTAATCGAGCCTAAACCGGGTTTAGCGAATTTCACTATGCAGATGCTTCTACAAGGTACAGCCAAAAGAACTGCCGAGCAAATAAGCGAACTTGCAGAAAATAAAGGCATTAAAATGTCGTCGAAAGCTTCGTGGGACGAATCTTATGTTACAGTTACTTTTTTAGCTGAATTTTCCGATACCGCATTCGAACTAATTTCTGATTGTTTACTGAATCCACAGTTTAGTGCCGATGAGGTAGAGGGTATGAAAATCAAAACGCTGTCACATTTGGAGATGAGGCTTTCGGAGCCGGAATATTCGGCGCATTTAGGTTTTTCTTATAACTATTTTAACGGTCACAGTTATGGTCATCCGCATTTAGGCACACGGAAATCAATAAATACTTTCACGGTAGAAGATTGCAAAGAGATGTACAGGAAATTGGTGCTCGGCAAGATTTACATCATTGCCGCCGGTAATATTAACAAAACGCAAATTGAGGAGTTTGGCGATAAGTATCTCACATTTAATTATCATCCTGAAGACAGTGGAGTCACCACATTTTCCGGTCTTCAACATAACAAGATTTATTTGATTGAAAAGGCGGACGCGGCGCAATCTTATGTTTCAATGGGCATTCAGGCAATAGATAAGAAATCTGAAATTTATCCGCAATTTCAATTGCTTAATACGGTTTTTGGGGGTTATTTCGGGTCAAGATTAAACAAAATCATACGTGAAGAAAAAGGCTTTACTTATGGTGTTCATACATTTACAGATGCCCGAAAATATTCATCTGTTTTAAGAATATCATTAGGAACTTCGCCGGAGCATCTTGGCGAGATTATGAATATTATTGAAGCCGAAATTGATAAATTAAAGATGATCCTAATCGGTGATGAAGAAATCTTGACAGCAAAGAATTACATTGCGGGCTCATTTTTGCGAAATTCTGAAACAGTATTTCAATCGGCTTCGCTGATGCTCTCGACTTTAATAAATGATTTGCCATTAGATTTCTACGAGACTTTCATCCACAAAATAGCATTAACAACTCCCGATGATTTAATAAAAACAGCCAATTTAGTGCTTAATAATTATAAATACACAACGGCAATATCGGGTGATATTGCCGCAATGAATGATTCATTAAAATCATTTAACAATTTAGAAGTTTTCACTTTGCCGGAATTATAGTAAAGCGGAACCTTCCATTTCGACCGGTTTGCCAATACCCATTATTTTGCAAAGGGTAGGGGCGACATCAGCTAATTTGCCATTGACAATCGAATGGAATTGATTTCCGATATAAATGCAAGGTACCTCGCTATTTGTATGAGCTGTAAAAGGTGAACCATCGGGATTGATAGTAAATTCAGCATTTCCGTGGTCGGAAATCAGAAGTACGTCATAGTCATTCGCCTTAGCTGTTTCAATTACCACTGATAGACATTTGTCCACAGCTTCGCAAGCCTGAATAATTGCTGTGTAAACTCCGGTATGTCCTACCATATCGCCATTTGCAAAATTCAAGCAGATGAAATCATATTTATGAGATTCGATTTGCTGTTTTACAGCATCAGTAACCAAATAGGCACTCATTTCGGGTTGCAGATCATAAGTTGCAACTTTGGGTGAATTAATTAATATTCTGTCTTCACCCGGGAAGGCGTCTTCTCTACCCCCTGAAAAGAAAAATGTGACGTGAGGATATTTTTCTGTTTCTGCAATTCGAAGCTGTTTTAATCCAAGTCTAGATATATATTCACCTAATGTCATTTGTACATTAGGTTTTTCGAAAATAGGTTCCACATTAACAAAGTTTTCATCATATTGGGTCATTGTCAAATATCGAAGAGCTAATGTGTGCATTCCATATTCAGGAAATTCTTTTTGTGTTAGAACTGTTGTAAGTTCTCTCAGTCTATCTGTTCGATAATTGAAGCAAATAACAACATCGCCGTCGGATATAGTTGCAACAGGACTACCATTTTCTTGAGTAATTACAACCGGTAATATAAACTCATCAGTTACACCGTTTTCATAAGATTTACTGATAGCTTCTGCCGGAATTGATTCTTTTGTACCGATCCCGTTTACCAACAAATCATAAGCGACGTTAACGCGTTCCCAGCGTTTATCCCTATCCATCGCAAAGTATCTTCCGCAAACCGTAGCGATCTTCCCCGTTGAATGTTTTAAGTGCTCTTCAAGATTATTAATAAAGCCCAAACCGCTCTTTGGGTCGCAGTCCCTTCCATCAGTTAGTGCGTGTATATAAACTTTTTCAAGTTCAAATTCTTTAGCAATATCACATAAATGATAGAGGTGCTTTTCTTGGCTATGAACACCGCCGTCGGATACCAAACCAATTAGATGAACAGCCTTATTATTTTCTTTAGCATATTTGTAAGCGTTAACAAGAGTAGGGATATTTTTCACTTCATTTTTTTCAATAGCAAGGTTTATCCGAACTAAATCCTGATAAATTACTCGGCCTGCGCCAATATTCAGGTGACCTACTTCGGAATTTCCCATTTGTCCGTCGGGTAATCCAACATATAATCCATAAGATTTAAGAGTCGAGTTTGGATATTTATCCAGTAGATTATCGTAATATGGAGTATTAGCTGAATAAATGGCATCGGATTTATCTTTTTTACCGATTCCCCAGCCGTCTAAAATTATAAGTGCGACTTTCTTCATTTTATATTTATATAGTTTAAAATCAATTTTTCGAACAATAAGGGATGCTTATTACATCACTTTCGGTGGGTCAATCATCCTTGATTGAACTGTCATCAAGCGTTTGCTTTTTTACAACTATCGTTCCCAAGCCGAAACTTAGGAACGATATAAATAGTTGTTGTTTTGGGTCGGTTTCCATAAACAATTAGAACGGTGGAATACCGTGTTTTTTGTTTGGCAACGGATCCATTTTATCTTTAGAAATTGCTAAAGCGTGTTTGATATGTTCACGTGCTTCATCAGGTGGAATTACCGAATCGACATATCCGGCCGCGGCGGCTTTATATGGATTAGCGAATTTTTCGGTATATTCTTTAACTTTTTGTTGACGTACTTCTTCCGGATTGGCGGCTTCAGTAATTTCCTTACGGAAGATTATATTAGCGGCACCTTCCGGTCCCATAACTGCTATTTCAGCTGTTGGTAGAGCAAACACAAAGTCTGCTCCCAAATGCTTTGAGCACATAGCGATATAACCACCGCCATAAGCTTTTCTAAGGATTAAAGTAATCTTTGGAACACTTGCTTCACTATAAGCGTAGAGCATTTTTGCACCGTGGCGAATAACGCCGGCGTGTTCTTGGTCAATACCAGGTAAATAACCCGGTAAATCAACCAATGTAAGCAACGGTATATTGAATGAATCACAGAAACGGACAAAGCGCGCGGCTTTATCGGACGAATCAACATCCAAAACGCCTGCTAAAACCATAGGTTGATTACCAACAATACCAACTGATTGGCCATCAATTCTTGCAAAACCTATAACAATATTAGCGGCGAACAATTCTTGAATTTCAAAGAAATCAGAATCGTCAACAATACTACGAATGATATCGCGAACGTCGTAAGGTTCTGTAGATTTTTCAGGTATAATGTTATTAATGTCATAAATTGGTTTTGGTGATTTAATTGGGAAAGCTTCTGCTTTCTTTCTATTGTTCCAAGGAATAAAAGAAACAAGTTTTTTAATTTGGTCGAAGCACTCTTGCTCGCTTTGAGAATAAAAATGTGCATTTCCGGTGATTTCTGCGTGAACGCGAGCACCACCCAAATCTTCCATTGATATTTCTTCACCTAATACTGTTTTTATTACTTCAGGTCCGGTGATGAACATTTTGGAAACCTTATCGACAACAAAAACAAAATCTGTTAAAGCTGGTGAATAAACAGCTCCACCGGCACAAGGTCCTAAAATAACAGATATTTGAGGAATAACACCCGAAGCACGAGTGTTTCTATAGAAAATCTCGCCATAACCGGCAAGAGAATTTACACCTTCTTGAATACGAGCGCCACCTGAATCGTTGATACCGATAAGCGGGATACCTAATTTTACAGCGTGATCCATAATCTTTGTAATTTTACGAGCGTGGGCTAATCCTAACGATCCACCGGCTACAGTAAAATCTTGAGCATAAATACATATTGGATGATTATTAATAGTTCCTGTACCGGTTACAACACCGTCACCAGGTAAATCTTTCTTATCCATTCCAAAGTCTTCCGCTTGATGCTCAACGAACATATCATATTCGTGGAATGAATTCGGATCCAATATAGATTCGATTCTTTTACGGGCAGGCAGTTTTCCCATATCAATTTGTTTTTTTATGGCTGTTTCGCCGCCGCCTTGTTTAAGAGTCTCTTGCTTTCTAAATAAGTCAATAATTCGTGTCACTAAAGACATAACTATCTCACTAATGATTAAAAAATAACTTTCCATAGACGATAAAACAGAATGATATTTTATCGTTTTTCGGATTAATTATACTAATATTTCTTCAACGAAGAGTCGTTTCGCTATTTCATATCCTATAAAATCCGGCTGTCCGTTAAGATATAAAGATATTGGTCCTAGGAAAGGTTCTTTCTTTTGAACTTCTATTACTGTCCCCGGAATATATCCTTTCTTCTCAAGATAGTCAACGATTTCATTATTAGTATCGTCTAATCTACGAATAATAACTTTTCTACCCGGTTCAACATCGGATAATAATTCTACCTTTTCAACCGGCATAATTAATTCAGCCGATGGTATTGGTTTACCGAATGGGCTATATTTTGGTTGACCCAAAAGAAGGTCTATCCGTTGAATAAAATAATCGGATACCGAAAAATCTATTGAAGATGATTCTGAGTGAATTTTGGATAAATCATAGTGTAAAACTTCTTTTAAAAAAGCTTCTATTAATCTATGTCTTCTCAAAATTCTTAATGTTGTTTCCATACCTGTTTTTGAAAGTACAACACCTTTATATGAATTATATACGACGAGATTCAATTGTGATAAGCGTTTTAGCATACCTGTAACTGACGCTCCCGAAATATTGAGTTCTCTGGCAATAGCCGTTGTGGTAACCGGCCGCCCTTTATGTAGCTTAAATATTGTTTTTAAGTATTCTTGTATTGAAGAACTTAACATAATACTTGTTCCTTAATATTGTTTTTTTTCTTTATAATAAATCTAAAATCTTTTGTTTAGCTTCTTTTAATGCTTCTTCCGGTGTTTTTTTTCCGTAAAGCGCTTCAACAGCGGCTTCTTCGATTATCGGTTCGATATCGAGCCACTTCGGATTCATCGGTGTCATTTTTGAGTAATTCAATTGGTCTGCAAAAACTTTTTTGTTAGTAAGTTGAAGTATTTCTTGAGAATTATAGTATTGTTTGTCGGCAGGGAAGCCGGCAACATTGATTTTTTTGCAAAATTTGGATGAATTAAGTCCATCGGTCATATATCGAATAAACTTCTCAGCTAATTTTGGGTTCGTTGAATTTTTGCAAATTGAGAGGTATTCGCCACCGGCAAATGAAATTCCTTTATTACCATTTACCTTCGGCATCAACATTGTGGCATAGTTTAATTTTGGATTTTCAATACGGATTCTATCTATCATCCACGACCCGGAAAAACAAAAAGCGATTTTGCCTTGAACAAAACCTGCGTCTAATTGCCTTTGTGTTTCGATCAATCCGTTTCTCGATAGACTACAATACATCTCGAGTGCCTTGATGTTCTCAGGACAATCCAAAATCAGCTTACCCTTTTTATCAAATACCCCACCTCCGTAAGACCAAAACATTGGCAGTAGTTTTTTGTATAATTTATGAGCGTCAGAACCGGTTATTCCTATACCATAGTACCCGTTACCGGTATTAGCTTTATCGCTAAAATTCAATAACTGTTCATAAGTTAATGTAGAATCTTTGTTTATGTTAATACCGTTTTTTTTCAACAAATCAATATTAGCAAATAAAACTCTTGTATCAACTACCCAAGGTAGAGCATAGAGTTTGTCTTTCCAAAAGGATGGCTGTAATGAAAAGTCTAAAAATTGCTTTCGTGCTCCGTCCGCGTTATCTAATTCTTTTAAAACGCCTACACTTGAAAATTGAGGTACCCAATCTGAGCCAAGCTCTAAGACATCAGGTGCTGTGCCGGAGTTGAATGCGGCTAATAATTTTGTTTTACCGTCCGCCCAACTAAGCAAGCTTACATTTACTTTACAAGAATTTAATTTTTCAAAATCCTGAACTAAGGAATCAATCAAACCCTTTTGATATGGTTCGCTCCAAAAATGCCAGAATTCTATTTCATTGCTGCTGATTTGTTTATTATTGTCTTTTGTACAGCCGATGATTGAAATCAAAACTAATAATATGATAATTTGTTTCAAATATTTTACCCTAAATATACATTATTAAAATACAAAACTACAAATTAATTCATTACTATAAAAATATATTTTATTATTGCTTAAATCATTAATCGCGATTAACGCTTTAGTCTTAGTTTTTTTATTTAATATATAATTAGTAATTTTGAAAAATTCATTTTACAACATTAACGAATAAGTGATGAATATAATTTACTCAATTTTATTTAATTTAATGATATTTGTTTTATTAGCAATATCTTTTTTATTAGTCAGCGATAAATTTAGGAAAAACTTTTGGAAAGCGCATTTGAGGTTAGGATGTGGATATTTTATAATATCCTCATTTACATGCATTTATATAATTATTAATACTTTCCAAAGGTCCTATGGTCACATTGCTGAATCCGGTATGCGTATCGCGGCTCTGCTTTGGTTGTTTTACCTTGCACAAGGATTTAGGTTTATGCTTAAGCGTCGCGTGTTTGCTCATAGGATTTGGATGAAGCGGGTATTGTTTATTAATGGTGCTTGGCTTTTAGCTCCAATTCTTCTGGCAATTTTCGAAATATTCGGCGATGATTTCCCATTATACATAGCATTATCCTATACGTTGAACATTCTAATTATGCTCCTTGTTAGTACTATAGTGCTAAATAAAAAACAAATAGTGATCAAGAACTAACAATATAATCATTCTATGCTGTTATTATTTTGTTGAAAACTTAAGATAATTATCGTTTATATGGCATAAAAATTGTAATTAAAAATACATAAAAGTACTATGAAAATTGAAATTGAATAGGTTATAAATGGATATCAATAATTGCACGATAATCGGAATCGATGGTGGCGGTACGCACACAAGAGGTGAATTATTTAGAGCAGGCGAAAAAATCGTAAAAGTAAAATCGGGAACTACACGCATTGGCGCAGTAGGAGTAGGGGAATCAAGCGAGCGGACATTAAATGTTATTATGGATTTATGCAGACAGGTTGCAATCAGTTTAAACGAAGTTGACGCGATAGTTTTTGGAGTTGCCGGTGTGTGGCTTGAAGAAGAAAAACGCCGTAGTCAAATGCTGATAAAAACATTAGCTCGCGGTCAATATATAGATATTAATAATTTGGTTGTTACAAGCGATGCGGAATTAGCATTGGAAGGCGCCTTTACCGGCGGTGATGGCATAATCACAATAATTGGAACCGGTTCCATAGCCTTAGCAAAAACTAAGGATAAACCATTAGAAAGATGCGGCGGTTGGGGAGTCGAATTGGATGATGAAGGGAGTGGTGCTTGGATTGGCCGCGAAGGTTTGACAGCGGTTGTGAGAGCTTTGGATGGAAGAGGAAAGCCTACAGCCCTAACACAAAAAGTTGCTGAATTATACCATACCATAGATTTAGAAAATCCCCGTACTATCGTAAAGGCTTATAACGAAGGCGCTTTTGAATACCAGATGCTTACTCCTTCAGTTATGCTATGTGCTGAGGAAAATGACGATATATGTTTGAATATAATCAACCGTTCGGCAAAACATTTGGCCGAATTACCAAATGCTCTCCTAAAGCATTATAAAACAAAAAAAGTTGAAGTTGCACTGATGGGCGGAATAATTGAAGCCGATACATTATTAGCACACTTACTAATTGAAGAAATCCATAAAAATGAGAAAATCAAATTAGTTCAACCGCAAGGTTCCGCTATTGACGGAGCGATTGCGATAGGGTTTAGAGCCATACAGCAATCAATGATTTAGCAGGATAAACACTTTATCAAAAAATCGTTCCCATTCATCAGTTTGGGAACGATTTCTCGTTTGGTCATTTTCAACTTACAATTAACAATTACAAATTGTTCCCATTTCTTTTTTCAGGTACATAGCAGTGTAAGAGTTTTCGACTTTGATCAGGTCTTCCGGTGTTCCTTGCGCTATAATTAGCCCGCCGTCATTACCGCCCATCGGTCCCATATCAATAATCCAATCGGCATATTTAATTACATCTAAGTTATGTTCGATAACCACAACTGTATTTCCTTTGTCCGAAAGTTTCGCCAACAGCTTGAGTAAAATTCTAATATCCTCAAAATGAAGCCCTGTTGTTGGTTCGTCGAGTAAATAAAGTGTTTTACCGGTTTGACGTTTGCTCAATTCAGCGGCTAATTTGACACGTTGAGCTTCACCACCCGAAAGAGTAGGTGCCTGCTGACCCAGTTTAATGTATGTTAATCCCACATCGAAAAGAGTTTTAATTTTTTTTCTTGTTTTTGGATGTTCCGAGAAAAATTCAAGAGCCTCTTCAACAGTCATTTCTAAAACGTCTGAAATTGATTTACCTTTATATAGCACTTGTAAGGTTTCTTTATTGTAACGTCTCCCGTTGCACGCTTCGCACTTAACATAGACATCAGGAAGGAAATTCATCTCTATTTTTCTCATTCCAGCACCTTGACATTCCTCGCATCTGCCACCCTCAACATTAAATGAAAAGCGTCCGGGTTTATAACCGCGAACTTTAGATTCCGGCAGAATTGCGTAAAAATCGCGGATGAGAGTAAATAGTCCTGTATATGTTGCCGGATTTGAACGCGGTGTACGTCCAATAGGTGATTGGTCAATTTCAATTAATTTATCGATGTGTTCCATACCTTCGATTCTATCATAAGGTAATGGAGATTTACCACTTCTGTATAAGTGATTTGCCAAAATCGGATATAGTGTATCGCTAATAACCGACGATTTACCTGAGCCGCTCATTCCCGTTATACAAATTAATTTTCCTAGTGGGAGTATCAAATCAATGGATTGTAGGTTATTGCCCTTAGCACCATATAAAATAAGATTTTCACCATTCCCTTGGCGGCGTTCCGATGGGACAGGAATGCTTTTAAGGTTTCTTAGATATAGCGCCGTTAAGGAATCTTTTATCGCTTCGTCCGGTAATGCTAATATCTCGGAAGTAATTCCCGATAGCATAATTTCGCCTCCGTGAACGCCCGATCCCGGTCCTATATCCACAAGGTAATCGGATTGCTCAATCATTGCTTTATCGTGTTCTACAACAATTACGGTATTGCCCAGATCGCGTAATTCTTTGAGTGAATGAATCAATTTATCGTTATCGTGCTGATGCAAACCGATACTCGGCTCATCGAGAACGTACATTATACCTACCAATTGCGAACCTATTTGAGAAGCTAAGCGAATGCGCTGAGATTCTCCACCGGAAAGCGTACGAATACTACGACTGATGGACAAATAAGATAATCCAACATCCATCAGGAACTTAAGTCTTGATTTTATTTCACGTAATATCACACCTGCTACTTTAAGTTGGCGTTTGGTTAGTCTTTTTTCCATCGAAACAATTCTTTCTATGCAGGCTACGATATCCAATGTAACAATATCGTTAATGTTGTAATCCAAAATTCTAACCGCTAAGCTCTCTTCGCGTAATCTGCCGCCATTACATTTCGGGCAGGGAACGCTTTGTAAATACATTTCCAGTTCCTTTTTTACAGCGGTAACGCTATTATCCATCAAGTGTATTAACCCCGGTAAAATACCTTCGAACGTATAACCCCTTGCCGATTCTTCGTCCAATTTAAGGATACTTCTTTCTGTGCTGAAAGTGTCGTCATATTTATTATACAGGATTTTTCTTAAATCTTCTTTCGATAAATCTTTAAGTGGAATCGTCAAATCAATATTGTTCTTTTCAGCGAAAATTTCGGTTTGAGCCCAAAGCCACGATTTCTGTCTCACTCCTAAAGGAACTATCGCACCTTCGGCAATTGATATTGTATCGTCGGGTAAGACCATACTAAGATTAAAATCAGTAACTTCACCCAATCCATTGCAACGAGGACAAGCACCGTAAGGCGAATTAAAAGAAAACATATTTGGGGCTAATGGTTGGTAAGCTCTACCCGTAACCGGATCACTATATCGCGTGCTGAAAAGTTCCTCTTTTTCAACTCCCGTATCCTCGTTTCGGGCAATAAGTTTCATATAACCGTCACCCTTATTCAAAGCTAAATCAATGGATTCACGGATGCGATGTTCATTTTTCTCTGTGATATGTAAACGGTCAATTACCAAATCAATGTCGTGGGTTTTGAAACGAACTAATTGCATAGAAGGGGTTATATCGCGCAATTCGCGGTCAACGCGAACTTTTGTAAACCCTTGACGCAAAAGCTTTTCGAAAAGTTCACGGTAATGACCCTTACGCGCACGGATTAAAGGAGTTAAAATCTGAACTTTCTGATCGTCAAATTTCTCCATTATTTCTTCGCAGATTTGATCCATAGATTTTTGAATAACGGGTAAACCGCTGTCAAGGGAATATTGAATGCCGATTTTTGCGAATAGAAGCCGCAGATAATCGTAGATTTCAGTTACCGTGCCAACAGTAGAACGCGGATTGTGCGAGATGGATTTTTGTTCTATTGAGATCGCCGGTGAAAGCCCTTCGATGCTATCGACTTCGGGCTTCTTTAGCATTCCCATAAACTGTTTAGAGTAGGGTGACATACAGTCAACATAACGCCTCTGACCCTCGGCATATAATGTGTCGAAGGCTAAAGTTGATTTGCCGGAACCCGATAATCCGGTTATTACAATGAATTTATCGCGAGGTATAGTAACGTCCACATTTTTTAAATTATGTTCGCGCGCACCCTTAATCTTGATTTCATTGAGTTCGGTAGTGTTATCGGAATATATATTAGTGTTATTATTCAATTTTTGTAAAATTCAAAATAAATGACCGTAAAAATACTAAATATTTATGATATATGCAAATAATTCTTGCGATAATTATTATAGATATTGGAAGAAAATTGTCTGAACCATGATTTGAAGGATGTTGCGGATTAAAGGATTATGTCATCCTTAGCGAAGCGAAGGATCCATCTTCGAACAATTTTGAATTACGAATTACGAATGAGAAGAAGACCAGCCCTTTAGGGATAAAATGTTTATAGAAAGAAGCTGAACAGTTGCTAAGACGTGCCGTAGGTACGTAATATGCGAAGAATCTACATAACCTTATTTCCAATTTCAACCTTAGTAGAAAATCTGGCACCATTACCCTACGACCTTATTACCTTATTAACAACAAAAATTAGGTAATAAGGTTATTTGTTCGTATATATCGCCTTTCTACTAAGGTTAGAATATAAAATAAGGTTTTTTTAGACCGAGTCTTGCTCAGGCTGAGAGCCTGCCGCAAAATAGCGGAGGACGGATTCCCTAATACGAAAAATTCCGCTATTAACCAGCCTGTAGGGCTGCAAGAAAAATGCCGGCGTTTTAAACTGGCTAAAGCCCAATAGGGAAGAAAACCGTTTAACTTAACACAATCTATATATAAATAAAATTTATTTTCTGAGTTTTTTGTAATTTGTTGTTATATGTGAAATTTATTTCTTAATTTTGAAAGAATTGGATATTTGAATTTTATATGGATAGAATTATGTCTCAAATGTATAAGATGTTAATTAAAATTTTAAGCGGCAAATCCGATTCTAATATCAATTTTAATGATTTATGTAATTCCCTTGAAAATCTTGGTTTTACTAAAAGAATTAAGGGAAGTCATTTTATTTTCAGAAAAGATGGTATAGATATGATGATAACTTTACAAAAGGATGGATCGAAAGCCAAATCATATCAATTAAAACAAATAAGAAAATTAATTATCGAAAACAATTTAGGTGATTATGATGTATAAATATGAAAAAATATTATATTGGAGCAAAGAAGACGAGTGTTTTATAGTTGAAGTACCTGAATTACCGGGATGTATTAGCCACGGAAAAACAGAAATAGAAGCCCTAATAAATATAAATGAAGCGCAGGCTCTTTGGATAGAAACCGCCAATGAGTTTGGACAAATAATTCCGGAACCGAAAGGGCGTTTAGTATATGCTTGATATATTAAAACCAACGGGAGTAATCGATTATGAATAGGTTGATTATGTTTATTTCATAAGTGGTTTTAAATCCAAGCAAAGTAAAACATATTTTTGAACATTCGGCCAATCTTCAGCCTGAAGGGCTGAAACGGATGGCAACAATTGCCAATGAGAAGAAGACCATCCCGTTAGGGATAAAATGTTTATAGAAAAAAGCTGAACGGTGTCCGCGAAGTGCCATAGGCACGAAATATGCGAAAATCTTGAAAAACCTTATTTCCCATATCAACCTTAGTAGAAAATCCCGCCGTCCATCTTCCTCAGGCTGAAAGCCTGCCGCAAAATAGCGGGGGACGGAGTCCCTCGGTCGAAACCAATCCGCCATTCAACAGCCTGTAGGGCTGATTTAAGATTTGCAGTAACTATTTTGGGAAATATCTATAAATATCCTTTCTGTGCAAGCATCTTATGAATCTGACGGAATCTTTTTCGATTCTTACTCCAAGTCGAAAATGACCGGCTTTAATTCTAAATTCATTACTGAAACTTTTCAATTTCTTTAAGTTCTTTATTTGGAGAATACTATCGGCTTTTTGAACATCTTCAATTATTCGAGCGATGCTCATCCGAATAGATTTATCATCAATCATATCAGTATCTTTCTCGAAGGATTTGTCAATGCTGACTATCATCTCCGTAATTTCTCTAAAAACTGAGGGCTATCAATATTTTCACCGGTTTCACCCATCTTTATGGCATTTGCCAATCCATAATCTTCGATTTCTTCATCGCTGAGAATTGTTGCCCGAACGTCCAATTTATTTGCCATATCGAGTATTAGCTTGAAATCGGATTTAGATTCGCTATTTAATATCATTGCTTGCATAAACTTCACGCACTTTATAATGTTATAATCATTAAAAACGATACAACGATTTATTTATTTCAAATATGGTAAGACATACGGTTCCTCAAGCGTAGTCGAGATGCCCGCCTTCTTCAGACTGAAAGCCTGCGACAAAATAGCCGGGGACGGAGTCCCTCGGTCGAAATCAACCCGCCGGTCATCGAGCGTAGTCGAGATGCCACCTTCAAACAATTTTGAATTTTGAATGCAAAATCCAACAATCCCGTCAGGGATTTGATATCGGTAGAAAAAAGCTGAACGTGTCCGCGAAGTGCCGTAGGCACGAAATAAGAACTACAGAAAAAACCTTATTTCCCATATAAACCTTAGTAGAAAATCGGGCTTTAGTTGCCACGACCTTATTAACAGAAAAAGATGGGTAATAAGGTTATTTGTTGGTACATATCGCTTTTCTACTAAGGTTGGAATGGAAGATAAGGTTTTTTTAACAACATCCCGCCCAAACACAAATAATTCAACCCCTTCGGGGCTGAATTCGGAGTTCGCTTTGGCACGAGTTCCACCTGTGGTTATTGAGATTAAGCTACTTAGTAGCTTGAAGATGACCTCTCGACTCCGCTCGATGAC
Organism: Kapaibacterium sp. (SeqCode); assembly: GCA_038206725.1. Taxonomy (GTDB): domain Bacteria; phylum Bacteroidota; class Ignavibacteria; order Kapaibacteriales; family UBA2268; genus JBAXXL01. Next base: position 34,385 of record JBBRAO010000025.1, read on the forward strand.
CGGTTCTTTCTTCGCATTCAACGTCGCTCGGGCATCTCGACTCCGCTCGATGACCGGCTCTTTCTTCGCATTCAAAATTCAAAATTCAACATTCAAAATTCAACATCTAACATTCAACATTCAACATCTAACATTCAACATTCAAAATTATCTTCTAACTATTTCACGCATATAGTTTTGATATTTGTGAATTCTCGTATTCCCAAAACGCCGATTTCACGTCCGTAGCCCGAAGCATTTATACCGCCGAATGGCATTTTGGGGTCGGATTGCACGAAGTCGTTAATAAAGACAGCACCGCATTGGAGTTGATGCTTAGCGATATATTCGGCACGTTCAATATCGGCGGAAAAAACCGCGCCGCCAAGACCAAATTCGGTATCATTTGCAATTCTTATGGCATCGTCTTCATCTTCAGCGGTGATAATAACTAATGCGGGACCGAATAGTTCTTCATCGTAAGCGGGCATACCGGGTTTCACGTCAACAAGCACTGTCGGAAGATAAAAGAATCCGCAACCGGGCCACACTTTGCCACCCATCAGGCACTTTGCGCCAAGAGCAATAGAACTTTGGATTTGGTTGACAAAAGTTTCTAATAAATCAAAGCGTGCCATTGGACCAATTATATTCGGTTCTGCTTTGGTAGGGTAATTGCATTGCCAAGTCTTTGCGGTTTCGAGTGCGTATTTGATAAATTCTTCGGATTTATTTTTGGTAACGATTATTCGTTTTGGGGCGATACAGGTTTGCCCGGCATTATTAAAACGTGCGGTCACAATTACTTGAGCCGCATTTTGCAAATCAGCGTCATCCAAAATCACATAAGGATCGCTTCCACCTAATTCAAAGACACAATTTTTCATAACCGAACCGGCTTGGGACGCGACAATTTTCCCTACGCGCGAGCTTCCTGTAAATGATATACCTTTGATTGCCCGATGTTTAATTACCCGTTCAACTTTATCAACATCCACTATCAGCGAAGTAAATACTCCGTCCGGCAAACCCGCGGATTTGAATATATCATTGATAGCGACCGCGCAACCTGTAGTATTATTCGAGTGTTTTAGCAATACCGTATTTCCCGCCATAAGCTGAGGCGCGGCAAAGCGAAATGCCTGCCAAAATGGGAAATTCCAAGGCATAATACCCAATATAACTCCTAAAGGACGATATGAAAACCAACTTTTGGAAAATTTGGTTTCTACTATCTCATCTTCTAAATATCTGGACGCATTTTCGGCGTAGTAATCCAAAACATAGGCACACTTTTCAATTTCGGATATGGCTTGATCAATAGGTTTTCCCATTTCCGAGGTCATTAATTTTGCGAAATCGGATTTACGATCTCGCAGAATCTCAGCCGCTTTTCCAAGATAAATAGCTCGATTGGGTATAGTTAGAGTACTCCAATACGAAAAAGCACTGTCCGCATTGCGAATAATTATATCTAAATCGTTTAAACCTATTTCTTTATAAACATTTAATTTCCTTCCTGTAGCAGGATTCACCGATATCAAATCCATTTATTTTCCATTTTTTACATAAAACATATTCAAAATTAAAAAAATCAGTCAACTCAACCATAAAAAATCTACAAATTAGAAAAAAATTTATTAAATTTGTAAATTAGTTATATAATAATAATAAGATTTAATTATGAAAAAAAATCTACTTGTTCTGTTAATCTCAGTTTGTTTTGTAAGTGTACAAATACAAGCTCAGGATTATACGAATCGAGGTGAATTACATCGAATTGCAAATAAGCAGTACTTGGTGATGAGGGCAGATAAAGCCAGAGCTGAGGCAAAAGCCAAAATATCGTCATTGCCGATCAGAAAAGATATGCCCGACGGCTCTACCATCGAAATTGTCAAATGGACAGATGGAAAACCTCCTTTATATTTTCTGACAAATAATTTAGTCGCGGCTAAAACTATTTCTACGAATAAAGTTTGGTCCGGTGGAGGCTACAATTATAATTTGAGTGGTAAAGATATTACATTGTGGGAGTGGGATGCCGGATGCCCCCGTACAACTCATCAAGAATATAATAATACAGGTAGTTCTCGAGTAACTGTCAAAGATGATGCGTCGTTACATTATCATTCCGCTCACGTTGCAGGTACAATGATTGGCGCGGGTGTGGTCTCAAATGCTAAAGGTATGGCTCCCTCAGCCAAATTGAATTCTTACGAATGGACCGATGACCTCGCGGAAATGGCTAACGATGCCGCGGATTTGGATATGAGAGTATCGAACCATTCTTATGGATATATCACAGGCTGGTATTATAATTACAATGGCGACGGTTTATGGGTTTGGTTCGGTGATGCAACTGTCAACGAATACGAAGATTATTCTTGGGGTTATTATGACCAAACAGCCTCCGATTGGGATGATGTCGCCGTGAACGCTCCTTATTACACGATTTGTAAATCCGCGGGTAATGATAGAGGTAGGGGACCAAGCGGTACTGTTGAGCATTGGCTGTGGAACAATGGCGATATGGTGAAGGTAACGGTTGCCCGAGAAATTAATGGCGGTTCGGACGGTTATGACTGTATTTCTTATAACAGTCTTGCGAAAAACATTATTACCGTTGCGGCGGTAGATGATATATCAGCAGGCTATACAAAACCAAGCGATGCATCAATGACAAGCTTTTCATCTTGGGGTCCCGCGGATGACGGGCGTATAAAACCCGATATAAGTGCAAATGGAGTTGGATTATATTCTTCGTATGACAATGCGGATGACGCATATAATTCTATAAGCGGAACATCAATGGCTACTCCCAATGTAGCAGGTTCGGTGGGGTTATTATTAGAGCATAGAAATAATTTAGTTGGTACAGGACACGATTATTTATCATCCACAATCAAAGGTTTAATAATAGGAACCGCGGACGAAGCAGGAACCAATGATGGTCCCGATTATGCTTTTGGTTGGGGATTAATGAATACAAAAAAATGCATAGATTTAATGAGTTCAAATGCAGACTTGGCTGAGGACTTTTTAGTCCAAGAATTAGACCTTGGTAACGGTGATGTTGATCAAATCCAAGGTAGAACAAAAAATTCAGGTGATATACGTGTAACAATATGTTGGATTGACCCAAAGGGTACACCCAAAACAACAAGTCTTTTAAACAATAGGGGTGCACTATTAGTAAATGACCTCGATTTAAGAATAGAACACAACAGCACTGTCAATAAACCTTGGAAATTGAATCCTGACAGTCCTTCATCAGCGGCTACAAAAGATGATAATACAAGGGATAATGTTGAGCAGGTATATATTAAAAATGCTGAAGCTGGTGATTATACAATGAAAATTTCACATAAAGGTACTTTAGCTCAAAACCAGAAATACTCGCTAATTATAACCGGATTGCACGATATGTATCCCGATTACGTGCATCTTACAGCACCGACAGATAAAAGTGTAGGTCTTACAATCTGTCCGCTTTTAGATTGGACGGACGCCGGATATTTCGAAACTTATGAGGTAATTATAGCTACCGACGACGCCTTTTCAAATGTTGTAACAGACGACGAAGATGTTCAAAAGTCCTATTATGAAACTCTACTTGATTACAATACAACATATTATTGGAAAGTTAGATCGAAAGAAGGTAATAAATACAGCAAGTGGTCTGAAACTTTTTCTTTTACAACAGGTGAAGGTACAAAAGCTAAACAGAAGCTGGTCGGAATAAAAGCACGATTTGAAGGCACACCTTTTACAGGGGCTAATACAAGAATTCCGATAAATGTACAATTGCGCTCGGGCAGTACATTAATGAGTTCATCCTTAGTAACTTCCAAACCTGCAATTATTGATTCATCGTCTTATTGCGAAGTTGATTTTTCAGGAACAAGCAACGGGTCTTATTGGCTTATTGTTAGTGCAAGTTCATATTTGCCGTTAGGTAGTACTTCGAAAATAAGTATATCTGAAAGTCAAAAACCTGTTTACGACTTCATCAGTTCATCCGCAAATTCCGCGGGTGGATCGGAAGCAGTTGTTTTGGTAGGAAATAAATATTATGCTCGATACGGAGATTTGGACTACAATAGAATAATAGGGGCAGGTGATATTGATTTATTCAAATCAGTTAGCGGTGTTAAAATTAACCAATATGTTCCACTTAATAAGTAATAGGGTATTAAAATGAAAAGAATAAAATTAAGTTTAGTTTGGTTAATTGTATTGGTTCTTGGATTTGAATCAGCACAAGCTTATGATTTTTATAAAGCAATGGACGAAGGTAAGAACTTTTACCAGATCCAAAAAGAAGCGAACGCTTATTGGAATGCAAGAGGCGTAACTATTGATTCACCAAAAGAAAAACGCGGTGGATACAAACAATACAAGCGTTGGGAATGGTTTTGGGAACAAAGAGTATATCCAACAGGTCAATTTCCTGTTAAAGCTGAAACTTGGCTCGTTAGAGGAATAAATAAAAAATCTCAGAATAATAAAAAAACCTCGAATGGTCTTCAATATCAAGCCGCGGATTATGCTTGGTCGTTTGTTGGTCCCAAAACAGCACCCGGCGGATACGATGGTTTGGGTAGAATAAACAGCATAGTCGAAGATCCAGATTATGACGGCTCCACAAATAAAACTATATGGGCTGGTTCAGCGGGTGGTGGTTTATGGAAATCAACAGACGCAGGTTCCAGCTGGGCTACTTCTACAGATGATTTAGGAACTTTAGGTGTGGGCGATATAGTTATTGAACCCGACAATTCCGATGTTATGTATTTGGCAACCGGCGACGGTGACCATTCGGATGCTAAAAGTATTGGTGTTTTGAAATCCACCGATGGGGGAGCTTCTTGGAACTCAACAGGATTAAACTGGAACTTAGCGAACAATTATGTTTGTAGAAGGATTTTAATGGATCCCGATAATCATTCAATTTTATATGTTGCTACGAATGGTGGAATTTATAAAACCACAAACAGTGGTACAAATTGGTCTCAAGTATTTACAACTGATTCTTATGATATGGAATTCAAACCAAACGATTCTAAAGTAATTTATGCGGCTACATATACCGAAATTTATAAAACCACAAACTCCGGTACTAATTGGACAAAAAAAACCGACGGTTTACCAAGTTCTAACATAAATAGAATAGCTCTTGGTGTTTCAGCAGATGATGCTAATGTTATTTATGCGGAATATGGTAATGAAAATTCAGGGCACAAGGGTTTTTATCGTTCAACAAATGCCGGTGAAAAATGGACATTAAGAGATGACCAAAAAAAGAATTTCTTAGGCTGGTACACGGATGGAAGTGGCACTGGTGGGCAATCTTGGTATGATTTAGCTATTGTCGTAAACCCTAACAATGCTGATGAAGTATTGATTGGCGGTATTAATATATGGAAATCAACTGATGGCGGCGCTACATTTAAATGTGTATCAATGTGGTATGACGGTGCTGGTGTTTCAGCCGTTCACGCCGACCAGCATACACTTTATTATGCTAACGAAGGTCGTTTATATTCGGGAAATGACGGCGGTGTGGATGTTTCAACCGATCAAGGTAGCAATTGGAGCTATATCGGTGATGGTCTATGTGCTACTCAATTATATAGATTAGGTGTCTCTCAAACAAATATTGATAAAGTTATATGCGGTGCTCAAGATAACTCCGGGTTTTATATTAATGCTGATACGGTTAAAAAAATATGGCTAGGTGACGGATTTGAAAGTTTAATTGATTACAATACCGAAGACAATATGTACTCCGCTTCTTATTATGGAAATTGTCAAGCAACATCCGATGGTGGTGCTAATTGGTATGATGTAGGTAAACCTTCCGGCGAAGAGGGCGGAAATTGGCTGACACCGTATGTTAATAATCCATCTGATCATACAAAAATTCTATTTGGCTTTGGCGAAATTTATGAATGGACACAAACAGATAAAACCTTCAAGAAAATTTCTACTTTGGGCATAGGTAGTATGGATAATTTATACATTGCTCCATCAAATTCACAGTATATTTATGCCGGTACATATTCAAGTTGGCGCAAAACAACAAACGGTGGAACTTCTTGGTCAACGATAACAAGTCCTGCAAGTTTGAGTTGGACTTATTTAGCGATTAATCCGCATGATCCATTAGATATATGGGCTACGTTTTCAGGATATTCTAACGGTTCTAAAATTTATCATTCTACAAATGGCGGTAGTAATTGGACAAATATCACTAAAAATTTACCAAATGTCCCTTGTAATACAGTCTGTTTTGAAAAAAGGTCTTCAAACTCGAGGATATATGTAGGAACGGATGTAGGTGTTTACTTCAAATTAATTAGCGATACAGATTGGACAAAGTTAGACGAAAGTCTTCCAAATGTTGTGGTAACAGAACTTGAAATCCAAAAAGACAATAATGTTTTATTTGCGTCCACTTTTGGTCGGGGTGTTTGGAAAGTCAATTTGCCAACAGTCGCATCGGTTACTCTTTTGAATCCTAAAAACAAATTGGAACAACTTGCGGCAAAAATTACTTTTGAATGGACATCCGCGGAATTTGCCGACAGCTATCAGCTTCAGGTTTCAAGAAATTCAGGCTTCACGGATATAGTTCTTGATACCACAATGAAAGTTACAAAAATTACCAAAACATTAGCAACCGAAAAAGAATACTTTTGGCGAGTTCGCGCAAAAAGTGGAAGCGAGAATTCTCCTTGGTCAGAAACTTTTAGTTTCAAAAACAAGGACGCAGTTTTGTCGCAGAAAGAACTTGAAGTAACACTGAGAATGTTTGGCTTGTGGAATGGTTCCAGCCATAAACAAGTAGCCTTAAGCGCAGAACTTTGGCAAGGTTCTACTTTAATGGGTGCAAAATTAAAATATAAAAAACCGGTAGCAATATCATCAAACGGAAAAATATCTTGTTCTTTGGATGATGTACAAGATGGGAATTACTGGCTGGTTTTAAGAGCAGGTGGATATTTAACGCTTGGGTCAACAAGTCAAATTAGTGTTTCAACTACAAAAGCTTACTATGACTTTACAAGCGGTTATAGTTCCGCCGCGGGTGGCGAATATAGTTTATATTACACTGGTGGAGTTTATTATATGAAACCGGGTGAATCGAACAGCGATTTAAAAATCAATGCAATCGATGGCGCTTTACTTTTGGGCAACAAAGGTAAGAATTTAACAACTTATGTCCCAGAACCGTAATTATAAGGAATACTAAAATGAAAAAAACAGCAATATATATTATAATAGCCATCTTAAGTATTGGTTTTGTCTCAGCTAAGGAACTACTTAATTTTTCCATAGAAAACCGCACAAGCGAATCAGGAGAATATAAAGCCGATTTGATTGTCGATATATCTGGTGCTTCTTGGGATGTAGGACCAACGACGATAGTAATCAAATACAATGCACAGGGTTTGGCTAAAAAGGCTGCCTCGGTTGTTTCTGATGTCGACTCACAATTGGAAACAGCGGGATACTACGTAACTCAAAGTGCTTTTTCTGATGGTGAATTAGCAATAAACATAATAGCTTCAGACCAAAATGTAACAAAATCTTCAAAATTTAAAATTTGTTCATTAACTTGGTCTATAAGCGACGGTGATAAAATGGATGATTTAGCTTATGATTCTGACGAATCAATTGTTTATAATTCATTAAATTTAATGACATATAATTGTACATCAAGCACTTGCTTTAAATTAACCAATCCCGCTTCACAAAGAATTATTCCAAGAATGGAACGTCCAACTTTGGTTTCACCATCTAATACAGCAACTAAAATCAATTTAGCCATTGTATTTGATTGGCAAAGCGATTCCGATGCAACGGGATATGAATTTGTTTTATCGGATAAAAGTGATTTTTCGACTACTTTAATTTCAACAACAACGAGTTCTGATTTATATGCTTTAGCAAAAGGAACATTAAATTACAATAAAACATATTATTGGAAAGTAAGAGCTTACAATACTGACGAAAAAAGTTATTGGTCAAATGTATGGAGCTTTACGACCCGATCACCATTGGCAAAGGTTACCAATTTAAATCCTGCAAATTTAGCTACAAGTGTTAAAATATATCCAAAGCTATCTTATTCGGCAGTAACTGATGCTGATTCTTATTTAATCTATTTATCCGAGCAATCGGATTTCTCAAATTTGATATTAAATCAAGAAATATCAGCTCTTGAGTTAAACTGTCCTATAAAATTAAATTATGCAAAAAAATATTATTGGAAAGTTAAAGCAAAAGATCATTTTGGAGAAGAGGGTGAGTGGAGCGATATATCAGCGTTTACAACAAAGAACCAATTGGCTGTTGCTACTTTGACTACACCGGCAAATAGTATAACAGATGCTGATTTAAAACCAACGTTTTCTTGGAGTACAATTTCAGGAGCTGTCGGTTACCGACTACAAATTTCAAAAGCGAGTGATTTCTCTTCTTTGGAGCGGGATATTTCAGGTACAGCAACTACACATTATCTGGCATCTAACTTGGAATCAAATATTAAGTATTATTGGCGAGTAAAATCTTGGGACAGCGATAAAGACAGCAGTGATTATAGCTCAGTTTGGAATTTTAAAACGCGGACTCCGCTAACAAAGGTTGTTAACCTTAGTCCTGCAAATAATGACGCAAACATCAAACTTTATCCAAAATTATCCTATTCTGCTGTTTCAGGAGCCGATTCTTATTTGATTCAACTATCTACCGTTTCAAATTTCTCGAGTTTTATAATTAATACTGAAATCGCCGGATTAGAATTAACAAGTGCATCTAAGCTTAATTATTATAGCACATATTACTGGCGTGTAAAAGCAAAAAATCATTACGGTGACGAAAGTCCTTGGAGTGATGTTATAACATTTACAACGAAAAACAAATTAGATACACCTGTCATCACCACACCGGCAAATGCTTCCAATGATAATATATTAAAACCTGAATTTAAATGGAATGCGTTAACAAACGCCGAAGGCTATCTACTTCAAATATCAAAGACTAATGCATTTACAACCTTAGAGCGCAATATAACAGTTAGTGGAATATCTCACACTTTAACTTCGAATTTAGAATTACTGACTAAGTATTATTGGCGAATAAAAGCTTGGGACAGCGACAAAGATAGCAGTGAATACAGTAGTGTATGGAACTTTACAACTGTTGATTTGTCGGCACCGAATTTACAAACACCTGTAAATAACCTTGCCTTTGTGCCTGTTAATACAAGTTTTACTTGGTTAGCCGCTGACAATGCGGATGCTTACAAAATTCAGATTTCAAAGTCCGCTTCATTTAGCACTATTGACTTCGAAAGTACTCTAACTTCCATAAGTTATACTCCACCAACAAATTTGACCGACGGGAAAAAGTATTATTGGCGTGTTTTATCCAAAAAAGGGTCAGTTGAATCGAGTTGGTCATCAATGAATCAATTTTCGACAGATTTTGATATTACTTTGGTTAAACCAACCAACAATTTAACAAATGTTGCCAGAAAAAACATTCAATTCGAATGTCAAGGGGTGGATGTAGCCGATTCTTATGTTTTCCAAGTTGCCACAAATACGTCTTTTACTAGCATAGTATTCGAAGAAACCAGTTCTTCACCAACATTAACACATTCTTATTTAAATAGAAAAACAAAGTACTATTGGCGAGTAAAGCCTATGGTGGGAACCGAATATGGTGATTGGTCTTCAACTTGGAATTTCACAACCGAAGAATTTACGGGTCCTAATTTAAGCTCACCGGCTAATAGCACAATAGATTGGGAACCTGCGTTTGAATTGAAATGGGTAAGCAACAGCGAAGCAAGCAAAGGTTACGACATTCAAATCTCTCAAAATACTAGTTTTGTAGATATAGAATATGAGATTTTGGGTAATAGTACAACATCATATACTTTTACAGAACTTGACAGAGGAATTACTTATTTTTGGAGAGTACGATCAGTAAATGACTATGAAAGCAGCGCTTGGTCGGCTATTTGGAATTTTACGACCGATATATACGATATGCCTACGGAGTGGAGCCCAATTGTTACTGATAATTCTCATAATGTTAGAATTCCGCTTTCGATTAATCCAAAAGTTGTAGGCAGAGCCCTACGGAAGGGCGATGTTATTGGCGCCTTTTTCAAAGACGGAAGCCAAAGCAAATGCTGTGGATATGCTGTATGGAATAAAGTTACCGCAAATTTACTAATTTACGGTGACGATCCTGCAACAACAGCTAAAGAAGGTTACGTTGAAAATGAATTATTAGAATATAAATTGTTCGATTGCTTGACGAACACATCGTACGATCCTATAGTAAAATACTCTTCTGGTCCTGAAGTTTTTACAATAGATGGAAGTTCAGTACTTTCAGAATTAAAAACAGAAATAATACAGCAAAATTTATATTTATCAAAGGGATGGAATACAATATCATCAAATATAAATCTTTATGATAATGATATACCCGATATTTGGAACGGGTATTCTACTAATTTAGTAATTATGAAAAATGTTAACGCAAAATTCTATATTCCTGGCAAAATTGATCAACTAAAAAAATGGGATAAGAATTTGGGATACTTAGTATATATGAGTTATGCTGATAGATTGACTCTTATAGGATCAAATCTTTTACCCGATACTGTAAATATATCATTAACAAGTGGTTGGTCAATTGTATCATACTTAAGAAACTCCGATATGGATCCTCCAACTGCACTTGCGACAGTAACTGATAATTTGGTAATTGCTAAGGATAATACCGGTAAGTTTTATTTACCAAGCACAGGAACAAATACAATTGGTAATTTGAAATCTGGGCTGGGATATAAACTTTATATGAAGAATGCCGATGTCTTAACCTATCCTGCAAATAGTAGTGGAAAAAGGAATACTGAGATTATCGCCGTAAACGAGCCGACGAGATTGATTCCTCGATTTGCTGTTTCCGGCAGTAGCGCGGCTTTGATTATTTATATTAACGCTCCTGATAACTCGGAAATTGGCATTTATAATACAATAGGTGTATTAGTAGGAAGCGGAGTGGTTGAATCGGGTTCCACCGCTATAACTATTATCGGTGATAATGAAATGACCGATGAGATAGACGGTGCTGAAAATAACGAGGCATTATCTTCGAAAATCTTATTACCTGATGATACCGATCCAATTAATTTGGAAACTCAGGCACTCACAAGTCTGATTGATGATGCGAAATATAATACTCTAGTTTATTCTAAGGATGAAGTATTGTCGGCAAATGCTAAAATCAGTTTTGGATCTGTGAATGATGATGAATTGTCAATTTATCCTAATCCATCTGAAAAAAATGTATTTATTGATTTAAAAACGGATACTAAAAATGTACCGGCGATTATAGAAATATATACTGAAAATGGAAAACTAGTTTCAAGTTCAACAGAAAATCTTGATAGCAACGGAAATTTATTTTTTGAATATAAGACTGCAAACATCGCCGCAGGTGTCTATTTGGTAAAAATAGAATATAATCAAACAATTATAAAAAGAAAATTTTTAAAAAAGTAAAATAATTAGCACGATTTTTGCGTTTATATCTTTATCAAAAAGAATATTAACAAAAAACCATATAAATAGGATACAATTGTGAAAAAGATACTACTAACTTATATGATAGTGCAGATTGCAGTTTTCTTTGTAATCATCGAAACATCTTTGGCCGAAACTTGTGATGTTAACGGATTTGTTCAAAAGGAATTAACGATAATAGCAAAAACAGCCAAATGCGTAAAAGCCGCTGATTTGAATGGCGATGGGGCATTGGACATAATTTCAGCCTCCCGTGGTGATAATAAATTAGCTTGGTATGAAAAAACAACTAACGATAGATACATAGTCAGAATAATAGATAATAAATTAACAGGTACTGAAAGCTTCGATATAGCCGATTTCGATAAAGATGGCGATATTGATATAGTCGCGGCGGCATATACCGACAATTTTATCAATTGGTATGAGAATGACGGGAAAGGAAATTTTACCCTGCGTCCGCTCATTACCGGATATAATTTACCACGATCGATATGTGCGGCAGATGTTGATTCAGACGGTGATATGGATATTGTTTCCACGTCTTATGGATCGAAAACTATTGACTGGTATGATAACAATGGCAATAAGACTTTTACCAAAAAAACTGTTGCTACAGGGGTGACAACCCCTTGGTATGTGACTACATCGGATATAGATAAAGACGGTGATGTAGATATCCTTGTAACCTCGAGAGATTTGAATTTGGTTCTGCTATATAATAATAATGGAAGCCAAGTCTTTACTTCGCAGACAATTGATAATAAAGCCGCTGGCGCTGAATGCGTTGCTGTTGGCGATATTAATAAAGATGGAATATTGGATATTGTTGCTTGTAGTTATTGGGATAACAAGATCAAATGGTATCAAAACGATGGCAACTTAAACTTTACGATGCATCTTATTACTTCAAAAGCCGATGGTGTTAGAAGTATTTTTCTTAGCGATGTTGATTCAGATAACGATTTAGATGTTGTTTATTGTTCTTATTGGCTGGATAAGGTAGCTTGGTATGAAAATGACGGCTCCGGTGGGTTTGCAACTGAGCATATCGTTTCAAATGAAAATAACGGACCTGAATTCGTATCTTGTTATGACCTAAATGGCGACAATGTTATAGAGTTTCTAACCGCTTCAAGTGACGACAATAAGGTATCTTGGGCCAAGACAATAAGTAGCTCTGAAACACAGGTTATGGATATAACGTATCCATCAATCGGCTCAGAAACTGCTTTAATTAAAGATATCGACAACGATGGTGACAATGATGTCTTGGTTACAGCACAAATGGCAGAAATAGTTTTTTGGTTCGAGAACTTAGGGAACAACGATTTTTTACCTCACGATATTCTAAAAAATACTAAGGGTATCAGGTATGGTGAAGTCGGAGATATGAACAATGACGGTCATCCTGATATTATCATAGGTGAGTATTATGCAAAAAAGTTATCAATTCTTTACAATGACGGAGTTCAAAATTTTACTAAAACCGAAATTGCATCTTTGGATGGTATTCAATGTATTGTAATCAGCGATGTCAATAAGGATGGCAGATTGGATATTGTTACTGCTTCAAGAAATGACGATAAAATCTGCTGGTTCAGACAAGAGAGTGATGGTACATTTACTGAAGTTGTAGTCTCAAATACCGCCGATGCTGCTTCCTCGGTTGAGGTTTCCGATTTGGATAAAGATGGTGATATGGACATTTTATCCACCTCAGTTAATGATGATATGAGTTGTTGGTACCAAAACGATGGTTCCGGCAATTTCACTAAAAAGAAAATTACTGATACTAATGATTATCCAGCCATTATTGCCGTTGGCGATATAAATGCCGATGGATATGTTGATTGTATTGTAGGTTCGCGCAACGACAACTCACTTTCTTATTACAAAAATGATGGTTCTATGAACTTTACAAAGAATACTGTTGACGGAGGTATAGGATGGATTTCAAATGCAATTGTTGCCGATTTAAATTTTGATGGTTATCCTGATATTGTAACCGCGGCTTCAAGAGATAATAGAGTTCAATGGTACAAAAATAATAAATCAGGCGGGTTTACAAAAATAACTCCGGTGCTCAATGCCGATGCTAAAGGCGCATTTTTTGTTGATGCAGGAGATATGGATTTGGATGGTGATTTAGATGTTATCTCTTCATCATTTTCTGATGACAAAGTAGTCCTCTATAGTTTTTCTACTTATAAAGATAATTTTATTACTCTGAAACACCCTACTAATTTCAATTGGGATGTTGATATGTACGATTATCTTCGCTGGAGTTCTGCAGTAAACGCTACAGGTTATTGGGTACAAACATCAGTTGACAGCACCTTCAATAATATTTTTTCTCAGGATACTATTGCGGATTCTTCTGTTGTAATAAATAATCTAAAATTAGAAAAGAACAAGAAATACTACTGGCGTGTTGCGGCTACGAACGGAACTTGCTGGACTTCTTGGTCTGCTTATAGAAGCTTTATACCCACAATGTCTTTTGCAAGATGCGATATTATTTTGACAACTAGTTGGAATATGATTTCTTCAAATGTTACACCTCAAAATGACTCATTGAAGGTAATGTTGAAAGATATAAAAACCAATGCTACTATAATAAAAGATTTGGCAGGTAAGTTTTATATCCCGTCACAGAATTCAGGAACATTGAAATTCTGGAATATGAATGAAGGTTATCGTTTGTATATGAGTAAAATTGATACATTGTCAATCATTGGGAAACTTGTTGATCCGACTGCTACCGCTGTAAAAATCAAAGCCGGTTGGAACATTATTCCTTATTATAGAAATTCTGCTTTGAATGCTAAAGATGCTTTAACTACAATTTTGAACGATTTTATTATTGTAAAAAACGTAGCCGCAAAGTTTTTTATTCCTCCATCCAATAACCAATTAGGCAATTTATTAGTTGGTCAAGGTTACCAAATGTATGCAAAAAATGCGGTTGATTTGTACTATCCTGCAAATGGTGGAGGCAAAAAGGCTGTTGATGAAATACTAATTCCTGAAACGTCGCACTACAAATTAACGGAAGCAAACACAGGTAATAACGCATCATTACTATTAAAAGTTAATCTTCCTAATGAAATTGAAATAGGTATTTTTAACGATAACGGAAAATTAATTGGTTCCGGTGTTGTACAAGATAATGTTGCCGCTATTTCGCTGATAGGCGATGATGAAGTTACAGAAATAACTGAGGGTGCTATCGAAGGTGAAACACTAAAAGCTCAAGCATTTAATCCTATTAATGGTGAAACGCAAGATATAATTATAGTTAACATTGTGAGCTTATTGGATAATCAAGAATTTAACAACCTCGTTTATAAACAAAACGAAGTAGTTTCTGCAAAAGCATCATTAAATTCTGATTTTATACAAACTAATGAAATCAATATTTCACCTAACCCATTTGAAAATAGTACTGAAATAAAGTTTACTTTGGACAAACCGGAATTTGTAACTATATCGTTATTCGACCCAACCGGAAGATTAATGAATAGAATTTGCAATGAAAACCTTTCAGCCGGATTACATAAATATCAAATAAATAGTGCCTCTTATTCAACCGGTTCCTATAGACTTTTATACCAATCAGGTAATAAAACAATTTCTAAGGAAATATTGATTGTAAGGTAGTCCCTAAAGGATTTAGCACTAATAAGTTTTCCAAGCTTTGTTTGGTAAAGAGATAAAAACAATTAGCCCCGCAAATTTCAAGTTGCAGGGCTAATTTTTTATACAAATAGTTGTTAAATTATTATTTTACTAATTCAACCATTGCTTTTTCTATAATTCCAAAACCTTCGTCTAATTCTTGGTCATTTAAACATAGGGGAGGGCGGAAGCGAATTGATTTTTCACCACAAGCTAAAATAATCAAATTGTTATCCCAACAAATAGAACGGAATTTGTTTCTGAGGTCCGCATTTTCAAAATCAAAAGCGCAAAACATACCCAATCCGCGAGGATTAGAAAGTATTGTGGGATATTTTTCTGTTAGTTTATTTAATTCAATCATAATTTTGGCACCTTGTCGCTGAGCATTTTCTAATAAATTATCTTCTTCGATAATCTCTAAATATCTAGTAGCACGCACCATATCAACTAAATTTCCACCCCAGGTGGAATTAATTCTGCTCGATATTTTAAAAACATTATCAGGCTCAGTGTCCATCTTATCGGTGGCTAAAATGCCGCAGGTTTGCATTTTCTTTCCAAAGCAGATTATATCGGGAATTACGTCATAATGCTCGTGAGCCCACATTTTGCCTGTTAAACCGATACCTGTTTGAACCTCATCGTAAATGAATAAAGCATCGTTTTCACTTGCTAATTGACGTAAGGATTGGTGAAACTCTTTACGGAAATGATTATCGCCGCCTTCGCCTTGTATAGGTTCAATCAATATAGCCGCAATATCGTCTTTATTCATTAGGAAGGCGCTTTTAATTTCCTCTATGGCAATATTCTCCAATGCTATAACATCGTGAATGTTCTTTTCAGTCAATGGAAATGTTACTTTTGGATTTGTGATTCGAGGCCATTTGAATTTTGGGAAATAATCCGTTTTAACAGGATCGGTGTTTGTTAAAGACAATGTATATCCTGTACGCCCGTGGAAAGCTTCTTTGAAATGGATTATTTGATGCCCCTTTTCGCTCGTGAGCCCTTTTCTCAAGTTCTGCCTAACCTTCCAATCAAATGCAGCTTTCAATCCGTTTTCGACAGCTAAAGCACCACCTTGGACGAAAAATGAATATTTAAAATAATCCGGCACAGCTACATTGAAAAATGTGTTCACAAAAGTAGCCATTTGCTCTGTGTACATATCTGCATTTGAAGGTTTATTTATTGCAGTTGTTCCAATATAATCTCTAAACTCTTCGGTATTTATTTTTTTATGGTTCCAACCGAGAGGCATTGAAGCAAAAGCAGTAAAAAAGTCAATAAATTTGCGCCCATTTCTTTTGTCAAAAATGGTTGCGCCGTCTGATTTTTGCATATCTACAACTAAATCAAACCCATCAGCAAGGATGTATTTCGTAAGTACGTTTAAAACTTCAACATCAGTAACGAAGTACTTTTTATTTGATGTCATAAAATCTCCTATTTTTTAGAAAATTCCTAAATTATATGTGTAAAATTAAGATAATTTTCAGAATGTTTAAAAGAATTTAAATTATTTTTAATTTTTTTTTTAATTTTTTTTGATTATTAAGAATTATTCATTTATCTTTGAATGTCTGATAAAACAAAAAAAGAATAAATTAATTAAAAAAATAATTTAATAACAATAGTTTCATTAGACATTGACAAAAAAACAATCTGAAATAAACGTAATTTTAAAATAAAAACATTCGGAGTAATTAGAATGGCAAAACAAATTAACAAAAGTAAAGTTCAAAATGCGGGTACACAACACTATCTAATAGTGGCAACTCTAGCAGTTGTATTTTTCTGTATCGGACTTTTCTACGTCATACCAATGGCGGTTGAAACATTCGTAGTAAGCTTATTTGCGCCATCAAAAGATGACCAAGAGAAAATTGGCTGGGTTCATTATGAAGGCAGAGTATGGGGTACTTGTAATAAAGAATTGGAAGCTCAAAGTGAAGGCAAACCAATTACAAAGGATATAAGTAATGGCGATGTACTTTTCGATTTCACTTGGAAAGAAAGAAACGTTAAAGAACACGGTTATGCTAAATTCCCTGCAGAATTATATTTCAAAGCTCCGTTACTTGGTGAAAGAGCTATCATATTAGAGCCGCTAATTGGACTAAGTGTAATCACATTAATTATTGCATTTGCTCTGGCATTGTTCTTGACAATGTTTATGCCGACTAGTTTAGGACTTATGGCGGCACAATTTGAAAAGAGTATTGAGGATACCAAGGTTAAGCTTCGTTTGCAAACCGGGTTCGGCGACGATATTATTGATTTATTGTGTATGCCGGATGACGAGTTAGCTAATAGAGACTTATCCGATATACGTAAAGCATTCCGCTTAGTTTGGGATAGAACAAGAACAGAAGATATGGCTTCTCCTTTCTTGTCAATGCGTTTCGATGACGTATTCGATGACGATATCAATGTTTTATATTTCCGTAACGGAATTCTTTACACTCGTATTAAAGAGTTCTTCTCCGATTTCGTATTAATCGAAATAGAAGATTTGAAAAACTCTTTGATCTGGAAACGTAATCGTATGCACGTATTAAAAGGTTTCCGTTTGTATATGTCCCACCATTTCTGCGAAAAATATCAAAATATGACAACAGGTTTGGCTTATGGTGGTGCCTCTATTCTTATCGTAATGATCGGTATTCGTGGTATTAAATTGATTCCACCTACAAAACCATCATTGTTGATTTTCTCAATTTCACTTGAGTTCGCGATGCTTTTCTTGTTAGCGTTAACTTTGGTTTACACTGAATCTGAAGAACGTATTGACAAAGTGTTAAAGAAAATGGAAGATGCAAACCGTAGCCAATTGGAAGCGTTACGCGGTCAACAAGTTGACATTCACCAATTGTCTAACGCATTAGTTGGTCAAACAGCTGACATTATCAAAGCACGTGTTGAAAAAGCTATCGAAGAATATATGACTTCAGGCGATCACGTACAAAAAGTTGTTGCCGAAGAAATCGCTCGCAAGATTATATTCTCTGTTCGCGAAGACCAAGGTTATAACAAATCTTACACAGGCGAAGGAAGAAGATAAACTTCTTAACTGAGCTTATAGTTCAAAAACCGTGTCCCACAAAGATGCGGTTTTTTTTGTATATTGAAAAACAATTAATTTCAAAAAAAGTGCAAAATAATGCTTGCATTTGAATATAATTTCATTATATTTGCTACGTGAAATAGTACAAAAAGAAAAATAATGAAATTTTTGAGCTACATATCTTTTTTATTTCGCGACGGGAAGCAACTTCCGCCACTCGGTGAACAATGG
>JBBRAO010000026.1:0-48722 GCA_038206725.1 Kapaibacterium sp. (SeqCode)
CGTACTTTGCTCACGGCAAAGCCGCAAAGGTGGACTTAGCATATTCTTCATCTGTTAAAGACGATGCTTTATTCTCGATAAATTCATATCCAAACCCGGCAGAAACAGAAAGCACGATTTCGTTAAATTTACTAAGCGCTTCAATAATCAATGTTGAAGTTTTTAACCAAAGTGGTATAAAGATAAAAACTTTGTTTAATGGCTCGGTAGCCACGGGCGCTCAAGAATTTATATGGAACCTGACAAATTCAGAAAAAAGTCGTGTAGCCGCTGGTGTTTATTTCGTAAGAGTTCATTCAGCCGATGGTAGTTTAACAGACAAAATAGTTGTTAGATAGAAACTCGTTAGTTTAATATAAAAATATGTCCGACTTCAAAAAAGCCGGACTTTTTTTTAAAATGTCCAATATATTATTTATCAATTAATCAACAAATGGTAAATCTTTATTAGTTTTCTCAAATACAATTCGAAGATAAAATTATTTGCTTTCTTCAGGGTAAAATTCGTTTTTATAGTCATTGTTTTTGATAACAACACTCATAAATTCTGTGCTGTTATGTCCAGTAAAAACTACTATCGAAATAACGTAAATTTATTAATAGCAATTTTCATATTTATTTATTTGCAATTTTCTTTAATTAAATCGTAAGCTTGGCTTAACCCTAATTCACCAGCTTTGCTCCAATCTAAACAAGCTCCATCTTTATCACCTAAATCTAATTTTGTATTACCTCTATTGTAATAAGCAATAGCCTGTTCAGGGTTTATTTCTATTGCCTTGTTATAATCAGCCATTGCCCCTCGCTTATCACCTAAATCTGATTTTACAATACCGCGACCGTAATAAGCAATAGCATAGGATGGGTTTATTTCTATTGCCTTGTTATAATCAGCAATTGCTCCTCGCTTATCACCTGAATTTGATTTTGCTGTACCGCGATTGTTATAAGCAAAAGCATCTTCAGGGTTTATTTCTATTGCCTTGTTATAATCAGCAATTGCCCCTCGCTTATCACCTGAATTTGATTTTACAATACCGCGATTGTAATAAGCTTCAGCATATTCAGGGTTTATTTCTATTGCCTTGTTATAATCAGCAATTGCCCCTTGATTATCACCTAAATTAAATTTTACAATACCGCGATTGTTATAAGCTTTAGCATCTTCAGGGTTTATTTCTATAGCCTTGTTATAATCAGCAATTGCCCCTTGCTTATCACCTAAATTTAATTTAGCATTACCGTTAGTTAAATACTCTTCGGCTGTTTGCGAAAAGCAATTGATACTTAATAACAAAACTGACAAAATAATAAAAATCACCTGCTTCATAGAATCCTCCAAAAACTCAAACTGGGTTGCTAAATTCATTAATTAAGCTAAATTTTACAAGCCCATCTCTAATTGATAAATAACACTATTGCAAAATTACAATTATTTTTCATAAATTTCAAATACTACTTTTATTTTTTACCCCTTTCCACCCGAAGAAAATTTTCAACCCAACCGGGGCTGAATTCGGATTTCGCTTTTACCACGGGTTTCACCCGCGGTTATTGAGATGAAGCTACTTCGTAGCTGGAAGATGGCATCTCGACTCCGCTCGATGACCGGCACTATCTTCGCATTCAAAATTCATCATTCATTATTCATCATTCAAAATTCTGCTTTCCCACAGTCATATAAACAACTTTTCCACATTCTTTTTCAAAAATGTGGAAAATTGTAGAGTAGTTTAGAAATTGTGAACAAAATGTTCAAATATAGGTGGGAAACTATCTTCTTTCCAAAAGGGCGATGGATTCTATATGATAAGTTTGTGGGAACATATCGCACGGAACGATTCGCTCTATAATGTATTTATCGGATAAAATTTCGCAATCACGCGCTTGTGTCGCCGGATTACAGCTCACGTAAACAATTCGCTTCGGTGCTAATTCTAATAAATGCGCCACTAAATTTTTGTGCATTCCGGCTCGCGGTGGATCAATAATTAAAACGTCCGCTGGTGGTAATGAATTCAGCAGGGCGGGGATGTGGTCTCTATGTAAGTCCTCGCAGAAGAATTCCACATTTGCCAGATTATTCAACTTCGCGTTTTTTCGTGCATCGCTTATGGCTGTTTCTGAAAGCTCTAATCCATAAATATGCTTTGCTTTTTTTGCCGCAGGAAGAGTGATTGAACCCGTACCGCAGTATAAATCCCAAACAATGTCATTCGGTTTAATATCCGCTATTTCTATAATTTTTCCAATGAATCTATCTAATTGGTATGAATTTGTCTGGAAGAATGAGAAAGGGGAGATTTGGTAAGAGATTCCCAAAATATCCTCAGTTATAAATCCCGGTCCTTTAGAAAATACTATTGTTCCTACTGCAACCGGAGTAACTTTATTATTTATAGCGTGAACAATATTGCTAACGGTTGGGAAAAATTCGCCAAATTCGTTTCTAAACCAGTCAGTAAACGTCCGCTCATTTTCTTCTTTTATATCATCAGTAATAAGAATTGTCATAATCTCATTTTTTTTGACAGAATTCCTTATAGCGAGATTCTTCAAGAATCCTTTTTTGGTAAAAGTGTTATAGGCGGTTATTTTTAATTCAACAGCTTTTAAACGAATTTTATTTACAATTTCGTCGTTTATTTCTTCATCAATTAAACAATACTCAAGGTCAATAACCTTATCGTATCTGCCGGGAACGTGCAAACCGAGAGCAAAATATTTATTTTCGATTTGGGAATCGGATTTTATCTCATCATCCATCAACCATCTACTGGCACTGAATGAATACTCCATTTTATTTCGATAATGAAATTCCCGAACCGATGGAATGGTTTCTTCGATTATTTTTGGTGATATTTTTGCAATATGCTCAAAAGAATCAATAACGTGCTGGCGTTTCCACTTCAATTGGTTCTGATAATCCAGCATTTGCCACGAGCATCCGCCGCAAGTTCCAAAGTATTTACATTTTGGTTCGATTCTCTCGCTTGAAGGTTCAAGAAGTTCCAACATATTCGCCATACAATACTTTTTCTTCTTTTTAATTACTAAGGCGTTAACTCGGTCACCTGCTATAGCTCCCTTTACGAAATAGACCAATCCATCCTTACGAGCAACAGAAGAACCTTCGAATCCATTGGACTCAATTTCCAATTCTATTGTGATATTTTTACGATTTTTCATATTATTTAATTTAAAAACTTTAATTTTGCATTTTATATATAAACAAATATAAGAATGAATAATGAAAAAAACGTACATTTCTGTTTCAGCAGAAGAAGCGGTAAAAGTAATAAAGAGCGGTGATAGAGTTCATATCCACGCTGTAGCTTGTTTTCCACAGGTTTTAGTAAATGCTATGTGCGAACGCGCCAGACGAGGTGAAATCGAAGATGTAACAATACAACATCTTCATACAGAAGGCTTTGCGGCTTATGTTGAACCGGAATTCGAGAATATATTTAATCTCGAATCTTTTTTTGTTGGGGCTAATGTAAGAAAAGCAACTCAAGCGGGTCGCGCTGATTATATTCCGGTTTTTTTATGCGAAACAGCAACTTTGATATATCAAGGTATTTGTCCGGTTGATGTGGCATTGGTTCAAATATCAAAACCAAATAAACACGGATGGGTGTCCTTAGGAGCTTCAGTTGAAGCTACCAGAGCCGCCATCGAGACTGCTCAAACAGTTATCGCCGTCATAAATTCTCACGTTCCAAAAGCTTGGGGCGATGCGATGATGCCTTTGGATTACTTCGATATATTTGTAGAGCACGATGAACCGCTTTACGAAGCACACACCCCCTGCATCAGTGAAATAGATACCAAAATCGGACATCAAGTTGCGTCTTTAGTCGAAGATGGTGCGACTTTACAAATGGGAATAGGGGCAATACCGAATGCTGTTTTAGCGGAGTTGGGTAATCATAGACGATTAGGCGTTCATACAGAAATGTTCTCCGACGGTTTAATCCCGCTTGTTGAAAAAGGAATTATCACAGGTGAAGAGAAAAGGATTGATAAAAGAAGGATAGTCGCTTCATTTTTAATGGGCTCAAAAGCATTATACGACTTCGTTGACGATAATCCTATGGTTGCTATGATGGCTGTGGATTATACAAACTCGGTGCAGAATATAGCGAAAAATCCAAAAGTAACCGCGATAAATTCAGCGCTACAAATTGATTTAACGGGTCAGATTTGCGCCGATTCAATCGGGACACTGCATTATTCTGGCGTTGGTGGACAAGTAGATTTCATCAGCGGTGCCGCGAAAAGCGAAGGCGGAAAACCTATTATTGCTATGCCATCATCGACGATTAAAGGAATAAGCAAAATAGTTCCTACTTTGACTGTTGGTGCGGGTGTTGTTACTACGCGTCCTGAAGTTCACTATGTCGTTACTGAATACGGCATTGCTTATTTATATGGTAAATCATTACAAAAAAGAGCTAAAGCACTAATTGATATAGCTCATCCGTCTTATAGAGAAGAGCTAGAAAAAGCGGCTTTCGAACGCTTCGGAAGCCATTATTACTATATATCGAAAAAAATATAAACTAATACATCTGAGAATAGTATGAAAAAAGCAGTTATTATGGCAGGTGGTTTTGGCACGCGCTTAAGACCTCTAACAATGAGCATCCCAAAACCTATGGTTCCTATTATGAACGCTCCAATGATGGAGCATATAGTATATTTGTTGAAACACCATAATATAGTTGATGTAACCTCACTGCTTTATTTTCAGCCGGATACCATTATAAGTCATTTTGGCAAAGGTGTCGAGCACGGAATTGATATGAAGTATGTCATTGCCGAAGAAGATTACGGAACTGCCGGAGCTGTACGCAATGCCGCGGATGGTTTAAAAGAAAGATTTATTGTGATTAGTGGCGATGTTCTGACTGATTTCGATATTGAAAAAGCACTCGCTTTCCATATTGAAAAAGGCGCGATGGCTACAATACTTTTAACACGAGTAGAAACACCGCTTCAATACGGCATTGTGATGACCGAATCCGATGGTAAAATTTCACGATTTTTGGAAAAACCTTCGTGGGGACAAGTTTTCAGTGATACTATAAATACCGGTATCTATATTTTTGAACCGGAAATAATGGACCTAATCCCTTATCAAAAAGAATACGATTTTAGTCAGGATTTATTCCCCGATATGCTGAGAAAAGGATTGCCTTTATATGGCTACATCGCGGATGGTTATTGGCGCGATATCGGTAATTTGAACGAATATCAGCAAAGCCAATTGGACGCGCTTGATGGGAAATGTACTTTACATCACCCCGATTGCAGCGAAACCTCATTGCCGGGAGCATCTTCCGAAATCGCCTCGTCAGCAGTCTTCAACGAGAATAATCATATAGGCAAGAATACAAAAATCGGCGAAGGTGCAGTTATAACTAATTGCATAATCGGCGATAAAGTAATAATCGGCAACGGTGTTAAACTGAACAGAACAACAATTTGGGACAATGTTCAGATTGATGATTTCGCTGAGTTAAATTCCGATGTCATTTGCTCGAATTGTATTATCGGAGCAGAAGTTTTTATAGCTGATAATGTATTTATAGCAGAAAATTGCAAAATTGGTAAAAATGCGGTTATCAATTCCAATATTAAGCTTTGGCCCAATAAGCGAATCGAAGATGGTTCGACATTATCAACTTCATTAGTGCAGGAAGATAAATGGCAAAGAGAACTTTTCTCGGGTGCTCGTATCACGGGTATATCCAATATTGAAATTAATCCGGAATTTGCCGCAAAATTGGGCTCCGCTTTGGGCTTAACATTTGGCAAAAATACAACTATTTGCGCCAGCCGTGCCTCTGACCTTGTTTCAAGGATAATTAAGCGTGCTATAACTTGCGGTTTAGCATCTGTCGGCGTTAACGTATCCGATATTCAAGAAATACCAATTCCGCAAACAAGACAGGAACTGCGTAGCGGAAAATTTGAAGGTGGTATTCACGTTAGGCCTTCACTTCGTTTTCCTAATTGTACGGATATCATCATTTTTTCAAAAGATGGGCGGGATATTCCGATTTCCACAACCAAAAAAATTGAGCGCTATTTCTTCGGTGAAGATATAAAGCGCGTAAACTACAATGAAATTGGGAATTTGGTTTATTCAGACCGATCAATTAAAATTTACAACAATAAGTATCTGGTTGCATTGGATATAGAAGCAATTCGGAAAAAGAATTTCAAACTTTTGATTGATTATTCTTACGGTATGGCTTCGACGATTTTCCCGAGCGTTTTGGGTCATCTGAATGTAAATGCTTTATCTTTAAATAATTATATTGATCCTACAAGAATCCACCCCGATCCGGCTGATAACTTAATGGACGATGATCCAAGTGGAAAAATTATGACATCGCTGGGCTATGAACTTGGATTTTCGATACTTCAAGGTGCTGAGAAGATTTCAGTAATTGACGAGCGTGGAAAATGGTATTCGCAAAATAGAATGTTATCAATTATCACTAAATTATTTTTGGAAACTAATCGTCATAGGGAACCGTACAAGATTGCGGTATCGGTTGCGGCGCCAAGCACCATTGATTTATTGGTAAAAGACTATAATGTAGAAGTAACCCGAGTAAAAAATAACCACTCTGCTATGATGGATATTACTTTGGACGATGATTACTTATTCGTCGGAGGTATTTATGGTGGGTATGTTTTCAAAGATTTCTTATTTGCCTCAGATGCTATGTTCTCGATTGGCAAAATTTTGGAAATGCTTGCTATTTCGGGGCTAACAATTTCGCAAATTGATGAAAGCTTACCTGAAACATATAACAAATTGATTTTTGTTAGTGTACCGTGGTATAAAAAAGGCGCTGTGATGAGAAAAGCTATGGATTATAGTAACGATATGAAACGCGAGCTTATAGACGGAATAAAAATATTAGAAAACGAATCGGAAAATGCCCTGATATTACCCGATCAAGAAAAGG
Organism: Kapaibacterium sp. (SeqCode); assembly: GCA_038206725.1. Classification (GTDB taxonomy): domain Bacteria; phylum Bacteroidota; class Ignavibacteria; order Kapaibacteriales; family UBA2268; genus JBAXXL01. Next base: position 6,990 of record JBBRAO010000026.1, read on the forward strand.
GTATATTTAGCATTTTTGCTGAAAGTTATTCTGCTGAATCAGTGGAAGCGTTAACTAAAAAGTACGCTGAGCTGATTCACAAATGGAAATTAGAAAATTAATTTAAAAAAAGGAAATTTGTATGTTACAAGAAATCATCAACATAAATTCAATCAAAGTCGGACTGACAGCCAAAAACAAGGATGACTTATTGAAGGCAATGGTTGATCTTGCAAGTAATTCAAATAAAGTCAGCGACAAAGAACGAGCGCTTAAAGAGATAATTCATAGAGAAGAAATTATGAGTACCGGCATAGGATTTGGAGTCGCATTACCACACGCAAAAACCGGCGCGGTAGAAGACACTATTATCGCGGTGGGTGTTTTGGCGGAACCTATTGATTTCCAATCGTTGGACAACGTACCGGTAAACCTTGTTTTTTTGATTTTGGGTAAGGAAAACAATGTCGGTTTGCATTTGAAATTGCTCAGCCGAATATCGCATTTGATGAATAATTCCGAGTTCAAAGAAAAACTACTCGCGGCAAAAGATGAAACAACCGCATACAATTTGATAAAAGAATATGACGCATAGGGGTTTACAAGCCCCAATGTTTTAGAAAATCAAAATTGGACTCTACTTCAGAAGTTGGGTCCAATTTTTTTTTGTGCCTCGTGGGGCTGTCTCAAAACTTGATTTTAGGATTACAAGCAAGGATGCTTATCCCACCAAGTCATTGACATATCGGTGGGTCAATCATCCCTGATTGACTAATAATTTGATGGTACTGAGTTTTGAGACAGCCCAACGAGTGGAATTAGCAACTCATCCGATGACTTCAAGTTATCGGATGAGTAAAAGAAAAGAAAGAAAAATAGAAAAATATTTGTTTAATAATTAAAATAATCATAATTTAGTCATAGAGTTATTAGAAAATTTGAAAAGTTAATAAATGGAATTGTATTTATGAAAAAAATAGTTTACTTATTACTTTTATTATTTAGCTATACAGCCTATAGCCAGAGCCTCTCGTTGTTCAATTTAGATGCGAGCAGTTTTCCGACAATTAAAGCAAAGTTTTTTGCTTTTGATGCCGCCGGTAAGCAAATCACAAATTTCTCCCCATCTGATTTTACTGTTACAGAAAACGGTGTGCCGAGGACTGTAACGAATGTGAGTTGTCCGAGCCCAAGACCTACGGCAGCATTGTCAAGTGTTTTGACAATTGACGTTAGCGGTTCTATGTATGGTATCGGAATCAGCATTGCCAAATCAGCCGCAAAAACTTGGATTGATGCTCTAACGCTTGGTAAAAGCGAATGCGCTATCACAAGTTTTGATGATAACAATTATATCAATCAGGACTTTACAACAGATAGAACTAAACTGCAAAAATCAATTACAGGATTGCAAGCAAACGGAGGCACAGATTACGATATCGGATTATTAAAGCCTATTGCAGGTAGTCTTGAAATCTCGAAAGCCGGTAAATATAAAAAAGTAGTAGTATTTTTGACTGATGGTCAGCCAAATCAGCCACCGCAAATAAATCAGATAGTTGCTGAAGCCAATAGTCAGGGCTGTGCAATTTATTCTGTCGTAGTTGGAATGAACTGTCCGCAGAGTTTGAAAGATATATCAAGCCAAACTGGCGGACAATGGTTTGAAAATGTCAATACTGAAGAAGATGCCAAGAATGTATATCAGCAAATCTTGATGACCGCACAAGGTGGCGAACCATGCAAAATTCAGTGGCAGAGCGGAATATCCTGCTTCGCAGGAATTACGAATGTAGAATTACGAATTTGAATTTAAGAGCAAATACAAGATATCAATCGCCCAATAATTCAGTTGCTGAATTGGAAATTGCACCAACTTCCTTAAAATATAAAAATGCTATACCGGGAATACCGAAAGATACATTAATCATAGTTACCGCCCGAAATGCCGATTTTAATGTAACGAATATTACAAGCACAAATCCCGCATACTCAGTAACACCTACCAGCTTTTTCCTTGGTTCGGGGCAAAGTAGAAATTTAACAGTAAGATATCTGCCCGCCGATAGCGGCTACACTTATACAAAATTCGCTTTTGAAAATGATAATTGCCCAAGAAAATATTACGCGAGCGGCGGCTGGAAAGGTAAGAAGCCAACAATCAGAACGCTAAAGCTACTGCATCCAAATGGTGGCGAAGTATTTGTAGCAGGTAGCGATACGATTATCACTTGGGAAGGAGTTGGTCCTGACGATCCGGTATTAATAGAATACAGAATAAACAATGTAGCAAAATGGGATACAATAGCCGATAAAGTGACTGGTTTGAGTTACAACTGGCGAGTGCCGCGGACTCCAAGCAATCAATGTTTAGCAAGAGTTACAGCGAATCTGGGATATGTGACATCAGAAATAGATGGTATGGTTCTCATCCCCGCCGGCACATTCCAAATGGGCAACACAGGAGCTTATAGTGGCGAAAGTAATGAAAAACCCTTACATACAGTAACAATTAGCCGAGATTTTCTGATGAGCAAGTATGAAATTTCGCAGAAGCAGTACGAAGAGGTGATGGGAGCAAATCCGAGCTATTTTAAAGGAGAAAACCTGCCCGTAGAGCAAGTAACTTGGTATGAAGTAGTGGAATTTTGCAACAAGCTGAGCGAGATGGAGGGCTTGGATAAATGCTATAGCGGCAGTGGTACAAGTATTGTTTGCGACTGGGATGCGAATGGCTACCGCTTGCCGACAGAAGCGGAGTGGGAATATGCGTGCAAGGCAGGTACCACGACCGACTTTTACAGCGGCAGTTTAACAAGTAGTGCCGACTGCACTCCAATAGATGCAAACTTGGACAAGATTGGTTGGTATTGTGGGAACGAAGGTACTAAAACCAGAGAAGTAGGCAAAAAAGAGCCTAACGCTTTCGGCTTATACGATATGAGCGGCAATGTTTGGGAATGGTGTTGGGACTGGTATGGTAGCTATAGCTCATCATCGGAAACAGACCCTAAGGGACTTACTACGGGCTCTTACCGCGTGCGCCGTGGCGGCGGCTGGTTCACCGATCCTGGCGACTGCCGTAGTGCGAATCGCCACCGCGACTATCCTAGCAATAGGTATTTCAGCATGGGCTTCCGCGTTGTTGTCCCCCAGTAACAGTGGTTTTTTAAAGATCAAGAACTCATCCTATGACTCGAAGTCATCGGATGAGTAAAGAAAAAGAAAAAAATAAATAAATGACAAAGTATGAACGACAATAAAGAAATATTACCAATCAATGATATCCAGAATCAGATTTTTCCGATTCGCGGGCAATAGGTTATGATAGACCGTGATTTGGCAGAACTTTATCAAGTTCCAACTAAACGCTTAAATGAGCAAGTAAAAAGGAATATCGACCGCTTTCCAGAAGAATTCAGATTTCAGTTAAATAATTATGAAAAAAATGAACTGGTCGCAAATTGCGACCGGTTCATGACAATCAAGCATTCTTCGATAAACCCTTATGTATTTACTGAGCAAGGTGTAGCAATGCTATCGGCTGTTTTGAAAAGTGATATAGCTGTAAAAATGAGCATTCAGATTGGCAACTCATCCGATGACTTCAAGTCATCGGATGAGTAAGAAGAAAAAAGAAATTAAATTTAGAGATAAATATATGAAAACGTTATTAATTATTGCAGTGCTTCTGGTTTCCTTGATCGGAACAACTAATGCACAAACCCAGTCCGACAAATCCGACGCTGTCTGGACAATCGTAATGCCAAAAGCGGCTTGTCTGGATGTAGATATGAAGAAATGCCTTTTGGGTGAAGGTAAGGATTCTGTAGTAACAGAATTTGTGTACAATGTCGGTGCTTGGAAGTGCCGAATAGACTCAATTTATTTCAGAGGTATCGATGCGGGTGCTTTCGGTTTGGTATCAGGATTTCCGGTTTATACTATACCGGTTGGCGAGGTTCATCAGGCAGAATTTCATTTCGTTCCTACAATAGTGGGTATCCATAATGCTGAAATAGTTATTATAACTCAATCCGATACCTTGATTAAAAAAATCATCGGCGAAGGGGTCAAACCTCAACTTCAAATCATTAATGACCTGATTAATTTCGGTCTGGTTAATGTCGGCACAAACAAAGATACGCTTAAAGCTGTAACAATAAAGAATGTTGGAACTTCACCGTTAGCGATAACAGGAACTAAGCACAATAAACCAAATGACATAGATTTTTCAACCCTTGGCGGTGGCGGTAGTTTCACACTTAACGCAGGCGATATTTGTAAAATGGATTTGCGTTTCGCACCATCAGCTTCGGGTAGAACCAGCGGTCTATTAGAATTTCATTACAAAGGCATAGGCAGTCCGGCGGTCGTACAACTTTTTGGTGAAGGGATAGAGCAAAAGCCGAAAATCGCGATGGATGCTGATGTGTTTCCCGACATAGCTTGTGTCTCAATTGCCGAGGCGAAGATAAAAGTTTCCAATAAAGGGGGCTTGCCGTTGGTTATTGATGAAATAAACAAAATAGGGGTGGATGCGAACCAATTTATTGTAAATGAAACCCTTCCAATAACAATTGAAAAAGACAGCACAAAGGAAATTTCCGTTCAATTCAAACCAACATCGGTGGGAACGAAAACAATTGATTTGGAGATAAAAAGTAATGCCGATCCGGATTCCGTTTTAAAAATTCCATTGACAGCCAAAAAGGATACTGTGTCAATTACTCCTGAATATTATACTTATAATCTGGGTTATATGTGCCCTAATCAAATCAAAGAAACCGTGGTTAAAGTACTTAACTCAGGTACTTTGCCGGCAGGCGCTTATTTGGAAGCCAATCCGAATTTGACTTATAGTAAAGATAACTTCTCTTTGGCGAAAGCTGAAAGTGAATATATAACAGTTAATTATAAAGGACCGAATGTTGTAGGAGCTTTTACCGAGAATATGAGTATCGTTGATTCAATTTGCGGTTATATACAAGTTGTTCAGATTGTTGGAGAAGTTGTCAATCAAGAACTTGATGTTGAAACGATTGATTTAGGCTATGTCTGCCAAAATTCGACTATTGATACAACACTAACAATCAACAACATAGGAAAACTAAAATTTTATGGCAAATTATCAGCTTCCTCCAATGTAACATTGTCAACTAATACATTCGTTCTTAATTCTTCGGAAACCACAAAAATCCCAATATCAATAAATTCTCTTGTGGCATCGGGTACTTTTACCGCGAACATTACTATCACTGATTCTATTTGCGGATTTACAAAAATTATAGCAATAACCGGTATTGTTCAGAATCCTAACCTTGATTCACCGGGGCTAACTGTAACTTGTATTATAGGGCAGAGCAATGATGGAGTTTTATCAATTGAAAACAAAAGCGATATTCCGGTTACTATTCAAAATCCACCGCTTATATCCGCTCCTTTTTCGTTGGTAGGTAATCCATTTCCTTTGGCATTTGCGGCTAAAGAAAAGAAAACCATTACTTTGCGTTTTACGCCAACCGATAATATTACGCATTCCGCTACATTGCAATTTTTAGTTGAACCGTGTGGGATACAATATGATGCTATGATAAACGGAGTTACTTCTTCCGCTTCCGCAACTATAACAACTGATACGCTTAGTGCATATCCGGGTGATACATTGGATATTCCGATAATTCTGAAAAGCGAAAGCAATCTGGCAATTTCCGGAACGACCTCATTTCAAACTGACCTTTTATTCAATCCAACTTTATTAACACCATTGGATCGGGCGGCATACCCTGTTCAAACTATTAACGATAAGCAAGCAAAAATCCAAATAAAAAATGTACCATTAGCGTCGAAAGCCGGCGAGTGGTTGATAAAAATACCTTTTATTGTTGGATTAGGAAACGAAGAATTATGCTCATTAATTCTTGAAAACACAATACCAAACGGTGGTGCATCCGATATCCGCTCCGAACCCGGAACGTTTAAACTTCTCGGTATTTGCCGCGAAGGCGGTACAAGATTGTTCAATCCATCAGGTAAAGTCGAACTGATGCAAATAAATCCTAATCCCGCAAGTGAGGATATTGAGATTAAAGTGAATTTGATTGAAGACGGTGCTTCCACTGTTTCGGTATATAATTTGAATGGTATTAAGTTACGAGAATTTATATTGAACAAGGGGGTAGGGTTAAAAACGCTTAACCTCAATTTGAATGATTATGACAGCGGACTTTATTTTATTCAGTTACGAACACCGACTGTGCTGAATTATCAGAAGTTGATGATAGTGAAATAATAAGTTGGAAATTGAAAGTATCCCTCTTCAATCACGTAGTGATGAAATGTCGGTAGAAAAAGGATAGTGCTTAGACACTGAAATCATCCTTTCAGGATTGAAGAAGCGTTACCAAGCAGGAGCTTGGTAACGAGGAAAAAAGATAAAAAAAGATGTCCAACACTTTCGAAGTGTTGGACATCTAAAATATCAATTCATCCGATGACTTGAAGTCATCGGATGAATATTATCGTAAACTATATCATTTTCAATTCTTTACCAACTTTAATGAAAGCGGCGATAGCTTTATCCAAATGCTCAGGTGTGTGACCTGCTGAAATTTGTACGCGGATTCGGTCTTTACCGCGGGCTACAACAGGGAAACTGAAAGCTATAACGTTTATGCCTTCTTCCAACATACGGTTAGCAAAATCAACGGCTAATTTTGAACAATCAGGGTATTTGCCGAACATAATCGGTACGATAGGATGTTCACCTGCAACTATATCAAATCCTGCTTCGGTCATTTCTTTACGGAAGCGTTTTGTGTTTTCTTCCAAACGGTCGCGCAATTCTGTAGAAGCGGTTAAAATTTCCAAGCATTTGATTGTCGCGCCAACGATTGCGGGAGCTAATGTGTTAGAGAATAGGTAAGGACGTCCTTTGTTTCTCATCCATTCAACGATTTCTTTTTTACCTGCTATACAACCGCCGCTCGCGCCGCCTAAGGCTTTACCAAATGTCGTTGTTATAATATCTACTCTGTCCATAACTCCACGGTATTCGTGAGTACCACGGCCTGTTTTGCCCATAAATCCGGTAGAGTGTGAATCGTCAACCATTACCAAAGCGTCGTATTTTTCAGCCAAGTCGCAAATTTCATTCAATCTTGCGATATCGCCGTCCATCGAGAAAACACCATCGGTAGAAATTACTTTAAAGCGACATCCCGCGGCTACGGCTTCTTTCAAGCAACGCTCTAAACCTTTAAGGTCTTTGCCCGATGCTTGGTCTAATTCTTCCACGTCGCGCATATCAGCGTGTTTGTAAACCCAGCGTTGAGCTTTCGACAATCTAACACCGTCAATAATTGAAGCGTGGTTCAACGCGTCGGCAATTATGGCATCCTCAGCACCGAATAATGGTTCGAAAACAGCACCGTTAGCGTCGAATGCCGCAACGAATAAAATCGCGTCTTCCATTCCTAAAAATTCAGCAATTTTGTGTTCCAAAGTTTTATGAATATCCTGTGTTCCGCAGATAAAACGAACCGATGACAATCCGTAACCACGGTAATCAATCATTTCGTGAGCCGCTTTAATTAACTCAGGGTGGGAGGAAAGTCCCAAATAATTGTTTGCGCAAAAGTTCAACACTTTTTTACCGCCGACAATGATTTCAGCACCTTGTGGTGATTCGATTATGCGTTCGTGTTTGTATAATTTTTGATCTTCTAAGCTTTTGAGTTCTTTCGTAAGAAAGTCTTTCATTTTTCCGTACATTAGAGCACCTGTTTTTTATATATTAAAATTAAAAATTTGTCATTTAAAAAAAAGAAAATTACTAAAAATTCTTCAATTTCGGACTATATTTTATGGTATTTTTACCAAAAACCCGATTAAAAAATTAATCGGGTTTTAATATAGATTTGAATATCTATTATGATATTAGTCATTGTCAAGTTGTTCAGCGATTTCGTCCGAAATATCTGCGTTGGTATAGATATTTTGAACGTCTTCGTTATCTTCGAATACTTCGATGAAGCGCATAAGTTTGCGAGCGCGTTCAACCGATTCAATTTTCACGGTATTTTGCGCAACATATTCAAGTTTCGATTCGCCTAATGTAAATCCATTACCTTCGAAATACTTACAAACGTTAGCGAATTCACCCATTGGGCATACGATTCTTGTCTCTTCTTCATCATATTCCATATCGTCGGCACCACATTCTAAAACGTGGTTCATCAGATCGTCTTCCGATAAGCCATTGGATTGAACTAATATGATGCCTTTTCTATCGAAATTCCAAAGTACCGAGTTTGTTTCGCCCAAGTTGCCGCCCATTTTGGTAAATAGGGAGCGGATGTTTGCCACAGTACGGTTTTTGTTGTCGGAGACGGTTTCCACTATCGCCGCAACTCCATTAGGAGCATAACCTTCATAAGTAAATTCTTCGTAGTTTACACCTTCTATTTCGCCTGTACCTTTTTTGATAGCGCGTGTTATATTATCAGAGGGCATATTAACGGCTTTACCGTTTTGTACAGCCAATCTCAATCGGGAGTTAGTATCTATATCGCCGCCGCCTTCGCGCGCCGCTATTGTGATTTCTTTTCCAATACGTGTGAAAATTCTACCACGGAGTGCATCTTGGCGTCCTTTACGATGCTTTATGTTCGCCCATTTACTATGTCCTGACATTTTTTACCTAGTTCGTTGTTTTACATTTATCAAGATTACAAAAATACAAAACATTTTATTTTTGAAAAAATTTTGTGCGAAAATTCCCAAATTAAGTTGAAAATGGGGAAGAGAAATTTTGAATATGAGCCGGTCATCGAGCGAAGTCGAGATGCCATCTTCAATTTGTGAATAGGTGTTAGGTGATGGGGTATTAGGAAAGAAAGATCATCCCGTCAGGGATTTAATATCGGTAGAAAAAATCGAATGGTGACTACGAAGTACCGCAGGTACGAAATATGTCAACGATGGGTTTCAACTCATCGGAAAGAGAGTGCCAAAAGGTGTTCAGCCTGTAGGGCTGAAAGAAAAATATTTTTTCGATATTTATTTAATTTTCCATTCCTACGGAATTTCCGTGGGTTTGGTTTAATATTTCCTATTGATATTGCACCACTACGTGGTTGAAGATGTCATCTCGACTTCGCTCGATGACCGGCTCATTGTCAATTTTCAACTAATTAGGTCTTTGTCCGCATTTCTATAATCAATCACTAACTGTACTCCGTTAGTGAAGTTGATGTCTTCGATCAGGTTGGAGATTTGGATACCGAGCAAACGGATAGGCTTGATTATGGGCTGTCCTTCGAAAAGCTCGTACGCGAAATCGAATATGTCCTGTTCGTAATTGAAAGCGTGGTTCATCGTTTGGCTTCGTGTGAAAGTCGAGAAGTCGTTGTAACGAACCTTGAGCGTGATGGTTTTACCGGCTATATCGGCTTTGTTCATCCGTTTGCCGATGGTTTTGCTGATTAATTCGAGCTGTTCTATCGCCTCGGATTTTGCTTTGAGGTCTTCGATGTATGTCCGTTCCGCGCTTAGGGATTTGCGCTCATATTCGGTTCGCACAGGGTCGTAGTATTCGTTGCGGATGACTGAGTAGAAGTACAATCCGGCTTTCCCGAAGAGCATTTCCAATCTGTCGCGGCTGAGGAGGAGCAAATCGCCGCAGGTGAGGATTCCATTTTCGTGCATTTTCTTTTCGGTTACTTTGCCTACACCGGGGATTTTTTTTACGGGAAGCTGTTCGATGAATGCGTTGGCGTCTTTTGGGCTGACCACGGTCAATCCATCGGGCTTTTTCCACGCGGATGCCACTTTAGCCAAGAATTTATTGAACGAAACACCTGCCGATGCGGTTAAGCCTGTACGTTGATAAATTTTTGCTCTGATTTCCTGCGCTATTCTGGTTGCCGATGGATTATTCATCTTATTTTCTGTAACATCCAAAAAAGCCTCATCCAGCGACAAAGGCTCGATTTTGTCGGTATATTCGGCAAATACAGCTCTGATTTGGTCCGAAACGGATTTGTAAACGTCGTACCTTCCGCGTGCGAAAATCAAGTCAGGACATTTCTTCATTGCCACAAGTGATGGCATAGCAGAGTGAATGCCGTATTTGCGGGCTTCATAACTCGCCGCGGCAATTACACCACGGCGATGAGGCGAACCCACAACGAGTGGCTTACCACGAAAAGAGGGATTGTCGCGTTGCTCGACCGAGGCAAAAAACGCATCCATATCGACGTGTATTATTTTTTGTTTTGCATTCATCAATAATTAATTATTTTTGTAATGTAAAATTAAGAATAAATAGAATAAAAGGATCAATTTTATGTTTAAAATTCGGTTTAGCATCGTATCGCTCTTAATAATTTTATCCAGCTATAGCTTATCGGCGGAGGGCTTTATTACGGCAAATTACGCATATTCAAAGCCTACTTCATCGGCGTCATTAAGCAATTTAACTCCGAATTTTTGCTGTTACAGTAATTTTACCGATATGAAAACAACCAGCAGGGGAGTCTCGATTGGGTATATTCAAAGGGTGAGCCATTGGTATTTGTTTGGCGCTTCAGTTGGTTATTCAAGTGATAATACAGCATTTTCTTCATATAACAATACCGCCATTGGTATTGACGGAAAATTAATGGACGCCTTTATACTATCACGTATAAACGCCAATTCCGATATTTATCATATTTCATTGGATTTTGCGATTTTAGAAGTATATAAGAATTTGTTTATTACAGGTTCGTTCAAATATAAAACCTCAGGCAACACCGATTATAATCAATACGAACAGTTGGTGGAACCGGTCAATCAGGGTGTCTTTCAAGAAACCCAGACCCGTTACAGAAACCAATCGGACAGTACATTGAATAACGCGTTTCAGAGTTATGGATTAGCGATTTCAGCTCGGTATCTAATTCCGGTTTATGAAGCTTTTGAAGGGGATAATACACTTTACTTAGCTCCGGAATTGGAATTCGCTTATTCGATGAGCAAATTCTACAAAAGCGACTATTGGTACTCAACTGCTCTAGTATTGAAACTTGGTTTACAGTTCAGATTATAGATATTTCTGTAATTCTTCGACATCTGAAAAATGGAATTTTTCAGTTCCAATAATTTGATAATCCTCGTGACCTTTGCCGGCGATAATTAATATATCTCCTTTGTTTGTCATTTTGCAAGCCAATTCAATAGCTTCTGCTCTATCTATAATTATATCATAAACATCTTTTTTATTATCAGCGATACCTGTTAATATATCGTTTATTATATTTTGGGGGTCTTCAGTTCTTGGATTATCGTTAGTAATGATTGTATAATCGGCAATATCAGTCGCAATTTTGCCCATAATCGGTCGTTTTGTCTTATCTCTGTCACCACCGCATCCAAACACGCAAATTAAACGACCACAAGAATGATACAAGATTTCGCGGCAAGTGGATAATGCGTTTTCAAGAGCATCGGGACTGTGAGCATAGTCAACAATAGCAGAACTTTCGGTACTGATTTTCATTCTCTGCATACGTCCTGGAGCCCCTGTAGCTATTTCGATACCCTTACATATTACTTCCGCATCAATACCAACTTCCTTTGCCACGGCAAAACATTGAGCAGTGTTATCAATATTAAAACGTCCAATAAGTGGTGTGCTTATTGCAACTTCATTAATTAAATAGTTTGACGAGTCAAAAATTAATCTTTCTTTGCTAATCGTAAAGTCAGCATCATTGCGCCCCACTTTGATTATTTTAGCTTTTGTATGACAGGTCATCATATCAGCATATTCAGAATCGCAGTTCACAACTGCAAAACTTGTATCATCTAATATATTGAAAAGAGTTTGCTTTGCTAAGCCATAATCTTCTATAGTTTTATGATAGTCTAAATGTTCGTGTGTGAGATTTGTAAATACAGCACCAATAAAGTGAATCCCATCGGCGCGATTCTGCATAAGAGCGTGAGACGAAACCTCCATAAAAACATACTCTACATTAGCGTGCTTCATTTTCAAAAAGATCTGGGCTAATTGGATAGGGTCGGGGGTAGTATGCGACGCTTCCATAAATTCATCGCCGATATAATTTCCTGTCGTTCCGATTAAACCGCATTTAAAGCCGGCAAATTCAAAAATTGATTTCAGGATATATGTGATTGTGGTTTTGCCGTTTGTTCCAGTTATGCCGATTACTTTAATATTCTTCGAGGGTTCGCCGTAAAACTTATGAGCAGTTATCGCTAATGCTTTTCTTGAATTATTGGCTTGTAACCAAGTAACATTAGGATTTAATTCGTTAGGCAACTCTTCACAAACAATTGCAATAGCGCCTTGCTTAATAGCACTATCTATGAAATCGTGTCCGTCACCGGCTTCACCACGAATAGCGAAAAACATCGTTCCCTGAATTACATTGCGCGAATCAAAAGCGATTGAAGTAACATCTAATTCGGGATTTCCAATAATTTTTGGGATTAAATTATTATCTATTATAGTTGAAAGTTTCATATTTGTCAATATTCAAAAGAACAAAATTATAAAAATCTGACCATTTATTTATAAGATGCTTGAAATTTTCTTTTTTATGGCATAAAAAATGTAATATAACATTCAAGTTATTGATGGTTTTATAATCATCGGGATAGCTATAAACAACATAATAAATTTGAACGATTATTGAAATAAAAAAAAATATAAATGAAAGCAGTAATACTAGTTATAGACGACCAGCCGGTTATGGCTAAAGCATTAAAAAAGCAATTGGAACAAATTGTCGATTCCGATAATTATCAGGTGGAGTCTTGTGTCGAGGTCGAGCAGGCATTTGAAATAATTCACAGAGCAAAAGACTCCGGTGAGGAAATTCCATTGATTATTTGTGATTTCATTATGCCGACGATGGATGGAGCCGAATTTATCAAAAAAGCTCACGAAATACTACCATCTACTTTGAAAGTGCTTTTATCAGCGCAAGTAGATTTGGATGAAATCGTAGGTTTTATAGATTATGAATCGATGTACAAATTTGTTAAAAAACCTTGGAATAAAATCGACTTAGATACATTGGTTAATAGTGCGTTAAATACATACCACAATAGAGAAGATTTAAAGCACAAGGAATTAATTCACGTTAAAGATGAGCTTCTTTTCGAGCTAAGTGAACTATTGGAAAGCAAAAGGCACAAACTGCAATTGGCTTTCGAAAGTTGCAAATTTTACCTTTGGGAATGGAATATTGAAAACGACACGATAACTTATGACGGCTTTTTTAATGATTTACTGGGATATGATAAAAGTACTATTAAAAATCGCGAATCACTGCTTGCGATTATTCACGAAGAGGATAAAACAAAGGTTGTCCTTGAATTGCATAAAATGATTTCGGGAAAAATTACTCAAATTGGCTTAAAATGTAGGCTTAAACGAAGGGATCAAAACTATATTTGGGTCGAAACCCGTGGTGTTCTTGTAATGTCGGAAAAAGGAGACCGAATAGTATCCGCTGTAACTCAGGACATTGATAAATCAGAACGTAATCAATTGAAGATAGAAGAGAACGAGTTTTTATTCCGTACCTTTTTCGATAAAATGTCATCGGGAGCAATAATCAGTCAACTACAAATTGATGAGACAACCAATCGCGTAATTGATTTGGAATGTATTGATATCAATTCCTACGCCGCAGAGTTCTTCGAAAAAGATAAGAATACTCTAATGGGTAGCTTGCTAAAGGATCTGTTGAATGCATTGATAACGCCGAAATTCTACGATTATGTAAATCTGATTTACCAAACTCAAGAAGCGCATTATATACAAAGCTCATTTATGGTTAATCATAAACATATCGATTTATACGGTTTTCCATTTCCTAATTCCAAAGACAGAATTGCATTCATTTTTAACGATATGACCGAACGATACAATTGGGAACAACACATTCAAAAATCCAAGACCGAAGCTGACGAAAATGTAAGAATGAAGAACGCTTTTATATCGAATATGAGCCACGAAATTCGCACACCTATGAGTCAAATAATTGGTTTTGCAGAACTTCTGAAAGATCCTAGTTTCGATACTACAGAACGGTCGCAATTCGCGGATATAATCGTTAAAAAATCGCACCAGATGATGAAATTGGTGAACGATATAGTTGATATATCGAAAATTGAGTCCAACCAAATCAGTTTAACCAAAACGGACGTTTCTATAAATGCCATTATGTTGGAATTAAATTATACTTTTAAACTATTTTTAGAAGAGTCCGATAAGGATATAAAACTGATTTGTAATACTCCACTTGCGGATGATAAAATCATTTATTATACCGACGGAGCAAGATTTAAACAAGTAATGACAAATTTAATTGAAAACGCAATTAAATATACAAATAGTGGGTATGTCGAATTCGGCTATGAAATCACGGAAGCTTATCCGGTATATTATGTTAAAGATACGGGGATAGGAATAGCCGAAGGCAAGATTGATAAGATATTTATGGCATTTGAACAAGCTGATAATTCATATACGCGCAATTACGACGGTGTGGGATTAGGGTTGTCAATTTGCAACCTTCTTACAATAATGCTGGGTGGGAATTTATTAGTTGAAACCGAATTAGGAAAAGGCTCAAAATTCTATTTTTCTTTACCAAGCGAATACCTTGTTAACACTATGGAAAGAATCTCAAGCGCTGATTATATGAAGAATAAGCTTGTGAATTCAACTTTCCTTCTGTTTTCCGGCTCAAACGATGAAATTTATTATTTTAAGAAAGTTGCCGATATTAATAAGTTTAAACTTTTTTGTTGCAATGATAAAAAAACCGCGCTCGATAATATTTATTCTAATCAAATTGATTATATAATTGTAAATCATCAATATTTGAAGATGGTTTATGGTGACTTCGTCCGTAAAGTAAAAGAAATAAATAAAGATATAAAAATTATCGCAATATCGTCTGTTTCGCACAAAAATACAAAACAAGAATTGATTTACGCAGGATTTGCAGGAGTTTTGATAAAGCCTTATGATTCTGATGATTTTCTTAAATTGGTATATTCGTTATTATAATCAAAAAAAATTTTATTACTTTTCTATTCAAATTGAAAAAATAATTAGGTAATAAACCCGAAATATGCTTATTTTTGCTTAATTATTACTTAAAATTTTATTATTGGAGTGTATTATGATTAACCAAATTCAAGAATTATTAGGTTCAAAAGCCGAATCTCTTCTTAATTTCGATAATCCTAAAATTCAAAAAGATTTGCTTCATCTACCGGGGGGCGATTTTATTGACCGCATATTTATGCAAAGTGACCGTAATAATCGCGTAATTGGCAATCTTTCCTGGATATTGAACCACGGACGCTTAGCCGGTACAGGATATGTTTCTATTCTGCCTGTTGACCAGGGAATCGAACATTCTGCAGGCGCCAGCTTCGCAAAAAATCCGATTTATTTTGACCCAGAGAAAATCGTAGAATTAGCAATCGAAGGTGGATGTAATGCAGTAGCTTCGACTTTCGGAGTCTTAGGCATAGTTTCACGAAAATACGCGCATAAAATTCCATTCATAGTAAAAATTAATCACAACGAACTTATAACATATCCCAATAAATTTGATCAAGTTATGTTTGGCAGTGTTGAACAGGCTTATGATATGGGTGCCGCCGCTGTTGGAGCAACTATTTATTTCGGTTCCGACGAAGCGACCCGCCAAATACAAGAAGTTGCGCAAGCGTTCCAATTGGCTCACGAATTGGGTATGGGAACAGTCCTTTGGTGCTATTTGAGAAACCCGGCGTTCAAATCAGACAAAGATTACCACGTAGCAACCGATTTGACAGGTCAAGCTAATCATCTGGGCGTAACAATACAAGCTGATATCATCAAACAAAAATTGCCTGAAAATAACGGCGGTTATATTGCGATGAATAAATTGGGTTCTTATGGAAAATATGACAAAAGAATGTACACCGAACTGTCGAGCGACCATCCGATTGATTTATGCCGCTACCAAGTTGCAAACTGCTATATGGGTCGCGCAGGATTAATCAACTCCGGCGGTGCATCGGGTGATAATGATTTCCACGACGCTGTTTATACCGCTGTGGTCAACAAACGCGCCGGTGGTATGGGTTTAATTTCCGGTCGTAAGTCGTTCCAAAGACCTATGAACGAAGGTGTTAAACTACTAAACGCTATCCAAGATGTTTATCTATGTAATGAAATCACAGTAGCATAGTTGTTGCTGAAAATTCGTTGAGACTGCTCTAAGACCGGTCTAGTAAAAAATTAATCATCTGATAAATATATGAACTTAAATGTCCAATACTTCCAAAAGTGTTGGACATCTTTATATTAAGTTACAGTTTCGGATGAACAAGTTTTATTAAGAACCAATTATTATCATTAATATATAATATTCTAATCTATACCACGTCAAGTTGTAATATTGAAGTTAGTTGATTTCTTTTAAAATATCAATCCGCGAGGTCTATATGAAATTTTTACAAGCCTTGTTCATATCAATAATTTTACTTTCGCCGCTGGTAACAAGTTGCAACGCGAAAAGTGAAAAAAAGGAGCTTAATTTGGAAACAGTAAAAAATGTTGATTTAAACCGCTATATCGGTCGTTGGTTCGAGATAGCAAGATTTGACCATACTTTTGAAAAGAATTTGGTCGGTGTAACTGCCACATATTCATTCAAAGATGACGGCAAAATCAAAGTTGTTAACGAAGGTTACAAATTCACACTTGCCGGTAAACATTCCAAAGCTACAGGTAAAGCCAAAGTTCCAAATCCAAGCGAACCCGGCAAATTGAAAGTATCGTTTTTCTGGTTTTTCTATGCCGATTATGAAATATTGGAATTAGATACCGTAAACTATCAGTATGCTTTGATTGGTGGTGGATCGCCCAATTATCTGTGGATATTATCGAGGACCCCACAAATGAATCCCGACATATATAATATGTTAATCCAAAAAGCAAAAGATAGGGGATATGACACTGACAAGCTGATTAAAGTTGAACAGAAAACACCTTAATCTATTTCGAAAATAAAGTAATTAAAAAAATCGCGTCAAGAAAAATACTTGACGCGATTTTTATATGAGCTTTGCGGGTAACGATTAATTACCCTACGTTTGGAAAATCAATTAAGGTAGATTCTCGTGAACAGTTCCATCGTCATAATAATAG
Source organism: Kapaibacterium sp. (SeqCode) (assembly GCA_038206725.1). Lineage (GTDB taxonomy): Bacteria > Bacteroidota > Ignavibacteria > Kapaibacteriales > UBA2268 > JBAXXL01. The sequence goes on from JBBRAO010000026.1 coordinate 24,202, forward strand.
ACATTTCCATTAGCGCAATCGCTATAGGTTACTCCTGAATGGGTGATTATTGAAGCGGCGTTATAATTAATACCGTAATTTGAGCTGTGTTTGATGTTTACGTTGCTCAAATTTACTTTGCAGTCCCAAAAATATAAGTTTTGCGATTCGTTTTGACCACCGTATTCAATATTGGCATAAGCTATGCTGTTATTTTGGTTAGAAAATAGCTCGACACCTTTCCATTGTCCTGCGAATTTCTTTTCAGCTGTAAATATTATAGGTTTGCTCGCAGTTCCAATGGATTCTAATTGAGAATCATTATCGCAAGAAAATATGCCGTCAATTTGAAATTGAAGTTCAACACCGGGATTAATCACAACTTTCGAGCCGGTTACGTATATGCTCTTACACAAATAAGGCACATCTAACGCGTTTATTGTTAAATCTTTAACTATTGAAGTATAGTATGCAATTTTGACATACTTGTTAGCGTTCACAGCGAGAATTGAGTTATTGCTAATTGGAGCGGCTTGACCGAAATTCGAAAGATAAATCGGGGCATTGTCGCAATCTTTAATCTCATTATTGTCGAACTTAATGAATTTTGTGTTATCCTCAAGATATATTCCAAAATAACCCGCGCCGCTAATTATACAATTTTCCATACTCAACGATGCATTAGTCCCCAAGTACAAAGCCGCATAATCTTCGTTTGGTCTGCCGCCATTATATATTTGTACATATTTCCAGATATTATCCGCCCTATTTGAATGAAGTTCAAGACCTGCCCAAGATGCTTTGTTTGGATTATTTGCGGGTCCTTTGAAAATAATTGGGTTTGCTGGAGTACCAATCATTTGAATTCCGGCATTTTCTTCTATTGTTATTGCTCCATCTACGCTTGTAAATTCTATAGTTACTCCAGGTTGAACGGTTAGTAGAGAATTACCGGATATATATATTCTTTCATTGATATAATAGTCCACTCCCTCACGAATATTGGGCAAGGTTTTGTTTTCATTGTAGGTTCCCGACAATTCGATAGGATTGACGCTTGTGTTGTCTTCAGTTACTGTTACGGTATATATAGCTTTTGTGCCGTCCTTTGCGGTTACAGTATATTGAACAGGGATATTGAAATTCTGCAATACTCCTGAAGCAGGGTCTATGGTTGCACCGGTTGGAATAACAATAGTCGGAACCAAATATTGTTTGTTTGTCATAGGTGGAACTTTCAATGATATTGTTTTATTAGTGTGGTTGATTGTACCGATAACAACCGGAGTTAAGTCAGCGAAATGGAAGGAAACTATTTTTGTATCCGAATCGCCGCTTGGTCCTGTAGTGTCACCGCAGGAATTTAAGAAAAATAACATTCCTAAAGCAACAAGACAGAATGTCAAGTTAATTAATTTTGGAAATTTCATAAAGTGCCTCTATATGTTTTGTAAAAGTTACTAATTTACTTTTCACAAAAATATAAAATATTATTGAGAATACGATAAAATTTAGAATATTTATTAGAAATAAATAGAGGTAGGGAAGAATACAATTTAGCGCTTGTAGTGAAAAAAAAAATTAGGATAGTCTTAAAACGCTTAGCTTTAATAACAATCAAGGATGCTCGATCTACCAAGTTATTGATAACTAGGTAGGTCAAGCATCCTTGTTTATAATAATTATTTATTCCAGCAGACTATTTTATTATCTTGGAAATCGCCTTAAATCTATCCGTACCGGAATGTCTTTGCAATTCGAATAGCATAGATTCATAGGTGCTTATCATCGCGCCCGAGCTTGCCATTCTTTTTATCGCGTGTTTTTTGTCATTCGGGTTACGAGATGAAACGCAATCTTCTATAATTATTGGTTGATACCCCGCGGCAAGCATATCAATAGTGGTTTGCAAAACGCAGACGTGGGATTCAATCCCGCATATAATTATATTTTTTCTTTTCGCCGCTTCAAGAGCGGTAACAAAATTGGGTTCATCCATACAACTGAACGCCATTTTTTCTATTGGTTTATATTCCGCCCCCAATGATTCTACAATAGATTCGATAGTTCCGCCGATTGCTTTGCTGTATTGTTCGGTTACTAAAATCGGAATATCTAATACTTTCATTCCTTCCAAAAGTTTTAGAATATTTATTTCCAATTTTTCACATTCGTATATAGCCGGAAAAAGCCTCGATTGATTGTCAAGTGACAAAAATACAGTATCTTCAGTTAGAATTCTCATATTTGATCCATTAATAAATAATATGAAAACGAAAATAATATGATAAATATTTTATACAAAGTTTGGAAAATTAATTCATTAATGATAATTTTGCTTTTGTGAAAAATATTGCAGTAATAATTTATAAGTGAGATTATGAAGAATGACGAACAAATACCGGAGCCAACACTAAGAAGATTATCAAGTTATCTTCTTTATCTCTTGCAAATGCGCGACAGAGGCATTATTACCGTTTCCAGTACAATGATAGCGACTGAACTTTACTTAGAGAGCGGCAAGGTAAGAAAAGATTTTCAATATGCTAAAATTAAAGGAAGACCGAAACGCGGATATGATGTAAATCATCTCATATTTGAGATAGATAAATTATTAAAATGGGATGGTCCTAAACCGGCGTTAATTATTGGTGTCGGGAGTTTAGGTACGGCACTAATCGGCTACGGCACGTTTTTGCGATACGGCATTCGCTTTGTTGCCGCGTTCGACAACGACCCGGAAAAAATCGGGCATACAGTTCAAGATATAGTAATCGAAAATTTGGTACATATTAAAAGCACAATCCAAAACAAAGGAATCGAAATTGCAGTTTTGACCGTACCGGAAGAAGTCGCTCAAAACATAACCGATATATTGGTTAAATGCAAAATTAAAGCAATATGGAATTTTACGCCTGTCCGTATAAAAGTACCACCCAAAGTAGTAGTTGAGCACGCACGCTTTGCCCAAAGTTTAGCAGTACTTACGTATAAGATTGATTAATGAATTGGTAAAATAGATTCAAATCAGACAAAATTAGAGAAAACGCAGACCCAAGGTTTGCGTTTTCTTCTTTCGTTACCAAGCAGGAGCTTTTAACGAGATTAAATAATAATTTCCTCTTTCAAACATCTATACAAAAAAAAGCAAAAAAACTTACCAATCCGCAACAAATGGCAGTATAATTGCTATTAATACTAACAAGTATTGTTTAATTAGAGGGTAATTTGACCGACAGTTCAAATAAAAATATTGAAAAACGCAAACGCAGAATAATAGCTAAGATATTAGCTATTATATGGTTATTGCTTATTGTTTTCACCGCGTCAACCATTCTATTTTTCGAAGCAGGATGGTTTAGAAAACCGATTTTGCAGAGTATAATTACGATAGTAAATTCTGAGTTGAAGGGAAGAGTTGAGCTCGAGGATATTCATTTCTACACAATGAACGGTATAATGATAAGCGACGTAAAAGTTTTGGCAGGAAAAGATACCGTTGTCTCAGCCGATAAAATATATTTGAATGTCAATCTAATGACTTTATTTACCAATAACATAAAAATCAACAAAGTATATATAAAAAACGCGCGGATCTCACTTTTGCGCAGTAAACTTGGCGAATGGAACATATCGAACATTGCCAATAAATCGACCAAGCCTGCGAAAGAATTAAAGCTCGGTATAAAAATCAAAGAACTAATCCTCGAGAGTTCCTACTTTAAAATGTACGATTCGACCAAAGCCGCGACCGATAAATCCGCAATTGATTACTCCCATATGTCTTATGCGGGTATTGAATTAAGAGCTTCCGCCGAATACAAAACAAAATCAATAAAGGTAGATTTACTGAAACTTCAAGGAACTGAGCAGAAAACCGGTTTCTTTATGAAAGAATTTAGCGGTATTTTTACACTCAACGACAGCACAATAATAGCAGAGAATACGAGAATCAAAACCTTAAAATCCGATATCGAATTGGACGCCGAATATAAATTAGGTATATTTAGTACCAAAAAAACGCTTGTAAATGACATATATATGGCGGCGGATATAAAATTTAACAAATTTGATTTTTCTGATGTCCAAAAAATAGCACCCATTAAGAATTTCGATTTTTTCCGTAATACAGAAGGTGAAATTAAAGCCCGTGGAACTTTGAACAATTTATATATATACTATTTTAATGTTCAAAATGGTGATGTTGGTATAGGCTTAAAGAACGTTCGATTGAAAAATCTGATGGATATAAAGAAATTTACATACAAAGCCAATATCGAAGCCGACGCGGATCAATCGCAACTTCCAAAAATATTCAAATTTATGGATTTTTCTAAACTTCCGTATTTCGGTAAGATTCGTATAGATAATTCTTATGTTTACGGAACGACGGATAGCGTTTTTACTGTTTTAAATGTCAAATCAACTAACGGTGATTTTGGTTTAAACGGTGGCTTATGCTTCCAACCCGTGTCAAATTATTTTTTGAAAATAGATGCTAAAAAGTTGAATGTCAACAGCATATTAAAGAAGACCGATATATCGAATAATCTTAATTTTTCGCTTGAGCTGAAAGGCTCGGATATAAACTATAAGAAATTGACTTCCCAGTTAATGCTGAAATGCACTGAATCTGAAATTAATAATGTCCAAATCCAGAGCGCAAAAATAAAACTAAGTTCTGTTGCGGGAAACTACACGTTAGACACATTGAATTTTGTTACGATGAATAAATCCGGCACGCCAATGCAGTTCAGTTTATACGGCAATATCGCGTTTATGGACAACAATCCACCGATATATAATTTCACTAGCAATTATACTAATTTGGATTTAGCATATTTAACCAAAAATAGCGGTATGCCGAACATAATGAGCGGTGAAATTAATATTTTGGGTAGAGGGTTAAATATTGATTCGATGGTTACCAAAGTGCTTTTGAATTTTGACGAGGTTACATTTAGCGATAAATCACTTTTCCCGTTCGACGTTTCTATGGAATTAGGTGATTTACCTGAGGTAGGACGCTTCGCAAAAGTGAACTCCGATTTCGTTGATTTGGATTTAACGGGTAACTATAAATTATCAGAACTTTCGGAGCACATTTCTGATTTCACAAAAGAGTTGGGGAAGAGCTTTGCTAATTATTATGGGAAGCTTATTCCGGGGAACAATGAAGCAACAAATACAGCCACAAAGCGCAAAGCAATACCTTTGTTAAATTGTTCAGTAAAAATGAATTTGAAGGATATTGCCGCATTTTCGACTTTTTGGAAGGGTAGTGAGATTGATTTAGATTCGCGGTTGAAGATAGATATAGCAACGACTGCACTTCGCTCGGATATAAAAATATCGGAACTAAATATAGACAATTTAAAATATTACAACAAAAAAAATAAATTAAATATAAAAAATATAAACATAGTAGCCAATACAAGTTTTACATACTCCGATTCGCTTTTGGAACTTGAGTCAATGAATTTCCGCCTGCGAATACCGGATAAAATTATATATAATAAAGAGGAACTGCATTTTCCATATTTGAATTTAGAAATTTCGGATAAGCAAATAGATTTGTCAACGGCGATGGGCTTTTGGGATAAAATTGCCATAAATCTTAAAACTTCCTTTAACGTAACCGAAAACAGCGTCTTAATGCACGCCGACAGCCTCAGAATTGACCTAAAAAATGGTTTCATTTTCCAAAATCCAAACCCGATTATAGCGGAGGCAACGAGCGAAAAAATCGTTCTCAGTGATTGTTCATTTATTGGTACCGGTGGAAGCCGGCTCGATTTACAAGGGACATTAAGGGATTCTGTTCTTGAAGACTGTAGCGTTGAATTGCGTGATTTCGGAATTTTGACTTTGAATAAATTCTTTCCTAAATCAAGTATGGATATGATTCAAAAAGTTGATTTAACTATAAACAATTTAATTTTAAAAGCCAATGGTACATTCAATAATCCAAAATTGAATCTAAATCTTAATACCAATGAAGTGAGCTTCGATCAAGTTCCCTTCGGGACGCTAAATATTTATGCGAACTATTCAAAAGAGGCTATAAACGGCGGGGTTCGTGTATTTACAAAACCGGATGAACCAAGGTTGGATATCCGTGTGAATAAATTTAATATGATAAACGACAAATTGGAATATAACGTAGATGTTGTCGCTGACAGCTTCGCTTTGAACCCATTAGCGGCGTTCATAGAACCGCTTTTTGCATTGAAAGCGACATTGAACTGCAATGTGAATTTGAATTCAACACGAGCAGATGGTGCTGTTTTAACGGGAGATTTAGCTATTGATGATGCTTATGTTCATTTAAGAAGCACTAATATGAAATATAAATCCGATGTTAAACTCCATTTCGAAGATAAAATAATAAGAATCGACAAAATTGATATTGTGAATTACGATACCAAAGGAATGAAGGGTACCGCAAGCTTAAAAGGATTAGTATATTACGACGAAAGATTAAATCTTGACAGTATGAATGTCGAATTAACAGCACACAAGCTGAAAATACTAGGTTCTGAAACTAAAGAAACGATGCAGAGTTTTTACGGCGATGTTGTGATATCTACCGATAACATTATGAATGTAGCCGGAGAGTTCGACAAACTAAGATTCACTGGTGGCTTGGCGCTGAACTACGCCGATATAAATCTTCCTCTTTTGAGCGGTGGTAAAAATGCTGAATCAAAATTAGAGTATGAATACTATCCAGAGAAGCCATCAGTAACTCCTAAAAATCAAGATATTAATGACATTAAAAAAGAATCCGTTGTAAAGGGCGAGGAAGTAAAAGCGGCTAAGAAAAGGAAAAATATTTTCAGAAATTTTGATATAGATATAACATTCGATATTGCCGGAAAAGAATCAGTCTCTATGGATTTGGGACCGCTCGGTGAAATATATGCTGAAATAAATGAAAGAGATAACAAAAAAATATCTTATGTAAAAAGACCGGGCGACGATTACGGTCAAATTAACGGCAAAATAGTCCTATCCGATAAATCGAAATTAAATACATTCAAAATCCTCAGTGTTTCAGGTGATATAGAATTCCCTACAGGTTCGCCACTTGAGCCAAAGGTCGATATTCAAGCGCGTTATAAGGGAATAACGACAATTGGAACAATCAGAAAGAATTATGAAGTAGTGATTGAATTATGGGGTCCACCAAAAAATCTTCAAACAAACATTTATTATTTGCTTGATGGCGATCGTGCCAGCGGTGACAAGAGTGAAATCCAAGAAAAGGCGCTTTATCTGCTTCTTACCGGGAAGTTCAAGGGAACAAGCTCTGGGGACACACAAAATCAAGGACCAAATATCATAGCCGAGGGGGGGAGCGCGCTTGTATCCGCATTTGCATCTAAAACGCTAACCGATTTACTGGCAACCGGATTTATCAGTAACGCCGGAATTGATTTTAAAGGTTCCTCGTTCGAAGAGCCAACAATAAAATTCCAAGGACAACTCCCGGGTGATATAACGTGGTCATTTGGCAGTGACTTAGCGAATTTGAACGGTAGCCGAGAAATAATAATCGAAATTCCACTTCGGTCTTTATTAAATAAAAACTACTTTAATAACGTATTTTTAAAAGCGTCTTGGAACGAGCTTTCCCAGAAAACGGAGATAAATAACTCCGATACTGACTGGCAAATAATGATTAACTTTAATAAGAGCTGGTAGTATGAGCAATTTTTGGATTGACTTACCTAAGCCAATAATTTGCGCCGCTCCTATGGAAGATGTTACCGATACTGTATTTCGTGAGATTTTATTAAGCCGGGCGGATGTTGAAACCCTCAACGTAGTTTGTACTGAATTTGTCGCTACAGAGGGCATTTGCCACGAAGTCGGTGTCGAAAATGTCAGCCATAGATTTTTAATTTCTGATAGTGAAAGAGAATTATTAAAAAGTAGAAACACAAAAATCATTGCCCAAATATGGGGAGCTAAACCTGAAAATTTCTACAAAAGCATAAAGTTAATAACTGAAAAATACGATTTCGACGGAATTGATATAAATATGGGCTGTCCGATGAAAAAAATCATCCGTCAAGCCGGTGGAGCAAGTTTAGTTCGTGAGCCGGAATCAGCTAAAGAGATTATCGCGGCATCAAAATCCGCAACCAATCTCCCTATAAGCGTTAAAACCAGAACAGGAGACATAGAACCACAAATCGAGACTTGGATACAAGCCTTAGCCGATGCCAAACCCGCCGCGATAACACTCCACGGACGAACCCGAAGTATGATGTACAAAGGTTTAGCGGATTGGTCAGAAATAAAAAAGGCAAATGATTTAGTAAAAAGCATTTCACCGGAAACAGTTTTGATTGGGAATGGAGATATACATTCTTTAGAATCCGCGAAGGAACGGATTGAATATTCCGGTGTTGACGGTGTGATGATAGGGCGTGGAATGATGAGCAATCCTTGGGTGTTCTCTCGCGATTTACCCGAAATAAGTATAACTATGCGCTTTGAAGTACTTCTTGAACACGCGCGGTTATTTGATAAAGTCTGGGGTGACACGAAGCCTTTCGCGGTCATAAAGAAATTTTTTAAATCTTATATCAATTCATTTAACGGAGCAAGTGAGCTGAGAAATCGTTTGATGTCTTGTTCATCGATGAAGGAAATAGAAAATTTAATCGCCGATTATTCGTTATAGCTAATATAATTTAAAAATAAATATAGGCTTCGACAATTTATGAAAAATATCAAAAAAATTGCCGTTATTATGGTAGGTGGCGGCGATTCCTACTTCTGGCCCTATTCCAACGCGGAAAAATCCAAAACATTCAGTATGATACACGGCAAAGGTACATTTCTACAAAATACTTATGCACGGCTTTTGGGTTTATTTCCCCCTGATGATATTTATATTGTAACAGTAAAAGAATCCTATGCATTTGTAATCGAACAAGTTCCCGACGTAGATAATTCGCATATAATTTTAGAACCAAGTCGTCGTGGGACGGCACCTTGTCTTTCATTTGTGGCATTCTTTTTAAAAGATAAATTGCCGGAAGATACCATTATTACAGCCTTTCCGGTTGACCACGTTATAGCCGATTTATGGAGTTTTCAACAATCCGTATCTATTGCAATTGAAGTAGCTTCCAAAAGAGATGCTATTGTTACAATTGGTTTGAAGCCAAGTAGAGCAGAAACAAATTATGGTTACCTGCAGTACAGCGAAAGTCCTAATGAAGTAGAAGAATTTTTTGACCGTGGGGTAAGAAAAGGAATCACCTTTGCTGAAAAACCCGATATAGCAACAGCACAGAGATTCATTGAATCCGGTGATTTCCTGTGGAATAGCGGAATCTATGTTATAAATATGAAAACATTTTTTGCAAAGGTAGATAAATACCTTCACGAATATAGTGACATATTCGAAAAAGTCTGTGCTCTCTACGGTAAAGAAGATAAACAAACAGAAATAGAAAATCTTTATAAAAGCATTACAAGAACGTCTCTGGATAATGGGATATTAGAAAAATCGCAATTGGTTTATATCGTGAAAGGTGAATTCGAGTGGACCGATTTGAATAATTGGGATGAATTTCACAGAATTAGTAAAAAAGACGCTGACAATAACCTCTTGAATGGCAATATTATATCCATTGATAATAAAAATACTATTATTTCCTCGGGCGATAAAATGCTTGCCGTTATCGGAATGGAGGATGTGATAATCATTAATTCAGAATTTGGTATATTAGTATGTAAGCGTTCCGAAAGCGAACGTGTACTTGAAATAATCAACTATATGAAACTTAACAACATTAAGCAAACATAATTAGCTATTGTTTAACAAAATATGTGCTCGTAGTACTATCATTTTCTTTAACAAGGTGGTAATACCCTGATGGTAGATCAGATACGTCCATTTTTGCGCCGGCGGTAAAGGTTTTAATTAACCTACCCGCTAAATCATAAATTAAAACATTACTTAAAAAGTTGTCAATACCGTCTATATTTATTAAATCCTTCACAGGATTGGGGTATATACGGTATTTTTTATTTTCATTTTTTTGATCATTTACAGATACCGCTTTTACAAATTCATAAGCTCCCACATCAATTTTATCATTAACAATAACTCTACCTATAGTATCCATCGGATGTTTGTATTGACGATCCGGCTCCATAGGGAAGATGCTCATAAATGCGAAACTTGTTCCCGCATCAACAGCAGGAGAGCTTTTCTGAATATTATAGTTATGATTCGCCACATCAACAAATTTGCAATCATCAATATTCTCAAATTCCAAGTTAGTTGTGTCGAGTACATCGCTCGATTCGATTTGATATTTCCCTACACCGCCCGATAAATTATTGGCGACTATGCCATAAGCACCTGCCGCCATATAAAGGAAAACACACGATGAGCGTTTGTTGATAAAAGAGTTATTAAGGCAATATAAGTTTTTTGCCGGATTGCTTAATCCTTCCGTTCCGTAAGTGATTATCCGTCCATTTTCGGAATACTGGTTTTGATAAAAAACATTACCGATTATTATACTGAAACCGCCATTCGGCAAATCCACGTGCATACTTGATTTACCATCATCACCATCGGTAAAGAAATTGTATTGGATGATGCTCGTGCGCGCCCTGCTTTTTAAAAGGTGTCCAATATTGGAATGATGCGAATAGTTCCCATAAAATCTTAAATAACCAATATTACCGATGTATAAATTATGCGAATAGCCGTCACCATAGCCATTATAAGCAAATTCGCTAAATTCGATATTTATAAAACTCGTTGTGTCGGCTCCGGACAATATACCATTTTCGTTATCGTGAAAATAGCAATGGCTAATCGAGAGATTTCTGCCTTCCGCGCGAATTCCCGCTCCGTTTTTATCAGGCACTTTACACCCGGAAAATTCTATATTTTCAATAGTATAGTCATTTCCGCCGATGACCCAGATAGCCTTTTGTCCATAGCTTTTTCCGTTTGACGCAAGATGGGCAAATCCGCCTTTGCCTTTGATAGTAATGCTGTCGGGAGCCCAATAGCATACATCTTCCGTATAAGTACCGGCAGAAATAATAATCGTATCTTTGGTTTTTGCTATAGCGGCGGCTTGGCTCGGAGTTTTCAGTTCACTTTGAGGTCCAACATATAAAGTGCGAGCGGGCAATGTGAACGATGTTGCCAAGAATAATATAATAATCAATAAAGCTGTTTTCATTTTGGTTTTGCCTATAATAGTTTTCCCAAAATTAAGAAAAAAAAATTAAAATCTATAATAAATACCCAAAACAGTTGCGGAAGTATATTGCATTTGGAAACCGTTTTTTGCTCCAATTATCCCGGAGCTGATATTTATAGTTGAAAACATACCAAACCTTTCGCTATCGAGCGGCATTTCTATTCCAAACATTAAATCTATTCCTAAATTTGATTTATGAGATTTTGGTATTGCAATCGTATCAGCCGGTGTTGTTATCGTATATTCATTTAATACATTGTAATTGTATATTAAGCCAGCTCCATAACGGAAAGCGAATTTTTTATAATCTGCTGATGAACGCCTGCCATAACCCAGAACATAAGAATATGTTTGGCAGGGATTTTTAATTTTGTAGTTTATATCCGCGCCGTCGGGAACTTTGAACCAATCACCATAATGATTCTCTAAAGCTGATCCTTTGTCCATCTCATATCCGTTATAAATCATTTCTGAATAGATATAAGATTGTGAAGTTAAACTATACTCTACAGAACCCATAATTGAAAAACCAAATAAATCTGCAAAAGCGACAGAACCGCTGTACGGTGTACAACCGCCTAAATCAATACCAATCGTGATTTTGGGGTATGGTTTCGCTAATTCAATCTGATTGGGTTTTATAGATTGTTCATCGGAATTAACCGGTTGTTCCACGGTGGATAATATCCCTGCGAAAGCAAAGCTCAGGAAAAGACTGATTAATAATACTTTCATCTCGCGGCCTAATTTATTATACCCAAAACTTAATTTTCATCCAATTTATATAAACTTGTAACACTCAAGAATGCAAATTAAAAAAAAATGGACTTAGGCAAGAAAAACATCTAAAATTTGTAAAAAATATATTATTTTATTAAACCTTGCCGTCGGTTTCTAAATGCAATTCCTTCCAAACTTTTTCACATAAAACCACGTAAATAAGGAAAAAAGTTTTATTTTTGTACTAACTTATTTAATAATATTAAAGAAAACAATGAAAAAAGCACTACTAATACTCATCGGCGCTATGCTGATGTTCGGCTCGTTAACCGCGGAAGCCAAAAAGAAACCTGAAGAAGTAAAAAAACCTGATGTATATCAATTAAGCATGGTTAAACAAGTACAAGCCACACCGGTAAAGGATCAATATAAATCCGGTACCTGTTGGTCATTTTCAGCAATCTCCTTTTTGGAAAGCGAATTGCTGAGAATAGGCAAACCTGTTTATGATATATCGGAAATGTTCTTAGTAAGAACAAATTACGCCGACAAAGCTAAGAAATTTGTTCGCTGGCACGGAAGCGCGTCGTTTTCGGGCGGTGGCGGAACAAGTGATTTACTTCATACTTGGCGCAATTACGGTTTAGTTCCTGAAAGCGCGTATCCCGGCTTGGATTACGGTCAGGAAAAACACGTTCACGGTGAATTGGACGCATTGTTAGGTGCTTACGTAAACGCCATCCTTAAAAACCCGAACGGCAAAATATCAACCAAATGGTTCGATGGTTATACCGGTATATTGGATGCATATTTAGGCAAATATCCAGAGAAATTCGAGTACGAAGGTAAGGAATATACACCTCGTAGTTTTGCCGACGGAACGGGCTTAAATCCGGATGATTACGTAACCGTTACTTCGTTTACTCACGAACCATATTACAAACCTTTTATATTGGATGTTCCAGATAATTGGATTTGGGAAAGTGTTTATAATGTGCCACTTGACGATATGATCAAAATTATGGATAACTCCATAAATAATGGATATTCATTGATCTGGGGCGGTGATGTAAGCGAGAAAGGTTTCCAACATAAAAAACAAGGATTAGCTGTTGTGCTAAACGATAAATATGAAGATATGGCAGGTTCGGAAATCTCGAAATGGGACGAAATCCCATACAGAGAAAAATTAGACAGCTTGTACAATTTCAAAACTATCAGACCTGAAAAAGAAATCACTCCCGATATTCGTCAAAAAGCTTATGATTCTTGGGAAACAGGCGACGACCACGGAATGCATATCGTTGGAATAGCTAAAGATCAGAACGGAAATCAATATTATTATACCAAAAACTCTTGGAATAACGACAGTAACAAATACGGCGGATATTTATATATGTCTGTGCCTTACGTTCGTTTGACCACAACCGCGATTATGGTGAACAAAAACGCCATTCCAGCGGATATAAGACAAAAACTAAACCTGAAATAGAATATTAACCGGTTACTAAGCTCTCGCTGGTAAGGCAGATATTAAAAAATGCCGTCGGATGGAATATCTGGCGGCATTTTTTTTGGTACACTTAAATTATCTTTTCTTATATACTTCTTTTCGATGCATAATATAGGTTATTTACACATTAAATGCGGCTCTTCTTTTCAGGTCATATTCTTTAAAATCAATAATATCCGTAGTTTCTTCTTTTGCTTTATAAAATGCTTCTCTGTCTTCGATTACTTCTATTAACTCACGAAAATAATCATCTTTTCGAAGTTCTTCCCAAGTTTTTCTCGAGAAAGTTACTTTTGTTTTTGTCTCAGTCATAATTTTTAACAATTCCTATTTTTTTAATCATATTTAATAAGACGTAAATCCGATTATTATTATTTTTCTAATTTTTTCGTTTAGTGATTTGTTGCACCGGACTTTTTTACAAACGGACACCACAATCGAGGGGAAGACCCTTTTTCATAAGGGCTATTCATTTTTAATCCCATCGGGATTTGTTCATTTCTTAAGAACTTTATCTGCCGCCAATTTGCCGGTAAGAATTGCCATTGGCACGCCAGCCGGGCTATATGCCCATTGTCCTGCTTGAAAAATAGAAGCTATAGGTGTCAGAACTGAACGATTAGAACTCTGTATTTTGTTTAAAACCGGCACAGATTCTTGAAACGACCACCCGACAATCGCACCTTCGGAACTATTGATTCTATTTTTAATGCTTAGAGGGGTAAATGAAAAACGATCAATAATTTTGTTTTTTAACATTGGATAAACAGAATCAGTAATAACATCAATAATACGATTTTCAAATTCTACTTTAAACTCATCATACCAGCCTGCTTTTTGAATATTATTAAATAAGTCATACTCGGCAAGTAAACTAATAATTAAACCGGTTTTTCCAACAGGCGCCATATCCGGATCTTTTAATCCGGGAATAGAAATCTCGAAAGTATTGAACTTAATAAATTTATCCAGCCAGGAAAGGATTTGATTTTTGTCTGTTTTATCCCAATTGATTAGCAAATTTTCTAACTCTTTCGTGTGCGTTTCACCTAATCCTATTTTTGAAGGAGTATAAAAGAAATGCCCATTGGCTATTTTTCCGAAACTTTCCAACGGCTCATCAACCTCTAGGAATAAACTAAAAATAGAATCTCCACCTCTTTTTTCCAGCATTTTATTCTTTTCTTCATTGAATTTTGCTTTTGTTTTCGGTAGCAAACCTTCGATTTTTGTAATATTATAGAGTGTTTTTAAATCGGCGGCCCAAATTAGATTATCGTATTTATAAATAACATCATTGTCGTCTTTTACAAAGCGTTCTTCTGCAATAACTTCTGTAATAATTGTTTCGGTCTTAATTTGACCTCCCCACTCAATAATTTTAGTTTCCAATGCCTCCGATAATTTCCCGACACCACCTTTGGGATAAAAATAATCGAGATATAATGAAAAATAGCTCAATGCAAAAAATGTAGGAGTATTTTTGAAAAAATGCTGTGAAATTATATCCAGCAATGACTGATTTTTAATGAAGCCTTTTAAATAATCTTCAATAGGCATATTCATCTTATTAATTTTCCCAACAGTAAAAATAAATTTCGGAAGCCAAGGTAAAAGTGTTTTAAAGATGAATTGTCTGTCGTGTTTTAAATCTTTAAACACCGGATTTTCTATTCCATAAAGCACATCCATATGTTTCATTATTTTACGAATGTTTCTAATGACCTCAACAATTTCACTTACGCTTTCTGGGTACATTTTTACCAGAAGATCGGTGTATTTATTTAAACAATCTAAGTTTTCGATATTTAATATATCGCTTTCTATACCAACAGAAACAGGACTTTTAACAACATCAAGTTGAATGCCTAAATCTTTTAGCATAGGGAAAATAATGCCTGCGTCTTCTAAAGCTCTAACTCCGGTCTCAAAATGGAAGCCATTATGCGTGAAAGAATTAACTAATCCTCCACATTCTTTGTTTCTTTCAATCAGCAATACTTTTTGCCCTTCACGGGAGAGATAGGCGGCGGATGTTAATCCGGCAATACCAGCACCTACAATGATGGTATCGTATTTATGTTCAATTATATTTCTTTGTATCATAATTATTTAAAAATAAATATGTAAATAAATTTAAGAATTTGTATCAAGTAATTTACCTAAAACGAGACTTTTTTCCCAAAGTTGGTATGCGACTTCTTTGTCAAGAGCCGGTGGTGTAGGAAGCTCTTCTGTGGTCAAATTAAAAAACTTTCCTCTTGTTTTTTCTACCTCTGGTGAAACACCAAGATAATACAATGCTTCTGCCGATATTTCAGGTGATTTTAAGGCTTTGTCCAAAAAAATTCTTTTGTACCAACGGTAAATTGCTCCGTTTTCTAAGCCTGTATCAGTTTTAACCGCTCCCGGGTGCATAGAGTTTATAGAAACGCCCGTATTTTTGAAACGTTCGTCAAAAACCAACATCGCTAAAAGTTCTGCTAATTTGGCTGAACCATAACTTTTGAAGCCGGTATAATGACTTTTCTCCCAATTCAAATCATCAAGTTTCAAGCCCCAAGGGGCAAAACGATGTCCTTCGGAACCAACCATAATTATTCGAGCTTTTTCCTGAGATTTAAGCTTATCCATCAAAAGGTAATTTATGATAAAGGATGAAAGGTATTGTACCACAAAAACCTTTTCTAATCCATCAACGGTTAATTCTCTTTTTGTAAGGTAAACACCGGCATTGTGTATCATTACGTCAATAGGGGTATCCAGTTGGGAAAGTTCGCCTGCCACCCGATGAATATCTGCAAGAATACTCAAATCGCCAATTTTGAAATCACATTTTACACCAAATTCTTTTTCTATCTCCTGACGTAAAGCCTCTGATTTAAGTTGATTACGATTGACGCAAAGCAGGTTGGCTCCCATAGAAGCGTACTTCCTGGCTGTATGATAACCGATACCGGATGTTGCACCGGTGATCACAACAAGATGGTTTTTAAAATTATTAGAACATATTTTGGGGTCTAAACGATTATTTCTAACCATAGCATTAATGTTAGATAATTCATATTCCTTGAAATACTGAATGAATTTATTGTTTTTTTTCATAGTATAATATTAACCAAATTTTCTTTTCATAAATTTCCGGTAAGCTTTACCAAATCTTGGGATATTATCAAAAATATCTCCCCATAAATCGTAGTAGTCTCTTTGCTCTGATATTTTGTTTTTATCATTGATTTTTAGGCGACTTGCACCGTATAAAATTGAACTTGGATATTTTTTATAACTAATCGTCATTTCCCATTCAAGCAAAATAGTATCATCTCTGTCAATGGCACTAACAACATTCATTTTTAAGTCTTTGGAGCGATTGGACAAACGTTCGGTCAGTGCCTTGAAATCTTCAATCCCCCGGACTTCCTGAATGGAATCTTTGAAAATGATGTCGTCATCGTAATAAGGTAAAATATGCGACCAATCAGGCTTCCCTTCGGTATTGTATGTCTTTGACCATAATTCTCTCACCAAATCTAAAGAAATACGGGGTTCCGCACTTTTTTTAGGTTCGGACAAATATATGTTTTCCATTGGCTTTTTTAAGTTCCTTAATAATAAAGCGGCGTACATTTTTGAATAACGCCCCCTTTTAATTTAAAAATTGTTTTTTTGAACGCGGGGGGACCAAAAGTTCCTTTGGCATTGTTAGAAAACCCAAAACCTTCCTTTGGAATGCCTATCAAATTTACGTCTAACTTTTTATTGTTATTTTCGTCGTGGAAAAATTTAAACGAATATTCCCCCTCGTTTAGGCTATCAATAGTTATCACAGATGTTTGTTTCACAATGTCGGCGGAAATCCCTTTTATGAAGTTATTTTTTCCGCCGCGTATTTCTATTAAAACTTTTCCGGTATTGTTTTTCAAGTTTCTTATTTCTATAGTCAGTATATTCTGGCTTTTTAGAGAAAATGACATTGTAAAAAACAATATTAAAAAAGTACTCAATCCTTGTATAATAGTTTTTTTGTAATAGTTCAAAAATATTTTCCTTATGTTTATTAGTTTGTTACCAACTTCTTATTTTATCCCACAAATTGAATTTATTACATTTTTATTCATATATCTTTCTTTATAGTTTATGGACGCAAATCCTGCAATTAATTTAATGTGGGTTCTAAAAATTCAATTATTAACTCAAATTAAGAAGAATACAAGAACCCAATTAAATATTCTTCTAATTTCAAAATTATAATATTTTGTCTGAATTACCAAAATTTTTATTTTAATAATAAAAAATAGTATCAATGATTTCAATGGTCATCTTTGATTAACAATCTCAACTATTCCTGTATTGCTTTTTGTTCTTACATAAATTCTTTCGATGCCGCGTTCATAGAAGATGAGCGAAAAGTAATTTTTTTAATTGGCATCTTGTCTTTAAGAAGCTCATAGAAAAGCTCACAAAGATTCTCACAAGTAGATACTTTTTTGGTAACAACTATTCTGTATTCCGGATATGACCAGGCAAGTGCGTTGTCAATCTTTTTAAGAGGAACACAATGCTCTGGGTCGTTAGTAATGCCTTCCTTTTTGTAAACTGCAAGAACCGCATCAAGAAGCGGGTCGCCTTCTTGAAACAATGTTGCGTGGTGGAAATGGTCACAAACCTCCCAAGCTTTTTTGAATCCTTCTTTACAAGGGTGTGCAAATCCAGTTACTGGATCTACGGTATCTTCAAGTTCGATAGTTAAAAGACCCGAGTGCCCGTGGAGGTGCTTTGCTTCTCTAGGCCATTTCATAAACCTATGAGCGTACTGGAAGTCGAGGTTTACAATGGATGTGTACTTGTCGTTTGACATAATATTTTCCTTATGTTTATAAGTTTGTTAAAGTAATAAATTCTATTTATCAATTTAGTATTTAGAATGCTATAATGAGTATTCTTCTAATATCAAAATTATAATATTTTGTCTGAATTACCAAATATACTATACGAAAAATGTTTAACAGAAGGTTATCATCCACCCCGAATTTCATTCGGGGCTATTCATTTTCAATCCCTTCGGGTTTTTTTATTGTATTAATCATATAGTTCATTAAGAAGATTCCAAAAGTGTATATTAACTGCAGATTCGGCAGTATAATCACTTAACTTGTCCTCCGAAAGACTAAATGATGGATAAATTTCTGCCAGACGAGCGTTAATTAAAGTTTGTTTAGTTTCTGCAAATATCTCAAGTAATTCATTTTTTTTACTTTCAATTTCTTTTCTGTTTTTGATATACTCAATTTCGCCAATCCTTTTACTTTTAAATTTTACTTTCCAGTCACTTTTTATTGAATTTAGTTTTAAGATGTTTTCATCTAACTCGAGTTCAATCGGATTAAGTTGCTTAGCCACTTTACGTAGGCATTCATCTAACTCTTTTAAATGTTGGTTAACGAACAAATAACCTTTGTATAATCCTTCAATCATCGGGTTAGCAGTCTCCAAACCATATTCTGAAATTTGGCCATCCCTTTCGAAATATCGTCGAAATCCCAAAGCCATATACAAAATGTGTATTGAGTGGAAACAAACATCAAACTCCGGATTAATAAGTCGTAAACTGAATTCACTTGGGTGCGCAAAAACTGTCTCGGCTTCCACTTCGACATTATTAACTATTTGCTTGATTTTATTGTAGTAATCCATTATTGTATTCCAAAATATTTAAAATTATTTTTTGGAGTTTGTCTTTAAAGTTGTCGGGAACCCCAAAAAAAACCAACGATAAGTTTATCATTGGAGCTTAATAGAATACTACTCATTTTTACTTATCTATCCTGATTGTACAGGCTGGATTTAGTACCTTACTCTTGAAAGCAGGTTGCTACGTGGGTCACAGGGCCAGTCCCTATCACATTCTTGATAAACTGTCTTAAATAAGAAGTTATAGACGGAAAATACGAAAAATATTGTATTTCCCCCCTTTTTCCCTTCAAAATCCGTTTTCTATATATTATAGATATGATAATTGTTCAAAATTTCGTAATTTTGCTGTTTCATATTTGAAAAAATCAGAAAAATATATAATAAATGGATAAATCACAAGAACTGGAATTCCAATCAACCGGTAAATTACTATGGAAGTATTTCTTACCATCGTTTATCGGATTGATGACACAAGCTCTATATAGCATCGTTGACCGTATTTTTATCGGCAATTATGTTGGAGTTGATGCGTTTTCCGGTGTAACATTAATATTCCCGATTATGATGATGATTATGGCTTTCGGTACGCTGACAGGGGTTGGTACGGGTGTTTTAGTCTCAATCAATATGGGACGTAAAGACCCCGAAAATGCGGCAAAAATCCTCGGAACCGGTTTCACTGCTTCGATGATTGTCGGTACTATTGTTATGATAGTCGGATTTATAATCAAAGACCCTTTATTAAGATCACTACATCCGCAACCGGCTACATTGAAATACGCTAACGACTATCTAAATATCATTTTAATAGGTGTTCTGTTTCAAACAACGGGTTGGGGTTTGAACAACGTAATCCGTGCACAGGGCTATGTCAAAACCGCTATGTATTCGATGATTATTAGCGGAATAACGAACGTTATTTTGGCGGGGTTATTCGTTGTTGTATTTGGCTGGGGCGTAAAAGGCGCGGCTTTTGCAACATTGATCTCTATGTTCATATTAGCTCTATGGGTATTAATTCAGCTAACAAGAAAGACTACTTATGTAAGGCTTAGTTTTAAAAACTTAGGGCTGAAAATCCCGCTACTTAAAGAAATTTTTGGTATTGGCTTGGCGGCTTTCTCGATAAATATAGCCAATGCGGCCGTTCAGTTGATATTGAACGGTCAGTTAATCAAATATGGTGGTGACAAAGCGGTTGCGGCGATGGGAGTTATTTCGGCGGTCTCATCACTATCGTTTATGACCATTTTCGCAGTAAATATGGCGGGACAACCGATAATAGGATATAATTATGGAGCTAGAAAGTTTGACAGAGTTAAATCAACATTCATAATATCAATTATTTGGGCGACAGTAATCGCTTTTATGGGATTTTGCGCCAGTATGTTTTTCCCGCATCTTCTGGTACAAGCATTTAACCACAACGATACGGCATTGCTGAATCTTGGCGTTACGGGTTTGAGAATATGCTTTATCGTGTATCCTTTGGTCGGGATTCAGATTATCGCTTCGAACTACTTCCAATCAACCGGAAAAGCTAAAGTTGCCGCGTTCCTTTCACTTTTGCGTCAAGTCCTGATATTGATACCATTGATCCTAATTCTACCGAGATTTTTCGGATTATTGGGAATTTGGTATTCTTGGCCCATAGCGGATTTTTTGTCTGCGGTGATAACATTTTATTTCGTTCGGAAAGAATGGCGCAAGTTATATTAAAATAAGAAACAGATAATTCGTCAAAATAAACTTATATATACAAAAAAATTAATTAGATTATTATAAAATAGAGGAAACGATGTCAACAATACCAAAAAAACAAGCTATCGGTTTATTTTCCGAAGTAGAAGGTAAATACTGTGTTCGTGATATTAATTTGGCTGAAGAAGGCCGTCTGCTGATAGATTGGGCGGAATCAAGAATGCCTGTTATGATGTATCTTAGAGAACAATACGCAAAAACGCAACCTTTCAAAGGTTACAAAATTGCGGGTTGTTTGCACGTAACAAAAGAAACAGCGGTTTTAATCCGCACTTTAAAAGCGGCAGGTGCCGAAGTATATTGGTCGGGCTGTAATCCATTATCAACAAACGACGCTGTCGCGGCGGCTTTGGCTGATGAAGGTATCGGGATTTATTCTTGGCACGGTAACCACGAAGATTTCTACTGGTGTATCGAAAGAACAATTGATCCAAAACCACATCTTACATTAGACGATGGTTGCGATTTGATAGACACGGTACACGAAAAATACAAAGATATGGCAAAGAACTATGTAGTTGGTGGAACTGAAGAAACTACAACCGGCGTTCATCGCTTACGTTCACGCGCGGCAGATGGACATTTGTATTATCCTGTTTTCGCTGTTAACGATGCTGAAACAAAATGGGATTTCGACAATGTTTACGGTACAGGTCAATCAACATTGGATGGTTTAATCAGAGCAACCAGTGTGTTAATCGCCGGTAAAAACTTCGTAGTCGCCGGTCACGGTCATTGCGGAAGCGGCGTTGCTATGCGTGCTAAAGGTATGGGTGCAAACACTATCGTAACAGAAGTAAAATCCACATCGGCGCTGAAAGGCTGGTTGAACGGTCACGAAGTAATGACTATGGACGAGGCCGCAAAAGTAGGCGATATTTTCGTTACCGCTACCGGTGTAAAGGACGTTATGCGCAAAAGACATTACGAATCAATGAAAGATGGCGCGATTATCTGCAATACAGGCCACTACGATTGCGAAATCAACATTCCTGAATTGGAGGCATTATCGGTGTCAAAACGCACAATCAGACCAAATTGCGAAGAATACGTAATGAAAGACGGCAGAAAGCTATACTTGTTGGCTCAAGGCAGATTGATTAACTTAGCCGCCGCAGAAGGTCATCCATCGGAAGTTATGGATATGAGCTTCGCTAACCAATTTATGGCGCATTTGAGATTAGCTCAAGCACACACAGCGGGCGAAAAATTACCGGTTGAGGTAATGGACGTTCCACCGGAACAAGATTTGATGGTAGGCGATATGAAATTGAAAGCTATGGGCTTGAAATTGGACGCTTTAACACCTGAACAAATCGTTTATATGAACGATTACACAGCAGGAACATAAGAATTCACTCATACGATGACTTGAAGTCATCGTATGAGTTGCAAGATTTACAAGACGGACTTCGCTTTAGTTAGCGGAGTCCGTCTTTTTTTTAACAGCGAGATTTAAACAAAATAGGGTAATTAAAATTACTTTTCTTATTTTTGTACTGTAATTAATAATAAGTACAAAAAATGAAATATCAAAACATAAGAGAAGAAGAACTTAAAAACAAAGTAGCACAAGACTACTTTTGGATATACGACTGCTCCAAAATAATCGGTAACGTTGACTTTAGTGTTTGTATGCACCAAAGCCAAAAAGAATTATTTGAACAAGAATCACTATTGTGGGCAGAAGCAAAAAAAGGAAATTCTGATATTTATAAGTCTATTGTTCAACTTATATTGACAATTGGAAAGGCAAGAACATTTGACAAGTTTCTACCTCCAGCAATGTTAGGTGCATTTGACGGAGAAAAAATTGCTTTCATTCCATACAATGACATTCACGAAGTTTTTTATATAAATGACTTTAATTGGAACGTAACACCTTCAAACCACGAAACAAAGGAATTTAAACTCATTCACGAGAAGGTTAAGGCAGATATTGACAATAAAGCCTTACTGTTCAATTTTATCAATGACGACAGAGAGCTAAAGAAATTTATCAAAAAGAACTTTATTGTTGAAAAATTCGGATTGACAAAGACCAGGATTGACAAAAACAATTTTATGGTCATTTACAATAAGTGGTTGCAGAATGTAAAGTCAACAATTGCGGTGAATTGGGAAGTCGCAAAAAAGAGCGGAATTATTGATGGTGACTTCTATCTTGCCGACCTTCTTTCTCACGAAAACAATACATTAAAAGAAAAACTCTACGTGTTACTTAAATACGACCATTATGAGCTTGACCGAAAACTAAGTGAATCGGGTTTGTTTAGCCATAGTGAAACATCATTTACCGACAAACAAGTTGCTCATACACAGTTTTGGAATAAATATGACCGACCTCCCAAAGAAGAATATTGGGATTACATAGTAGAGCGTAGAGACTTGCTTGTTCCACAAGACGTAAGGGAACGCAAAGGCAGTTTTTTCACTCCGCAAATTTGGGTTGAACTTTCTCAAAAGTATCTAACAGATGTATTGGGCGAAGACTGGCAAGACGAATATTATATTTGGGACTGTGCCGCAGGCACAGGTAATCTTTTTACTGGACTAACAAACAAATACAACATTTGGGCTTCGACCTTGGACAATCAAGATGTTGAAGTAATGCACGACCGTATAAAAAATGGAGCAAATTTATTAGACGACCATGTTTTTCGGTTTGACTTTCTGAATGATGATTTTACAAAATTACCAAGACCATTACAGGAAATTATCAGCGACCCTGAAAAACGAAAAAAATTAGTTCTGTTTATTAATCCGCCCTATGCGGAAACAATGAGTCACGGAACGAAAAGTAAAGAAGGGTTAAACATTTCAATGGTTAATCAAAAGTATATTTCAAAAATGGGTAAAGCAGCTAATAGAGAGTTGTATGCCCAATTTTTAACCCGAATTTATTCTGAAATTGCCGACTGTAAAATTGCCGAATTTTCTAAACTGAAAACTTTACAATCTCCAAATTTTGTTGAATTCAGAAAATTCTTTTTGGCTGACCTAATCAAATGCTTCATTGTTCCAGCTTATACCTTCGATAATGTTAAGGGAAATTTTCCTATCGGTTTTAAAATTTGGGACACTTCAAAAAAAGAATTGTTTACAGAAATTAATGCTGATATATTCACGGAAGAAGGAAAAGAAGGAATCAAGAAAATATTTTGTTACGATAACTACAAAAGCATAAACGATTGGCTAATAACAACTAGAAATCAGCCGAATGAGAAAAAGATTGGTTTTATAGCTTGCTTAGGAAATGACTTTCAGCAGAATAATGTTGTTCACATTATGAATGACAAAAGTCAAATGGCTTCACCTCGTGGTTCTTGGGTTACTGATAAAAATTTAATAGAAGTTGGTGTTTATTTTGCAGTCAGAAAATGTATTGACCAATCTTGGTTAAATGACCGTGACCAATTCTTATTTCCGAATACTAATTGGAAAAATGACAATGAATTTCAAAATGACTGTTTGACTTTTACGCTATTCAATACTCATATAAAAACACAATTTGGAACAAATAACTGGATTCCATTTACAGAAGAAGAAGTAAATTCCAGAGAGAAATTTGAAAGCAATTTTATGAGTAAGTTCATAAATGG
>JBBRAO010000027.1:0-45533 GCA_038206725.1 Kapaibacterium sp. (SeqCode)
TTTCTTGGTTAGCACCTGTATATGCACTATCACCCCAAGCATCCTGTCCTTTATCACTTGGTGTAAGTAAATCGGGCAATGCTTGTGAATCGTGAACCGAGGCGTCAGTAACTGTATAAGTACTAATAAATTTGCTTTTTATAGGCACTCCAGACAAGGGAATTATAAGAATTGATATATCCGATTTTGTTAGCGTTGAAGATGAAAATATAAATGATGCTTTCTTGATTTCTCCTAACCCGGCAAACGATTATATCACAATTTCACAAAACAGCGGTTTTAATAAATTTTTTCAAAATGATGAAATTCTGATATATAATATGTTTGGTGAATTGGTTTTAAATGTTGGAAAATCTCTCGACCCGACTGTAAGAGTAGAAATAACAACTCTATCGAAAGGGATGTATGTTGTTAATGTTGGTAATAGAACATCTAAGTTTGTAAAGTTGTAATAAGTTTACTTGTAAACATAGGAAGATTCATTCTTGATTTTTTTAAACATTTTTTTACAAAAATTTTATATTTGAAGTTGTCATTTTTAACAATAGCTGATAGAAGTGCAGGTCTGCTCCTATAAGCAAACAAAAATGTTACCAAGCGGGAGCTTAGTACCAAGAGAAAAAAAATGGAGCCCACTTGAAGTTGAGCTCCATCCGATTGCAGATTTTTTCCTTTCGGAGTTTGTCCGCATCTATTTTTTTTGGTCTTAGATATAATTTCCCGCTTTCGCGTGAAAGACACAATAAAAAAGTAACGAAGTTACTATTTCATTATCATATACATAACTGCTTTTTGAGCGTGCAAACGGTTTTCTGCTTCAGGGAATACAACTGAATAAGGTGCATCTACAACCGGAGAAGTAACTTCGTCGCCGCGGTGAGCAGGAAGGCAATGCATAAAGATAGCGTCCGATTTCGCGCAAGCCATCAATTCCTCGTTTACTTGGAAAGGACGGAAAATACGGTCGCGTTCTTTAGCTTCCGCTTCTTGTCCCATCGAAGCCCAAACATCTGTATAAACTGCGTCCGCGCCTTTAACTGCTTCTTTCGGATCGTAAACTACTTCGATTTTCGCGCCGGTTTTCTTAGCCAATTCTGTTGCGTGCAAGTAAGCTCTCAAGTTTGGCTCGAAACCTCTTGGACAACCGATAGTAACGTCAACGCCCAATAATGCACCGCCTTCCATCAAGGTATGAGCTACGTTGTTACCGTCGCCGACATAAGTTAATTTCTTGCCTTGGAAACTTCCCTTATATTCCAAGAAAGTCAAATAATCCGCCATACCTTGACAAGGATGGGAATAATCTGTCAAACCGTTGATAATATGGATTTTTGCAAAAGCCGACAAATCGTCAACAATTTGGTGACCGAATGTACGAATCATAATACCTTGTACCATACGTTCCAAATTTTTCGCTACATCGTAAACTGATTCGCGTTTACCCAAATTAATTTCAGCAGGTGACAAATAAATTGTATTGCCGCCCAATTGTTGGAAACCTATATCAAACGTCGTACGAGTACGAAGCGATGGTTTTTCGAATATTAAAGCTAATGATTGACCTTCCAAAGCGTGTGCGTATTTGGAACGGTCTTTTTTCATATCCATAGCTATTTCAAATGCTTTTAAGATTTCTTCTTGCGAAAAGTCCGCCATCATCAAAAAATCTTTAGTCATAATTATACTCCTAAATAGAATAAATAAATTAAAATTCACAAAATCAATTTTCCAAAAATAAGCAAAAGTTCCTAATCGGCAAAAATATGATTTTGCATAAATAACCAAATTTCGTACAATTTTCCACTATATTACACTTGAAATCATTCTATATTCTCAAATTTGATTAATTTTGTAATCAAACTTTTGTACAATTTATTTATAAAGTAATATGAAATCCAGCGAAATCCGTCGCTCATTTTTGGAATTTTTTGAAAGTAAACAACATCGAATAGTCCCAAGCGCACCCGTGGTAACTCACGGCGATCCAACGTTGATGTTCATCAATGCGGGAATGAACCAATTTAAGGATGTTTTTTTAGGAACCGGTACCCGCGATTATACACGCGCCGCCGACACTCAAAAGTGCATACGCGTATCGGGCAAACACAATGATTTAGAAGAAGTTGGGCGCGACACTTACCACCACACATTTTTCGAAATGCTTGGCAATTGGAGTTTCGGCGATTATTATAAAGAAGAAGCCATAGCCTGGGCTTGGGAACTCCTGACTGAAGTTTGGAAAATGCCTAAGGACAGATTATTTGTAACTTGCTACAAAACTGATGAAGAAGCTTTCAAGATTTGGAATAATTACCTTCCGGAAGATAGAATATTGTATTTCGGTGATAAGGAAAACTTTTGGGAGATGGGTGAGACCGGACCTTGCGGACCTTGTTCGGAAATCCATTTCGATAAAACTCCCGACAAATCGGGACGCGATTTGGTAAATGCCGACAGCCCACAATGTATCGAAATCTGGAATTTAGTTTTTATAAAATATAACCGCAAAGCAGATGGAAGTTTAGAAGAACTTTCCGCTAAGCACGTGGATACGGGTTTGGGGTTTGAAAGAGTTTGCGCTGTAATCCAAGGCAAAGACTCAAATTACGATACCGACGTATTTATGCCGCTTATAAATGAACTTGCCGAACTATCGGGTAAAACTTATTTGAACGATATTGACGATCACGATTCTGTCGCTATGCGCGTAATTGCCGACCACACCCGCACACTGTCTTTCGCTATTGCCGACGGTGCTATTCCGGGTAATGAAGGCAGAAGCTATGTGTTACGTAGAATTTTACGACGTGCAAGCAGTTTCGCGCGTAATTTAGGTTTCCGTGAACCTGTGATGACAAAGTTGGTTGGAATTTTAGCCGATACAATGGGCGATATTTTCCCTGAACTTAGAGAGAACCAAATCACTATCGAAAAAGTCATTCGAGGCGAAGAAGAAAACTTTTTGATGACATTGGACAGGGGTTTGACGAAATTTGACGAATTGGCGAAATGTTCTATTGACGGCACTATCCTTGGACGCGAAGCATTCCTTTTGTACGACACTTTCGGTTTCCCACCCGACCTAACAGAGCTTATTGCCCGCGAACGCAACCTGAAGGTTGATATCGACGGTTTCAACCAATGTATGGCAGAGCAGAAGCAACGCGCGCGTTCTGCGCGTAAATCCATTAGTCAGGAAGTTGAAACTATAGCTTGCGACAGTATTACCACATTCGTGGGTTATGATTATACTGAAATTGAAACCACAGTTGAATTTGTGAAGGATAAACAAATCGTTTTGGATAAAACTCCGTTTTATGCTGAAAGCGGTGGTCAGATGAGCGATACGGGTACAATAGAAGTCGGTGATGAGACTTATAATGTTATTGATGTAAAGAGACTTGGCAGAGCCATTGTTCATATATTGGACAGGAATACTAATTTGAAACTTGGCGATAAAGTTACCGCTAAAGTTGATAAAGCAAGAAGGTTGGACATAGCGCGAAATCACTCCGGAACTCACCTTGCTCACGAAGCATTGAAAACGGTACTTGGTTCGCACATCAAGCAATCCGGTTCTTTGGTGCATCCTGATTATTTGCGTTTTGACTTCAATCATTTCGAGAAGATGACCGATGAACAAATCAAAGTAATTGAAGATATAGTTAATGAAAAAATCCTTTCTGAAATAGACATTCAAATTAATGAATTATCGCTGGAAGATGCTCAAAAAAATGCTAAAATCAAGATGTTTTTCGGGGATAAGTACGGCGATATAGTGCGCTGTGTGGTTATGTCGGAAGATTTTTCGATAGAGCTTTGCGGTGGTACCCACGTTAAAAATACTTCCGAAATCGGTTTATTCAAGATAACATCAGAAAGCTCTGTCGCCGCCGGTGTTCGCCGAATCGAAGCTGTAACAGGACACGGCGCAGTTGAATTTGTAAGTGGTTTGCAAAATAAAATCAAAGAATTGAATGAAGAAATTTCAGCAAACCAGAAAACCATACGCAAATTTGAAAAGGATATTTCGGACATCAAGCGCGAGGCGATGGAAAAAGAAATTTCGCAATCCACCGACGAAGCACAAATGTTCGGCGATATCAAAGTGATAGCAAAGCAAATAGAAGCCGATAGTTTGGACGCGCTCCGTGACGCGGCGGTAAATCTGAGAGATAAATTCGCACATAAAGCTATAATTCTCCTTGCCGTTCTAATGGACGACAAAGTGCAATTAGCTTGCTCGGTAACCGATGATATAAATGGCCAATATCCTGCCGGAAAACTGGTTGGTCTTGCCGCGAAAGAACTTGGTGGTGGCGGTGGTGGTAAAGCGCATTTGGCGACAGCCGGCGGTAGAAATGTCCAAAAACTACCCGAACTGCTCGAGAATTTCGTTGGATTAGTTGAGAAAATGTAAAAACTAATAACCTTCCGAATAATGTAAACATTCGGAAGGTTTTTTTATTTATTTTGTTCTTTGATTTTTTCATAAAGATATTCCGGGGATAAATCAGCACCATTTTCCCACTCAATAGTATTTAAAATTTCTGATACTCTAAATTTTTTAAATACATTAATATCTTTCAAAGGTTCGAATAATTTTCCCCACAAATCATTATAAAGATCAGCAGTTCCTACCGTACCATCGTTAAATTCGAACCAAATCTTGAAATCATCTTCGTATTTTGCTTTTATAACTTCTATCATTGCTTTTACTCCAAAGGTGGAATTTTTTTTAGTTCACCGTGTTGCAAAGCTAAATTCCAGTTTTCTGATAGTATTTCTTTATAAAGTTCGTACCATTCCAAAACAGCGTTTAAAGCTCTTCTAGGAAATTTCCCTTCGACTACCCCAGTTTCAATCTCAACTGTTATTCTGTAGTCGCCATATTTCGCGTGAAAGTGTGGTGGTGTGTGGTCGTTATAAACCATATATATAATTATTCCAAGAAATCTGCTAATTTCAGGCATTCAATTCCTCGCTTTTTAACATATTTTTTTAAATCAATAAATATTTTACAAAATTACAAAATTTCTTAAACATTCTATAATGATAAATCAGATTCATTTCGCATTATGATTTAGATTAAACCATCGGAAGGTTTATATACAAAAAAAAGCAAGGATTTGCATCCTTGCTTTCATTTTATATTCGATTAAAAGTTTTAGCGACCAGAACGGAAGTTATCACGTCTGTTGTTATTGCTTCCAAAATCTCTTCTCGGTGCATCTTTTCTTTCGATTGATTCGTTAACAGTAATTGTTCTGCCATCGTATTCAACGCCATTAAGATCTTCAATTGCTTTTTTTGCTTCTGAGTCAACGCTCATTTCAACAAAACCGAAACCTTTGCTTCTTCCTGACATTTTGTCAGTAATGATTTTTGCGGATGTAACTTCGCCGAATTCGGAGAAGAGTTCCTTTAGATTTGCTTCACTTGTATCGTAGTGAAGACTGCCTACATAGATATTCATATATACTTTAAAATATAGTAAAAAAAAACTTTACAAAGCTGAACATTATTATTTGGATTTTAATGGAATCGAGTGCGAATTAACGAACAAAAACACCTATAAATTCTAAGTTATTTATTTTTGGTTTAACTTCATATACATAATTACCACTATTCTTTGGAATAACAATACATTCACACTATTTATTTTCACTATTTGTTAAAATAAGTGCAAAAAGAGGGTATTTCCTCAATATTTTCAGGAAAAACAGTCAAATTTGAGAAAAAAGAGAAGATTATTTTAGACTGAGTTTTTTTTTGCGTACGATAAAAATGATTATATATTTTCAATTTCCGATTAATCATAGGCTTTTTTACTCTGTTTTCATACAAAAAAACAGATAATTACTTTATTATCCATAAAATCCTTATTCCAATAGTTGCCGTTTTCTAAAATAATGATATCTTTGCATTTTATTAAAAATGGAAATAATATGAAAATTACAAATTTGGAAAATGCCGGTAAAGTACCATTCAAATTAGATGGACGTGTGATGTTTTCAAGCACCGATGTAGAGATGATTCATTTGACATTAAAACCGGGTGAAAAGTTAGATTTGCATGTTAATCCTTTTGATGTAGTTTTTTTTACATTGCAGGGCATAGGGATATTGGATGTTGAAGGTGAAAGAATATCTATGAAGCAAAACGATGCTATCGAAGTCAAAAAGGAAATCCTTCGTGCTTGGGAAAATAATTCAGAAGAAGAATTACGAATCCTCGTTGTCAAGATATTTAATTAGAATAAAAAAAATAACGAATAATTTACAAGAAGAAAATATTAATTTCGTCAGATTTGTAACTAACAAAGATAATAATATGTACACAGCGATACCATTAGAATACTATTTGTTCCTTTCAGGCACCTTGTTTTGCATAGGCTTATTGGGTGTTTTACTACGCAGGAATTTAATCATCATCTTTATGTCAATAGAATTGATGCTAAATTCCGTAAATCTATCTTTAATAGCATTTGCCCAAAGCTGGGGGAACCCCGCCGGACAAATTGTTGTGCTGTTTGTAATGGCGGTAGCCGCCGCTGAAGCGGCTTTGGGATTAGCAATAGTAATAGCTTTTTTCAGATTGAAAAAAACTTTGGACGTGGATGAAGTAAACTTAATGAAATGGTAGTTTAATCCATTTCCTCCAGCCATAGTCTATCATCTTCGATTTTTATTTCCGGATAGTCTTTCACTATTTCGCATAAATCGCGAAAACACTGAATTAATTTTGTTTTATCATAGAATGTCGAAGCAACCGAATAAGATTTATCTTCAGTTAATATAACCAATTCACTCGTAGATTTCTTGATATCCTGAAATGATTTTACAAGGATGATATCTTCATAAGGAACACTAAAATTTAGCTTTGGATTGTAATACTCTATTGCTTTGTTGTTTAAAACGATTTTTCGAATTCTATTGCCGTAAGAAATAAAATATGCTCCCACCAATCCGGCGAAAACCAATCCACCGATTGCCATTAGTATCGATCCTTTGGTGAAAAAATCGGTTTTCATTACAACTAATAGTATAGAAAAGGCTATAATAGACCACCCAAGCCAATTAAAATCCTTGGACTTGGATTCGTAAGATTTATTTATTTTCATAATATTCCTTCTGATTAATAAAGCCCAACAGATGCGAATGATACTGCGGATTGAGTGTCTGTTTCGAAATTGTATGCATAATCAAGAATTTCCTTTTCTGAATATGGCAGTAGTTTCATAATTGCATATATAGGAGCTACACCGCAAACTTTCCATCTATTTGAATTGTCTCTTATGCTCTTGATGAAATCAGGGGCATCTTTTGATTTTATAACTTTCAGCAATTCACGATCTGCTTTTTCCATTTGATTTATCTGCATTTCCGCATCGAATTCATCGTCAAATCTTCTTCCTATATGTGATAGATCAGCCGATGCAATGAAAAATACTTTTTTGCCGGAACTTTCGATAGTTTTCTTCAGTATTTCTACAAAATGATTGATTATCCTCATTTCTTCTGAGTTGTCATCTTCTTTTTCGCAAAGGAAACCACCGCAGAGCATTGGAAGAATTTTAAAATCTTTGCCTTGCAACAAATATTGTAAAAACAAAGTATGGAATTCAATCGAATGTTCGATTCTATGTGCCATATCATCAACGATGAAACCTTTTGGTGAAATGTTCTTAATTTCTTCCAGAAGTTCTAAATCAATTTCTGAAACACCGAGTGGAGTCGCATAAGCCTTTTGGGAAGCAACAAAATAATCGTTCGCTTCAAAATGAGAAGTACCCATAATCACGTAAACATCTGCCGTTTTATCAATAGCTTTATAAGCAGAGGCATAGCTTTTGTAAACAATTTCGCCGAGACTTAAGTCAATGTGCGGTACGATAACGCCTTTAGCGGTTTTGTCAATTTCTTTATCTGCATCCGACGCAAGGATTTTATCCAAAAATGTTAATAACTCATCTTTGTCCGCGGGATAGCTCTTGTTTTCGCAAATTGCCGGTCTTGCGGGTAGTTCAGCATAAGCGGCATCCATTTCAGCCTTACGTTTAAAGAAGTCTTCGCTGAGCATAAAACCAGCTTCGTCCAATTGATAAACCAATTTTATCAATTCTTCCGCCAAATTCTTTTGGTCGGAGATTTTTGCTAATTCGCTTTTCAAATCCTCTTCCGTAAATTCACCGGAAAAATAAGTCAGTAACTCGAACGCCTCGTAATGCAGGATGAATGGTTCGGGAGCATACAAGTAAGTGTCTGAAAGCAATATGTATTGAAATTCATCTTGTTCAAACAAAACGAATTCTAAGTCATTGCGTAGTATCGGTAATATTTTCATAATAATTTTTCCAAATAATTTTGGGTAGTACCTTTGGTTAATATAATTTTCAAAAATAGATATTTTTCTTTTAATAATAAAACATATCGTTGTTATTTTGTTATTTTTGTACTTCATTATTTCTAAAACAAGAAAGCCGAATTTTCGTCTTATACAATTTACGGAACCAAAACAGAGGGCACAATATTGGAAAACATTCAATTTGCTAATCCTGATTATTTTTATTTATTAATTTTACTACCTATAATGCTGGTATGGTATGTTCTAAGGCAGAAACGTATTTATCCGAGTTTGAATATGCCAAACATACAGCACTTCGAAAAATCACCCAAAAGTATAAGAATATACTTGAGGCATTTACCATTTGTTTTTCGCACATTAGCCGTAGGGTTAATCATTATCGCTTTAGCTCGTCCGCAAACAGCTTCGACCAGACAGGAAGTTAATACCGAAGGTATTGATATTGTAATGTCGTTGGACGTTTCCACCTCGATGTTAGCGGAGGATTTAAAACCGAATAGAATAAATGCTGAGAAAAAAACAGCAATTGAATTTATTGATAAAAGAGTAAACGATAGGATTGGCTTAGTGATATTCGCCAGTGAAAGTTTTACGCAATGCCCGTTAACGATAGACCACGCCATTTTGAAAAACTTGGTAACGGAACTGAAAACAGGTTTGCTTGTTGACGGTACTGCAATCGGAAACGGTTTGGCAACGGCAGTGAGCCGTTTAAAAGGCGCTAAAGGGAAGTCTAAAGTCATTATTTTGCTTACCGATGGCTTGAACAATAGCGGAGAAATAGCACCACAAACAGCGGCTGAAATCGCCCGTAATTATGGCATCCGCGTTTACACTATCGGTGTTGGAACAAGGGGAAAAGCTCCTTATCCATTCCAAACACCTTATGGAATAAGACGTCAGTTGGTGGATGTTCAAATTGATGAAGGGGTCTTGCAAAATATATCTGCTATAACCGGTGGAAAGTATTTTAGGGCTACCTCGACAAAAGCACTTGAAAATATTTACTCTGAAATTGATAAAATGGAAAAAGTCAAAATTGAAGTAGCGTATTTCCACAAGAAAACAGAATTATTTTTCCCGTTAGCATTAGCGGCATTAATTCTAATGTTTTCCGAACTACTTTTTAAGTTTACTATATTTCGAACTATCCCATAATATCAATGATAGAAACCACACAGGGAATTGTTCTGAGTAATTTGCGGTATAGCGATACCAGCTTGATTTTGAAGATATTTACTTCTGCTTACGGAAAGATTTCAATTATTGCAAAGGGTGCATTGGGTGCGAAAAGTAAGTACGGTTCGTCAATTCAGCCAATAAGTTATTCGGATTTGCAGATATATAAAAAAAGTACCGGCTTGAGTTTGCTCTCCAAATCGGAATATGCCGAGTATTTTCCCAAGATAATGAATGATTATAGAAATATGTCGTTTGCTATGGCTATGATTGAGGCTATTAATTTGACTCAAGAGGAAAATGCTCCGAATCAAGAAGTGTTTACTATAGCTTTGGATTCGCTTCGATTTATGAATAGCGGGGCGGAGCCGTTGGTTGTATATTTCGCTTTTCTTTTTAATCTGTGCGATATAATGGGTTTTGCAATGGATCTCGATGTAGTAAACCAACGCCCTTGGTATTACTTTTCTTTTCAAGACGGTAGGGTGATTCAAGAAAGTTTTTTCGGAAAAAAATTCGCCAAAATATCGGATAATCAGCTTAATATTCTTAAAAAATTGCAAATTGGCGAGCCAAAAGAATTGTTTAAATTAAGAATATACGACGTTGATAAAAAAATAATAAATACTTTTTTTGCAGATTATCTTTCATTTCATTTAGAAAAAAGTTTTTACATTAATTCCATTGATTTAATACTATAATATATGAAGCACCACAAAACTGAAGCGGGAACGCTAAAAAACGGATTGACAATACTTTCCGAATATTTACCTTATTCTGAATCCTTTTCATTGGGAATTACTGTAAAAGCGGGTTCTTATTTTACAAATAAGGGTACTCGCGGCTTGGCGCACGCTTTAGAGCATTTGGTCTTTAAAAGAACCGCTAAATTTACCGCGCGAGATATAGCTGAAAGATTTGAATCGCTGGGTGCGTTTGTAAATGCTTATACATCGAACGAATACACTTGTTTTTATGTTCGGGCGCTTTCCTACCACTTTGAAGAAGTTTTTGAGCTAATGTCGGAATTAATTCAGAATACTGTTTTCAATCCTGCGGAAGTGGAACGAGAAAAAAATGTGATACTGCAAGAAATATCGGCTTCGCAAGACGATCCGGAAGATTTTATTTTCGACACAGCCGACGAACTGCTATTTGGTAAGCATCCATTTGGGTTTTCAATTTTAGGGACAAAGCAAACTCTGAAAAATGTTACTATAGAGCGATTGGAAGCCTTCAAGAAGGAATTTTATACAACCGATAAGATGATAATCTGCAACGTCGGCAATATAAAGCATTCTTCAATAATGCAATTAGCTAAAAAGCACTTTAACCATATACCCGGCGCTAAAAAGACTACCAAACCTAAAGCCTTGCCCGAGCTTACACACAACGAAAAGAAGCAGGAAATTCTGTATCAGCCGATTCATCAAGTTCATACGGTTTATGGAAAAAGGTACGAGAAAGACGAGCGCCTCCCTGCGGCATTTGTCTCGATGGTTTTGGGTGATGGAATGAGCAGTAGGCTGTATCAGAAAATTCGCGACGAGGAGGGCTTGGCTTATTCAGTATATACCTCGATGCAATCGTATTCGCTTTGCGGATTATTTTATATCTATGCTTCGAGTGACAACAAAAACCAAGAGATTTTGATGAGCAAAATCAAAACCGAGTTGGTTAAAATCTACGATGATGGAATAACTTACGAAGAATATTTGCGTGCGAAAGAGCAGTTGAAGTCGGGATTTGCTTTGGAAATGGAAGATTTGTCGTCGCGGATGCAGTCGCTTTCGAAGAAGTTTGTACTTTATGGCGAAATAGTGAATGTAACTGATATTTTTTATAGATATGACAACGTTTCCTTTGACGAAGTCAATGCTTTTGCAAAAAAACTCTGCACAGACGAAAATTGGTACAGCGTCTTGTTGGTACCCGAAGACTAAAATTAGTTCGGATGTGCGTCTTTACTGTCTAGTGGGGGCCGTCTCAAAACTCAGAATTTTGTTAACAAGCAGGGATGCTTGTTCTACCAAGTCGTAGATATATCGGTAGATAAATCATCCTTGATCGGCAATAAATCAACTAATTTGGAGTTTTGAGACAGCCCCACGTTTTTTAATCCCGTAAGGGATATGATGCTTTTAGAAATCTGAAAGTGCGCAATAAATTAATGAAATTATTGTTTTGTACCGATACCTAATCCATCACCCACCCCCGAAAAAAAATAAAATTTCAACCGTTTTGTCAAACCCCTAAAATTATTTGCAAAAAAAACGGAAAAATGAACGTGTTTCGTATTTGTAATGTTATATAATAATAGGGTTGCAATTATGAAAAAAAATTAATTAAATTAATTCAAAAAAAGTGAAACTTTTTTGCTTCAAATGTGTCTTATATGTATGATTAAATGACAAAAATTAATTTTTGCGTGGGTATTTATGCGAAATTTTATAGTATTTTTAATGATAATTTTTGGCTTGAGCTATACCGACAGCCCAGCCAATTTCAGACTCACTTACCCAAACGGCGGTGAGAAATTCATTGTTGGTAGCGATACGCTAATCACTTGGGAAGGAATTTTACCAACGGATACAGTGAAATTGGAATATTCGATTGACAACGGCGTTAATTGGACATTAATAAGCGACAAGGCAACCGGATTAAAGCACGTTTGGAAAAACATACCCCTGCCCGTAAGCGATGAATGTTTAGTAAAAATCAAACCTGTAACAAAAGGAGATTCTTCGCGGTTCGAACCGGCTATCGAATGGCAAAAAACGTATGGAGGAAGCGAAACAGAATGGCTTTATTGCGTAAAACAAACGCGAGATGGAGGGTATATTGTAGTTGGACGCTCAAATTCTAATGATGGCGATGTAACGAAAAACCACGGTGTAATCGACATTTGGGTTGTGAAATTAAATAATGAAGGGATTATTGAATGGGAAAAAACCTATGGAGGTAGCTTATGTGAGTGGCCAACATATATTCAACAAACTATAGACGGCGGATTTATTGTTTCAGGGATTACCGACTCAAAGGATGGCGATGTTTCTGATAATAAATATTGGGGTGTAAGTTGGATTTTCAAACTGGATGCAATTGGTAATTTAGAATGGGAAAAGACTCATTGGGATGATTCTTGGGAAGCGCGTTCAATTCAACAAACAAGAGATAGTGGTTATATTGTGATCGTAGAATCGCAAAGTAAAGAAAGAGAAGAATCAATAGTAAAATTAGATTCAAAAGGAAATATTTTATGGGAAAAAATACATAAAACAAAACCTTTAAGTAATATTAATTCAATCAGGCAGACATCGGACAATGGATTTGTCTTCGCAGGTTATTCATATATGGTAGAAAAACGATATAATGCTTGGATAGGGAAATTAGATGGTTTGGGAAATTTAGAATGGGATAAAACTTATGGTGGCGTGGAGGATACTATTGTGGCGGCGGAGATAGAACAAACCTCGGATGGAGGGTACGTAACAGTCGGTAATGCTTGTTCTTTAAAAAGTGATTCTACCGCAATTAAAGGTCTTTCTGACTACTGGGTTTTGAAAGTTGATCCATTAGGAAATGTTGAATGGCAGAAAACTTATGGTGGAAGCGGAAATGATAATGCACAATCAATCAAACAAACGGCTGATGGCGGTTATATTGTTGATGGAATAACCGGGTCAAATGATTTTGATGTACACAATTTTAAAGGTCTTCGCGATGGATGGTTAGTTAAATTAGATAAATTTGGTAATTTGCAATGGGAAAAAACTGTTGGTGGTAACGGAGACGAATGGACGCTCAGCGTTGATAACACTATAGATGGCGGATATATTACCGCTGGTTGGTCAATTTCCACAGATATTCCCGGTTGTAATTTAAGAGGATATTCTGATAATAGAGTACCCGATGCTTATATAGTAAAATTGGGACCATATCTGCAATCCTACACATCCGGACTGTTCAGCATTATTACGCCTCAAGCATTTTCAAACGACATAGATATGAAAAAGTCCTATGTTGGTACTCCAAAAGATTCTATTGTAACTAATTTTGTTTTTAATGCTGCAAAAAACGAATTTCAAGTAGATTCAATATATTTCCGTGGTGCCGACGCCGGAGCGTTTTCTATCCAATCCGCTTTCCCTAAATATTCGTTAGAGCCGAAAGAGGGTAAAGACACAAAGTTTAGGTTTACTCCTACGAGAGTGGGAATTCATTTAGCTGAAATTGTGATAATAGCACAAACCGATACGCTTATACAAAAAATCCAAGGTGAGGGATACAAAGATGATCCGAAAATAGAATCAGCGTATGAACCTTTTGATGACTTAATTTGTTTACCAAAAACGAATTATCGCATACCTATTACAAATAACGGGGGCAAACCGCTTATAATAACTGAGCTCAATATCAGTGGTATTAATGCTGATGAATTCTCGGTAGTTGAAACACTGCCAAAAACTGTTGATCCTAAAAAAACAGCATACATAAGCGTTTATTTCACTCCGAAATCGGTTGGAACAAAAACCGCCGTTTTTGAAATAGTAAGCAATGCAATGCCGGATACAATTTTCAAAATACCGCTTACTGCGACTAAAGAGTTAGTAAATTTGGCATTTGTTGAAGATACAATTGATTTGGGTTATTTGTGCCCGGATGAAGAGAAAGTTATGGCGTTTAATATACAGAATATAGGAACGCTGGCTTCGAGTGCAACTCTTAGCAGTAATCCTAGAATCAAGCTTGCAAAAGAAAAATTATATCTTTCTGTAAACGAATCTGTTGGTATAACCTTTAAATACAAAGGCTCAAGCGTCGAGGGTGATATTAGTGAAATCATTGTATTAACCGATACGATTTGCGGTGTTCCTAAAATAATAAATATTATCGGAAAAGTGCTTATACCGAAAATCGAAGCAAAGGACGTATCAATTAATACGATGGTTAATGTAGCTAAGCAGGCGGCAATCACTATTCACAATACCGGTGAAAGGGATGTTACTATAACTAATCCACCGGTTCTGTTTCCATCGTTAACTTGGGTTGGGAATCAATTTCCGGCTACTATACCGGCGAAAGACAGCACAGAATTCCTGATTGAATTTCTACCATTCGATATACAGGGTTTTTCGCTGATGATTACATTTTTTGCCGACCAATGTGATATTAAACAAAATGTAAATATCCAACTCCTTGCAGATATGCCGCCTCCAAAACTAATCGTATCCATCAAGAACGATTCCGCTTATGCCGGACAGGTAAGAAGGCTGAAGCTTATGATGAGCAATATTGCACCTGAGGAAATTGCCGCTTATGCGCCAAGTTTTTCAGCAAAAATCAGATTCCAAAAAACAATATTAACACCGCTGAAGAAAGCCGAGAGGAATATAGTCAACGATTCAATGTATATGAATGTAAAAGGAACATTCGCGGCAACTTATGAATTATCCCAAATGTTGGTTACAGCAGGTTTGGGTAGTGTTGAGGAGACTTCATTAGATATCGTAGAATTCAATTTGACGGATGAAGCGGGAAATAAAATAGATTCTGATTTAGAAATTGAAAAACAACCCGGATTGTTCAAACTGCTCGGTATTTGCCGAGAAGGTGGAACACGATTAATCAATCCTACCGGCAAAGCTGAAATTTTGCAGATAATTCCAAATCCCGCAAGCGATGATATTGAAATAAAAGTTAATTTGATTGAGGATGGAGTTTCAACGCTTTCTGTTTATAATGTTAACGGCGTTAAATTACGCGAATTTAGCCTAAACGATGGAACAGGATTGAAAACTATGTACCTTAATATAAACGATTTTGCCAATGGATTGTATTTTATACAATTGCTGACACCAACTGTGGTCAATTATCAGAAATTGATGATAGTGAAATAGATGAGTTAGCAACCTTCCGAAGGTTTCGAACAGACGGCAAAGTTCAGGAAAATAATTCGTTACTTAGCTCCTGTTTGGTAACGTTTTTCATCCCTACGGGATTTTATGGGCGAAACGCTGTGAGTTTTCTATAAGCATTTCATCTCTAATGGGATGGCCTTCTTCGCATTTATAATTTATAATTATTTACTTAGTTCCAGCATTCTTTCCAGCGGTTTGAGTGCTCTCAGTCTTAATGATTCTTCGATGTTGATTTGTGGTTCTAGTTTTTCTAAAGCGTCGGCGATTTTCTCCAATGTGTTCAGCTTCATATAAGGGCAGATATTGCATCCCATTTTGTTATTGGGTACATCTATATATGTCTTTTCGGGAGCGATTTTTTTAAGTTCGTGAATCACGCCGCGTTCTGTTAAAAGGACGATGGTATTTTCCGGACGTTTAGCAACGGTATTAATAATGGCTGTTGTTGAACCGATAAAATCGACAAAATCCAATATATTGCTCGGACATTCGGGATGGGCGGCAAAATAAGCGTCGGGATATTTGGCTTTCAGGTCATAAGCCGCTTGAAATGAATACTCTCGATGGACTTCACAACTTCCTTCCCAAACAATCATATCGCGGTTTAGCTTTTTCTTTAAGTAATTCCCCAAATTCTTGTCGGGAGCAAATAGAATCTGCTTATCCGCAGGAATAGAATTAACAATTTTCTCCGCATTGGACGAAGTACAAATAATATCACTCATCGCTTTCACTTCTGTTGAGCAATTTATATATGAGATTAATAACGCATCGGGATATTTTTCTCTCCAAGTACGGAATTCATCAATATGCATCTCATCGGCGAGAGAGCATCCGGACTCCATATCGGGTAATACTACTATTTTATTCGGGTTTAATATCTTCGCAGTTTCCGCCATAAAGTGAACACCGGCGAAAACGATTACAGCGGCATCGGTTTCTTTAGCTTTTTGAGCTAGATACAGCGAGTCACCTAAGTATTCGGCTATGTCTTGTACCTCGTCAACGGTATAGTAATGAGCTAAAATTACTGCATTCCGCTCTTTTCTCAATCTATTTATTTTGTCTAATATGTCAATTTTCATTATTCAATTTGGTAAAAACTACAAAATACTTTATCAAAATTAGCTAAAAAGGAAGGAAATTTAAAATAATTGTAAAATATTAAAGATTTTTTTAAATAATATTTGCATATTATAAATTTTATGTCTAATTTTGTATTCCTATTTCTTTGGAAATCTGAAAGAATACTTGGGCAGGTACCGAAGTGGTTAAACGGGGCAGACTGTAAATCTGCTGGACTACGTCCTACGGAGGTTCGAACCCTTCCCTGCCCACCACAAGTTCTTTACATTACAGACGCGGGAGTAGCTCAGTTGGTAGAGCATCAGCCTTCCAAGCTGAGGGTCGCGAGTTCGAGTCTCGTCTCCCGCTCAAACAACTAAGACGCCTTCCGAGACGGGGCGTCATTTTTGTAGAATATTCGCCGCTGGTATAGCTCAGTTGGTAGAGCACTTCCATGGTAAGGAAGGGGTCAACGGTTCGAGTCCGTTTACTAGCTCTTGGTTATGAGAATACGGGTGTAGCTCAATTGGTAGAGTGGCGGTCTCCAAAACCGTAGGTTGTGGGTTCGAGTCCTACCACCCGTGCAAAACAAAAGCTAAAGGGATTAGTCCTTTTGGCGTATTTATTTTTTTTAACGAAAACATTGATAAAAAATGGCAAACGTAGTTAATAAAATCAGAAAGTATTTTGAAGAAGTAGTCAGTGAAATGAAAAAAGTTTCCTGGCCCTCCAAAAAACAATCTTGGGAATCAATGAATGTTACTTTGGTAGTGATACTTCTTCTAACAGTTTATGTTGGCTTAGCCGACTGGCTGTTTGTAACATTAATGAAATTTATATACACTATTTAATTTCGGCTTCATAAAATGAACGATTCAAATACAGTTGAAACGATTGAAACAGTAGAACTAATAGAAGGTGGCCGATGGTTCGCCATACGCACTTTTACGGGACACGAGGAAAAAGTCAAAGTCAATATAGAAACAGAAACTAAGCGTCTGAATCTAGGAGACAGAGTTTTTGAAGTCGTCATTCCTAAAGAAACTGTTTATGAGGTTCGTGCAGGAAAACGAAAAACTCGGGAAAAGAACTTCCTACCGGGTTATATTCTTGTACGCTGTAATATGGATGCGAAATTAAAAGAAATTATACAAAATTTACCCTCTATTGTTAGTTTTGTCGGAAGGCGCAACGACCCAACACCACTTCAAAATGCCGAAGTAGAACGCATTTTTGGTCGTGTTGAAGAACGCCGCGATATATCGACAGTAGAAACAAAATTCCAAGTAGGAGACCCTGTAAAAGT
Source organism: Kapaibacterium sp. (SeqCode) (assembly GCA_038206725.1). Lineage (GTDB taxonomy): Bacteria > Bacteroidota > Ignavibacteria > Kapaibacteriales > UBA2268 > JBAXXL01. The sequence continues at coordinate 17,839 of JBBRAO010000027.1, forward strand.
CATTGATGGACCTTTCAATACCTTTAGTGGTACTGTTAAAGAAATCAACGAAGAAAAGCAGAAGCTTAAAGTCGAAGTTCAAATCTTAGGACGCCGTACACCGGTGGAATTAGACTTTTCGCAAATCGAGTTGGAAGCTTAACCAACAAGTATTTTATAATTTATTTACGAGAGTAAAAAAATGGCAAAAAAAGTAGCAGGTTCGTTTAAACTACAGCTTAAAGCCGGTGAAGCCACTATGGCACCTCCGGTTGGTCCAGCGTTCGGACAACGTGGACTAAATGGTATGGAGTTCGTCAAAGCATTTAACGGCAAGACAGCCAAAGACAAAGGTCTTATCTTCCCTGTCGTTGTAATGTTTTTCGCTGATAAATCTTTCACCTTCGAGATTAAATCTCCTCCGGCAGCTGTATTATTAAAGAAAATCACCGGTATTGCAAGTGGTTCAGCAGAATCAAACAAAATCAAAATCGGTACAGTAACTCGTGCACAATTAGAAGAAATTGTCGAAATCAAAAAAGCTGATTTAACAGCAAACGATTTAGACGCGGCAGTCAGTATGATAGCTGGTACAGCAAGAAGTATGGGTCTGGTCGTTCAAGACTAAACCAATTTTCAATTATGTATTCATAATAACTCGGAAAGAAGATGAAAAGAGGAAAGAGATATGAATTGCTCGTTAAAACATTCGAGCATAAACGTAAATATGATATCCGCGAAGCAGTGGAATTGGTTAAGAAAAACGCGACTGCAAAATTCGACGAATCATTCGAAATATCAATGAACTTGGGTGTTGACCCAAGAAAAGCGGACCAAATGGTTCGCGGTACTGTTACTTTACCACACGGCACCGGTAAAGACGTTCGTGTACTTGTTTTTTGTAAAACACCAAAAGACAAAGAAGCATTGGATGCAGGCGCTGATTATGCAGGTTTAGAAGAGTATGTAGAAAAAATACAAGGCGGTTGGACAGATATAGATGTTGTTATTGCAACTCCTGATGTAATGGGTATTGTTGGTAAATTAGGTCGTATATTAGGACCTCGTGGTTTAATGCCAAACCCAAAAGTAGGTACAGTAACATTTGATGTTGAAAGAACTGTTCAAGAAATGAAATCCGGAAAGATAGAATACCGTGTTGATAAAACCGGCAATATGCACTCCGGCGTTGGTAAATGCTCATTTACAACCGATCAATTAGTTGATAACGTTAGTAAATTCTATAGTAGTATAGTAAAAGCAAAACCACAAACAGCAAAAGGCAAGTACGTAAAAAAAGTTGTAGTAACTTCGACTATGGGCCCCGGCATCGTACTCGATGAATCTACAATTAAAATGGATTAAAATTAAATAGACTATTACGCACATTTCCCGAAGCAAGCTTCTCAACCGAGCGATCGGAGGCTGAAGGAAATAAATATAAAAATAAATTGGAAAAGCGATGATAACTAAAGAACACAAAAAGGTTATTTTAGAAGAACTGATCGAGCTTTTTAAAACAGCTACCGGCGTGTATATTGTCAACTTTAGAGGTATGACAGTTAAGGAAGCCCAAGATTTCCGCACAGAAATCAAGGCGATTAACTGCGTTTATAAAGTAGCAAAAAATACTCTTTTGGTAAAAGCTGTTAGCGAAATTGAAGGTATTGAACTACCTGTTGATAAAATGGTACTTGAATCGGGTGTAGTATTTGCATACGACGATCCGACTGTACCGGCACAGGTAATCAAGAAATTCTTCGATACCAAGCAAAAACCGGTATTGAAATTAGCTTCGCTCGATGGTCAATTGTTTGATGGTTCGGAACTTAAAAGAATCGCCGCACTTCCATCAAAGAAAGATTTATACTCAGGTATCGTGGGCAGCTTAAACGCTCCTGTATCAGGAATCCACGGTGTACTGAATAATCTTATGCGCGACATTACTTCGTTAATCGAAGAAGTTGCTAAAAAACAAAATAATGCGGCTTAATTATTTATAAACAAAATTTAGAAAAAAAATAATATTATATTGGAGATATTAAAATGTCTGAGAAAATTGAAAAATTATTAGAACAAATTGGTGCTTTAACTTTAGTTGAAGCTGCAGAATTAAAAACTGCAATGGAAGAAAAATTCGGCGTTTCCGCTGCTGCACCTGTAATGATGGCTGGTCCAGCCGCTCCTGTTGCTGCTGCTGAAGTTGAAGAACAAACAGAATTCGACGTTGAGATTACCGAAGTTGGCGACAAAAAATTGAACGTAATTAAAGTCGTTCGTGAATTAACTGGTCTTGGCTTGAAAGAAGCTAAAGATGTTGTTGATGCCGCTCCAAAAGTAATCAAAGAAGGCATTTCGAAAGAAGAAGCACAAGACGTTAAGAAAAAGCTTGAAGAAGCTGGAGCAAAAATTACTCTTAAGTAATTTAAACTCAATTATTAAATCCGGGAAAGCGATTTGTCGCTTTCCCCGATTTTCGTATATATTAATATTAATTGAAATACATAAAAAAATTGAAAATCAACTTGATGAAGTCTATATATAATCTAAACGTTAGGGTTTTTTTACGTCACTTTTTTTAGAGTGATGTCAAAAAGTCCTATTTTTTATTTATGCTATTATCGAAGCTCGAGGAGGTCCGAATGGATACCCAAAAAATAAAAGAAGAAACAGTTAGTATGCAGGATGTCAGTTGCAGACTATTAAGTGAAACAGAAATGCTTATCGACGGCACGAATTGGCTCAAAAAAGAGTCAGGCGTGGAACGTTTACGTAAGCGTATAACTTTCGCACAACATAGAAAATATACTGATTACCCTGATCTTCTACACGTTCAATTAACTTCGTTCGATGATTTCCTGCAGGAGTTCACACCTCCAACAAAACGGAAACTGACCGGTTTGCAGGCATCATTTAAAAACAACTTCCCTATAGAAGATGCTTCAAGTATCTTCCAATTGGAATTTGTTGATTATTCCGTTGAAAAACCTAAATATTCTGAAGAGGAATGCCGCGAAAGAGAATTGACTTTCGCCAAGCCCCTTAAAGCTAAATTGAGATTATCCAGTAAAGCTGAAAAAGATACTGAAGATTATATTGACTCTGTGGAACAAGAAGTATATCTTGGTAATATACCTGCTATGACCGACAGAGGAACATTTATAATCAACGGTGCCGAGCGCGTTATCGTTAGCCAGATTCATCGCTCTCCGGGTGTATTTTTCGACGATGCTGTCCATCCAAATGGAACTCGTATCTATACCGCTCGTATTATTCCTTTCCGCGGTAGCTGGATGGAATTTACAACTGATATTCACGATATTATGTATGCTTATATTGACAGAAAGAAAAAATTCCCTGTTACAGCTCTTTTAAGAGCTTTGGGTTTTTCTTCCGATGAAGACATATTGGAATTATTCGAACTATATGATACATATTCTGTTAGCGAATTAAAAGAAGAGTTGATCGGACGCAAAATCGCTTCCGATGTAATTGATCTTGCAACCGGTGAGATTATTGCTACTCGCGATATGATGCTGGACGAAGCTCTTTTAACAAAATTCTCCGTTATGGATCTGTTACCTATAAAATTATATAAATACTTCGATCCAAACAATGAACCAATCATTGCGAAAACATTAGCCAAGGATACATCACGTACTCGCGAAGAAGCTTTGGAAATTATTTATCGCCAATTGCGCTCTTCCGATCCTCCGGATTTGGAAACAGCGGAAGCATTGTTGGATAAGTTGTTCTTCAACCCAAAAAGATATGATTTGGGAAATGTTGGACGTTCAAGAATCAATGATAAATTGAAACTCGATATTCCTGACGATGAAACAACTTTAACAACACAGGATGTTGTTGCTATCATAAAGAGATTACTCGAATTACATAAAAATTTACTTACCGGCGATGATATTGACCATTTGGGCAACCGTCGCGTTCGTTCGGTAGGTGAACAACTTACTCAACAATTCAATATCGGTTTATCGCGTATGGCTCGTACTATCCGCGAACGTTTGAGTATCCACGATGGTGAAAATCTTACTCCTTCGGAATTAGTTAATGCAAGAACAATTAGTTCTGTTGTTAACCAATTCTTCGGAACTAACCAACTTTCACAATTTATGGATCAAACAAACCCATTAGCAGAATTAACTCACAAACGCCGTACTTCCGCTTTAGGACCCGGTGGTTTGACACGCGAAAGAGCAGGATTTGAAGTACGTGACGTACATTATACTCATTATGGACGTCTCTGCCCAATCGAAACTCCCGAAGGTCCAAACATCGGTTTGATTTCTTCATTAGCTATTCACGCTAGAATTAATGAATTAGGATTTATAGAAACTCCTTACCGTGTTGTTAAAAACGGTCAGGTAACAGAAGAAAATAAATACTTATCCGCTGAAATTGAAGATAACAAAATCATTGTTCCGGCTTCAACTCCTGTTGGCTCTGATGGATATTTGGAAGGTGACAAATTTAAAGCTCGCCGTAGTGGTGACTATGTAATTTGCGATCGCGAAGAAGTTGACTATATGGATATTTCGACTGACCAAATTACCTCTGTTGCGTCTTCATTGATTCCATTCTTGGAACACGATGATGCCAACCGTGCTTTGATGGGCTCCAATATGCAACGTCAAGCTGTTCCATTAGTTAAACCTCACGCTCCGATTGTCGGAACTGGTATGGAAGCACGCGCCGCAATAGATTCAAGAGCTTTACTAACTACTAAAGCCGATGGTGTTGTGGAATACGTTTCCGCTGATAAAATCATTGTAAGATATGAAGATGAAAGAAGTGAATTGGAAAAGATTTCAGATTTTAATTTTAGTGAATTGGTAACTTATAATTTAACTAAATTCTTCAGAACTAACCAAGATACTTGTATCAATCAACGCCCGATAGTCCAAACAGGACAAAAAGTTGTTAAGGGTCAGCCATTGGTTGACAGTTCTTCAACTGAAATGGGTGAATTAGCTTTAGGTCAAAACGTATTAGTTGCGTTTATGCCTTGGCGTGGTTATAACTTTGAAGATGCTATTATCATTTCTCAAGAATTGGTGGCACGCGATGTCTTTACTTCAATCCACGTAGAAGAACTTTCATTGCAAGTTCGTGATACTAAACGCGGCGAAGAAGAGTTTACTCGTGAAATTCCTAACGTAAGTGAAGAAGCTACTAAAGATCTTGACGAAAATGGTATTATCAGAGTTGGTGCGAAAGTTATTGAGGGAGATATATTAATTGGTAAAGTTACACCTAAAGGTGAGACAGACCCTACTCCTGAAGAAAAATTATTACGTGCGATATTCGGCGATAAAGCCGGTGATGTAAAAGACGTGTCTTTGAAAGCAACACCTGGTTTGAAAGGTACAATTATAAATACAAAATTGTTTACCCGTCGTTTATTGACTATGGATAAAGACACTCGTAATGTTGAGAAAAAACGTCACGAACAACTTCAAAGAATCGAAGTTGACACTTTAAGAGATATTGACATTTCGTTTATAAAACGTTTATCAATGCTTTGTGAAGATACTAAAATTTTAGGATTGAAATTGACAAATGGTTTATCCATTTTTAGAAGCGGTTCTAAATTAAGTTATGACAAAATTCTTGAACAATACAATGAGGATGTTTTCAATCCTGAATTGATTGACAACAGCGAACCAATATTTGCTGATGCAACAAAACAAGAAACTTTCGAAACGACATACAACAATTATTTGGTTGTAAAGAACGATAAAAAATCTTCTTTCAAAGCAGATAAAAATAAATTGGCTTCAGGCGATGAATTGCAACCTGGCATTTTACAAATGGCTAAAGTTTATGTCGCTAAAAAACGTAAATTACAAGTTGGTGATAAAATGGCCGGACGCCACGGTAACAAAGGTATTGTTTCTAATATCGTTGCGGTGGAAGATATGCCGTTCTTACCTGATGGCACCCCTATTGAAATTATTTTAAATCCATTGGGTGTACCTTCTCGTATGAACCTTGGTCAGTTATATGAAACAGCTCTCGGATGGGCAGGTAAAAAACTTGGTGTACATTTTGCAACACCAATCTTTGATGGTGCGACTTGGGAACAAGTGGGCGACTTCTTAGAGAAATCCGATTTACCTCGTTCAGGAAAGACATTCTTATATAACGGTCGTACCGGTGATAAATTCGATGAAATGGTAACCGTCGGAATAATTTATATGCTTAAATTATCCCATTTGGTTGCCGATAAATTACACGCACGTTCAATAGGACCTTATTCCTTGATTACGCAACAACCTTTGGGCGGTAAAGCTCAATTCGGTGGTCAACGACTAGGTGAGATGGAAGTATGGGCTTTGGAAGCTTATGGTGCTTCACATACACTACAAGAAATGATAACTATGAAATCGGACGATGTACAAGGCAGGGCGAAGATGTATGAATCAATCGTTAAAGGTGAAAATATGCCTAACCCTAATATACCTGAATCTTTTAACGTATTGGTCCGTGAATTGCAAGGCTTATGTCTTGATATTTTAATTGACTAATTTTTGAAAAAATAAATTGATATAAATCGGAGTGTTTTATGCATTCAAAGTCAATACCTAGAGACGGTTTTAAACAAATAATGCTGAAAATAGCATCACCGGACGATATATTAAATCGTTCTCACGGTGAAGTTACGAAACCAGAAACTATTAACTATCGCTCGTTCCGTCCGGAAAAAGACGGTTTGTTTTGCGAGAAAATTTTCGGTCCTATACGCGATTGGGAATGTGCGTGCGGTAAATATAAAAGAATTAGATACAAAGGTATTGTATGTGACCGTTGCGGTGTAGAAGTTACTCAAAAATCTGTTCGCCGCGAAAGAATGGGACATATTTTGCTATCTGTGCCTGTGGTACATATTTGGTTTTTTAGAACACTACCTAGCAAGATAAGTGCTATTCTCGGTATGCCGACCAAAGATATTGAACGCGTTGTTTATTATGAATCATATATAGTTGTACAACCAGGTAAAACAGGGTTACAATCAAAAGATTTGTTAACTGAAGAACAATATCTTGAAGTTTTAGATAGTCTTCCAAAAGAACATCACGATATGGACGACGACGATGCCGAAAAATTCATTGCTCTTATTGGTGGTGAAGCCGTAAAAGAGTTGCTGAAAAAAGTTAATCCTGAAAAAGAGTATAAAGAACTTAAAGCTAAATTGAAGGACGAAACTTCACAACAAAAGAAAGCGGATTTCCTAAAACGTTTAAGAATATTAGATGCATTTAGAAATTCTCAAAAAAGTGAATATCCAAACGAACCAAACTGGATGGTTTTAGATGTTATACCGGTAATTCCTCCGGACCTTCGTCCATTGGTTCCACTCGAAGGTGGTCGTTTCGCAACCAGCGATTTGAACGATCTATACCGTCGTGTAATTATTAGAAACAACCGTTTAAAACGATTAATAGATATTAAAGCTCCAGAAGTAATTTTACGTAATGAAAAACGTATGCTTCAAGAAGCTGTTGACGCTTTATTCGATAATAGTCGCCGCGCCGCAAAAAGCGAAACCCAACGCGCGTTGAAATCTCTTGCTGATACTTTAAAAGGTAAAACAGGACGTTTCCGTCAAAACTTGTTGGGTAAACGTGTTGATTATTCAGGCCGTTCGGTAATCGTAGTTGGTCCTGAGTTAAAAATGCACGAGTGCGGTATGCCAAAGGATATGGCTGTTGAACTTTTCAAACCATTTATCATTCGCCGCTTGATTGAACGCGGTTATGTAAAAACCGTTAAAAGCGCAAAGAAAATGGTTGAAAGAAAAACAACTGAAGTATATGATATCTTAGAAAAGGTTATCGAAGGACATCCTGTAATGCTTAACCGTGCACCAACACTGCATAGATTAGGTATTCAAGCATTCCAACCAAGACTTATCGAAGGTAAAGCTATTCAATTGCATCCATTGGTATGTACAGCGTTTAACGCCGACTTTGACGGTGACCAAATGGCTGTCCATTTACCAATATCTTACGAAGCTCAGCTAGAAGCATTATTGCTTATGCTCGCTCCGCACAATATTATGCATACTCAAAATGGTAATCCTATTGCAGTGCCGTCACAAGATATGGTTCTTGGTATTTACTATCTAACAAAATTTAGACCGGGTGGCAAGGGTGAAGATAAATCTTTTTCCAATATAGAAGAAGTAATTATTTCTCACAATAGCGGGAAATTAGATCTCCATTCGAAAATTAAAGTACGCACAGCCAACGGTGTTATCCAAACAACCACCGGAAGGATTATTTTAAATAAAATCGTACCGGAAGAATTAGGTTACTTAAATGAATTATTAACGAAAAAACGTTTACGCCAAATTATCGGAGATTGCTTTAGAGCCGCCGGCTTGGCGAAAACTGTAGAGTTCCTTGATGATTTAAAAGAAATCGGATTTTCTTACGCTACTAAAGGTGGTTTATCAGTATCAATTAATGACGTTGTGATTCCTGAAGAGAAGAAAGCTATTATTGACTACTCTCAAGAAAAAATTGATGTTATTGAATCCGCATATATTAATGGAGTAATTTCCGGTGGCGAACGTTATAATAAAATCATTGACGTTTGGACAACAGCAACCAACCGTGTTGCTGACCAATTGTATCAAGTAATGCAAAAAGATAAAAACGGATTTAACACATTTTGGATGATGTTGGATTCTCAAGCCCGTGGTTCCAAAGAGCAGATTCGTCAGCTTGCAGGTATGCGTGGTTTGATGGCAAAACCAAAGAAATCTTTATCCGGTTCAACCGGAGAGTTAATTGAAAATCCTATTTTGGCAAACTTTAAAGAAGGTTTATCAATTTTGGAATACTTTATTTCTACTCACGGTGCTCGTAAAGGTCTTGCCGATACAGCGTTGAAAACAGCCGATGCCGGTTATTTAACAAGACGTCTTCACGACGTTGCTCAAGATATGATTATCACAAAAGACGATTGCGGTACTATTCGTGGCGTTAGAATGAGCGCGTTAAAAGATGGCGAAGATGTAAAAGAACCATTAGGTGAAAGAATTATCGGTCGTACAACTTTGACAGATGTAATTGACCCAATTACCGATGAAGTAATTGTGAAAGCAGGTCAAACTATTACTGAAACTTTGGCGCAAAAAATTGAAAACACTTCACTCGAATCTGTGGTTATTCGCTCGGTATTAACTTGCGAATCACGTTTCGGTGTATGCGCTAGGTGCTATGGTAGAAACTTATCTACAGGTGCTTTAGTAGATGTTGGTGAGGCAGTAGGTACTATTGCTTCCCAATCAATTGGTGAGCCGGGTACACAGTTGACACTTCGTACATTCCATACAGGTGGTACTGCCGCTATGATTGCATCGCAATCTTCGGTACATACCAAATTCGATGGTATTGTGAAATTCGAAAGTGTTAGACAAATTAATTACGAAATTGAAGATGAACAAATCAATGTTGCAGTAAGTCGTAGTGGTGTTATATATGTATTAGATCCTAATTCAAATAGACAACTCACAAAATTCGATGTAACTTATGGTGCGGCATTAAAAGTTCAAGATGGACAGAAAGTAACTAAAGGCGATATGATTTATGAATGGGATCCTTATAACTCCACTATTATCAATGAGCATAGTGGTAAAGTAAGATATAAAGACTTGATTCAAAATATCACATACCGCGAAGAAAATGATGAACAAACCGGTCACATTACTAAAATAGTTATTGATTCAAGAGATAGAACAAAATCTCCTGCGATCGAAATTATTAATCCTGAGGGTGAAGTATTAAAAACCTATAGCATTCCTTCTCGTTCTCAATTAAGAGTTGACAATAATGAATGGGTAGGCGTTGGTGCTTCAATGGTTAAGATTCCTCGTGATATGGGTCGTACAAGAGATATTACAGGTGGTTTGCCACGTGTAACTGAACTTTTCGAGGCACGTTCACCACAGAATCCGGCTGTAGTATCTGATATTGATGGTATTGTTGCATTTACCGCAATGAAACGCGGTTTGAAGGTTATAACAGTTAAATCTCACGATGATATAACAACAGTTGATTATCCTATCCCAATGGGTAAATATATTTTAGTACAAGAAGGTGATTTCATTCGTTCAGGCGATAGATTAACCGAAGGTTCAGTTGACCCTCACGATATTTTGAGAATTTCCGGTGCTAATGCTGTTCAAGAGTATTTAGTAAATGAAATTCAAGAAGTTTACCGTATGCAAGGTGTAAAAATCAACGATAAACACATCGAGATTATTGCACGTCAAATGCTTCAAAAAGTAAAGATTTCCGATTCAGGAGATAGTGACTTTATTGAAAACGACGCAGTTGATAAATTAAGATTTACTGATGAAAATAACAACTTAAAGAATATGATTGTTGTTACTGAAAAAGGGGATTCGAGATTTAACGAAGGTCAATTATATACAAGGAAGAAAGTACGTGACGCAAACAAGGAGCTTCTGAAAAAGGAAAAGGTTATTGCCGCTTTCCGCCCTGCTCAACCTGCTATCGCGGACCCAATTTTACTTGGTATAACACAAGCATCATTAAATACAGAAAGTTGGTTATCAGCCGCTTCATTCCAAGAAACTACGAGAGTGCTTTCAGAAGCCTCTGTAGCCGGTCGTATTGATACTTTGCGCGGATTAAAGGAAAATATCATTATTGGACAGTTAATTCCTGCCGGTACCGGTTTACGCCATTATCAATCAATGAATATAGTAAGTGATGTCGGTGACATTTTTGGACGCGAAAGAGAACAGCTCGTCGAAGAAGAAATAGTTGCAAAAGAATCATAAATATCAAGGCACATATACAAATATGTGCCTTTTTTTTAATATTATTTGTTTATTTCAATAATTAACGTTAAATTTGTTTTTTGACACATTACCAAAAAGTGTGTAATAAATTAAACTGTAAAAGAATTTTTAAATACACATAGTAGGAGGATTTTTATGAAAAATAAAAAACTCAGTTCTGTACTAGCCGCTTTTGTATTATTTGTTATCGCCGGACTTGCAATAAGTTCTTGTTCTAATAAGATTACAGAAGAGCAATTGATACAGATCAAAGAATTAAGAAAGCAAGAACGTATCTTGGACGACAAGATTAATAACCAAAAGGCAGAGCTTTCTGAAATCGAAAAAGAGTATGCCGCTCGCAAATCTGTATTAGATGACTGCAACAAGCGTCAAGATTTCGTTAAAAACAAACTAAGATCTTGGCCTAACATTTGGCCAGATTGGAGTCCGGAAATACCGGCCGCTCCTAAACCTGTAACCCCAACAATTAAAAAATAATTTATTCTTTCTAAATTATGTTTAATCTTATTAAAAGGTATAAAATGAAAAGATATTATATGATTTTGATGTTGCTGGTTGTTACAAGCACAATTGTTTTGGCTAAGAAACCAGTTACCCTTCCCGCGGCAAGTGTCCCGGATTCCGCAATAACTAAAGATGAAGCAGTATTAAGGATTTTAGATTTCCAAAGTACTATCGAAGCAAAAAAAGTAACATCCACCAATATGGATGCAAAAATTAAAAAAGCTAAAGAAGATTTAGCGAAAGCAAACGTTGATTTGAAAGATTGCGATGCAAAAATTTTAGAATTGGTTGGCGCAACTAACGAAGATGTTGAAGCGTATCGTCAAAAACTTGGAGTTCTGAGAGGTAAATACCTTCAACTCGCAAGTATGAATAACGACCAATTGGCTGATAGTCAAGACAAAGTTAAAGCTCTTGAAGCAGAATTAAACTTGTTGAGAATGTCAAAAATCTCTTGTATTGAAGAATACTATACAATGATTTTATCATTGGCTAAAGATATTCGTGGTCTATATCGCGAAAAGAAAATCAAATCTTATACAGTTGGTACTTGGGCTGAAAATCGTGATTGCTTATGGAATATAGCAAGCAAAACCGAAATTTATAACGATCCTATGTTATGGCCAAAGATTTGGCAGAGTAATAAAGACTTGGTGAAAAATCCTGATGTTATTTTCCCTGGTCAAGTATTAATATTACCTGAAAAAGCTGACAAAACTACAGATGAAATTAAAGCTGAGCGCAAATACTGGCGTATGAAAAAACAAGCCGCCGCTGAAGCTGCTGCAGTTCCTGCCGGTAAATAAAGTAGTTAATTAAATACTTTTAACCCGTGCTGAAAGTTTATCATATCAACCATAGGGTTATACCTATGGTTGATATTTGTTTATAAGAAAGACCCTACTTTTATCTCCCACAGCTAAAGCAGTGGGTTGATAATAAGAACACAAATAATTCAATCCACACTATGCTTTAGCATAGGGCTATAAACAAAATTAGTTCCTTTCAAAATATAAATTTATCTAAACCGAATATGAAACTGATTATCATTTTGCTTTGCATTTTTACTTTACCGTCCTTCGCACAGGAAGATTTGGAAGCGTTGCTTAATAAAGAAGTGTCACAAGACCAAACAATATATACCACTGCCACATTTAAATCGACTCGTTTACAAAACGGGCATACTGTCGAAAGAACCAGCCGTGGTGAGCTTGAATTGAGAGTTCATCACCGTTTCGGTCAACTATCTTCAGGTTTTGATAATTTCTTTGGGCTTGATGAATCCTCATCGCTAATTTCATTAGAATATGGTTTAACGAATTGGATGATGATTGGAGTTGGCAGGGCGACAATTGACAAAACTTGGAACGGTTTTACAAAGTTTAGTATATTGCGTCAGTCTGAAGGGAAGGTGCAAATGCCGATATCTCTTTCCTATTTAGCACAAATTTCTTATGTCACAGTTTCCAGAGGCGAATCCGATCCTTACGATAAACCAGTTAATCGCGCATTTTACACGCATCAATTATTAATTGCGCGAAAATTCTCACCGGCACTATCCTTTGAAGTAATGCCTACATTAGTTCACCGCAATTTAGTGGACGAACCTAATAAGAATGATCTGTACTCATTAGGACTGGGTGGCAGGTACAAATTTACAAAGTGGGTGGCAATTTGCGGAGAATATTACTATGTTGTAAATAAAGATGTTTCTTTTGGATATGAATACAAGGATGCATATTCTATAGGTGTTGATATTGACACAGGAGGGCACGTCTTTCAACTTTTACTATCCTCTTCACCCTATTTACTAGAGCACCAGTTTCTCAGCCGCTCAAACGGTAATATTAAAGTTGGTAATATATATTTGGGGTTTAATATTATGCGGACCTTTTCGCTATTAGACAAATAGCTTAGGATAAATTTTATAAAAATCAAATACATTTAACTGCCCCGGTGCTGTCGCCAATTCTTTAATATAAGAGCAGTAAATAAAAGGCGAACCGAACACGAAAGCCATTAATCTGGATAGTGGACCATATTCTCCTAAGCCCATTGCTAAAAGTTGCATATTGCCTTCTGTAATCCGAGGATTTTCATATAATTGGGCGATTGTTAATATATCCTTATTTGTATTTAATTTACACGCTATTTTGCAATAATCTACGTTTTTATTTATACATACCTCAATAATCTCCATCAATTCTTTTTCTTCGGGTAATTTTTCGAAGTTATGGTAAGAAGCTATTATTTGTAGATTATTTTCTTTTGCCGCGGTATAGATTAAATCAAAATCTGCGTTATCTAAATCAATATCAACAATATTAACGCCTAATTCAATTGATTTAAGTAAATTGACCGTTGTTTTTGGAGAATGGTCGGCGGCTATTGTGTTAATTTTTTTTTGGTATATATTAATGTATTCATTATCTGTAAATGTGCATAAATCCAATCTCAACTCTAACCAATTGCAAAGTCCAATGGCCGAATCAATATCTTCGATTCGACCACCGCCAAAGCTAACACAAACTTTTTCTTTTCCGTTCATTATTTATTGATCAAAATTGTTTTTCTGTATGTATTACTGTCACTTTCCCAGATTAGGGTATATAAACCAGTTGAATATTTGGATAGATCAAGATCAATCTCACGTCCAAATTTTCCGCTTGATTCAAAATTAAACTCATCTACTTTCACACCTATCGCAGAATAAATGGTTAGTTTTAAAGAACCTTTATCAGGTGAAAACAGTTCTATTTTGCCGCCTTCTACCATAGGAGTTGGTTGAGAAAACGCTACGTGCGGATTTGAACCCTTGATTTTGAAAAAATCCTTAGTACAGTCTTCCCGTAAAACTTCAATTTTACCGTTATGCAAAACCAATCCGAATGAAGAATCCGAGAGTATTGCATTAGTAAACTCAAGTGGTGTTAAATATTCATTAGCCATAAGTGTCATACCACGTAAAGATGCTAAGGTTTTTAAACTATCGTTCATTACCAATTGAGGGAAGAGTAAAGTCAGCAGTTCTTTGTTTCCACTTCTTTCTTTTGTAAAAGTGAATAGTTGGTATTTTGTCGTGTTATATATATAAGATAAATACGAATAAGTGAAATCTAAATCAAATGTATAAGATTTCCCGGTCTTAGGTTCCAAATAAGCTTTGATATTCGATAAAAATGTCTCACCTAAATTGACGGTTGTGTCCGGAAGGACTATATGTAAGTATATCTTTCCAATCGAATCGGCTATCCCTATTTTTTGTTCATAAGGACAAGGTTGTTGTATTGAGAATATAACTGTATCTCGAAAACTTTCGAGTTTTCTCGCATCAACTTTGATTTTATAATTTCTGACTTCATTTCCATATATAGCAAATGGGAAACTGATGTTTTCTAAAGTGTATTTAGTTCCCGATTTCAAATACAAAGCTTCAATAGTCGCCGCTTCGGAATAGTTATTCGTAATTGTCAATACCTTTTCGTAATCGCCGTGAATAAATTTATCCGTATTAGCATCAGTAATAACCGCCGTTATATCTGTTTTGTGGTAATTTACTATATATTCGGTTGTATCGGTAAATCCGAAGGTGTCGGTTACAAAAAGCTTGTAAGTTCCGCCAAATGATCTATCGGGTTTGGAAATTGTAGTATCACAAGTATCAGTTGCAAAACCATTTGGACCTGTCCATTTGTATTTTATACCTTTAAAATAATCGGAGTGTAACGTCACATCGTCACCATCGCAATAATCCGATGTAACAAAATTATTTATATTCGGACGGAAAAAGCTTTGGATAAATGACGGTAATCCCAAATATACTGAACTGTTGCTTAGTTGATACCCTTTCCAAACATAGTTGCAATTATCATCGTTAGGATTGTTAATTACTGAAAGATAATTTCTTGCTCTCACCCCCTGCCTACTTTGGTAGGCTGTAGCAAGGTATATTTTATTGTCAAGAGCCAATTGAAGGGAACCCATATAAGCTTCGGTTACTCCATAAATGTAATCATATTCGGCTAATGTTTTAAATGAGTCATCTAAAGAACCGGTTTTTGCTTTTGTAAGATCTACTTGTAATAAAGAAGAATGGTCTTGTTGGTCAGGACTTTCATTACTACCATAAGGTGTTGATGATACATATAAATACTTACTGTTTGGGGAAAACTCCACGCCATAAGAGTTTTTGAATTGATAAATGGTTGAATATCGTTCATTGGATATAACTCCGGTTTTAACATTGAAATCGTACAGAGCAAGTGAAACACCATTATTGGCTACTGCCAATAAATCGCCTTTTTGGGAAAATTTCATACAACCCTTTGTCCAAGCACGATTCGTATATTTTGCAAGTGCCTTTATAGGGAACTCATTTTTTAATTTAATCCCGGTTTCATCGACCAAATAAACTATTATTTTGTTATCCTTCCATTTTTGTCCCAGAACCCAAATACCCTTGCCATTATATGTACCTACAGCGGTGATTTTTTCACAGGAAGGTGTAAACAAGGATTTATTTTTTGTAGTAACATCACCCAAACCACCGTTTTTTGTTAAATCTACTAAAGAGTAACTAAATCCGTTATATTCATCACCTGTACTCCAAACATCATTCACAGTAAAGACATAATATAAATCTTTATTGCCCGGAAAGGGAACTATGACACCTGATTGAGAAGCAGAACTATGACCATATAGTCCCCAGCCATTTTGCATTTGGTCGTGGTTCTTATTCCAAACACTCATACCGTCTGTATAAAATAATAGATTCCCATTTTCATCGGAAATTGTAGCCACACCTTCGTGTGTTGTAACACTACTTTGACCTAATTCTTGGGGAGCCCCGTTTTTAAATGTAATTTGCCCTCTGTTTCCGAAACACCAATTTGCCGCTAATAAACTCCCCTTAGCGCTTAATCCACCAGTTAAAGCGAAAAAGGACACAATAAATATGTAAATATACTTTTTCATAATAATTTTCATTTTGTGAACATTCTATATAATGTACTACACAAATATACGTTTTTTGTTACATTTATTTTAATAAAACCTTATAAAATTGAATTATTTTTATAAGGTTTTAATTATTTGTATTAATTATGGAGCGTATTCTATTTACAGATCATCAACCTATATCTGTAAGTACCTTCCCGATTAGCGGTAACTATTCTTTGTTCTTGTTAAGTGCACGAACTAATTATAAGCACCAGCTGATCAGTACAGCACTGCCTATATAAGCGAAAGCTTCCAGTAATCCTGCTCCAACATTTGGTTTTTCTTGACCCACAATCTCGTGTGACAACTTCTGTCCGGGTAGCAACACTTTTGAGGCGAAGAAACGCGCTATCGGAAGCATAACCAAACCCATAGCTACTTCTATACATACTTCAACTAATTTCACCCCTATATTGTCCACTTCGCCGTGAATGGCTGTATATATAAGTATGCTGATTGCAATCAACGCGCCGGCAAAGCCCAATCCAACAGCAGAGTTGTCTTTTTCAATCTCTTTGTGAATATCATAAGGTACTATCAGGTTATAAACCAAGCCTGTGATGAAGAATACGACTTGACCAACTGCCCAAAAGATTAGTAATGATGTAATACCATCCATCAATGTATTGGATTCACCAACTAAAGCTCCGAATATTATTAAGCCTGAAGCGAAAGCACTAGCGGCTTCCACAACCCCTGTACCGGGGTTTTGGTCTTCAATAATTTCTTTGCGGACATTGAATTTGCGGAGAATCAGCACGCTGTTCAATTTAATTGAAATGTTCAAAAGGAATACGCCCATCAATCCATAGATTAATATATCGAGCAAATCATAGACCAATCCTATCGAAGGACCGACAATAGCACCGCCGATTACTGCTAACAAACCGGCAAAATAACCCGTTTGGGCTATAGCAAAAGCAAAGTTATCTTTTATAACGAGCTCGCTTTTTGTATCAATTTTCGGATTAAATATACTGTAGAAGACTTTTCCGCAGTAAAATAGGATATAAGCGGCCGCTATATAACAAATTGTACTGACTAAAGTCAATAAATAATCATTTTGCAAAAACTTTTCCATAATTTTAATTTCCAATGAGTTATTAATTATTTACCAAAACCGCCACCGCGGGAACGGAATGAAGTAGTACTGAAACGATTCGTTGAACGTGTAGTGCGGCTTGGACTCATAAATGGGCTTGATTTCGATCTTGTAACACGGCTTTGGACCCTGCTTGCAAAACCGCTTTGGTTTCCTCTGCCCATTGGGTTGTTAAATTTTGAGAATTTACTGTTTGAACCGTAACGTCCATTTCCATAAAACGCTTGTCCTCTACCGCGAAAGCCGGAATTGTAATTATTCCACATAGAGTAGCGGACAGGCATAAACGCTATATTAAAAATGCTCGACATCATAGCGTATTTGCCGTAGAATACCCAAAAAGAACCACCGCCGGTGTTATTCCAACGCCCATATTGAGGATTGCCCACGTAATTGGAGTATCCCGGAGGCGCGGTTTCCTTTGTTACTTTACCATTTGCTTTTGTTACAATTTCCATACCCATATCTTTGGTATGCTCATCGAAAAAAGTTTGCGGCACGGGGTACCATTTTGTGATTTCGCTAAATATAGTATCTTTGGGTTGAGATACGTGCTTTACGATTTGATATTTGTGTTGGTAAATGTCTTTGGCTTCGTCGAAGTCCATATCGTAAAGAATAATAGAAAATTCCGGTACGCTGTTCATATCGCGAACCAGTTCATCGACCGGATTTTTCTGGAATGTGTCCTTTTTGTGTTTATTAACATTGTAATATGTCAAAATAACCGAAAGGACAATAACCGACAACAGTACTTTTTTAATCATCTATTTTATCCTAATTATCATTATTTATTTTGGGGTTGGGGAAAATGTTGGAAACTTGAAAATACTTAACCACTTTGCCGAAGGCGGCGTCGAATGTGTTTTCGTTCCATTGTTCGATTGATAAAACAAAGTCTTCATTTTTATCGTAGTACTCCCAAGAGATAAATTCTTCCCAATCTTCGTCGGCAGAATCCATCTTTCCGCAGTATCCGGGTGACTCCTTATCTAACAGCATAACAATACCTTGGTAAGTAATTTTCGGCGGCGGTGCTTTGTGCAATGTTATGTATTCCGGAAGATTTTCGTCAATTGAGCGGATTTTGATTTTGCGTGTCATAGCCATCTCTAATTCGTCGGCTTGCTCCACACTCAGGTACGCTGTGTATTTGCTATTGTTTACTTGAAATTCCTTTGAGAAAAAATCATTGCCCCAATCATAGACGAAAACTTCGTCCACTGTCCAAGTGGATAAATCATAGTCAAATATATAGCCCACGTCCATATCCATCGGCGTTAAATTGGTGTAATCCGGTGTGGCGGCTTTCTTTTTCTTGAAAATATCGAATAGACCCATTAATTATCTCATTTATTAAAAATTTATTTCAAAAATGCACATGCAAAAAATTAAAAATAACACATATTAACATTATAACAAAACACAAACGATTATTAATTGTAAATTGTCAATTGTTGATGTGATGAAGGAGGGTAAAGAAATCATTCTTTTGAATATCCTTCGCTCCGATATTGTGGGTATATGTTTTTTACTTCTGCTACTATAATCGGACTTTTTAATCGGATTAAGGTTGCTGAAAATCTAAGTAATAGTAAGATAAAAAAAGTCATCTTTTTGAAAATTTATGTAAATAAATCGGTTTTTTCCTGATTTTTATGCATCAAAATGCTTAAAATCCGCTACTAAAGTCTAAAGACAATTTCACCAGTGTTATGAAACTATTATTATATCAAGAAAATAGGGCCGGAAATCAACAAAAATAAAAATATTTTAACCGAAGCAAAATACAGATATTACAATGACATAAAGCGGTTTGTTAATTGTATGAAAATAAATTAATTTGGCTATTTGCCAAATAGATTATAGAATGCTTTCTATATAGATAGCGAAATGAAAAAAGTTGATTTTTATTTATTTTTTTGGAGCCGCGATGAAGTCTTTTTGTACATTCTTATTAGTTTGCCTTTCAATAATGACGGGATTTTCCCAGGATAAAAATCCAAAATGGGACCAACCAATTACATTAAATACCGCCAAAGTGGTTGATAATGTAATTGTGTATTCCACAACAGCCTCAAATATGAAATATACTTACACTTACGATGCGTTAGGAAACAACACACTCAGATTGGACAAAATATGGTTAAATGAATCTTGGACAGACAAAGCACGTTATAATTATACATATAACGAAATGGCAAACAGCTTACTAGTCTTTATGAAACTTGGTTTAATGGGGGTTGGGAGAAATACCAAAGAATAACGAACACTTATGATGCGAATGGAAACGAGCTAACCTGGTCATATAAAGAATTGACTGATGGTGAATATTTGGATATGGATAGAAGAACATCAACTTATGACTCCGAAAACAACATTACTTCTGTGCTCAGTGAAACTTGGATTGCAGGAGAGTGGACAATTAAAAACCTTAATAATCTTTATTTTTACAACCCACAAGGCAAATTCGCATACTACTTTGTAGGGTATAAAATGGAAATTAATTACAAGAGTATCACCCCTGTAAAAGATGAAATTAACAATGCTGAACTATTTTTAAATTGTTCACCAAATCCGGCAATGGGTCCGATGACAATCAATTACACCATTACCGAACCAAACATAACATCAGTAACCATAAGCAATTTGGGGGGGGTGTTGAAACAGCTGTCATTAACGATAATATGTTTAGTTTACCTGGGACTTACTCTTTGCCTTATGATACATCTACGCTTACACCTGGAGTTTACTATCTGACGATCAAAACAGGAAATAATACCGAAACAAAGAAATTTGTTGTAATCAGATAAGAATCATACTTTTATATTATTTAAAATAGGGGCACGGCTAACCGTGTCCCTAAGTTTTTGTTTATATCTCCATTAACCGTTGACAATTCACAATTGCTTAAATGCTCGTAATCATCATAGCGGTTTGTTGAGCTATACGTATATTTTCTTCAAGCGCCAAGCGTTTGTAATTTATTAGGTCAACGATAGTACCAATGCAACATAAGCCGCCGGTGAAGAAATATAAAACACCCATACCGATGTGTCCAATATAAAAGCGTTGCGCACCTGCAAAACCCAAAAATCCTAATAATGTAAGTAGTAATACTAACATAGATTTTTTTCTGCGCTGGGAATATACCATTAAAAACTGTTCTACTGTGCTATCCGACATTTGCGACAGCATACGTTGTAAATACGCTAATTCTTCAAACTCCATATCGGGTATATAAGTTAAAATTTTGCGTCTATTAAATTGTCCCTGTTCTTCCATAATTGCTCCTAAATCTTTTCAGATTGATAAATGATAATTTAATAATTCTTGAAAATAATATGATTAATGCCAAAAATCCCAAAGGATGAGCCGAGAAACTATCCACAAAACGTCCGTGAAATATCAGGCTTATGGAATGACCCAAGCCACACCCGGGACAAAAATGGAAGCCTAAATTTTTAAAAGGGCATAGAGTAAAATGACCTGTTGAGTCCGGATTCGTGAATGCCAAGGCAGTCAAACCGCCGATCCAAATTATTAGCTCCCAATCGAGGAACTTGACAATATTGATAATTTTCTTTTTCATATAACTATTTTAATTTAACGATAATAAAAATGCTATGTTTCAAAGTGTTAATAATTTTCTGCAAATAATTAGAAATTTTCTACGTCTTTACTATTGAATTTTATACATTAGAGGAAATAATGGACGGAACTTTTTCGAACAGAACAAATGAAGTCATCAAAATAAGCCGATTGGAAGCCAAGCGATTTGGCCACGATTCAATTGGTGTTGAACACTTAATGCTTGCCATTATCCGCGAAGGCGGTGGTACGGCAGTAAGGATATTACAAAATTTAGGAATTGATCTATATAAATTGAGGAACTCTATTGAAGAAGTACTTCCACCAGCGGAACCTACTTTGACAATTGGAAATATTCCACTGAAAAAAGAGACCGAAAATGTATTGAAACTCTCTTTTTTAGAAGCAAAATTCTACAAATCCAATGTGGTTGGTACTGAGCATCTTTTATTATCTATGCTTAGAAGACCGGAAACTATTCCAACGGAAGTTTTGGCTCAATATGGCATTACTTATGATATAGTTCATAAAGAATTGACAAATATTCAGAAAGGTAATCCTACTCAAACAACAGCTCAGGAAGGCTTAAAAGCTAAAAAGAAAGAAAAGCACAAAACACCGGTTTTGGATAACTTCGGTAGAGATTTAACTAAACTTGCTATGGAAGGTAAACTGGATCCAGTCATAGGACGCGACAAAGAAATCGAACGTATCTGTCAAATATTGACACGTAGGAAAAAGAACAATCCTGTATTAATCGGTGAACCCGGAGTTGGTAAAACCGCTATAGTTGAAGGTTTGGCACTTAGAATAGTAGAACGCAAAGTTTCGCGCATTTTATTCGACAAAAGATTGATCACACTCGATATGGCAGGAATGGTCGCCGGCACGAAGTACCGCGGTCAATTCGAAGAACGCTTGAAAGCTGTGCTCAATGAAATTGAAAAAAGTGACGATATAATCCTATTTATAGATGAGATACATACTATCATCGGAGCCGGTGGCGCGGCTGGGTCGCTTGATGCGGCAAATATGTTCAAGCCCGCGCTAGCTCGAGGTGACATTCAATGCATAGGAGCGACAACTTATGACGAATACCGTCAGAATATTGAAAAGGACGGGGCTTTAGAACGCAGATTTCAAAAAATTATGGTTGACGCGCCAAGTTTGGAAGAAACAATTGAGATATTGAATAATATCAAAGATTGTTACGAAGAACATCACGGGGTATCCTATACTTCGGCTTCCATTCAGTTAGCTTGCAATTTGAGTGCTCGGTATATAAC
Organism: Kapaibacterium sp. (SeqCode); assembly: GCA_038206725.1. Taxonomy (GTDB): domain Bacteria; phylum Bacteroidota; class Ignavibacteria; order Kapaibacteriales; family UBA2268; genus JBAXXL01. The sequence goes on from JBBRAO010000027.1 coordinate 40,157, forward strand.
TGATAGAAGTTTCCCGGATAAAGCTATTGATGTGATGGACGAAGCCGGTGCCAAAGTACATTTGGAAAATATCAATATTCCAAATGAAATACTTGAGTTAGAGCAAAAGATAAAAGATATTACAAAACAAAAAATAGATGTTGTTAAGCAACAACAATACGAAGAAGCGGCACGTTTGCGAGATACAGAAAATCGCTTGCAGTTTGAACTACAAACCGCCTATGAACAATGGGAGCGAGACGCTAAGAAACATTTATTCCCTGTAACGGAGAAGGATGTAGCTTTGATAGTAGCTCAGATGACCGGTATCCCGGTTTTCAAAATTGCAGAGAGCGAATCCGCCAAACTTCAATCTTTACCTGATGAATTGCGCAAGCTGGTTGTTGGTCAGGACGAAGCCGTAGAACTGTTAGCAAAGGCCGTACGTCGCGCGAGAGCCGGTTTAAAGGATCCAAAGCGCCCAATAGGTTCATTTATGTTCTTAGGACCTACAGGAGTCGGAAAAACAGAATTAGCGAAAGCATTATCGCGTGTAATGTTCGATACCGAAGACGCACTCATTCGTATAGATATGAGTGAATATATGGAAAAACATACCGTTTCAAGATTAGTTGGAGCACCTCCGGGATACATCGGATACGAAGAAGGTGGGCAATTAACCGAACGCGTTAGACGTAAGCCATACAGCATAATCCTATTCGATGAAATCGAAAAGGCTCATCCGGATGTGTTTAATATTATGCTACAAGTGTTCGATGACGGACATTTGACGGACGGTAACGGTCGTAAAGTTGATTTCAAAAATACAATCATAATTATGACTTCCAACGTTGGAACTAAGGATATTCAAGCCGGTGGTAAAATCGGTTTCACAAGCCAAACTACAAAGCAAGATTATATAAATATGAAGTCATCTATTGAAGATGCGATGAAACGTATTTTTAATCCTGAATTTATCAATAGAATTGATGATTTTATTACATTTAGAAGACTTTCTAAAGATGATATCTACGGTATTATTGATATTCAAATTGCCGGTCTTTTATCGCGTTTGAAGGATATTGAAATGACTTTCGAATTAACGCAGAAAGCTAAAGACTTCTTAGTGGATTTGGGTTATAGCGAAAAGTTTGGTGCACGTCCGCTGAAACGTGTATTGCAAAACTACATCGAAGATGAACTCGCAGGTAAAATTCTATTTAATGAAATTCATTCTGGCGATGCAATTCAAGGTGATTATGACGAAGAAAAGAAAAACATCAAATTTGAAGTTGTTCGCCAAACACCGAAAGTAGAAGTTGAAGCATTACTTTTAGAAAATCCTGTCGATACAACACCCGTTGTTGATCTTGAAATTCCTGAAAAGCAGTTAGAAGAAGAAAAAACAATTTAATAAAAGTGATTTAGATATATAAAATTAAGGATAGATGAATAATCTATCCCTAATTTTTTAGCGTTATGATTATGATATATCTATAGGGTGTAATCCTGAATGTATTTTTTGATAATCTTGTGGGGCTGTCTCACAACTCAAAATTATCAAAATATTAGTCAATAAAGGATGATTGACCCACCTGCAATTCAATAACTTGTTAGCATAAGCATTCTTGCTTGTCATCCTAAAATTAAGTTTTGAGACAGCCCCACGTTTTTATATCCCGTCAGAGATTTAATATCGGTAGAAAAAGCTGAATGGTGGCTAAGAAGTGCCGTAGGTACTAAATATGCGAAATCTGAAAACCTTATTTCCCATATAAACCTTAGTAGAAAAGTTGACAATACCATCTTATTACCTTATTAACATAAAAAATAAGGTTTTTTTAAGTCTGGCGACGAAGAGAAACTTCCCTGCCCGCTCGGAACAAGTGTTAGAAACCAAGAGACTGAGTCGAAATATATCTATGTGTTTCCTGTTCCAACTTTTTCAAAGGGGAGCGGGGGTTTTCTTACTTTTTCTTCTCTTTATAACTTTACGAATTTTATGACTTTATCCCAAATATGCACAAAATAAATTCCTTGCGGTAAACTCACTATATTCAACTGATGACTTGAAGTCATCGGATCAATAGATTCAGAAAGGACTTTTTCGCCAAGTATGTTGTAGAAAAGTACTTCATCAACCCTACGCTTAAGCGTAGGGTTGATTGGTTTCAAAGTAATTGTAATATAATTTTCAGCAGGATTAGGCACTATAACTAATTCATCTTTGCTATATTCTTCTTTCACGTTCGTCGGTGCACCAAGCGTGTAATATCTGTCCGATTCAAGTGGATTGCGTTTTGACCAACCACGATTGTCTGTAGCTTCGATATAATATTCAAGATAACTGTTGCCGTCGCCGAGCCTCACTTCCAAACTCGCTTTATCATTAACTAAAGTTAGATCATTACTACTAAAATTACTTTCAGTATCCGTTTTATAATATAATTTTGCTGATTTCAATTTCCAACCCGCATCCATATCGTCACCTTTGATTGTGACCGCAAAGTTCAGCTTTCCTTCGGGTTTTATTCCCCAAAGCGGCGTGTGTGTTATAAAAGGCGCGTGGTTCCAACTGTACTCTGCGAAGTGCTTTATATAGCTATAATTTTGTGACCAAGTGGTGTACATCATTCCTTGGAAGTTTTCTGTGGTACGAGTTTTTTCTTTCCATACGCGAATATTGTTTTGGTCAGTATCATAATACGGTGCTGAAATCTGACGAAATCCTTTTCCGGCAAAGAAATCGGTGCTTTTCGGTAAACTACCGGAATTCCAATTAACTATACCCATTGAATTCGGAATCAAATCTGCAATGTCGGTCAAATCGCCATTAACCAAATAATAATTGTTCACAGCGTTATGGAAATTGTCGAACATATCGGACCAATTCCATACATCGGCAGTCGGGTTATACTTATGAACTATATCAATTGACCTTTGCACATTATCGGCTAAAATTTCTTTCGGTGCCAAACCGCGGCTTTGGTCGCCGTAATCCCAGTTCATAACTCTTAACTCATCGTGCGATAAGAAATATGTTTTGGCCTTTAGAACGCTATCCATAAGACGGAATTGATTATCAACCTGCTTATATAGATTCTCGTCCGACATAGTAACCATTGCTTGTCCGTCATAAACTGTTATCGCGTGATAATATACTGCGAAAACCGTATCACCGTTATTCAGCATACCACCGTTTTTAATTTTTAAAGTTGGGGGTTTGTGATATGTATCGAATTCGCCGAGCCAGCCCGACGCCGCACCGAGTTTTTTATCAACCAGTGTATCAAAATCAATACCTTCACGAATCATCACGTCCAAATATTGATGGCTGATATTCAGCGGTGCACCTTCTCGCCTGATCAAGTTCACAAAGTTTGCTTCTTCCACTTTCAGGTCGTCCCACCACATTTTTCCTGATTGCGCACCCCAAAGACCCCAATAAACCGTCATCGTATCGCCAAGTAAAGAATTGACAATGACATCAATCTTTTGCCAACCGTTCGTCGTTGCCGGAACATTCAAATTAGCGTAATTCAGCGTTTGCTTTTTATTATTCAAAACAGTCAACCTGATATCACCGGCGGGAGATGCATTTTCTGTCTTTACCCAAGCGGAAATATGATATTGTTTATAAGGACTTACTTTTGTTCGATAGCAGACCCGTTCGTTCGAACCATCGAAGTTTTCAAATCTAATTGAGGTTTTACCTGTTTTAAATACCGAATTATCCACAAAACTCTGAGTTCCAGTACCGTCAATAAAAAGAAAACCCGGAAATGAGTTAACGTTATAATTTTCGAAATCGCCATTAGGAAGCGTGGATTTGACTGTCGGTACAAGTTTGGCAGTATCCGCGTTTATTACAAATTTTTGAAAATTGACGGGCAATCCGGTTGCGAAATTTGGATTGAAAAACATCATTCCATTGGAATATCCCCACGACATTGTGGACGGGATTATATCCAGATGGTTTGCATCCGCAAATTTATTGGCAGAGGACAGCGAATCGAAATATCTTTTAGGTTGTGTGCTGATAAAATCAAATTTATAATCCGTTAGATTTATACCACTAATTTTCCAATCAGCCCATAGTTTCCATTTCAATTTAGCATCGGTAGTATTCTTACCGACCAGAAAATTTGTTGGAAAGTAAACCCACCGTATAGGAAAATCGGGCACATCAATTATACGGTACAGCGGTACGAAAGTAGTGGCGTCACCCGGAAGAAATGTTTGCGTTAATGTCAGAATCGCATTAATCAAACCTTTGCTGTCGCTTGCGTTAATTAGAATTTGCGATGGAACTACATCAATCAAATAACCTTCTTTGCCGGGTGAATTCGCATTGACAAAGTAGGGTTGGTCCTGATTGTTTTCAAGCATTTGGTTGATTTTTTCATTACAAACACCCATATAGATTAGATTGGAATAAATATCAGGTGCCGAGCCAATGCAAATTTTGCAAGTATCAATCACAAAGTATTCTTTAAGTTTCTTATTCAAAAAATAAGCGGCTGAATAATCAGGGTTATCCTTATCTAAAACTATGGCTGTCGTGCTGTTTATTGCACAATTACCCTCAATATTTTTGGGATAAGCCAACTTTGGTTTTGGCACGATATTATCGGGCGAAAAACCTTGCGAATGCAAAATTGCACTAACAAATAGACAACACAAAATAATTAAAATACTTTTCATAATAATACTCAACGATTTGTATAAAATTGCTTATGCAAACTTAGCATTTTTTTGTTGATAATTGAAAGTTGAAAATGAATGAAGAAGCAGATTTTACTCAACTGATGACTCTGAGTCATCGGTTGAGTAGAAAAAATGACCCATCGAAAGTTTAGAATAAAATAACTTTAATTGCGTAAAACAAGCCATAAATGCGTTAAGTGTCTATATATATATACTAAAATGTCATATTTAGGCGCACCAAATATAAGTAAAATTAATTAAATAAATATTTTTTTATTTGAAAAATGTTTTGTAGTTTTAAATAAATTAATCAAACAAAAATTGAGTTTGCTTAAAAAAGTTAATGTTTTTTGTGTTTTTATAGGATGGTTGATTTATGAAAATTCAAATAGAACTAAATGAGAAAAAGAACAAAACCCAAGATATTGTTCCCGAGACTTAATAATTCATTTATTAAGTCAGGTTTAAAATAATCAATAAAATCAAATAATAATCCCAGTGTGTTTTATATAAAATAAAAGACGAATCAACCCTTGGGTTAGCCGCCTCGGCTTGCCCAAATAGGCAATTGTGCGTCAGTAATCGTTAAACGCTTAAATTTCTTCGATTACTGACAAGGGTTAGACGTAGTTCTTTGTTTAATATTTAAAAATACACACATTACGCATAAATGATTAGTGAGGTGTATTAT
>JBBRAO010000028.1:0-43589 GCA_038206725.1 Kapaibacterium sp. (SeqCode)
TATGGGAGTATTGTTATTATGAACAGTGAAGGCAGGAGTTTAACTTATGAAGAGAAAAACTCCGATTTAACATTCTATATTGTTAGATATATAACAGCTCCGAACGATGACAAAAAAGTTCTCTATTTGCGCGGCGCGATAATGTATCATTCAAAGACATCAGATTATATGATATATAACGAGATAGACATAACATTCTATTAATAGCAAGAATTTATTTCAGATATCCCTTTATTCTTTCACCTTTTCGGCTAAGGTTAAAATAGCATTTACATAATCATTGCTATGATTGTAGTGATATAGCGAGGCTTTTTGCTTTTCGATGGAATTCCCCCAGCCATTTGTTTTCAGATAATTAGCAACCGAAAATATGGCATCGTTCACATCGAATAGGTCTATAACGTCATCACCATTACCATCCACAGCCCAGCGATTATAACTATCAGGAATAAATTGCGAAATCCCAAAAGCTCCTGCGTACGAGCCTCTAATTTCAAAAACATCTACCCCTTTTTTATATATCTTGCTCATTGCTACTAACTGCTGAACAGCCCAAGCGGCCTTTGTTTCAGTTCTTTTGGTCAGCTTGTTCTGATATGCTTTCAATTCTTCGGGAGTTCCGGCAAAATGCTCAACTAAATTATCAAAATTTTTACTTATGTACTCGGGTTGATTGACCATAGCCAAACTCAAATATACATTTATTATTCTGTGTTTTCCCAGATAGTTACCGTGCCTTGTTTCAATATAAAGCAAAGCGGCAATAATTTCTTTCGGTACATTGTATTTGGTTTCGGCTTTAGTCAATTGGACATCGCAATCAGAAATAAATTCCTTCGTTTTTTGGACAGCTTCAGAATTATATTGGCTGGCATAAGCCGCTTTTTTTGCTTGACCTATTACATTTATTTTGCAGTACTTCTCATCGAATTCAATAAATTTATGCGTCAATATCGAACGAATAAACATAGTATCCGCTTTGTGAATATATAGTGAATCAATAATTGGTTGGAAAAAACTAACTTTTTTTTCTAATACAACATCACTGTCCTTATTGCATAAAATGACACTCGGCACAAGTAGGCATACTATCAGTAAAACTTTTAGAGTAATGTTTTTCATATTATATTTCTTTTTTTAATTTCTTGTAAAATTTGATCAAATGTAGAATCTTCTGATTGACTACTGTCAATAACGGTTACGCGTTCGGGATTATGGTTGGCTATATCCTCGAAGCCTTTATAAATAAGTCTATTAAATTCGTCACCCGAACATTCCATTCTGTCTTTGTCTCTTACATTTGTTCTTTGAGCTGAAACCTCTAATGTAATCTGCAAATAAAATGTTATATCTGGTATTAAACCACCTGAAGCAAAAGCATTTAGCCTATTAACTATAAAGGGGTCAATTTTTCTGCCGTACCCTTGGTAAGCTAAAGTGGAATCAAAAAATCTATCGGCGATAACCCAATACCCTTCATTTAGGCGAGGAACTATAACATCGGCAACCAATTGAGCACGAGCGGCTTCAAATAGTAGTAATTCAGCATTAGGATTAATGTTACTATCGTGACTCAATAGTATTGTGCGAATTTTTTCGGACAATTCAGTTCCACCGGGTTCACGAATCATAAGAACCTTTAGACCTTGATTTTCCAAATATTCAGCCAAGCGTTTTATATGAGTTGACTTGCCGCTACCGTCTATTCCTTCGAAAGTGATAAACATTATTTATTTCCCTTATTATATTTTTTCATATTAACTACAACAACAAATTCGCCCTTTATAGAAGGCTTATTTGTTAATTGAGCAAGTACAAAATCCGCTGTACCTTCTATGTACTCTTCGAACATTTTACTAATTTCGCGAGCTATACATACCTCAATATTTGTGCCGTAATAAGTGATTATTTCTTCAATCAGCTTAATTATCTTATGAGGTGATTCATACAAAATTATTGTTAAATCAAAACTTTTTAAAGATTCTAAAAAAGTTTTTCTACCTTTTTTTGCCGGTGCGAATCCCAAAAAAACAAATGCGTCAGTTGGAAATCCGCTCGCTGTCAAAGCCGGAATGAGTGCTGTAGCACCGGGAAGAGCGGTTATGTAAACATCTGTTTGGCGTGCCAAATTGATTAATCTGAAACCCGGGTCGGAAATTCCCGGTGAACCCGCGTCGCTTACCAAAGCAACAATTGCACCATTGAGAGCTTCTTTGACCAATTCTTCAGCTCTTTGCGTTTCGTTATGTTCGTGAAAACTGACTAAACGGCGATGATCAATTTCAAGTAATTTTAAAAGCTGGCCTGTAGTACGAGTATCTTCGCAAGCTATGATATCGGCCGCTTTCAATAATTTCACAGCTCGAAGTGTGATATCATCTAAATTGCCAATGGGCGTAGGAACTAGATAAATTCCGTTTTTAAAACTATTTTTTTCCATTTCCTGTCTTTCTCAATTCTTTAAAAAAATCTTTTAATAATCGTGAGCATTCGTCTTCTTTGATACCCGAAATAACATTTACTCGGTGGTTCAATCTTTCATCTTGCGGAATATTGAATAAACTGCCGCAAGCACCGGTTTTTGGGTCTTTCGCACCATAAATCAAATGGGATATTCTTGCCAATACAATTGCACCTGCGCACATTGCGCACGGTTCTAAAGTTACATAAATTGAACAATCAAGCAGGTGTTTATAACCATAGTTGCTGATTGCATCGTTAATAGCTATAATTTCAGCGTGTACTAATGAATTATTCATTTTTTCGATTTGGTTATAGCCTCTGCCAATAATGATATCATTATGAACAATAACAGCCCCAACAGGAACATCTTCATATTCTGTGGATTGTTTTGCTAATTCAATAGCAACAGCCATATATTTTTCGTGGTTATCCAATTTTCATTCTTTTAATGCCTTCAATCAAAGTTTCGTCTTGTTTAGCAAAGCAAATTCTAAGCATAGTACTACCTTCCTCGGATTTTTTGTAGAAGCAGGAGGGGGGTATCGTTGTAACTTTATTTTCGGTAATTAATCTTGTTGCGGCGTCAACGTCATTCAAAAACATACCTTCCGGTATCCCAATCATTAAAAAGTAACTTCCTTTGGGTTCATAAATTTCAAATGGAGTTTCTTCTAATAATTTTAACGATAAATCCTTTTTTGATTGGTATAGTTTTTGAAATTCAGGTAAATAAGCATCAAATTGATTAAAACCTTCAGCCATAGCGTGTTGACCCGGGGTGTTTACACAAAAAGTTGTCCACTGATGTACCTTGCGGATGGCTTGAGTCAGATGTTCCGAAGCGCAAACATATCCCACTTTCCAACCTGTCATTCCAAATGTTTTTCCGGTTGAAGAAATCGTAATAGTACGATTCTTCATATTCGGTAGCGTTGCTATAGGTATATGCTGAACTCCATCAAAAGTCAAATATTCATAAGCTTCGTCCGATAGTACAAGCAAATCATTTTCTATTGCCAATTTTGCGATGTATTCTAATTCCTCTTTGGTAAATACTTTTCCGGTTGGATTGTGAGGAGTGTTTAGAATTATCATTTTTGTTTTTTCGCTAATCTGTTCTTTCAATTCTTCTTTATCGAACGAAAAATCAGGTTTCTTTAGTGTAACGTATTTAGGAATTCCTCCCGCCAAAATTACATCCGCGTCGTAAGCGTCATAGAACGGTTCGAAAATAATTACTTCATCTCCTTGTTCGATAAATGCATTTATCGAATCATAAAGAGCTTCAGTGGCGCCCGCTGTAATTGTTATTTCACTTATTGGATCCCAATCCAAATTATATCGTTTCGCATCTATTTCAGAAATAATTTTTCTTAATGATAGTATTCCGTCCGATGGTGCATATTGGTTTTTATCGTTTCGAATCGCTTCCCAAGCAGAATTTTTTACAATTTCAGGTCCGGCGAAATCAGGGAAGCCTTGCCCTAAATTCACTGCATTATAGCGTTGGGTGAGTTCTGCCATCGTTGCAAATATGCTCGTAGGCATAGATAAAATCCTTTTTGCTCTAAAATCTTGCATTCAAATACCGTTTTGTTAATTTTACTATATTCAAATTTGCAGAAATATTTTTTTCTGACAAAATTTTGTTTAATACTTAAAAAGTATTAATTTTTAATCGGGTAAATTTACATAACCAAAAAAATAGAATTATGAATTTGAGATTTGCTATTGTTTTACTTTTATTATCACTGTTTGCAACTGATAAAGTAGTGTGCGAACAAAAGTACAAGTTCAACCAATCGATTTATTTTTTATTAGGATACCCGGCCGGACCCAATGCCATAGACTTTTTTCAAGTGTATAAAGAGTACGTCGGAGGTAGCAACGATGATTTTAGAATGACGCCAATTGTAGGAGTCGGTACAAAATTCACACTTTTAAAAAATTATAAAATTGGTATGTTGGGCTATTTTTATCAATGTACTTTCCGAGACTATTACGGGCAAAAAATATATCCAACAGATGAAAGTCCATCCCGTTGGGTTAGCGAGGAAATTGAAATTAATAATTACCCGCTTTTCTTTACCGCTGAATTTAATCCCTATATCAAATCTCAATTTCATACTTATTACGGTATAGGAATAGGTTGCAATTTTGGGAATATTAATTGGACTGAAACAGTCAATGCTTCTGTACCGCAGGATATAAGAAAAGGGGGGACTCTTGTTAACAAATCAACCTGTTCATTAATAACAAGAGCTTATTTGGGTATGGAGCTGGGTTTCGATAAAAAGACGCGTAAGTACTTATTAGGTGGTTTGATATTTGAGGCGGCTTATGTTTATGATACAAGAACTGTTGATATGTTCGAAAAACTATACCCACAGTTTTATGTCGCCCACGATGAATTTAAAGATAAGTACCCCATTATACCCGGGATATTTGAATTGTCACTGGCGGTTTCATTGGTGTTTGAATAAAAAAAGTGAGGAAAATTTTGCACAATTACAACAATTTTGATCATATTGCGTGTAATAATTATGAATAATGATAGTATTAAAATTTATCCTTTTGGGTAAAATTATAAACCAATAAATACTTATTTGGAGATTGCTATGAAGACAAACGTAACATTCCGACACACCAAGGGTCAACATCCTGAATTACAAGAAACAGCAGTTAAAATAGCTGATGGATTCCAAAAATATCACGATAATATAACCAGTGCAAATGTAGAATTTATAAACGATAATGACAAAGAGGTTCATATAGTAGTCAATTTGAGTGGCTCAACATTGACAGCTCACGAAGCGAGCGATGATTTTCATAAAAGTCTGCACACAGCGTCAGACAAAATAATAACCCAGATAAAAAAATTAAAGACCAAGCAGCTTAGTGCACGTGGTTAATAATAATAAACAATAAATATTTTTAGACCGCATTCCTCGAGGATGCGGTTTTTTTTCGTATTTTTAAAGATTGAATTTTGTCAGATTTGTTAATGAGTAAAAAATGTATCAATTCGAGAACCCCCAAATTATAAAACCGGAATTTATATTTGTGGAAAAACTATTGGAATCACCGGCTAAGCTTGTTCCCTTAACGGGTAATATAGGATATAAAAATAGAATTTGCGATAAAAACCTCCATAGACCGCAACTTGCTTTAGCAGGTTTCACTGAGTTATTCACATTTAGTAGGGTGCAAATTTGCGGTAATACTGAAATTCAATACTTGACAAGTTTGTCGGATGAAGATAAAATTAAAGCCTTTGAAGGGATTACTCAATTTCCTGTTCCTTGTATTATCGTCACAAATGCTCATCCAATTTCGGCACCTTTGATCGAAGCCGCAAAAAAAGCAGAAATATGTATATTTTCGAGTAAATATGAAACTACTGAAGTCTATTCTTTGATTTCAGAATTCTTGGTGGATCAATTTGCTGAACAAATGTCTGTTCACGGTTCATTTGTCGATATTTACGGCGTTGGAATGTTGTTTGTCGGGAAAAGCGGAATTGGGAAAAGTGAAATATCGTTGGATTTAGTTGAACGAGGTCATCGCTTAGTTGCCGATGACGTCGTTGTATTCACCAAAAGAAAAGAAAATGTGTTAATGGGAACCGGGACAGAAATTGCCGGTCACTTTATGGAAATCCGCGGTTTAGGAATTATTGACATTAAAGCTATGTTTGGTTTGAAATCCATTCGTTACCAAAAAAGATTGGAAGTTATCGTAGAACTAGAAAATTGGGAAGCAGGTATGGAATACACCCGCACAGGATTGGAAAACGAACCGGTCAAGATTCTGGATGTTAACGTAAATTATATAAAATTGCCAATTATACCCGGAAAAAATATTACAGTAATATCGGAAGTAATAGCTATAAATTATCTTCTGAATACCTATGGTCATAATGCCGCGCAATCATTTTCCGACAGCTTGATGCAGAAAATCGAGAACAGAAAGAATCATCCTCAAGCTTATGAAGATATACGTATGGTCAAATACTTTTTGGATGAAGAATAGTTAGATCCACTGCATTCTTTGGCTGTTTTTCTTTAACCAAGAATCGTGCTCTCGGTAGTCGTGCATTATTTTTTCGACAATTTCATAGAATTTTGGCGAATGATTCATTTCAAATCTGTGAGCCAATTCGTGCACTATTACACTGTCAATCGTTTTTGATGGAGCCATAACCAATCTGAATGAAAAATTTACACTACCTTTGCTCGAACACGAACCCCATCGTCCTTGAGCAGAGGTGATTTTTACGTTTGTAATATCTATTTTTAAAAGCTCGGCTATTTCTACAGCACGGGGTGCGATTATTTTCTTTGCTTTCTGTCTATAGAAATTTGCAAAATATGCCGTTGCGTTTTCACGGCAATCCTCGGCTAAATAGAATGTTTTATTATGAAAACGCATAGCATAGGTAGGATTTTCCTCAACAATCAGCGGATATTCTTCACCCAAAAGAAGAAATGTTTCTCCGGAAACAAATTCTTTTTTTAACACCGGATTATTTTTTAATTGGTCTAATTTATTGATTATCCAGTTAGAATGTCGTTGAATCATTTGATCAATATCTTCTTTTTTTGCCCATAAGGGTGCAATAACGTTGATTTTACCGTTTTTGACTTCTATCCTGAAGGTTTTCCGTTCCGAGCGAATGACCTTAACAATTTCTATGTTTATTTTATTTTCTTTGCTGCTTTTCATAATACAAAATTACAAAAACACACCAAATAAATTTTAAATGTCGCAATAAAAATTTATATTTGCATTTTATATCTTGATAAGCTGGAATTAATACTTTGGAAAGTACAAAAAAGAACGAAGACACAATAGCAATCACATTTATTAGAAAAGGTGAAAATAGGGAATTAGCTTATGAATACCTTGATGAATTATGTGAATTAGCTAAAACCGCCGGAGCTGAAATTGTTGAGAAATTTACTCAAGAGCTTCAAAGTCCGAATAAAGCAACCCTGATTGGTAAGGGGAAGGTTGAGGAAATCAAAGAATATATTGATGAAAACAAAGTTCAATTGGTAATATTCGATGTTGATTTAACGCCTATGCAGGTTCGTAATTTGGAAAAGGCTTTCCAAATAAAGGTAATTGACCGTTCGGGTTTGATACTCGATATCTTTGCCAAAAGAGCAAGCTCATTGGAAGCCAAAACACAGGTCGAATTAGCACAAACGCAATATATGTTACCACGATTGACGCGTATGTGGACCCATTTATCAAAACAACTCGGTGGTATCGGCACGAAAGGACCGGGTGAAACACAGATAGAAACCGATAGAAGAATCCTGCGCGATAAAATTCAATTTCTCAAAGAAAAACTCATTAATATTGAAAATGTTAGAGAAACTCAGAGAAAGGGAAGAGCGGGGATACCGCGCTTCGCATTGGTCGGATATACCAACTCGGGGAAATCCACTTTAATGAAAGCCATTACAGCGGCGGATGTGTATATAAAAGATGAGCTTTTCGCTACTTTGGATACTACTGTCCGCGCTTTTGAACTGCCGGGGGGTATGAAAGCACTGCTTTCCGATACGGTGGGTTTCATTCGTAAATTGCCCCATCATTTGGTAGCCTCCTTCCGTTCAACACTTGCTGAAGCCGCTGAAGCCGATGTGATAGTTCATATCGTTGATGTGTCGCTCGAAAACTTCCGCGACCAGATCAAAACAGTTGATCTGACCTTGGAAACATTGGATATCAAAGATAGACCTGTTTTATTGGTTTTTAATAAAATTGATAAAATGGAAGAACGCTTAGGGATAACGGGAATAAAAGAAGAATTCCCGGGCTCGGTTTTTATATCAGCTACGCGTGGTATAAATATTCAAGCACTGCTGGACAAAATAAAAGAAATTTATGATAATAACAGTAACGATGTTTGGATAAAACTGCCTTATACAGAAATGGGCAAAATAAATCAGCTATTTAATTGCGGTCAAATATTATCGCAAAATGATAAAGAAGACGGAACTATTTATTGTATTCGCATTAAACCGGAACAATTTAGCTATTTTAAAAATGTTTTTGGTACTTTTCAAATAGCAAAACAAACACAAAAAATTGATAAAAATCTAGAATAATTAATGTTGTCAGTTTTTAAAATTATTCGTATTTTCGGAAAAATATTTTTTTAATTTACATAAATACTATTTAGGAGATTAAATGGACGTTGAAACTAAAGTTGTAACAGATCTACCGGAGAATGCATATCGAGAACTCGAAGCGGGCGAAGAATACAAACCCGTTATGCCGGTAAGTTCGGTTATCAAAGAAGTAACCCCGTGGTCAGTATTTTGGGGTATTATTATGGCAATCGTATTTTCAGGTGCCGCCGCATTTTCAGGATTGAAAATCGGTCAGGTTATCGAAGCCGCGATTCCAATTTCTATCATAGCAGTAGGTTTGAGCACAGCATTCAAGAAAAAAAATATGCTTGGTCAAAATGTCATTATTCAATCTATTGGTGGTAGCTCAGGTGTAGTTGTCGCAGGTGCGATTTTTACTATTCCGGGCTTATACATATTAGGGTTGGATGTTAATTTTTTCCATATCTTCATCGCCGCTTTTTTGGGCGCGTGCCTTGGTATATTGTTTTTAATACCATTTAGAAGATATTTTGTTAAAGATATGCACGGTAAATTCCCGTTCCCTGAAGCAAAAGCAACAACAGAAATCCTGATGTCCGGCGAAAAAGGCGGAAATCAGGCAAAAGCTCTAATTGTCAGCGGTTTGATTGCCGGTATTTACGATTTTATTTGTATATATACAGGCCTATTTTCCGAAGAATTTACTTCACGTATAGTTGGATGGGGCGCGCAGGTAGCCGATAAATCCAAAATTTTATTCCGTTTCGGTGTCAGCCCGCTAATCGTAGGTTTCGGTTATTTGGTTGGTTTAAGGTACTCACTTATTATTGCAATGGGTTCACTATTTGCTTGGTTTGTATTAGTACCGCTTTTCAATCAAGCCGCATTAATGGCAGGCAGTAATTTCTTTGCCGGTATGTCGCCGGAAATTATATTCAAAGAATATGTCCGCTATATCGGTATTGGTGCTATTGCAATGGCGGGAATGATTGGTATAGTGAAATCTTCGGGAGTTATTGGCTCGGCATTCAAATTAGCATTCAGCAGTATTTTTGGAAAAACTGATGCTGATGAAAAAATCGAACGTACACAACGCGATATAAAAATGTCATTTATTATGATGATGATTGCTTTAACAGCTATTGCACTTTTAGTATTCTTAATTACAGGTTTCAATATTAGTGTTGCTCAAGCAATTGTGGCATTTTTAACAATAATTATTATTTCATTCCTATTTACAACAGTTGCCGCGAACGCAATTGCTATAGTCGGTTCGAACCCTGTATCGGGTATGACTCTGATGACTTTGCTTATCGCGTCGTTTACATTTGCCGCTATGGGTTTGAAAGGTAATTCCGGTATGACCACAACATTGGTTCTCGGGGGTATCGTTTGTACAGCATTGTCAGTGGCAGGTGGGTTTATCACCGATTTAAAGGTTGGTTATTGGCTGGGTTCAACACCACGCAAACAAGAGTCCTGGAAATTCTTAGGTATGTTAGTATCAGCCGCGACGGTTGGCGTGGTCATATTTATGCTTAACAGTACTTTTGGTTTTACCGATAATGACTATTTGGTAAATCAACACAAATTTACAAAAGCGCAAATCCAATTGGTTGAAAAGGGGACAGCGTCTCCTAAATTAATGAAAGAATACAAAGCCGAAAAGAAAAACGCTAAACCTCTTGTTGCCCCTCAAGCTAATGCTATGGCGGCAGTTATTGCTCCAATAATGAGTGATAAAAAAGAAGTTAAAACTATTGCCGCTCAAAATATAAATGGTTTACTTGTCCCTGCTGATAAAAAAGTGAAAGGTGAAATCATTGCCGCAATCAAAAATTCTAAAGGTGAACTCGTTCCTGCCGGAAAAACCGAGAAAGAAAAAGCTAATGAAAAAATATTCTTATATTTATTAGGTGCTTTAGTAGCTTTGCTTTTGAATTTCATAGGTATTCCGCCATTGGCTTTTGCCTTGGGTATGTACCTGCCGCTTCAATTAAATACGCCTTTGGTTGCGGGTGGCTTGTTGGCATACTTTGTAGCGAAGAGTTCAAAAGACAAAGAAGTTGCTTTGAAACGCGAACAACGCGGAACGCTTATAGCTTCCGGCTTCATCGCCGGTGCCGCCTTATTCGGCATTATCGGTGCATTGCTCAAGTTCTTTGGTGTGGACATTTGGATTTCTGTTTGGGACAAAAACCCGATTGGAGGTCAAGTAGCCGCTCTTATAGCTTTCGTTGCATTATTCGTCTATTTCAGATGGGATACATACAGAGCTGACAAAATCAAAGACTAATACTTTTTCAATCAACCCCACGCTTAAGCGTGGGGTCGATATTATTGGATTTAGGGATGAGAGATCGTCTTCCCCGCGTCAGCGGGGATCTATCTTCAAACAATTGAAAGTTGAAAAGTGAAAATTACGAAATTCCGATAAAATAAAATATTCTGCAATATTCAGCGTTTTTAAATAAAATCTATTAACGAGGTTAAGATGAAATATCGAATTATATTAGAATAAGATGAGGATGGAATTTATACAGCACTTTGCCCATCGTTACCGGGGTGTATATCTCAGGGAAACACTCGTAATGAAGCAATGGTGAATATCAAAGACGCGATTAATGGCTATATTGAGAACCTAATCAAGCATAACGAGGCAGTTCCTCCACCCAACATCAGAAGATATTGAAGATAATTTACTTATACAGAAAATAAAAAGCGAATTCAATGAGTACGTTGCTTTAGAAGAAATTGAAAAACTGATATAACAAGTGAACATCACCTGATGTGCTGTGGGAGAAGTACCTAAAATATTGAAACATTAAACACGTTTTTTAAGGAAATAAAAATTTAATTGAGGTTAAGAATGCACGATTTTGCAGATGTAGTTGATAAAGTTCAAGAATTTGATTATGAAGAATTGGTCGAATTGCAAGAATTGACCAATAAGTACATTATTGAAATGAAACGTGACCAAATCGAAATAGCTCATAAAGAATCAATGGAAGAATACAATTCGGGAAAATTGCATTTTACTTCCGATATAAATGAATTAGAATCAATATTGGATTCGTTATGATTGAAGTATCTTTCAGTAGTTCATTTCTAAAATGTTATAAAAAGTTAATCAAAGGGAATACTGAAATTGAAAACCAATTTAAAAGCAAATTGGAAATTTTTCGAAATAATCCTTATGATTCACGCTTAAAAACACATAAATTAGCAGGTAAACTTCAGCATATTTGGAGTTTTAGCGTAAATCTATCCTTTCGAGTTACCTTTTACTTTGTAGAATCAAACAAAGTAATCTTTCAATATATTGGCACACATAACGAAGTTTACTAATTTTATGACAACAACAACACGCAAAACATACATCGGCAAAGAGAGGGACAACGAAAGCTAGTTGGGCGACTTCGGCACTTAATTATTGAAAGTTAAAAAGTGATAAGAAACCCGGTTAAAGCATAAAGTCCAAATTTTACAAATCTTTTGTTATATGAAATAATCATTATTTATTTTCGTTTTAAATTAAGTAATAAATAGAATAAGAAAATACTTTTTAAAGGTGATATATGGAGGGTATTCAATATATTGTATCCGAACAGGGTAATAAAACTGCTGTACTCATAGACTTAAAGAAGTACAAAAAAGTGTGGGAGGATTTTTACGATATTTTGGTCGCTAAAAGTCGTGAAAATGAACCTCGTGAAAGCTTTGAAGAAGTCAAGAAAAAGTTGATTATGCAAGACAAATTGAATAAAAAGCTATAATATAACTTTCTCAAAATCTGCAATAAATGAAATTGAAGCCTTAGATAATCAGTTAATCGAAAGGATTTGGAAAAAAATCGAAAGCCTCATAACCACCCCACGACCGGCAGGATGCAAAAATCTTCAAGGCTCAAACAATATTTGGAGAATTAGGATAGGGGATTACAGGATTTTATACACAATTTCAGATTCGGACTCTATTTTGGATATTATAGCTGTTAAGCATAGAAAAGACGCATATAAATCAAATTAATAAAACCAACAACCCTACATTGGCAAAGAGCGAGTGAATAGTTTCAATATGGAAGCCCGCTATCCGGAAGAAAAATGGTCATTCTATAAGCAATGCACCAAAGAATATACGAAACTACATTTTATTCAAAAAGAAGTTATTGATAAGGGAATTAAAGTAGCTTAAAAACTTTGTACTTTGTGCTTAAGTACATTAGTTAATATTAAAATAGTGTTATAATTAAAAAAAAGCCGCTCATTAGGGCGGCTTTTTCATTTTCTATTCACCTGTAAAATTAGGTTTTCTTTTTTCTATGAACGCTCTTTTTCCCTCGGCGTAATCTTTGCTATCGTAAACTAAACGACGCAAACCTTGGATACGCTCAAATGTATCGGGAGTAATCGGATGAGAGTTCCCGAATATGCGCAATTGCTCTTTGATTACAGCAATACTTAGGGGCGAATTCTCTAAAACTCGTTCGCAAGTAAATTCTGTAATCTTTTCCAATTCTTCCAAATTCGGTGCTAAGTGATTCAATATTCCGTGGTGCTTAGCCTGATGAGCGTTGACAGGTAATGCGGTAAAAAACATTTCTTTGGCGGTGTGGTGACCTACCATATTGATAAAATGTAAAATACCGGAAGAGTTGTAAGGAATACCGATTTTTGCGGGTGTAATAGCAAAAGAAGCGGAATAAGTACCCAAAAGCATATCGCACACAAAAGCCAAATCGCACGCACCGCCCCAAACACCGCCTTCAATCATAGCAATAACAGGAGCCGGAACTTTCTGAATTGCACGAATAACCGTTTCTAACGGATCATTATATGAAAGCGGATCGCGCCCCGAATCAGGCAACTCGTTGATATTGTAACCTGCAGACCATACGTTTACTCCCGGATTAGCGCGTATAATAACAACACGAGCTTTTTGTTCGGTAAATTTATCTAAAGCTTCAATTATTTCGTTTAACATCGCATGATTAAGCGAATTTCGCTTTGCATCGTTATCGAATGTAATTGTTCCAATTTGATTGGTGAAGTCTGTTTTTATGAATTGCATTTGTATTCCAAAAATATAAATTTATTTTATGTCATATATAAAAAATAAATTTAACGAAATAAAATCATTCACGCAAACGTAAAACTTAAAAAAAAGGCATTATTTGCGATAATGCCAGAAAAAGTTTTATGAATTTTTATTAATGTAAGGAAAATTTCACAGAATTAAAACAATGAACCCTGCGTGTTATTATTATTATGATTTTCTTGTATCTGTGGTAAAGCATTAATCATCTTTATAAATGCTTTTTCATCGAGTATTTCAATCCCAAGCTTAACCGCGGTGTCATATTTTGAACCCGGATTTGTTCCAACTACAACATAGCTCGTGCTTTTGCTAACGGATTTGGTTTCTTTACCGCCCATAGCTTCGACTTTTTGAACACCTTCTTTACGAGTCATTGATTCCAATTCACCGGTAAAAACGAAGGTTTTTCCCTCAAGTTCGCCGCTACCTACAATTATTTTAGATTCATCTATTTGAAAGCATAAACCAAATTCTCTCAATTTATTTATTAGTTCAATTTTCTTTGGATTTTGGAAAAAACTTACAATTGAATCTGCCATTTTTTTGCCAATGTCCCTGACAGCGGTAAGTTTATCAATTTCTGCGGCAATCAAAGCATCTACATTTCCGAAGTTTCGGGCTAAAATTTTTGCTCCACCTTCACCGATGAAACGGATTCCCATACCGTATAGAACTCGTTCGAAAGTTTGCTTTTTTGACGTTTCTATAGCTTCTAATAGCTTCGCGACTTTTTTATCTGCCCAACCTTCCATATTTTTTAAATCGTCGCTGTGCGAATTTAAATCGTAAATATCGGCTATTGATTTCAACAAACCAAAATCAACTAACTGCTCTACAACTTTTTCGCCAAAGCCTTCGATGTTCATCGCGTTCAAACTGGCGAAATGCTCAATTTGGCGCTTTAGTATAAATTCATTTTCCGGATCGTCGCAGTAATAGTTCACTTCGCCGTCGGGACGGTAGATTTTATGCCCCGATGCGGTAAATTCTGGAAATGTGTAAGCCACAGAATCGGGATTCCTTTTTTCCAGAACCACACCCACAACTTTGGGTATTACATCACCGCCTTTTTCTATAATTACTTTGTCGCCAATACGGATATCTCGTTCTTCAATATAATCCGCATTGTGCAATGTAGCCCGCTTGATAGTAGAGCCGGCAAGAAAAACAGGTTCCAGTTCAGCAACCGGTGTAACTGTTCCTGTTCGACCGATTTGAAGTGTGATATCATTAAGGGTAGTTTCCGCACTTTCGGCTGTATATTTGTATGCTATTGCCCAACGTGGTGAACGTGCCACAAAACCGAGTTCTTCCTGTTGAGCGAATGAATCTACTTTTAAAACCACTCCATCTATTTGGAATGGCAGAGTTGGACGCTTCACTCTATATTCTTCTATAAACTCGAACACTTCATCCAAAGAATTGCAAACTTTATGAGCTTCAAATACATTAAAGCCCAATTTTCCGAGCAGTTCAATTGTTTCGTGGTGCGATTCTAATCTAATTTGGTCAGTTCTTAAAAAATAGGAGAACATATTGAGATGCCTTTTTGCCGCGGATTTAGGATCGAGCAGTTTTAAAGTTCCTGCGGTTAAATTGCGGGCGTTAGCAAAAGGTTTTTCGCCGGACTTAACCTTTTCTTCATTAATTTTATTAAAATCTTCTTCAAATATAATAGCTTCGCCGCGGACTTCGAAATCGGTCAGTTTTTGCCCTTTATATTCAAAAGCCGGAATTTCAATCGGTAGTGTACGGATTGTACGAACATTATGAGTAATATCATCGCCCTTGAAACCATCACCGCGAGTAACGGCATAATCCAATTTTCCGTCCTTGTAAATACAGCTAAGCGACACACCGTCAAATTTTAATTCCACAGAATAGCGGATTGGTTGATTGGGGAGAAGCTTCTGCACGCGTGCGTCGAATTCTTCGATCTCTTCCCGAGAATAAGTATTCGAGAGAGAAAGCATAGGGACTTGATGCTCTATTTGAACAAACCCGTCAATAGTGTCTCCACCCAAACGCTGAGTAGGGGAGTTTGACGAACTATATTCCGGATGGCTTTTCTCTAAATCTTCCAACTCCCTGAAAAGCACATCGTATTCGCGGTCGCTGACTAAAGACTCGGCATCTATATTATATGCTTTGTCGTATTTATTTATTAAAGCTCTTAATTTTTCTATTCTTGATTGAATTTCGTTCATAAAAAATTGATTATTATAGGATTATGAATTTATTTATTAAAGACGTCAATACGGACTAAATTGTTATCAACAATGTATGTGTTGACGTATTCCAAACAATCTTCAACCGTAATAGCATTATATTTATTAATGGTATCGAATGTTCTTTCCGGATTGTTGAAAAATGCGCTGTTCAAACATATACTTTCCGCTAAACTTGACGATGAAAGTAAGCTGTTTGCGTACTGCATTTTCATTTGGTTTTTGGTGCGTTCAAGGTGTTGGGCGATAACATCGTAATCTTTTAGTTTGTTAATTTCTTCTAATAGCAATAGATTTAGTTCTTCGGGAGTTGTCTTATCGTCATTTGCAATTGCGTAAAATGTCAGCAGAGAGCTTTTTTCTCGCTGGTCCGGATATGCTGCGGTTTCCGATACACATTGTTTTTTATAGAGCAGACTATTATATAAAATGGAACTTTTGCCATAACCAGCTATTGCTGAAATAATGTCCGTAATGTAGGATTTATCATCCAAAAAACTCGGTACGTGATACGAAAGGAATGTTCCGGCATAAGGAACATTATCTTTATACGACGAATAACCCATAGATACTTCAGAAAAATTATTTTCGGGAAAATGAGATCTGGTTTTTGAACCGGAGAAATATTCATCGGCTAATTTAAAGACGTAATCCGCCGTATAATCACCAACAATTGCCAATGTAGCATTTTGCGGAGAATAAAACGCGTTAAAAAACTCACGAGCCTGATCCAAGGTTGAAATAGCAACATCTTCACTGCTCCCGTGAACCTCCCAATTATAACCGGATTTTTTGGGATAAGCTGTTTCGGCTAATAACTCTCGCCACCTTCCGTAGGGTTGGTTCAAAACTGTTTGTTTTATTTCTTCGATTACCACTTTCTTTTGATTTTCAAAAGCCTCCGGTGTGGGATTCATATTAAACATTCTGTCTGTTTCGAGAAAAAATGCAAGTTCAAGCTGGTTTTTTGGCAAAGTCATAATATATGAAGTCCAATCATAATTCGTATAAGCATTATTCGTGCCGCCTGCTTTAGAAGAAATACTGTCGAATTGTCCTTTGGGTAAATTCCCTGTTCCTTCGAACATCAAATGTTCAAATAGATGCGCAAAGCCCGTCTGTTGAGGCTTCTCGTTCTTCGAACCGGTTTTATATATAAGGTGTAAGCTGACCACCGGACAGTTGGGAAGTGGCAGAAATACAATATTTAGCCCATTTGGGAGTCTTTTTTCAGATATTAGGGTTTCGTTCAATTTCGTTATCCAATAATAAGTTTTTTGTAATCGTGTTGAAAAAAAAAACAAAATAATCATAAGAAATTTTAAAAAAAAATTTGCTTTGTAAATTTTTTTTTGTAAATTTGTTTTTGGTCAGTGTACAAATAATCTGACAGATTACTAATAAATCCCATATTTCAAATTGAAATTATGATATTTCAACTTGAAATTATGGACAAATAAAATGGTAAGTAAAACATAGGAGAGGGCTTATGCATAAATGCAAAACCTACTTTATAATAACGTTACTTATAGTTATTTTTCTCGGATCTTTTTCCGATGCTGAGGCAAAAAAGAAAAGATCATATAATCGCGATAAAAATCGCAAAGAAGCTTTATATTTATTACGTTCCGGGTCGGATGATTTATCCAATTTAGCCGGATTGACGCCTATAGCGAACGATAGTACTGCAAGTGCTATGCGTAAAAAAATGATCGAAGCGACAGAAGAGATTTCGAGTGATACTGAGTACGAAGGTGAATTAGGCGAGGATGAGGCTGAATTGGCTCTTGAAGATGACGTAGTCATCAGTTTAGATGACTTTAAGAGACTTTGGTTAGATTTTGTAGATTCTGAAGGAGGATCGTCGGTTACAATAGCCGGGGTTTCTCAATTTGAAATAATGAATGAAATTTTGGGTTGGCTCGGTACACCGTATCATTTTGGCGGATCAACTCGAAAAGGTATAGATTGTTCTTCGTTTACACAACAAATATATCGTTCTATTGCAAATATTATGCTACCAAGAACTGCACGTTCGCAAATAAATGTTGGCGATCGGATATCAAGGAAAAACTTGCAGTTTGGTGATTTAATATTTTTCAATACACGGCGTAGAGTTTTTGTTTCTCACGTAGGTATATATTTGGGCGATGATTTATTCGCACACGCAAGTTCAAGATATGGCGTCTATATTGGCTCTTTAAAGTCAACATATTATAATAAACGTTTTATAGAGGGTCGAAGATTGTCTTCGGACGATATTAAACGCTACAGTATTGATAAGAAATCAAAAATTGATAATTAACACTTTATAAAAGCCTGCGAAAGCAGGCTCTTTTGTTTTAGTTGAAAGGTAAATTAAATGATTCAGTTTTCAAATAATACAATAAACGGTCAGGTTAGCCTATCTGTTACCGGTAGAATTGATGGGCTTACATCAAAGCAATTAGAAGCTGAATTCGGTAAATTAATCGAATCAGGATTGCGCGTTATAGTAGCTGATATTAAGGATGTAATCTATATCAGTAGTTTGGGTCTTCGTGTCTTCTTAAAAACTCACCAAAAATTAAATCAAGGCGGCGGAGAATTAATAATATTCGGGCCCGGTGAAGAAATTCTAGCCACATTTAAAATGGGCGGTTTCGATAGAATCTTCAAAATTTTCCACAAAGAAGAAGATTTATCAGTCGATCAAGCTGTTACAGCAATAAAACAAGATCCTGTGATCTCAGAGCGTCAATTAGACGGCAAAATAATCAAATCAATCAAAAAAAGCGATTCTATTGGTAGTCTTTCAATTATTGGAAGCACCGATAAGTTGTCTAACAGCTCTTATACCGAAAAGGATGTTCAATATGTACCGTCCAATCAAATTCAGTATGGTTTAGGTTTGGCAGCCGTTGGCGATGAGTACGAAAATTATAAAACTTATTTCGGTGAAGCTTTGGTTATCAACAACTCGATATTATATTATCCTGCGGTTAGACATTCAGCGGTCGATATAATGGAGTATTCACATAATGCATCGGCAATAAATTATAATTTTTTAAATGGGTTTTCGTTTAACGGTAGTTTTAACTATGTTCTTTCTATTAATAATGTTGGTGAATTTTTCAGCTTTGATGAAATAAATGAAATCTTGTTGGAAGAAACTAAATCTTCAGCACTCGGAATCGTTTTCATAGCCGAATCCAAAGGCGTTTACGGAATGAATTTGAAAAAAACACCTATTTCAGAAAATGCTTTGAACGACCATACAATTTATGATAGTGACAATTTTACCGAATGGATGAGTTATCCAATTGAACCACACGACGCGCATCATATAATTGCCGGTTGTGGTATCGTTATAAAAGATGAAGAAGCTGTTCGAGCTAAATATTCTGAAATACTGCCAAAAGATTCAAATTGTCATATTCACGGTGCAGTATTTGGAAAGGGTATATTAAATAGCGATTTAGGTAATATCGAAAGCGAATTGAAAAAGCTAACGTCGAATTTTGAAATAAATAAAGTGCAACATTTACTCCCAAATTCAAAATTCAGCAACATTTTGGTCGGTATTATCGTATTAGAACAAGAATAGAAAAATATTAATTATTAAAGGTAATATAAATGAAAAAATTAATTACATCAGCAATATGTTTGTGTGCTTTTATTATGAGTGCAAATATAATGTTCGCCCAAGACGAACCCGAATTCAAAAATTATAATATGATTTCAGGTTATGTAGAATACAAATTGACAGGAGCATCAACCGGCACTCAAGAATTATATTTTGAGGAATGGGGGAAGTATGAAGCCAAAATCTCGAAAGGTGATTATGATTATATGGGGCAAAAAGGTTCATTCAATGGATTAACAATAACTACACCGGACGCTCAGTATAGAATAGATTTAGATAAATCTAAAGGAATGAAAGGACCTGCGCCGGATTGGACTAAAATAATCGAAATGTTTGAAAATGAAAATGGTAATTTTGATAAAGTTCAAGAATTATCAATGAAGGAAGCAGGTTTTATAAAAAAGGGAAATGAAAAATTCTTGGATAGGGATTGTGTGTTATGGGAAGCCGACCAAAATGGCGCCAATATTAAAATTTGGCTATGGAAAGGTATAGAACTCAAAACCGTAACTAATGCTCAAGGTGTTACAAGTACTATTGAAGCTATCAATATTGTTGAAGAAAAAGCCGTTCCTTTTGCAAAATTTGAGCCACCGTCGGGTATAGAATGGTTAGACCCAAAAACCGGTCAACCAATTAAAGAAGAAAAAAAATAATACATACAACTATAGAACAAACAACTTAGGCAAAAGTGAAAAAATAATTCTTTTGCCTAAGTTTTTTTTAATTATTTTTGTACTCTTTTAATATGGAAAAACAAATAAATGATTAACTTTTTCGAAATAGATATCCGCCGTGCCGCTTGTCACGGGATAGATCCCAAAAAAACCGGTCTTGAACACGCTACTGTATTGGTTGACAACCAGCTATGCGATATACCTCAGGAAGTTTACGAACTGATAAAAGACAGGTTAGCTAAAGCCGCCGAAAGGGAAACAAAAGCTTTTCAATTGGAAATTGATTATACTAACCAAGGCTCATTTTTCGGTCTTTGCAGGGATTTGAAAAATCAATCTGACGATGTTTTTTTAACCCGTTCGCAAGAAGTAGCTCATTTATTAGCCGAAGCGCAAACCAAAAACACTATCCCGGGTGGCAATTTGCTATTTATCGAAGCAATGGACCAACGAGGAAGAACAGCGTATATAGCGATTAAAGCAGAAACTATATTCGCTTTGCGCTACGAAATAGTAAACAGACAAAGCAAAGTTAGAATGATACAGGATTTGTTTATGTCTCAACAACAAAAAATGTATAAATTTGGTATAATATACGAACGCGGTGAAGAGGAACAGCAACTTTTCAAGGAACTTCCTGAACCAAATGTGGAATTCGGCTGTTTCCTTTACGACGACCAATTTAATGTGGGTTCAAAATTAGCTGAGTATTTCTATAAAGACTTTCTCGGTTTTTCGATTGACGCTAATCCCAAAATTCAATCAAAGAAATTCTATGTTAATACAGAGAACTTCATTAAAGCCAATGTTGAAACTCAAGACGAAAAAGAAGAATTACTTAAAGTTCTAAAGCACGAATTTTTAAATCACGACGAAACCGACAAAATTACTCCAAGGGATTTCGCGGACTTATATATTCACGAAGCCGATGTAAATTCATTGTATCAGAATGAAATAGCGCAGTACCTACCAGAAGTAATTTTGAAAGATACGTCCCTAATTAAAAATAGCTTACAGAGGAAAAAATACGCTTTTCCAAACGATATAATGATTACCGGACCGAACAACACATTTGATATTAATGTAAAAATACTTAAATCTATGGACGATTTGAAAGATGTTGATTTTTCAAATAGAGACTATACAATTATAAAGATTTTGGGTAAACCCGAACAAGAAAAGTAATTGATTTTTCAGCCCCACGCTAAAGCGTGGGGTTGATGAACAGACAAAATAAGTAAATCGTTATTATTTTTTAAACCCACGCTAAAGAGTGGGGTTGAGATATGCAAAGAAAAGTTAAAATGGAGGCATTATGTTAGTTATTGGTATTACTGGAATTATAGGAAGTGGCAAATCGCTGGCAATAGAGTATTTAGCGGAAAAAAGCTATGTTGTTTATCGGATGGATTCGATAGCAAAAGAACTGATGGCGTCCGATGAAAATATAAGACAGAGGATCATCGCCGCACTTGGTGAAGAATCTTATAATGAAGATGGTACCCCAAATACAGCGTTTATTAGTAATGCCGTCTTCAACACGCACAATAATAAAAATCTCGATTTGCTGAATACTATTGTCCATCCGGCAGTAATTGACGATATGATTGCTTTCCTCGAGGAAGAAATTGAATCAGGTACAGAGGTTGTTTTTGTTGAAAGCGCTCTAATATTCGAAGCAAGTTTGGATGATGGATTTGATTATGTACTAAATATATTTTCTCCTAAAGAAGACTGTATAGCCAGAACTATGGCTCGTAGTGGTCTAACTGAACAAGAAGTGCTCAATAGAATGGCAACTCAGTTATCTCTTGAACAAAAAAGACAACTTGCCGACTTCACTGTAAATAATGATTCCACAATTAAGGATTTTCATTCGGCTTTGGATTTTATCATTGATTTGCTAATATCCCTACCCGAAAAAGATTTTGAAAAAGATTTGGAAAATAATTCTGATGAGGACACGATAATTTAAAAAATTATTAGTATTTTAGAAAATCAAATATGTAATGTATTTGATTTTTTTTTTGCACATTCTTATTGACGAACAGTATTTATTTTGAAACTTTCACTGACTTTTTGGTTTATTTGAGAAGTATTATTTTTTTTGAATACAATTTATTCCCAATATAAACATTACAAATATAAATCCCTGTAGTAAAATCTTTGGCATCCCATTGATATATATGGTTGCCGGCTTCCTCGAAAGCATTAAATACTTCGCTTATCTTATTCCCTTGAGAATCATAAATTTGAATGGTATTCTTAGAATGGGAATCTGTTTTATATGATACATTAACAATTGATGAAAAAGGGTTAGGGTAACAAGATATTTTTTCATCTTCAGATCCGAGAATGACGTTATTATGAATTTCTGTTGAATCATATACTTCGACTTCGTATAATGAATTGCCATATTGACTTGCTCTTTTATCACAAAAAATTCTTAAATATCTTCCTTTACCATTGAGATTTGTAATATCATCAACTCCCCCTGTGGCATTAGTTCTGTTGTATATAGTTGTCCAATTAAGAGTATCATCTGCAGTTTGAATTTTATATGCACTTGCATAAGACCGCTCCCACACCACTTTCACTCTCGTGAAAGAAATTGATTTTTCAAAATCAATATAGATCCATTGTGAGTCAAGAAAAGCACTTGCCCATCGAGTAGTTGGGTCAGAATCTACGATGTTTTCAGGAAAGTAATTTGAGTTTGGTTCAACGGATGAAGCAACGACCCTTTTTTTAAATGCCAAATCATCAGGTAAAGAAATTATTGGGAAAGTAACTCCCGGTGCAAAATCGATTATGGATATTCTTTGGAAAAATGTATTAAAATCGAATGAAGTATCAATCGGATTCCAATTCCATTGGGAAAGAAGTCTTAGATGAGATTTTAGTCTTTTAGCAATTTGAACTTCGTTTTCTGCTGAAGGATTATCGCTCCATACTTGCAATTTTCCACCGAGTATCGCACTTGAATCTGATATAATTTTTCTTCTTTGATAAAAAACATCAGGTTTCCATCGGGAAAAAAGCGTTTGATCATCAGGTTTCCAATTACATAATATAAATATTCAGAGTTGCAATTCATTAACTGATGTCCTTCAGAAATGAAAACATCCGGATTCTTTTCACCAAACCAATATTCAATAATTATATCGGAATTAAGTTTAATTGTATATTTAGATGCGGGATTTTCATTCATATCCAAACAATCATTCCAAATTCTTAGTTTTTTACCGTGATTTTTTACAATACTATCCATCCAATTAATAAAATCAATGAAAGCGTCTTTCGATAAGGCGGATGGTCCGTATTTATTTTGTGCATAAGTCTTTAAATTGGGTAATGAGTCAACATTTTCTCCAAATTCGTCGCATCCACCGTGCCAATATGGTCCGGGAAATAAAGTAATATATTCTTCAATTATTGATTTTGCAAATTGCCTTGCTTCCTCATTAACGAAATCCAGGTAATATAAGTACTTCCCTTTCTTGTCTTTGATGCAGTATTTAGGAAAAAAGGGTTTTAAAATCTGGTCCATATGGGAAGGCATATCAATTTCAGGAATAATGGTAACAAAGTATTTTTCTGCAAGTTTGATAAGTTCGCGAATTTCATCTTTTGAATAATGTTCCGTGGATGTAATTTCCGGATAAGTTTCACATTCAATTCTAAAACCTTCGTTATCGGAAAAATGGAAATGAAAAACATTCATTTTTAAATAAGATAATTCTTTGATATGTTTTTTTAACCAGTCAACAGTAAAGTATTTCCTGCCGTTATCGACCATTAAACCTCTTTCCATATATGATGGCCAGTCTTTGGCTGTTCCTTTTTGAATGGTATCGCTCTGTTTCAATAATTGCAAAAGAGTTCTTGTTCCATAGAAAACACCGCAATTATATTTGGATTTAATCGTAATATAGTCAGATACTTCAAAAATATAGGCATCATTATTCTTTATACTTTCGTTACAATTTAAAGTCAAATAAATATCACCCTTTTCAGGAGTTGAAGAAAATCTAATTTGATATTGAATCTTCCTTAGGGAATCCAAATCCTCTTGTAGGGTTTTTGAGATGTTTTCAAGTTCAGATTGGTATTGAGGGTCAATAATTATCCTAGAAGTTTTTTTAAAGATATATGAACCGTTGGTATCCTGCCATTCTTTAAAACTTGGGATTACTGCTGGCTTTTTTGAATAACATAGGTTTATGGATATAGCAAGGAGCATCACTATACAAAAGCAAAATCTATTTTTCATATTTATCATATTTTTCTCGCATTAGATAAATCAATTTCAAATCAAATACACTATCATAAAATTCGACGTTTCAAATATTAAATATTTTTCAGATTACGCAATTCCCTAACAAGCTCATTTCTTCGCTCTCCAACCGGTTCTTTTGATAAAAGCTTTTCGAGCTCAATGTACTTTTCTCTTAACTGAATCGTTTCCGGCTTATAATAAACTGATTTTGCCCATTCTTTTGATTCGCTATCCCAAAGATTTAGATATTCTTCGGGAAGATATTCAATAAACTCCTTTTCTTCAAAATTTGAAAAATGTTTTATTTCATAGGGTGGTATATCTTCACCGAAAATATAAGGCACTAAATAGAGATTGCGAAACATTGTCGCTATAAGTTTGGCTTCGGCTTCCTTGTATTTTTCGTTCTTATATAAAGCAAGTGTCCACTGTAAATTATGAAACGGCGCTCCGGAATCATCGGGAAAACGCTTTTCAAAAAGTTTAAAGGCTTTCAATGTTCCATCTGTTCCCAGACAAATTGTATAACCATTGCCGGTAGAAATAGATTTACAATTAAACGATGTAACAATTGGGACAGGATTGTCCATATTTATTTCCACCACAAGGCCATATAGTTCCATCAGTCTTAATCCCAACTGCATGATCATAGCTTATAGCGAAAAAGTTTGACTTTATTTCTTGTCTTTTGAGAACTTTGAAAAAAACTTGATTAATGCCTTCTCCAACAAATCCACGGGGTAGCCAAGTGCATAAAACAATGGGAAATACCAAAGCAATATGTGCCAATGTTCTTGCATATTCATATCACTACCGAACCATATAATCGGTAATATCAGCAATCCCAAGATAGTTTTTTCTATGAAGAATTTGAGGAGTTTATTATCTTTGTCCATATTTCACCATTACGGGTACATATTGCCTAAAACTCTTACAATCGCAGTATATAGTATCTGTAAACAACCTGTGGATGCACTAACAGCTCCAACGGCAGTTGCCATTGCAACTACTTTGACATTTACTTTCCCAAAAGCGGCATATTGGATTGCAGCAGTGCTCACAGCAGACAAAATTGCACCTGCAAGATCTTTTGCGGCGATAACTCCCAAGACAGGCAAACAAATACTATTGCTTTTTCCGATTGGCGGAGGATACATCGTCCAAAAATCTACCGAGTGAAGTGCGATATTCAAAACTACACCCGATACATAACCATCTCCCCATTCTGTATATTGTTGATTATTCCAAATTAGCTCATAAAGACGGAGACTATCTTCCATTTGAACCATTGTAATGCTCGAATCTAAGCCGGATTGAGCTAAATTGACAAGTCTCTCAAGTAAATCATGTTCTACACCATCAATCACTCCGTTGTTGAATAAATACTCAAGTATATCTCCGGCTGCAAACGCATCGAATTCTTGGCCCAAAGAATCTCCGACAACATACCATTTATTCTTATGGCACATTCCTGTTATCTCGAATTGAAGGGCGGAATCGCTCATTGCATCGCTAAGGTAGTCGCAATTAAAATTACGAACAGTATCAACAAGTTCCTCCAATACTACAATTGTCGTATCAACAACAAAGTTATCCTCTACATTATCCATAGCTCCATTATGTAGCTCTCCCCAATAATCAAAATCCGAAACAGTCAAGTAATCTTGTAATACACCTTTGTTTTCATCGGGTTGTGTAACCTGGTCACGGTTACAAGATGTTACGAAAAGCAACATTATAGGCGTTATTGCTAACAACAATGTCATTTTTATTTTATTTTTCATTGTTTTCTCTAAAAATTTTAAAACATTTAATCTGCATCTCCATTGCGTTTCAATTTTGATGCACCGACAGCAATACCAAAGTTACCTCTGGTGGGATTAAATATTAAACAAAGAAATACGTCTTACTAGAGTCGGTTATAGAAAATTATAACAGAGTATCTATTTCCGGTCCGACAAAGCCATTTATGGCTATGGGAGGCGGATTCACTAGTGAGTTCGTCTTTTTTTTTTGATTTAATCAATAAGTTTTTTTGGGAGTTTAAGGATTGAACGCAAAACAGAAAGCTATCAACCCTAAGGTTTAATGCCCTGCGTTCTGTTCCTGTGTGGATGTTTCATTATATCTAATATCATAAATTCCTGCCCACTATAATATAAAATTAATAAAAAACTTTCGATAAGGATTATGAATTTTTGTTTTACGCTCCTTATCTTGAACCAAAATTAAAAAACATTTTCCAAATTAAAAAACATTTTCCAAATAAAAAAATATTATTTTTCATTTTTGCAATTTATTTTATCGCAACGAATTATCATAATAGACTATATATATATACTTAGGCGTTTTGTGGAATTTAATAATAATTTATTTATTTTCCTCCGATGACCGGGAAGTCATCGGAGGAGTAAAACTAATTTACATCTTCACAAACTTCGCCGTTTCGCCACCCACTTTCACAAAATAGATTCCGCGCGGCAGAGCGGAAATATTGATTTGTAGGGGCAGAAAATTTTCTGCCCCTACAGACAAAACTTTTTCACCGAGCGTGTTGTAAATACTGATTTGCGGGTATTCAACAACCCCATGCTTAAGCATGGGGTTGATGGTTCCAATGCTTACCGTTATAAAATCGGATGCTGGATTAGGTGAAATTTCAATTTGGCTTTGTAATGTAATTTCATCATTTACTTTATTCGGGGTTAGTGAGAATTTTGCGATATAAAATTTATATCTATCCTTATAGCCAACAGCAACGAAATTATTATCATCTATAAATTTGACATTTCTAAAACCGGATGTATTCTGGTAAGTATGCTCACAATATTGTAATTCTGAAATATAATTTAGATCGTTATCTACTTGATATAGCAATATTTTATTTATATTATTATACATATTAACGTTATCTTGAAATATATTAGTACTTCCGGATAATATTAAATTACCTTTAGGAGATTGCCAAATACTTTCATAGGAAATAGATAAATTTCGTATAGGAATATCAACAGTTTTAATTATTTCACCCTTAGAATTAATTCTTATAAGGGCATACGGAAATTTGTCTGTTAAAAAGTAACCCAAAATTACGTAATTATAGTTATTTAGCTCTTCTATATCTATGGGGAAATAATTATTTTCGCTGATTATTGGATCAATTATATTTAGTATTTTGCCTTTTGTATCGTATTCTAAAATGTAAATATAATATTTTTTATTTATCAATTTTACATATAAAAGACGTACGTTTTTTAATTTTGTTATTTTCAAACTACAAATATAATAATGCTCTTCTGTATTCAAAGTATCAATTACTTTTCTCCAAACAATTTTTCCATCTAAATCATATGAAGTTAATATTAGATGATCTTTATCTATTGTTGTTTTGTCACTTATTTTAATACTGTTTTTAACTGTAGCATTATAATAGCTTCCATCAAATGATACTGTATTTGTAAGACCAATATTTATTTTAAAACACGCTGTATCGAAACTAACTTTATTATTAGTATCAAATGGTATTTTCGTACTTATAGTATCTCCCATTTTATTAATATTAATCATCAAAGGCAATTTACCAGAATTGTATTTCTCCATATTCTTTGTGGTTGCGCATAAAATATTATATCCATTTTCTGATTGACTTAGTGCAAGAGGAAATAATGTTTTTTTGAAATTGTAGTTCTTAAACGAAATCAAATTCCCATCAGGATTATATTTGAATAAGTATGCATCATAATATGGTGATGTGCTGGTATCATATGCTGTTATAATATTCCCATCGGGATCAATATATGTCGGCATCAGTGAACTACAAGTAGGTTCGATCAAAAGATGTTCTCTTTCCCAAATCAAGGTTTGAGAAAAACAGCCGGTGCTGAGCAAGAAAAAAAGTATAAAAAATTTACACATAAGAGTACCTTAAAGTAATAGATTATTAAAAAAAGGGGAATAGGAGACAAATATCTCCAATT
Organism: Kapaibacterium sp. (SeqCode); assembly: GCA_038206725.1. Classification (GTDB taxonomy): domain Bacteria; phylum Bacteroidota; class Ignavibacteria; order Kapaibacteriales; family UBA2268; genus JBAXXL01. Next base: position 28,475 of record JBBRAO010000028.1, read on the forward strand.
CCCCTAAACATTTATTTTGCAACAATAAATTTAGTTTCTTCTATTTTAACGCCATTATCAACAACAAAATAATAAACGCCGGCGATAATAGACCCTAAATCATAATATATTAAATTATCACCCTTTTGAAGTCTAATACTTTTCTCAAATATTAAATCTCCTTGATCCGAATATAAATCAATCTTAGCAGTATTTTCTGAATTTGATAATATTTTTAGTGTTATATTATCATTCGCAGGAATTAGGATAAGCACTCAGGTAAGTAGTAGTTATATTATTTATACTAATTGCCCCTCCTTTTTTTGCCATATAGGTTTGATTTATTACTCGATAAATGGCTGTTACCCTTACTAAGCTTGAATTAACTGTTTTTGAAACATTATTTCTAAGTGAAATTTCTCTATATATTTTGGAAGCTGTTAAACGTTTCGTTTCAGTTTGGTTCGGAGTTACTTCAGCTTTACAATTTATTTCATTTATGTTGACAAATAACATAATTAATAAAATAAAGAGTAATGATTCTGATTTTGCATTCATATTCAATTATCCTTTAATTTTCCATAAAGTGACTACTCCCGGAATTAATTCCGTTAGTCCTCGCTTTTTGGAGCGGTTTATTTTTTCCTATTATCATAATGCACCAATCCTGAATATAAATAATAAAATACTTCTAAACAAATTCAATTTTTGCAAATCTTTCTTTCTTTGCATCACTTTCAATAGCAAATTTAAAATTAATTATCCAAATAAAAAAAATTATTTCAAAAATAATTTAAAACTATTTCAATTTTATCGCAATTAGCATTGCTAAATAATATATTACCCCCCCCCCCCTAATGTATCATTTATCCACAGAAAACAGGTTTTTATATAATTAGTGGCGGCTAATACAAACAATAATATTCATTACGCGAGGTACAATATGTTTCAGTTTTGAATATTACAATTTCAATACGAAAGTCAATTGCTAATTATGAAACGGACAGGTCGCGACTCTACAGATCAAAACAAATTTTTTGCGGCTTTGCACCAATGAGGTGAAATCTTCCTCTCCCGTTTTTTAATATATCAGCAAAGTAAGTTTCTCAATAACTTCTTCCGTTATTTCTTTCTTTGCCTTTTCTATAAATTCCGCTTTGCGAACTTTCCAATCTAAACTTTTAACTTGATCGGCAATAACAACACCGTCAGTTGATTGCTTTTCTGAAATTAACACTTCAAAAGGGTAACCTTTGATTTGCGATGTTATTGGACAGACTATCGCTAATCCTACTTTCCGATTATATTCCACCGGCGAAACCACAAAAGCAAGACGGCGTCCTCTATGCTCTTTGCCTGATTGGGGATTAAAATTAATCCAAATTATATCACCACGGTCCGGAGCATAAACTTGCGCACTCATAATTCATTTCCTACTGAATTGCCCGAATCAATTTCATTATGTAAATTGTTCACATTTACTATTGATAGTAGTTCTCTCAGAGATATGCCTTTATCCTTTTTCCTGATTTCCAACGCGCCATCTTTAATATTAATATCCAGCAAACTCCCATCGTGAATTCCAATGCTCTCGGCAATTATTTTAGGGAGGCGTACCCCTAAACTATTCCCCCATCTTTTTACTGTAATTTCCATTTTTCATCTCAAATATAATTATACATTGTATAATATATACGAAAATTACAAAAAATATTTTAAAGAAATTCAAATATTGGTTGATATTTTCATTTCGCTTTTTATTTATTAAAAAATATTAACTATTTTTGTAAATATCGAAAAAGTAATTTAGTAATATTATTAATTAAATTTTATATAGAAGGTGAATTAATGGCTAAGACAAGAGTACTTATAATTGGTGCCGCAGGCCGCGATTTCCATAATTTCAATACTGTTTACCGCACAGACCCTAACACAGAAGTTATTGCGTTTACAGCCGCTCAAATTCCGGACATAGACGGAAGAAAATATCCTGCCTCTTTAGCAGGTCAATATTATCCACAAGGAATTCCGATTTATGATGAATCAGAACTTCCAAGATTAATCAAAGAAGAAAAAATAGACGAATGCGTATTATCATATAGTGATCTTCCTTATGAAAGAGTAATGCACATAGGTTCATTAGTTATGGCTAACGGAGCAAAATTCTCAATGATGGGAACAACTCCTACAATGATTAAATCAACAAAACCAGTTATTTCAATTACCGCTGTTCGTACAGGTTGCGGTAAATCACAAACAACACGCGCCGTTGTTCGCGCTTTGAAAGAAGAAGGCTTGAAAGTTGTTTCTGTTCGTCACCCTATGCCTTATGGCGACTTAGAAATCCAAAAAGTTCAACGTTTTGAAACAATCGCTGATTTGACAAAACATAAATGCACAATCGAAGAAATGGAAGAATACGAACCACATATAGCTATGGGTTCTATCATTTATTCAGGTGTTGACTATGAAGCAATTTTACGCGAAGCGGAAAAAGAAGCCGATGTAATTTTATGGGATGGCGGCAATAATGATATGTCATTCTATTTACCTGATTTATCAATCACAGTAGTTGACCCTCTACGTCCTGGTCACGAAATTGGTTACTATCCAGGTGAAGTAAACTTACGTACTGCCGACATTTTAGTAATGAACAAAATTGACTCTGCATATCCTGAAGATGTTAATGAAGTATTACAAAACATTCGTCAATACAATCCAAACGCTGAAGTCATTATGGCCGCATCATCAATTATGGTTGACGATCCGAAAGTAATCAAAAACAAGAGCGTTTTGGTAATCGAAGACGGTCCAACTTTGACTCACGGCGAAATGCAAATCGGTGCTGGTACAGTTGCCGCTGAACGTTTTGGCGCCGCTTCATTGGTTGATCCTCGCGAAATGGCTATTGGCAAATTGGCTGAAACATTTGAAAAATATCCTGAAATCGGTATTTTATTACCTGCTATGGGATACGGCGACCAACAAATGAAAGATTTAGAAGCTACAATCGCTAATGTAGAGTGTGAAGGTGTTGTAATTGGTACTCCAATTGATTTAGCTCGCTTTATCAAAATCAAACAACCACACACACGCGTTAATTATGAATTGTCCGAAATCGGTTTCCCTACCGTAAAATCGATTGTTGGTGATTTTGTTAAAAAACACAATCTTAAATAATTTTTAAACATTTGAATACATAAGCGACTCTTTAAGAGAGTCGCTTTTTTTTAAAAATATTTTTAAAAAAAAATAGAAATACAAAGATGACTCAGATAAAAAACCGAAATCTGATTTCCATTACGGATTTCAATACAGAAGAATATAAATATATTCTCGATTTAGCCGCAGAATTCGAAAAATGCCCCGTTCAAAACATTGCCGATGGTAAAGTTGTCGCTACTTTGTTTTTTGAACCGTCAACCCGTACCCGTCTTAGTTTTGAAAGTGCCGCCAGTAAATTAGGTGCCAAAGTAATTGGCTTTTCCGATGCGACCAATTCAAGCGCCGCCAAAGGTGAAACCTTGGCAGACACAATAAAAACTGTAGCTTGCTATGCCGATTTAATTGTAATGAGACACCCGTTGGAAGGTTCAGCCCGCTGGGCAAGTGAAGTTTCCGGTGTACCGATTATTAATGCCGGTGATGGAGCGAACCAGCATCCGACACAGTGCCTTTTAGATCTTTATTCTATTAAAAAGACTCAGGGTACTTTGGAAAATTTAAACATAGCCTTAGTAGGCGATTTAAAATATGGACGTACCGTACATTCACTTGTTGATGCTATGAGCAATTTCAATACTACTTTCCATCTTGTTTCGCCGGAAAGTTTGAAATTACCAAGTACCGACAAGATGCACATCAAAGAAAAGGGTTCAAAATATTTACAATCCACGAAAATACAAGATGTTATTGATAAAGTGGATATTTTATATATGACCCGTGTACAACGTGAACGCTTCTTGGATATTCAGGACTATGAAAAAGTAAAAAATACCTACTTATTAGAAAAATCAATGTTGACTAACGCAAAGGATAATATGAAGGTTCTTCATCCACTCCCACGCGTGAACGAAATTAATACCGATGTGGATGATACTTTACAAGCCTATTATTTTCAACAAGCAAAAAATGGTGTTTATGTTCGTCAGGCACTTATAGCTTTAATTTTAGGATTAAAATAAATGGATAAAGTTATGAATAAAAAGGAATTAATCGTTTCAGCAATTCAAAATGGAACAGTAATTGACCACATCCAAGCTGATAAACTTTTTCAAGTTATTAAAATACTGAACCTTGATATTTGTTCAAATCAAATATTATTCGGTACTAATTTGATAAGTAAAAAGCTAAACAGAAAAGCCATTATCAAAATTCAAGGTAAGTTTTTTGAGAGAGATGAAATCAGTAAAATATCTATTGTATCTCCTTACGCTACATTAATCACCATTCAGGATTATATCGTTACCGAGAAATATAATTTATCTTTACCGGACAAAATCGAAGGAATCGTTAAGTGCTTCAATCCAAAATGTATCACAAACCACGAATTGGTTTTGCAAAAATTCAATGTTTTGGATAAAGATAATATAAAATTGTACTGCCATTATTGCCAAAAAATAACCAAACAAGAAACGCTTAATTTTATATAGAAAGAGTAAACCTTCCGAATGTTTCAAACAATCGGAAGGTTTTGCTTATTTGCTAGGAAAGCCATAAATTGCTGATAAATAAACTCTGTCAATATTTATTGAAATCGATAATTAATAGATGTCCAACACTTTAAAAGTTTTGGACATCTTTACTTTAAGTAAAACAAGTTGTATCTTAAATTCTTTTGCTATTATATATCCGTTTGCTTTTTGATTTTAGCATAAAGATATTCAGGTGCTAAATCAGCCACATTTTCATATTTAAATTATATTCGCCAATTTCATAGCTCTAATCATCCTAGTCATTCCGATTCCTCCACCGAACCTTGGAACCATATCGAGGTCTAAAAACTCACTCAGTTCGCGCATAACGTGTGCTAAACCAAATTGAGCGTAAAGTAACCCTGAATATTTCCCAACCGATACAAAATGTCACTGTTACCTCATAATGACTAATCCCGCCCATAAAAAAACGGGCTCCATTTTGAAAATGAAGCCCATCAATACGATGTCAATCGTTAATCAATCACTATAAATACTCTTGGCATTTATCGGTCAATACTCTACAGTCTTTCTTTACAACCGGATCGGTAAATATATAGTTATCAATAGTTTTAATTGAATGTAAAACTGTTGAATGGTCGCGTTTGCCGAAAGCGGCGCCGATTTTCTTGAGCGAAAGCATTGTGAGTTTCTTTCCTAAAAACATCGCCATTTGTCGTGCTAATGCAATTTCGTGTTTACGGGAAAGCGATTCCATCTCATCAATATGAACCGAATAATGATTGCTTACTAACTGCTTAATCACTTCGATAGTAAGTATCTTTTCTTCAGTACTGACATTATTGGCTCCAATAACTTCGCGCGCTAATTCTACGTTCAATTGACGGCGGTCAAAAGCGACTTTCGCCAAAATACTAATAAGTGTCCCCTCGAGCTGGCGAACGTTGTTCACGACGTTTTGTGCTATGAAATTCACTACCTCCATAGGAATCTCGATGCCTTCGTCTTTTGCTTTTTTCATAATTATAGCAACGCGAGTTTCGAACTCGGGTGGCTTAATATCGACGCATAAACCTTGTTGGAAACGCGAAATCAGACGGTTATCTATGTCCTTCAACTCAACAGGCGACCTATCACTGGTTATGACAATCAATTTACCGGCTTGGTACAAAGCATTAAAAATATAGAAGAAATTATCTTGAGTTTTGTCTTTACCCGCTAAAATATGGATATCGTCAATCAACAATATATCAATATTGCGGTAGAATGCCATAAACTTGCTGACTTTGTTATCTCTAATAGAATCAATAAAATCAGTATAAAACTTTTCACTGGATAAATACAAAACTTTCAATCTTGGTTCATTTCTTTTAACAGAATTGCCAATAGCCTGTAATAAATGTGTTTTGCCTAAACCGGAATTTCCATAAATAAATAACGGGCAGTAGCGGTTGTGCAAAGGTTTTTCGGAAACAGCATAAGTAGCGCTCGAAGCTAACTGATTGCTATCGCCTATAACGAAATTATCAAATTGATAACGCGTATTTAATGTTTCCGGAAACTCGTCCTCTACTTTTTTCTCGACATCAAAAGATAAACTTTTTTGTTGATTTTTTCCATCAACTTTGATCGTTCTCTCTTCCAAAGTATTACTGGCTTTTTCGACTACGATTTCAAAATCCAATAATGTATTCTCACCGAAAACATTAAAAACCGTCTTTTGGAGTAGATCATAATAGTTCTCTTCTATCCATTCGAGAAAAAATTGGCTCGGGACTTTCAAGGTCAATGTATTTCTTTCATACCTTAACGGTTTGAGAGGAATAAACCAAGTTTTGAAGGGATTTTCTGTAATATTATCACGGATAACCGATAAACACCCCGACCATTTTATTTCGTAGTCAGGTTTGCTTTTTTCAATTTTCCTTTTACCAAAACCGTTGTGTTGCTCATTCAATGCTACGTTAGTGTCATTAACGAACAATTCAATATTTTCATTTGTGTAACTGGTATTTTTATCAAACACTTCAGATTGCTCCTTATAAAAAGTTCCATTTAAAATTCATACTAAAAATACCTCTTTTTGCTGTTTTTTTTTATTGAGAAAAACAATCTAGTTCCCCTTAAGTTTTGTCTTTTTTCGTTTTTAAGCTATATTTGAATATCAAAAATTCTGTACAAAAAGACAATGTTTCAATCAGTTTTCTCAATCTTTACTGGTTTAAATATTGCTATATTTTCTGTAACAAACAAATGAAAATTAAAAGTATTTTTATTGTTTTTATGAATACTTTTTCAATTCTTGTATAGTACAGAGGTTAAAAAAAAACACTATTTTAAAAAAAAATTGGTAAAAAAACTATTGTTAAGATAAATTAATAAATCCTTAATTCAATATTCACAATTACCCTATCCTAAAAATAATTTTTAAAATATTATTGAGCATTTTAAATGATTATTAAACTATTTTCGTTAATTTAGTTGATTGAAATTTATTCGGAAAGAAAATGAAATTAGGTACTCTATATAAACTGTTTTTTTGCTCAATGCTATTAACTATAGCCTTTAGTTCAGTTCCTGCGTACAGCCAATGGCAGAGAGTCAAGAACCTTCCTTATGGTTATACTGAGAATGATGTTAAAAGTTATCTTGATGTGTTTTTTCTTCCGAACGACCCCAATTATGGTTGGGTTTGTGGTTTCGGTGGTAAAATAGTAGCCACTACAAATGGTGGTGTTACTTGGACTGGAACAACTATCAATACCGCCAACCAAATGGAAAGTATTTTCTTCGTGAACAAGACTGTAGGTTTTGTTGTTGACGCTTCACAAAGTGCCATATATAAAACAACTAACGGTGGTGCAAGTTGGAAAAACATTTCTCCCGGTTTTAGAAATGGCATTTATGATCTACCGCACGAATATTGGGGGACTTATTTTTATAATGCCAACTTAGGAGTTATAATGGGTGGTGGATCCTGTCAGGGAGGATATTGCCGATTCTACAGAACTACAGACGGTGGTGCGACTTGGGATATGACCGAAAATGCCTCTTTTGGACGACCAACTAAGCCCTGTGATGCTATTTTATTGGATGCCAATGGAAGTGGTTACGCCGTATCGAGCGGTTTACTTTGGGAAACCAACGATGCATTAAATTGGAGAGTAATTGACCAAACAGGAGCTTTGGATTGGCACGAAGAAATAACTTATGAACAGGGGAGTTTTTTGGTACCCGTTTCCGAAGGTTGTCAAGGTTCAGAAGTAAATGGTTATGGAGGTATGAGGTTCCGTGAGGCAGGCTCTAATTATTGGAGAAATTACAATACCGGTGTGCCAATGTTCGGCACTTGTTTATTAAGCAAAAAGATTGGTTGGGCTGTTGGCTATAAAAGGTCTGTATATTATACTTCCGATGCCGGAAAAAATTGGGAATTACGAAATTGCGGTGTCTTGGAGGGAGCAAATTTAGATGATATTTACTTCGCTAACGATACCACCGGTTGGCTAGTTGGTCAAGGGATATATAGATGGGTTCCTGTGGACACCACAAAACCTGAATTGGTTTTCCCAAATCCGGTTTGTCCTGACGAAAAGGCATATATAAAATTTAAAAATGCCGGTGATTATGAAAAACTGGATTGGTATATAAACGGAAAATTCTTTACTTCCTTTTACGACTCGATTGCGGTTACTCCCGGTCAATATGTTACGGTAGTTTATGAAGATTGGGATAAACCTAGTTGTGGTGAAATTGATTCAATATTGATTAAGGAGTATCCGAGGAGCAAGCTTTCTATTTTGAACGCCGATAGTTTAAATCTATGCACCAACGATTCATTAACGTTAGTTTGCGAACAAACATTCCCTAAGTATTTTTGGTCAACAGGTGATACTACTAAAACAACAACTGTTCATTCTGCCGGCGTATATACCGTTATGGTTACTGACACTAACGGATGTCAATATGCCGAAAGTGCTGAAGTCAAATCCGTAGGCAATCCAACGGGAAATATACAGATTCAGGGTCAAAACAGTATTTGTGTTAATGATTCACTCGTTTTAAAACTTCTGGGAAATTATACAGAATGTAAATGGTATAAAGACGAACAAATAGATGCAAATTACATATCCGATAAAAAAGAGATAAGAGTTGGCAGTCAAGGTTACTATTTCGCTGTTATTAAGAGTAAATGGGGTTGTGAAAATACTTCCGATACAGTATTTGTCGAAGTAAGATTGGATTCTAATCGCTTTGAATACAAATTTTCTGCAAGTGATTTAATTGAAAAATTCGATCACAGCAAATATCCTGAATTGGTTTGCCGTGACTTAACTATTCATAATATTACAGATAATTACGAAGAACTTTCCACAGCATACTTCAAAAAGAATATATCATTTTCGGTACCACCCGGTCAGTTACCTTATACAATTGAACCTTATGGAAAGTTTAACCTGCGGGTTTGCTATACATCGTATAATTTTCCTCTCGAACGTGATACCCTTTTAGTATTTGACCACTGTTTAAATCATACTGTTCCAATGGCGGCTGAAGTAACAGCCGACCCAAACACCGGTCAATCTAACTGTGAAATTTATATAGAGTCTTCACCTAAAGATATTGACAAGAGCTTTGTAGCATTTTTCGACAGGCCCTACCCAAACCCTGCGTTTCAAGATATACAAATAGATGTAATCGGCAAAATTCAAGATGTGAATGAAGCGGATATCTCGATTTTGGATTATATGGGTAATAAAATAAGCTTTGAAAAAACAGTTTTCAGTACGAATAACCAAAGTACGAGTATTATTTTATCACTTAAAGCAAATACAGGTACATATTTTGTAAAAATTGTGCATAGCGGACAAATAACTGTATATCCAATTGTTATAATTAAATAAATGGTATTTTATGGGATTGTTTACATCACGATTATCGAAGCTTTATCAACCAAAAACCGATTCTGAAAAATTCGTTGGTCAATTTGATTGGGAAACTTGGAAGCAATTAACCGGCTGGTCGGATATTGATAGCGAAGATTACATTCCGGATGTTATCAGTATAGAACAATTAAAGACCAAATTAAAAAAAACCGAATATCCGGTTTATTATTTTTGTTGCAGAGTGGTGCGGAGATTCCCGTTATGCCGCTCCAATATTGATACATTTGTTTAAAATATGTGGCATAAGCGATGAGCGTTTTAGCTTAATAGGGGTGAGCCGTGATAAAATGTCTCCTGCTATTGCTTTTAGAAACAGTATAGATAGTATTCCAACACTATTAGTGTTTTTTGATGATTACGAAATCGGCAGGATAGAAGAGTATCCTGCCGTTTCCTGGGAATATGATTTAATGAAGATTCTATTGGATTTTTAATCAACCAAATAGTGACATCCTGATTTATGCACTTTGCTTTGGCTTGCCGCCGCTGTAATAGCGATAGCCGATTGAACGCCATTTCTAAGCTCAACGGTTTCCTTCGTCAGCATTGCTTTCTTATAAAACTCTACAATTTCATTCTGAAGATTACGCAATGTATGATTTGCTCTATCTAATCGCGCGTTTGTTCGTACTAATCCAACATAGTTCCACATAGTATATTTTATCCGCATCCAATCCTGAGCTATTAAAGCCGGGTCAACGTGTTCCCCCGATTTTATCCAAGGGTAAATTTCAGGAAAATATTGGGAATCTTCGGTTATTTTTGCGGCATCTTTACCAGCCAAATGTCCCCAAACGACACCTTCTAAAAGCGAGGTGGAAGCCAAACGATTTGCACCGTGAACACCCGTACAAGATACTTCTCCTACAGCATACAAACGCCTGAGTGAGGTTCTTCCATCTAAATTGACGCCAACGCCGCCGCAAGAATAATGAGCCGCTGGAACGACCGGTATCGGTTCTGCGGTTATATCAATTCCATTTTCAAGGCAGTGAGAGTATATCGTAGGGAAGCGCGATTTGAGCCAATCCGAAGGTTTGTATGATATATCGAGATACACAAAAGGATGCCCGGTGTCGAGCATATTCTGATATATTCCGCGAGAAACTATATCGCGCGGTGCCAAATCACCTTGCGGATGATAATTCTTCATAAACGGTTTGCCGCGATGGTCAATTAATTTGCCGCCTTCGCCACGTACTGCTTCTGAAATCAAAAACCTATCGTTTGCAGTATAAAACGCCGTAGGATGAAATTGGATGAACTGTAAATTAAAACAACGTGCGCCAGCTCTCCATGCTATAGAAAGACCATCGCCGGTAGCATCAACCGGATTGGTAGTATGAACATATACTTGCCCCAATCCTCCTGCCGCTAAAATTGTGTTTGCCGCGTACATAGGGAAGACTTCTTCGGAATCAAGCGAAAGAATCCAAGAACCGAAACAAGCCGGTTTTTTATATATGTCTAATGTATTGGTCGAATGGTGAGCTAAGGTTAGTAAATCCACCGCCATATGCCTTGTCATCACCTTGATGTTTGGATGATTAATGACTTCTTCGGCTAAGGATTCCATTATTGATTTGCCGGTTTTATCCTTACAATGGATTATACGGGCTTGGTTATGCGCGCCTTCGGCTGTTAAATCCAATTCACCTTCATCATTGCGATCGAATTCTGTATTACACCTGTCAATTAAGTATTTATCAACTAAATCGGCGCCCATTTCACAAAGTTGAACAACTGCCGATTCTTGACAATGGCCGTCACCGGCAATCATAATGTCATTCATTAACTCTTTTGGACTGTCGTGAAGTCCTTTATAAATAATTCCACCTTGAGCATAAGGTGAACTTCCGCTTAATAAGGTATCCGCTTTTGTTATAATTGTTACTTCACAACCTTCATCCGCGGCGGATAGAGCGGCAACACATCCGGCAATACCGGAACCAATGACTAATATATCTGTTTTCATTATTTTCTATTTTGTAATTAATATCAATTCAAACTTAAGAAAAAACTATATAAAATGTCCAATATTGTAATATTCCTCAATATTTTAGTAAATTTGTATTATATATATTACAAAAAATGGTAAAGTAATGATAAAAAGTATGACTGGTTTCGCAAAAGCGGAAGCCACAGAAAATGGATTAACAGTAAATGTCGAAATAAAAAGCCTTAACGGCAGATTTTTAGAAATTAATTGCAAAATGCCTCGCAATCTGAATCATCGTGAAAGAGAACTTCGCGAATTAGTTCGTAATTATATGGATCGCGGTACTGTCAGCGTTTTTGTTAATGTTGATAATAGCGACGGCTCCAAAAAACTAATGTTTAACGAAAATGCGGCGATTTTGTGTTTCGAATCTCTGAATAATCTTCGTGAAAAACTAAAAATGCGTGAAACTGTAAAATTAGAACACGTTCTAAAGTTGTCTGATAATTTCATAGTACAAGAGCAAAATGATGATGAGAAACAGCTAATGTACTTAATTAACAAAGGAATGCGCAACGCGTTGAAAGCTTTAGACGAAATGCGTATGAAGGAAGGTCAACAAATCGCTAAAGATATTAAAATGCGTATGGGCGAAATTGAAATTCTGATGAATCAGGTAGAAGAAATATCTTTGAATCGGGTTCCTGACGAAAGACAAAGATTGCGTGAACGTATTGCAATGCTATTTGAAAGCGATGAGATTGATGAGCAAAGATTGCAAACCGAAATGGTATTGCTTGCCGACAAATTAGACGTTACTGAAGAAGTTACTCGGATGAGATCGCATATAATTTTCTTTAACGAAATCTTTAGAGCTAAAGAATCGTCGGGTAGAAAATTGAATTTCCTTTTACAGGAAATGAATAGGGAAGTCAATACTGTTGGATCGAAGATAATGGATGCAACCGCCGCGAAAATCGTTGTAGCTATGAAAGAAGAGTTGGAAAAGATTCGCGAACAAGTTCAAAATATCGAATAAAATCATCAATATATATATAAATGGAGTAAATATATGAATGACTTGCTGAAATCCGATAAAAACAATATGTTTTCGATTCTTAAAGATTATCCGAATGATATCGCAAAGGCTCGGAAAATGTACGACAATCCTGAGATTGGCGATATTAAAAATTTTCAAAGCATCGTAATTTGTGGTATGGGCGGTTCGGCTATTGCCGGTGAAATAACCGGTTCGCTGATAAACTATTACACTGAAAATACGCCAAATCAACCGACGGTTTTTATTAACCGCGAATATACCTTGCCGCACTTTGTAAACGAAAATACATTAGTGATTTTAAGTTCATATTCAGGAAACACAGAAGAAACCTTATTTTCAGCTTTAGAGGCGGTACAATTAACAAAAAAAATAATCTGCATCACAACCGGCGGCGAGCTGGGCAGTTTTGCGAAAAAAAATAATTTGCCTATTATTGAATTGCCTGTTGGATTCCAACCTCGCTGTGCCTTGGTTTATGCGTTAATCGCACTTTTGAATATAATCGCAAAATTGGGTATATCCCTTCAAAAAGTCGCGCTTGATAAATATTTGGACAAAATTGAAAAGAACGCACTCGCGAAAATGCCGGTTTATGCCGATATAAATGATGGCAATGTCGCTTTGCAAATCGCTCACAAACTTCAAAATAAAATTCCGGTATTTTATTCGGAAGGTAAGTTCTTAGGAGCTATTTCTCTGCGTTGGCGTCAGCAAATCCACGAAAACGCGAAGCAAATTTGTTTCGGTAATACTCTACCCGAAATGAATCATAACGAGATAAATGGCTGGAATTTTCCAAAACAGTTAATAGCGCAAAGCCAAGTGGTTTTTCTGCGCGACGAGCATATCGAAAACGCCCGTATGGCTCTTCGCTTTACAGCATTAACAAAAATTCTGACTGATGAACATATCGAATTGATTCAAATTGTTTCCGAAGGCGATTCGCTTTTAGAGCGTCTATTTGATCTAATTTATCTTGGTGATTGGGTAAGCTATTATCTGGCAATGCTCAACGAAACCGACCCAACGGACATTCCGTTTATTATGTACCTGAAGGATTATTTAGGAAAGAATTAAAATTATTAAAAATAAGCAGATGTCCAATACTTCCAAAGTGTTGGACATCTTTTTCTATAATTATTATATGGGTAGATTCCAAATCTATCCCTAAATTATAACACGGTCATCGAGCGGAGTCGAGATGCCATCTTCAAGCTACGAAGTAGCTTCATCTCAATAACCGCGGGTGAAACCCGTGGCAAAGCGAAATCCGTTTTCAGCCCCGAAGGGGTTGAATAAGTTTTGTATGGAGCGGGAAGGGGAGAAATTTAAAAGTAGTATTTGAAAATTAAGGAAATAATTGTATTTTTGCATAGTGTTTAGATTAACTTATTTAAAAATTATTTTGGATTCGGGTTATGAAAAAATTCACTACTGTCCGGTAAAAATTCAATACGTACAAAATAATATTCTAACTTACTGAAAATTCAACAAGCATATAACGATTTCGTAAAAGAAGCCCCCCCTTTTTTTATTTATTAATCGAATAGGGCCATTTGCTCGGACGTCTTATTTGTTAATAAACACCAATCAGAGTCGGGCGACTTCAAAAATTTGTATAAATCAATATAAGTCATTAAATGGAATCTAACGATACTCATTAGGTTTGAAAATGACCATTTACGTTCAGCTTTCTTTTGAATAACAAGCATTAACAGCTGAACTATTAAGCAAACCCATATCTGTATCTCTATGGCGTTTCGCGTATCTCCCAAGAAATATTTTAATGGAAAATTCTGTTTTAACCTCTTAAATAGTAATTCTATTTGCCAACGTCTTTTATATATTTCAGCTATTTTATCGGCCGGCAAATGAAAGTTATTGGTAATAAATTCAAATACTTTATTTTGATCTTCAGACCAATTTGCTATTCTTCTTAGCTCAATTAATTTATCATTTTTCTCAACTTGTATTTTTTCATCTCTAATTACTCCATTGTCTATTTTATCCAAAATGTCGTATTCTTGAAGACTTTCATAGACAGCATTATTCTTCAGTCGTGTTACAAAAAATATCCCATCAAGCGTCCATTGGAGGAATTGAGAATAATCATTATAACCTTTATCAAAAACAACAATTGAGCCTGGCTTAAGATTCAATTCTTTTAAAAATGTATGATCATGTGTTGCCGCAGAAGTAAATCTTACTAAACAGGGAACGTCTTCCGCCGCATTAATCATTGTGTGCATCTTTATGCCACCTTTTTTCTTGCCGTTTAACGGATTGCGCCCTACGCCCTTTAATATATCGCAAAACAAACTCATAGTGGTTGAATCTACTATTAGTAACCGCTGTATTGTTTGTCTTTCAGTTGGCTGTCCGAGATAATTTTGCGATATTTGCGAAATAATCCAAAATATATCTCCGAAAACACTTCACTGCTTCGTTTACGGTTAGCATCCGACAAAGTACTTCGCTTGGGAAAATATTGGATACCTAAGTGATTGATTCTACCTTCGCAGGCAAGCATAATACC
>JBBRAO010000029.1:0-42188 GCA_038206725.1 Kapaibacterium sp. (SeqCode)
ACTCTTTTCAATATAATTCGATGTGCGGAGTTAACAGTAAATGAATTTAAAGCTATCGTTAATGATTAGTTTGTGATAATGCGGCTTTAGCCAAAATCTAATTTTATTTTGGGCTAAAGCTCTTTATATCCGCGATTTTCCTATCCACGACCTAAAGGTCGTGGCAACAGAAGAATGGAATTTCATTTAGGTTGGCAAGCATAAAAAAAGGACAGGTTGCGCAACCTGTCCTTACATTCAAAATTTATAATTCAAAGTTCAACATTCTTATTTAATAGCGGCTTGAGCGGCGGCTAAACGTGCGATAGGAACGCGGAAAGGAGAGCAAGATACGTAGTTCAAACCAACTCTGTGGCAGAATTCAACTGAACTTGGCTCACCACCGTGTTCTCCGCAAATACCAACTTTCAAATTCGGACGTGTGGCTTTACCGTTTTTAGTAGCCATTTCAACCAATTGGCCCACGCCTTCTTGGTCTAATACTTGGAACGGATCGGTTTTCAAAACACCGTTAGCAATGTAAACCGGTAAGAATGAGCCTGAGTCGTCGCGTGAATAACCGAATGTCATTTGAGTTAAGTCGTTTGTACCAAATGAGAAGAACTCAGCTTTTTCAGCAATTTTCGCGGCGGTTAAAGCGGCGCGAGGAATTTCAATCATAGTACCAACCAAATAATCAACTCTCATTCCTTTTTCAACGAATACTTGTTCAGCAACGCGGCGTATGATAGCTTCTTGCAAATTGAATTCTTGTGCTGTACCAATCAATGGAATCATAATTTCAGGTTTAGCGTCTATGCCTTTAGCTTTTAGATTAACAGCGGCTTCGATTATAGCGCGCGCTTGCATTTCTGTTATTTCAGGATAAGTGATGCCCAAACGACAACCGCGATGCCCCAACATAGGGTTAAATTCGTGCAAAGCGTCCACTTTAGCTTTGATAACTTTAACAGAAACGCCCATTTCGTTAGCCATTTCTAATTGGTTAGCTTCTTCGTGCGGAAGGAATTCGTGAAGTGGTGGATCCAATAAACGTATAGTAACACCATAACCAGCCATAGCTTCCAAGATTCCTTCGAAATCTTCGCGTTGGTAAGGTAATAATTTTTTTAGAGCAAGGCGTCTTTCAGCTTCGTCGTTGGCTAAAATCATTTCGCGCATAGCTTTGATGCGTTCACCTTCGAAGAACATATGTTCTGTACGGCATAGACCGATACCGTGAGCGCCGAATTCGCGAGCAACTCTTGCATCGTGTGGAGTATCGGCATTTGTACGGACATCCATTGTGCGGAATTTGTCAGCCAATTCCATTAATAAAGCAAAATCACCGCTCATATCAGCGTCAACCGTATCAATTTTACCTTCGTAAACTTCACCGGTGGAACCGTTTAATGAAATCCAGTCGCCTTCTTTAAAAGTTTTGCCACTCATTGTCAAAGTGCGTTCTTTGTAATTGATTTGGATAGTTCCGGCACCAGAAACACAACATTTGCCCATTCCGCGAGCTACTACCGCCGCGTGAGAAGTCATACCACCGCGTGCTGTCAATATACCGCGTGCTATGTTCATACCTTCCAAATCTTCAGGAGAAGTTTCGATACGAACTAATATTGAATCTCTATAATTTTTTGCTTCGTCAGCGAAAAATACGATTTGACCTGTAGCGGCACCCGGAGAAGCGGGTAAACCTTTAGCTAAAGATTTTGCGGCTTTAAGAGCTGATTTTGAAAATACCGGGTGAAGTAATTCATCTAATTTGCTCGCCGTTTGACGGTCTAATACTGTTTTTTCGTCAATTATACCTTGGCGAAGCATATCCATAGCTATTTTAACCATAGCGGCGCCTGTGCGCTTTCCGCTTCTGGTCTGCAATAACCATAATTTACCATCTTGGATTGTAAATTCAAGGTCTTGCATATCTGAATAATGGTCTTCCAGTTTTTGTTGAATAGCGTTCAACTCTTCATAAATTTTTGGCATTGCTTCTTCTAATGAAGGGTATTTGTTTTTACGGTCTTCTTCCGAGATGCTTTGTAAAACAGCCCAACGTTTTGAACCTTCCAAAGTGATTTGTTGTGGTGTACGGATACCGGCAACCACGTCTTCACCTTGAGCGTCTAATAAATATTCGCCGTTGAAAATGTCTTCGCCTGTACCCGCGTCGCGTGTGAATGCAACACCTGTACCGGAGTTAAGACCCATATTACCGAAAACCATCGCTTGTACGTTTACAGCGGTTCCCCATTCACTTGGAATTTGGTTTAAAGTGCGATAGTAAATCGCGCGTGGGTTTTGCCAGCTATCGAAAACTGCCATTACTGAACCCCATAATTGTTCCCAAGGGTTGGTAGGAAAGTCCATACCGGTTTGTTTTTTTACTGCTACTTTGAAACTTGTTACCAATGTTTTCAAATCTTCAACTTTGAATTCTGTATCTAATTTATAGCCTTTTTCTTCTTTTAGATGTTCCATTATTTCTTCGAATGGATCAATATCTTCTTTTAAAACAGGTTTCATACCCAATACAACATCGCCATACATTTGTACGAAGCGGCGGTAAGAGTCCCAAGCAAAGCGTTCGTTGCCTGTTTTAGCGGCTATGCTGGCTACGGCATCGTCGTTCATACCAAGGTTCAATACTGTGTCCATCATACCCGGCATAGAAGCGCGAGCACCTGAACGAACTGATAATAATAACGGGTTTTCGTTACTGCCGAATTTTGTACCCATTATTTCTTCTAAAGTTTTTACAGCCGCAGTAACTTCAGGAGTTAAAAGCTCAACTACTTTATCTCTGCCCAATGTGTTGTATTCAGCACATACATCGGTTGTTATTGTGAAACCGGCAGGCACGGGAACGCCGATTAAATTCATTTCGGCTAAGTTAGCGCCTTTGCCGCCTAAAAGGTTTTTCATTTCGGCTTTGCCTTCGGCTTTACCGTTTCCGAAGGTATATACACGTTTTACATTGTCAGAACAATTGCAACAAGACATTTTTGTCTCCATAATAGTTTTTTAAAAAAGTTAATATTATTTTATGCAAAATTACGAAAATTTTCCCGCTTTTTTGTTAATTTTCGGTCAATATTTAGTTAAGATGTTAATAATATTGTTGATATGCAAAAAAAAAATGACTACCTCTGCTAAAGGTAGCCTTAAAAATTAACTTGTATTTAAATCTATTGTCCATTATATGGTAGATACATCTTAAAATCTTCTATTTTAGGTGTTTATTGTTTTAATTTTCAACCAATTTGCTGTTATTATAAATTTCATCAGAGCAGATATCTTCTCCCGTTATCCATTCCAATGTAATATCTTTTACCATAACAGTCTTAAATATCAATGGATTATTAAGGTTTTTATATGCTGGATAAGTAAGCCATTTGCTCATATTAAAAATACGTTTTTCACCGTTTTCGAAGACTATTTCAAGAAGTACATTGTCAATAGCTCTAACTGTTTTGGGACGTGGTACCATAATTTACTCCAAACCTTTGATAGTGAAAAATGAATGTTTAACTAATAATTGTATTTCATATTTTTAAAATTCACTAAATTAATCCAAATTCAAACAATCTTATTAAAAGAAAATTTACTAATTTTGCTTAAATTTTATAATAATAATTAAATAATAGTAACAAATGACAGCACAAGAACTTTTTCTGGATATTCACGAATTTTGCAAAGAAAACGCGGACTATGTGTTAGTAAAGAAGTACGCCCGATATTTTAAAGAAGGTGTATATAAGGCTTGGGGAGTTCCACAAGCAATTTTCGAAGTGAAATGGAGACAACTTGTAAATGAAAAGATGGTTAATATTCCGTTGGTTTTAGAAGCCGCACCATTACTATATAAAACCGGGAAATATGAAGAGACATCCTTCGTTCTTAGAATTATCAAAGAATTAAAAAAACAGTATAATCGCGAAGTATTTGACGCACTTGGCAATATGTATGAATATGGTATCAATAATTGGGCGCACGCCGACACGATAGGGATGTTCATTACTCCCGTATTCGTAAAGAAAGGGATTGTAAAAGTTGATGATTTTGAACCGTGGATTATGTCACCATATAAATTCCAACGCCGCACCGTTCCGGCAACATTGATCAAATCGCTCAAAACAACAGCCGATTTCAAACCCTTGTTCGAAATGTTCGAGATATTGATGAGCGACCCGGAGCGCGAAGTACATCAGGGAGTGGGTTGGTTCTTGCGAGAAGCTTGGAAATTGAATAACGAAGTAACAGAAGAATTCCTTTTAAAATGGAAAGACACCGCACCACGCTTGATATTCCAATACGCCTGCGAAAAAATGACAAAAGACAACAAACAACGGTTTAAGAAAGTTAAAAAAAATGTAAATGGTTAATGCGAAGAATACGAATATTACTCATCCGATGACCGAAAAGTCAACGGATGAGTTATGTTTGAATCAAGTTGTAATTACCTCGTTTCTTGGTCTTTATAGTAATCTTCTCGGGTTTCCTTTTTTTCTTCTATATTTTGGCTATACTTTCTTCGAGCTAAATTTTCCTTTTTTGAACATATTTTCCATACCCTCGGCATTTCTGTTGAACTGTATGGTATTATGAATAGAAATAGAAGCGGCAAACTTTTCGACATCGTGGTCTGTGCCAATATAGGTGAATGTCCAGCTTTCCAATTTCAGTTTCTCGATTAACTCTTTTATAGCCTTACCCGAGTATTCTTTTGAAGCATTTTCTTTGCCGTCAGTTAGAATAGTTACTAAAACATTATAATCGGTTTCATTTTCCAACCCTTTTTTTAATTTTGCAAAGCTATAACCCATCGCATCGTAGAGCGGTGTTGACGCTTCCGGTCTGTAGCGCGAATCGTCAATTTCCTCCAGCTTGCTAATCGGATCAATAAAATGCAGGATTTTTTGACCAACTCCATTGAAGCCGCTTATAATCGATTTCTTGATTGATTCCATAGAACCGCTTTCGTCAAGAATAATTAAGTTGTGAATTTTCTGTAGCTTTTCCATCATCAATTCCTCATAATTTTACATAAAATCGTTAATTGTAATTTAACAATATGCAAAACTATAAGATAGCGCGTAGTATTATGACGCGACAAAATGCAAAATGAAATAATTGAAATATTTTTTAATGATGCAAATTAATACATAAATATAAAGAAAATATACCGAATAAAATGATTACAATTCCGGCAATACGATTAATCCAATAGAGATTTCCGTGAGAAATTTTGGATTTAAACTTATTTACTATATAACTAAGGGTGAGCCACCATAACGATGCGCCTATCAAAACACCTACAATAAGTACAACTGAGCCTTGATGGTTAATATTAGAAGAGCCCAATCGGAAACCTGCAAAAATAGCTAAAAATGCAAAAATAGTAGCCGGGTTGGTTAGCGTAAGGAAAAAGGTGGAAATAAAATTATAAATCAGACCTTTATTGTCCATTTTGATATGACGTAAAACCGGCTTGCTTAAAAGTGTTTTGACGCCGATTAAAAGCATAACGATACCACCGATTAATTTCATCCAGAATTGTTCGTGAATTAGAAAGGAAGAAACTGCTGTTAAACTACATTCCGCCACTACTCCATAGAGTGTATCTGCAAATGCCGCCCCCATTCCGGTGATAAATCCGGAACGCCGGCCTTCGTTCAATGTACGCTTAATAGTCAAAACACCAATAGGTCCTACCGGCACTGCGACGGCAAAACCAATAATGAGCCCTTTAATTAACAATTCAAATACCATATTTTCATAATAAAATTAGTGATTTGAGGCAGTTCCTCAAAAATATTATGTTAAAATTACTATTTTTGGAAGAAATAAAAAAATTGTGTGGATAAAATTAATCCGATGAATATAAAAGTTATCGGATGAATTTTTTATTTTAAAACATCTACCCAATTTTCAGATAGTTCTCCGGTTGCTTCAATAGCTTTCTTAAGTTTATCCTTAAACTTCCAGCAAGTCATTTGCCGAAGTGATAGACGACGCGCGAATTCATAAGACGATAAGTTTTCATTCCCTTTGCAAACGTTGTAAGCAATAAAAAATGCCTTGCTGATATCAAATCGGCAATGATGAAAAATGGTTGCAGTTGTTGCCGATTCTTCGGTTTTACATTTCGTGCATCGTCGTGAAAATGGAGTTTTTCCGTGGCAATAATTTGTATTTCCGCATTTACGGCAGACAAATCCTTCTTCCCATTTTAAATCGGCAATCAGTTCCAAGCATTTCTCATTGCTTGTAAATAGCTCTTTTAATTGTTCCTCTGAAAAATCTCTATTGAGTTTCATAGCAAATCATTATTAATTATTATAGTGATACTAATACGATTTAATTGCAAATTTGTTGTATTAGTTCAATTTTATAAAAAAAAGTTGATGCCGATTACAATAAAAGTGATACTAATACGATTTATAATTTTATAAAAGTGATACTAATACGATTTATGCATAAAATTAAAAAAAATAAGAATGAGGAATAATGGAAAAATCTTGTGATGTGAAGACAAAACCAAAAACAGTGAAACAGTATTTGATGTCGTCAAATTTTTGGAAGCCTGCTTTGGGAGTAATAATCGGTGGAACATTGGGTTTCCTATATTATTCGTTTATTGGTTGTTCCTCCGGAAGATGTGCTATTACGAGCAATCCGTTTATGAGTATTATGTATGGAAGCTTTATCGGATTTTTATTAGTTAAAAGTCCTTGTAAAAATTGTTAATCAAATAAGGAATTTATATGTTTGTCATATTATATGTTATTCTCGGTTTAATTGCGGCCTTCATTTTTTATATTGCTTTTTCGTTAAAGAAAATGAAAAATGCGCCGGCGGTTGAGGAAAGCAAAAGCATAGTAAACCTCGATGAAAAGAATTTTCAACAAACCACAAAAGACAGAGTTGTTTTAATTGATTTTTGGGCTGAATGGTGTATGCCTTGCAAAATGATGGCACCAATTTTGAATGATGTTGCTAATGAAATAGACGATAAGATAAAAATTTGCAAATTAAATGTTGATAGTCAGCAAAAATTAGCCGGTAAATTCGGTGTTCGGAGTATCCCAACGCTGTTAGTTTTGAAAAACGGTAAAGAAGTGAATCGCTTTGTTGGTGCAAGATCGAAGGACTTTTTAATAAAAGAGTTAAATAAATAATAAATTAAATAATTTGGAGTTATGATGAAATATAACAAAGTTCTAACAATGATTGCTGTCCTAATAACATCTTCTTTCTTAGGATTGGGATTTAATGGAAGCAGTACATTAAAAGCCGCGGAAAAAAAAGTGACCGCGCAAGTTTATCCTATAGTTTCCGCTGACAAACCTGTAGGTAATAAAGCCGGTGATTTTGTTTGGCAAAATGGTACTAAAAGTGTCAAATTTTCTGAATTTACGAAAGGTAAATACGTATTACTGAATTTTTGGGGTACTTGGTGTCCTCCTTGTAGAAAAGAACTGCCTGATTTAATTGCCATTTCTAAAGAAATGAAAAACAAAAAGTTAATTGTTATTGGCGTGGCAATGGAAAATTCGCGTAGTGCTGAAGAAGCTCAAAAAACAGTAAACGATTTCTGGTTAAGTAAAGGCTTAAGTTATCCGGTAATCGTTGGCAATGGTGATATTGCTAATGCCTACGGTGGAATAAATGCTGTTCCGACAACTTTTTTGATAAACAAAAAAGGTGAAATTGTAGCGACCATTCAGGGAGGGCGCTCGAAAGAAGCTTTTATGGCTGAAATTAATAAGATGATGAAATAATAAGTTTTAAACTCATCGGATGACTATTTAGTCATCCGATGAGTGCTAAATTTTGCTGATTGTATCTGCTTGAATGATTCTGATATTTTGGGATTTAGCGGGGGATATATTTAGAATTATCGAAACAAAAAGAATAAGTACAAACATTGAAGTTTTCATTGTTTCGCCGAATGACAAAATGAATATAAATTAATAAATCTCAATAATTTTATGAGATTTGATTTTTTTCATACTATATAGACAAACTAAACGCAAAAACGTTTCAAAATTAACCATTATTTTTTTAAAAAAAAAGTTGTTTGTGCATATTAAATTGAAATATATACAAATAAGAACGTACTAATTTTCAAAAAAAATCACAAGATTTACCCGTTTATTCCTGTTTCCTTTTTGGGAAACTCATTTTCTAATTAAACAATATTAGCAATATTTCTGCCGGTTGCTTTATCAAAGAAAACCGCTTTCGATTTATCGTAATATATGTTGACTTTTTCTCCTATTGTTTCTTTAACCATTTCTTTAGCTTTCAAGCAATGGGTTTTGGAATTTAATTTGAAATAAATGTATGTTTCCGAACCGAGATATTCCTTATTTTCGATGACTGCTTCGAAATAATTAACGTCATCTTTGTACGGGTGCAAAGAAAAATATTCCGGTCTTAAAGCAATTGTATATTCCTTGATTTCCGGTTTTAAAATACCATCGTAATTGAACATAATATTTTTGCCTGTATCCCCTACCAAATTAGTATGGCTTTCATAAACAAAAACATCGATAAAATTATTCTTAGGATTGCCGATAAACTCAGCAACGAACAGATCCGCCGGTTGTTTGTAGATTTGCTCCGGAGTTCCTATTTGGTGGATTTCGCCGTCTTTGATAACAGCTATTTTTGTTCCCATAGTCATCGCTTCTATTTGGTCGTGGGTTACATAAACCGAAACACATCCCGTTTTTCGATGTAGTTGGAGTATTTCACTTCGCATTTGAATTCTGAGATTAGCATCAAGATTCGAGAGAGGTTCATCGAATAAAAACAAATCAGGTTTACGGATTATAGCACGCGCCAAAGCTACTCGCTGACGCTGACCACCTGACAATTCTTTAGGTTTGCGCGCTAACAATTCATATAAGCCTACTGATTCAGCAACGGTATTTACGGAAGTCTTTATTTCTTTTTTAGGTATTTTTTTAATTTTCAACGGGAAAGCAATATTTTCAAATACACTCAGGTGAGGGTATAAAGCATAATTTTGAAAAACCATTCCGATATTACGGTTCTTTGGCTCTACATCGTTGATTATATTTCCTGCGAGAAATACCTCACCACGAGTTATGTCTTCCAAACCTGCAATCATTCTAAGAATTGTTGTTTTACCACAACCCGAAGGTCCGACAAGAACCAAAAATTCATCCGCTGTTGTTTCAAAACTGACGTTTTTTACTGCTACTACGCCATTAGCGAATTCTTTTGTAACGTTATTAAATTTTAAACCTTTCATTATTTATATCTTATTGCTTTAATTGGTGAAATATGGCTCGCCGCCCACGCCGGAACAGCCGATGCCAGCCCTGAGAAAACCAGTGTTAATGAAATCACTAATGCATAATGCCAAAATACGATCATCACTGGAACGGAATCCAAATAATATACATTTGGATCCATTGAAATAAATCCGGTATATTTTTGAAGTAAACTTGCTATTAATGTCAATCCGCAACCGATTAGCAATCCTTTAACTGCTATCGTAAGCCCCTGCCGAATAAAAATTAATCGGATTTGATTAGCACTTAATCCTATAGTACGTAAAATCCCTATAGAGTTCGTTTTATCCAAAACCATAATCAATAAAGTGGAAATTATATTGAATACCGCCACCAATCCAATCAGACCCAACACAAGCGGAATCGGCTCACGTTGTAAATCTATCCAATTGAATATTGCTGAATGTGTATCGAAAACGGTTAATCCGTATAACGGAAAGCCTAAGTATTTTTCTAATTTAGCGGAAATAGAAGGAGAATCTTCTATATTGTTGAGCATAATTTCTATGTCGGTAGCATTATCATCAGGTATTTTGAAAAAACTCCCTGCAGTTTTATAAGGTATAAAGCAAACGGTTCCGTCAAATTTTCCCATACCCGATGAATAAATCGCCTTCACTTTAAAACTTTCTATCGAGGGGAAGCGGTTGCTTTGAAGTTGCTCAGTTGACAGCGAATAAACAATAACATTGGAACCCAAGCCCACATTGAGCTTTTCAGCGATAGTCTTACTAACAATGATTTCTTTCGAACTTAAGGAAGAAAACTCAAATTTTCCGGATGTTGTGTATTTTTTATATAGATCTAATGCTTGTTCTGAATTCGTGCTTCTCAACAATATACCATCAACTGAGTTGGTGCTTTTTATTATCGCCCCTTGCTGAATAACAGGAAATATCAATTTAATATCCTTTTCTTGAGCTTTTATTTTACTAATTGTTTGGCTGATATTTTCAATTGGAGCTTTTCTGAACGACTTTAGCGTTACGTGAGAAGAAAATTCTGTTGCTTTTTGACGCAATTCATAATGAAAGCCATCGAGCACTGCAAGTGGCACAAGCAAGGCTATAGAGCCCAAAGCAACGCCTATAATAGATACGATTCGGGTAAAACGAATGAATTTCTTATTGTTTTCGGAATAAAAAAAAGCTTGCGATATATATTTGAGTAACTTTATGTTCATAGAATGTCCATTTATGTAAGACAAATTTAAGATTTTTTTTTATATTTTTGGTATGAGAGTGCAACTATATCGTCAAAAATTATTAGTTTTGACACTTATTAAAAAATCAAAACAAAAAAAAAATAAATGAATAAAAATTTACAGCCTCCCAAAAAACTCGGTTTATTACCGCAATTAGGTCTTTATACCAGCACAGCTATCGTAATTGGGGCAGTTATAGGCTCCGGCATTTTCAAAAAACCCGCCTTTATGGCGAACGCCTTAGGCAGTCCTGAACTGATGTTGCTAGTCTGGGTTGTCGCCGGATTAATTACTTTATTCGGTGCATTAACCAATGCCGAAGTGGCGGGATTAATCCCCAAAACCGGAGGACAGTTTATTTTCTTCCGTGAGATGTACGGCGATATGACGGGCTATCTTTATGGCTGGGCTATGCTTTCTGTTGTGCAGTGCGGTTCAATCGCTTCTATAACTTATGTTTTTTCTGAATACCTCCAGTATTTTTTCACTTTACCGAGGTTTTCGCCTGAAATTGAGCAACAGATTTATCTCTTCATTCCCGGAATTGGTAAGATATTCCCGTTGATGGACCTCGGCGTTAAATCGGTAACCATATTATTGATTTTATCATTATCGTTTGTGAATTATCTGGGCGTGAAATTCGGTGGAAGTATTTCAGCATTTTTTACAACAGCGAAAGTAGCGGCAATGGGATTGTTGATAGGCGCGTGTTTTATTTTTTCCGACGGCTCAGTGCATAATCTTACGACAGCTAATCCAAATTTTCATTTAGGCTCCTCCGGTATGCTGGGAGGGATAATAGTGGCACTGTCGGCGGCGTTTTGGGCGTATGACGGTTGGAATAATATCACATATCTTGCCGGTGAAATAAAAAATCCAAAAAAGAATGTTCCACTTGCTCTCACAATCGGAATAGTTGTGGTAATCTCGGTATATCTGCTGATGAACGTGGCTTTTCTCTATGTTTTGCCTACAGAAGTGATGGCGGGTTCAAAACTCGTCGCCGCTGATGCCGCAAAACACGCAATTGGAGCGAGCGGAGGCGCCTTAGTTGCAATTTTGGTGATGGTTTCCACATTTGGTACGGCTAACGGAACGATAATGGCAAGCGCGCGAGTTTACTACGCTATGGCTCGTAAAAATTTATTTTTCCACTCTTCGGGAAACGCCCATCCAAAATTCCGAACACCATCACGCGCTTTGGCTATTCAAGCTTTCTGGGCGTCGGCACTTGTTTTGAGTGGTTCATTTGACAATTTGACGGATATGCTGATATTTGTATCGTGGATTTTTTACGCGCTGGGGGCTTACGGAGTGTTTATTCTTCGGAAAAAGATGCCTAACCACGCAAGACCGTACAAAGTTTGGGGCTATCCTTACGTTCCGATAATATTCATTATTTTTGCTACCGCGTTCGTGCTGATTACGCTTTATAATGATATTTTAAATTATTACAGCGGCAACACACAGATTATTAATTCGCTCTTTGGTCTGCTTTTAGTAAGTTTGGGCATTCCACTATACGTTTGGTTTAAGAAAAGAAATAAAAATAAAGAGATTAGAAATGATGACGTTGATTAAAAATATAAATTCGCTTGTAACGATAAACGCTAACGGTAAAACAGAACTTACCGGAAGCGAAATGCAAAATATTGGGGAAATCCAAAACGGGGCGATACTATTTGACGAGAAAATTCAATGGGTTGGTACTTCCGCCGAATCTGAAAAATTAATCGTCGAAGGAAAACTAACAGCCGACGCGATAATTGATGCTCACGGCAAGACCGT
The DNA here is from genome assembly GCA_038206725.1 of Kapaibacterium sp. (SeqCode). Classification (GTDB taxonomy): domain Bacteria; phylum Bacteroidota; class Ignavibacteria; order Kapaibacteriales; family UBA2268; genus JBAXXL01. The sequence goes on from JBBRAO010000029.1 coordinate 12,313, forward strand.
TTTACCCGGATTTGTTGATTCGCATACCCATATCGTTTTCGGTGGCAACCGTTCGAATGAATTTGCGCGCCGATTGCGTGGAACTACTTATCAGGAATTAGCCGCGGAAGGTGGCGGAATTTTGACCACAATGAAAGCAACACGAGCGGCTTCGATTGATGAACTTTATGAAGTTGGTAAAAGATTAGTCATTAGTGCGATGCGCTACGGCACTACGGCAATTGAAATCAAAAGCGGGTATGGGCTAACAATCGAAAGCGAATTGAACCAATTGCGCGCGATAAAGAGATTGCGGGAAGAAATGCCGCTCAGTATTTCGTCCACATTTATGGGGGCGCACGATTTCCCACCTGAATATAAAAACGACCATAGCAAATACGTTGATCTGATTATAAATGAGATGATTCCCGCTGTAGCCGCCGAAGGTTTGGCGGAATATTGCGACGCGTTTGTTGACCAAGGATATTTTACTTTGGATGAAGCGGTCCGGATATTTACAGCCGCAAAAAAAGCCGGTATGAAAATCCGCGTACATTGCGATGAAATGGCTGATGTATCTGCCGCAAGAATGGCCGCCGAAGTCGGAGCAGTTTCTGCAGACCATTTGTTATTTATTTCGGACGAAAGCATCGCCGCTCTTAAAAAATCGGGCACCGTTGCGACATTGCTACCGGGAACGGCGTATTTTATCAGAATGCCTTACGCTCCGGCGAGAAAAATAATCGAAAGTGGTTGTACAGTGGCTTTGGCAACCGATACCAATCCCGGCTCGTGCTACACAGAGAATATGCTAATTGTCCTATCCTTAGCCGTCATCAATATGCGAATGACAGCGGAAGAAGCATTGACAGCCGCCACTTTGAACGGTGCCAAAGCATTGGGGCTTTCTCACGAAATGGGCAGTTTGGAAATCGGCAAAAAAGCCAATTTCTGCATTTACGATTGCGCATCATACACCGATATATTCTACCATTTCGCAATAAACCCACTCGAATCCAATTGGATAAACGGTAAAAAAGTTATCGAAAATATGATGCAGAAGTATTGGTAAGTCTCTAAACCTTCCGAAGGTTTCAAAGCTTCGGAAGGTTATAAAAAAAAGGTATTACGTCATTTCCAAACCCGCTGGTCATCGAGCGAAGTCGAGATGCCCAAAGACATTGAATGTGAAGAACGAACCGGTCATCGAGCGAAGTCGAGATGCCACCTTCAAACAATTTTGAATGATGAATGCAAAGAAGACCATACCTTAAGGGATGAAATGTTTATAGAAAAAAGCTGAATGGTGGCTAAGACGTGCCGTAGGTACGAAATATGCGAAGAATTATGAAAAACCTTATTTCCCATTTCAACCTTAGTTTTAGCAATTAACCCCACGCTTAAGCGTGGGGTTGGGTTAAAAAATAAGGTAATAAGGTTATAATGCAAGTACATATCGCTTTTCTACTAAGGTTTCGAATATAAAATAAGGTTTTTTAAAGCAGAGTCTTCCTCAGGCTGAAAGCCTGCCGCAAAATAACTAGGGACGGTGTCCCTCGTTGAAAACAATCCCAATCAGGAATCCGGTTTTAGTTGCCACGACCTTTAGTTCGTGGATAATGTAACTGTCTATCTATCAGGCTTTAGTCCAAACGGCCAATTTGATTTTGGCTTAAGCCGGATAAAAAAAACTACTCCCGCTCCACTTAAAAGCCGTGGCAACTAATTTTTTTTTCTTGCTGGCTTTCTTAATTCATTCTTCATATTCAAAATTCAAAATTATTTTTTATATACGATTTTTCCGTTCACAATTGTTAAAATGACTTTTGTGTTTTTAATCCCTTTTGGATTTGTCAGGTCATTGTCAATAATTATTATATCGGCTTGTAGGTTTTTTTCAATTCTGCCGCGAGTCGTTATTCCCAGATATTCGCGTGGATTAAGCGAATATATCTTGAGCGCTTCGTTGGTGCTAATACATTCTCCGGCGTTCCAAGGTGTAGCGTCGTCGAAGGGAACACGATTGACAAAAGCGTCAATCCCCAAAAATGGATTTGGCGATTCGATAGGGAAGTCCGAACCGGCAAGCATTTTAGCTCCCGCGTCTAATAATGACTTCCATTTGTACCCGATGAGTGTCGCGCGTTCTTTGCCCAAACGTTTGTCCGCCATATTAGCGTCGCTTATGCAGTGAATGGGTTGGATTGAGGCGATGCAGTTGTATTTTGCGTATTTCACGATATCCTCAGCGGCAAGTAATTGCGAATGTTCCACCCTTAATAGGTTTTTCGGATGTAATTCTGTGTATAGTCTGCCGAAGTTATCTAATACCAAGCTGTTAGCTCTGTCTCCGATTGAGTGGATGGCAATATCAAAACCTTTTACAAGCCCGATTTTTGCCTTTTTGTAAAACGAGTCCTGTGGCATAAGTAATAATCCGGAAGTCTCCGGTTTGTCGGTATAGGGTTCAGAAAGTGCCGCCCCATAAGAGCCCAATGCTCCGTCGGCGTAGAATTTCAAACCGCGAATGGAAAAATACTCGCCTGTAAAAGGTTTGGAACAATATTCTAAGTATTCATCATTTTGCGCTGTTGGATAACCTTGTATCCTGATTTTTAATTCCTTATTTTTTTCCATTTTCTTTAAAACCCGAACTTCTTCGAGATTCAAATCAAAAGAGTGAATTTCCGTCAGGCCATAAGATATTAGTTTGTCTTGAGCGATAAGGATTAAATTTCGTATTTCTTCATCCGATGTGTTTGGTAATAGGTTCATTACCATATCCGCCGCATTATCAATCAGAACACCCGTCAATGAACCATCCCTGTTATGTAAAATTTTTCCGCCATCGGGATCTTTTGTGTTTTGGTCTATTTTTGCTAATTCAAGAGCTTTGGAATTCACCCATATCGAATGGCCATCGGTTCTTCTGAATATAACCGGAATATTGGGATACGTCGAATCGAGGATTTCTTTTGTAGGGAGTTCTTTTACTAACCATCTTTCCTGATTCCAGCCTCGCCCATAAAGCCATTTTCCGCGATTGGGTTTGTAATTTTTGGCTATATCTACGCACTCCTTTGGAGATTTTGCGGATGAAAAATCAGGTTCGGTTAACATATTTCCTAAACCAACTAGATGTCCGTGTGAATCGCAAAGCCCGGGTAAAATATACGAATTGTCCACTTCGATGGTTTTACCGTCTAAAACAATTATAGATTTACCACTTGTCTCAGCGACATCGGTGATAATACCTTTTTCAATAACAACTTTTAATTGCCGCGGCATATAATTTTGACTTATTCCCAAAGAAATCACCGTAAAAAATAATGCAATAATCATCAAAGTATTTTTCATATTTAATCACTTAATTATAACATAGTTAAAATCAATTGTCCTCGTCCGACAATTTCACCTTGTTCAACCCAAATTTCCAAAATTTCGCCGTCGAATGGAGATGTTATCATATCAACATAAGTTGTAGCTTCTATATAGCAAAGCGTTTGATCTTTTTTAATTTTGTCCCCTACTTTAATAGGATCCATTCCTTTACCAAAATATAGATTATATAAAACCTTGCCTTTAGCGTGAGACTTTATCTCCTTTTGATCGGGATGGGTTTTCTTTGTTTTAGGTTTAGGATCAGGTTGTTTTACAATGACTTCGGTTACAGCGGCTGTGGCGGTTTTTGTAATTTTCGCCCTTCCAAGTTCTTCTGTGAACTTCTCTTTAGCTTTTCCCGATTTATATTCCCTGTATTCGCGTGGGTGCATTGCAAATTCGAATAATTCTTCATCATCCGGTCCAAATTCCCATCCATTTTCAATCATTTCTGCTTTTGTGGCTTCCAATTTATCGGGATAGTTATCCTGAGGTAAACCTTGACTAAATACTTTTTGTTGTTTATTAGCAAGCTCGATTATTTCAGGTGCTAACGGACCCGGCAGTTTCCCTGCTTTGCCCAAAATCATATCCCAAGTGTTGTTATCAATCATAGAATAGCGTTCGTTTCCTTTAATCATCTGCATCACGTTCAGTAAAGCAACGTTTTTGATATATTGGCTGAACGGCGTTACCAATGGAGGATAACCCATTTTTGGCCATACATATTGTACTTCATCGAATAGTTTTATAACCATATCATCTTGGGTTAATTCAGGTTGATTTTTTTCGCGAAGGAATCTGTTTATTCCATCGTGAACGCCTTTCAAATCTGCCATCATACTGCCCATCATACCACCGGGTAAACCGCAAAGAACCAGCAATGAAGTCATAGTCCTATTCGTTGGGTCAATAAAATATCCTAAGAAATCATCTATGAAACTCTGAGTCATAGCTCGCGCTTCCATATATGCTTTCATATTGATATCCGGTACCGAAAAACCGGCATCAATAAGCATTTCGCGTAAAGTGATTACATCGGGATGCACCATACCCCAAGACAACGGTTCCATAGCAACATCCAGATAATCCGCTCCGGCTTTAGCCACTTCAAGCATCGATACCATTGAAAAACCGGGACCGGAATGACCGTGATATTGAACAATAAGGTCGGGATATTTATCTTTAATGGCTTTGACCAATTTACCTAATGTTACAGGTCGTCCTATGCCTGCCATATCCTTCAACGCTATTTCTTGAGCACCAAATTCAACCACTTTATCAACGATGCCCATATAATAATCAATTGTATGAACAGGAGAATGGGTAATACTTAAAGCCGGTTGGGAAATCATTCCCGCTTCTCGAGCATATTTAATCGAGAGTTCAAGGTTTCTATAATCATTCAAACCGCAAAACGAACGGGCAATATTAACACCTTGGGCTTTTTTTACTTGGTACATCAAACGTCGTACATCCGCCGGAACGGGGTACATACGAATACCGTTTAAAGCGCGTTCCAGCATTTGGGTTTGGATACCTGCATCGTTGAAAGGTTTAACCCATTTGCGGACAGCATCGTTAGGATTTTCGCCATACAATAGGCAGACTTGCTCGAAAGCTCCGCCATTGGTTTCTATCCTTGAAAAACAGCCCATTTCGATTAAAGCAGGTGCTATTTGAACTAATTGGTCAACCCGCGGGACATATTTACCTGAAGATTGCCACATATCGCGGTAAACCAAACAAAATTTTATTTCTCTACCCAATTAACTGATTCCTATATAATTAAATCTATTGCTTGTTGATACGGTTATAAATCAATACATATATCTGTACCTTTTCAAAAATACGTAAAAGTACAGTAATGGTTCAATGAAATTTTGAATTTTTCTCTATTTTTTGAGTGTAAAACAGCTTTTTTTGTAAAAATTATCAAAAGTAAGATAAAACTGTGGAATTTAATTAATAGTTTTCACATGGCTGAAGGTAAACTGCTTTAATAAATTGTTTCTCGACTATAAAATAGAATGAGAATACTAAGCATTGGTTGATAAATACAACAATTAATCCGGTAAGGGAACCGTTTAAAATGGCAATCGCATATCCTTGAAGTTGACCTATTCCGTACATCGGATTCGAAATAAATCTATAGGGTCCACTGCAAACAAATTCGCAAATTTTTCTACCTACAAACATATCCTTCCAATAATAAATGTCAATACCAACAACCTTAGCTGACCATAATTTTACAACGTAACCAACTATAAATAAGACACCAACTATGACAAAAAGAATCGTTGCGGGAAAATCGGCAAAAATATCTGTTCGTGTGGATGTTGATAAATAACTCATACTGATACCGTTATTGAAAAATAAAAAGCCAAGTACGCTTTGATAAAAAATATAAGCTTTTTCTTCGGATTTGAATTTCTTAATCAGCCACAAACGTAATCCGTTTTGGGGTAAAATCAAATATATTGAACCGATGTATAGCACTTCAAAAATAATATAATAAATTAAAGCTATATGAAAATTATCAGCTAAATATTTGGCCGAAATGTACGAAAAAGCGAGTGAAATAGCTATCAATGATGAATTTAAGAAATTAATCGGTTTAAGTACGAAACCCGTTGTTCCTATGATTAATTTAATTATATCCACAAGATTCTTTAGTATTTTTTTTAAAGTTTTTTCCATATTATGACCTTTATGATTGAAGATATTTCTTTGAAAAAATTGATTTTTATAAAAATTGTATTAATACTTTTTCAAATATAAATAATATATAATAATTAATACAAGTAATGAATAATATTTATCTCAAATATTATAAAGATGGTTAAAAAAAGAAACCTGAAAACGACAATTTCGTAATGTTAAAAATCCAATTGTTTGATTTTTGCAATATTATGGGTGTAATTACGTGATAGTATAACTTTGCTAAAAGGCAAAATTTACACACAAGGTAAGAATCTTGACGAAAAATATTGAATTACGAATCTCAAAAAACAAATCTAATTTGCTTTTCCAATCATTAAACATAATTGAACCCATACTAAAAGCTGTCGAAGAAGAAGGTTATACTATTCCGACTCCTATCCAATCAGAATCAATTCCAATTATTTTGGAAGGTACCGATTTGCTGGGCTGTGCTCAAACAGGTACGGGGAAAACTGCGGCATTTGCAATACCAATTCTGCAACTTTTAAGTGCCGATAAATCGCAGGACAGAAAACGAAAAATCCGCAGTCTAATAGTTACTCCAACTCGTGAGTTGGCTATCCAGATTGAAGAAAGTTTTAAGGCTTACGGGCGTCACGCCGGATTGACAAGTACTGTGATTTTTGGCGGAGTTAACCAGAATCCACAAACGGCTGTACTTAGAAATGGTGTTGATATATTGATTGCTACTCCCGGGAGACTATTGGATTTGATGAACCAAGGTTACTTGTCGTTAGCCGATGTAGAAATTTTTGTTTTGGATGAAGCAGACCGTATGTTGGATATGGGCTTTATTCACGATGTAAAAAAAATCATCGCTAAACTTCCAAAAACAAGGCAATCACTGTTCTTTTCAGCTACAATGCCACCAGAAATTATAAAACTTGCTAATACCATCTTGAATAATCCTAAAATGGTATCCGTCACACCGTTGTCATCAACAGTGGATATTATCAATCAATTTGTTTATTTCGTTGATAAAGAGAATAAAAACTCGTTGTTGATAGATATTTTGCAAGATACGAATATAAAAAACGTGCTCGTTTTTACTCGCACAAAACACGGTGCTAATAAAGTTGCAAAAATTCTGCTGACCCACAATATCTCGGCAGAAGCTATACACGGGAATAAATCACAAAGTGCGCGCCAAGCCGCTCTTTCAAATTTCAAAGCTCAAACTACACGAGTTTTGGTTGCTACTGATATCGCCGCACGTGGTATTGATGTAGATGATTTAGGCTATGTTATTAATTTTGAAATGCCGAATATCGCCGAAACTTATGTACATCGTATCGGCAGAACGGGCAGAGCCGGTGCAGAAGGAACAGCTTATTCTTTTTGCGATGCTGAAGAAAAAGCTTATTTGCGCGATATAGAAAAATTAATTTCAAAGAAAATTGAAGTTGTTGAAAAACATCTATATCCTTTGAAAAACAATAATCCGGTAAAAGTACTTGAACAACATCAAATTCGCACTAATGCCGGTCATTCAAGACCACAACCTCGCGGAAACAGCACACCGCCAAAAGCGGCTTTTCACGACCAAGAGCGAGCTAATGTTATTCATTCCAAACCGAAAAAGCACGGTATGATTCCTCCAAAAGAACCAATTGAAGATTATGTACGTGGAAATTTCAATCATTCGAAGCCAAAACCGCATAGCAATGGAATCGCTGTGAAAGCACCGGTCAAAGACCTTCCGCGTGGGAATTTTGAACCGGCAAGACCGAAACCAAGCGGCAAGAGCAACCCCAAAAAATGGTATAGCAAGCCCAAAGCATCACGCTAATTTCTAAAATTGTTCCTGATTGTTATGTCTTCGTATCAAGCTATGACTCAACAATGATAATATTAATTAGCAGGACTTTACTTCCAAAGTAAAGTCCTGCTATATTTTATATACATCCGATAACCGGATTACAGTTTTATTTCCAAATTTATTTTATTATTTTGAAACCGACCAAGGATACCAAGAGATAGTCAATCTTGGTATTGAATAAAACCAAGTCACATCAACAGGTGTGTTGTATTGAACCGGTTGATTTTGCTCATCGTATCTATAATCTATTTTTAATGTAGAGTAATCGAACGAGAAATCTACTTTCCATTCAGCGGCTAAAGTAATCATACCAGCACTACCGGCTTTAATGTTAGCCATTACACCGATACCGCCATTCATTCCATACTTAAGAAATGTATTAAATTCATTTTTATCAAGACTATATTTGGTATAAATAACTTGTCCACCAATAACAGCATAAATGTTCAATTTTTGCCAAGGGGTAGCCACAAATTTAGCAGAAAGCTCCGCAATATAATGATAATTCGGGTCTCTGACTATATCTCCTTTGCCATCCTTCATTGTTTTTTTATCTTTTGAATATATATATGTTCCCTCTAACAATATATATTCATTGAGGTAATAACCTAATCCCCCACCCAATGAAAGAATACCATCGGCGCTTCTTTCTTCTTGTTCAGGATAAAATGTCTGAACAATAGTGTTAGTAGCAATAATCATATTAATACCGAATGTTTTTTTATACGGGTTGTAATGCTCTGTGTCCGTTGAATCGGCATACGCATTTTCATTGTCGTTATTTCTTTCGTTTTGAGCATAAGAAAAAGTCGGTAAAAACAATAGTGTTAGAATCGCGATTAGTTTGAATAGCCTTTTGGCATTGTCAGTAGTCATTTTTTTTACCTCATTTATTGATATTGATTTTATTTCTGCAATTTTTTCTGCTACAAACTTCACATTTGAAGGTGTATTACGTTTTCCTCTATTTGGAACCGGTGTCATATATGGACTATCTGTTTCGGTCATAATCCTATCATTCGGTACGGCTCGTACTATATCGTCCATATCATTTTTTTTAAATGTGATATTTCCTGTAAATGATACATACATACCGCAATCGATGACTCGTTTTAAAAAATCCATATCCCCAGAAAAACAGTGCATAACACCTTTTAACTTTTCATCTTGGCTTTCTTCCAAAATTCTTATCATATCCTCGTCGGAATCCCGATTATGGATAATCAATGGTAGATTTAAACGCTTCGCAATTTCGATATGACGTTTGAATGATTGAATCTGTGTTTCGTGTGATGCAAAATTATAGAAATAATCCAAACCTGTCTCACCTATAGCTACAACCTTTGGATTATTTCTACATAATTCTTCGATTAAAGATAAATTGTCTTCATTCGCTTCGTTCGCATTATGCGGATGAATCCCGATAGCCGCAAATATCTTTGGAGATAAAATGGTCGTATTGAGGACCCTTTTAAAATCCTTAGGTTCAATTGCAGGAATGATTATTGCTTCCAATCCATTGTTAAAAGCTTCCTCACATACTTCGTTCAAATCCTCGAAATACTCCTTGCCATCAATATGTGCGTGTGTATCAATCATAAATTCGCAATTTTTATAAATACAAAAATAGTAAATATATCTATTTGTACGAAGCTATCAGCTCATTTAATCTTCCGATAACTTTGTTCACGTGACCGTGGACTTTAACATTTTCGAAGACTTCCGCTATATTGCCTTCGGGATCAATTATATAAGTTGTACGGATAATAACTTGATAAACCTTTCCGAAAAGTTTTTTGTCAGCCCATACTTCATAAGCGGTTGATACAGTTTTGTCGGTATCAGCTATTAAATTGAATTCCAAATTGTGCTTGGCAATGAAATTGTTATGTGATTTTGCACTATCCGGACTAATACCAATTACTACAGCACCAGTTGAAGTAATGCGTTCCATATTATCACTGAAATCGCAAGCTTCTATGGTACACCCCGGTGTATTATCTTTTGGATAGAAGTACAATACAAGCCACTTACCTTTGAAATCCGTTAAGGATATTGCTGATTCATCCTGCAATTTGCCTGTAAAATCAGGTGCTTTTGTGCTAATTTTTAAAGCCATTGTAAATTACTCGATTGTTAAAAAAAACATATCCTATAATCTCGTTTTAAGGGTGTAATTATTTTAAATTGTTAATAACTTGAATTAAAAAAAAGGTAATTTTGTAAATGAACTTATAGGAAATTTGTCAAATGACTATTATCGAAGCAATATTATTAGGTATAATCCAGGGAATAACCGAATTTATCCCCATTTCGAGCACAGCACATTTAACTTTGGTAGGTAGTTTACTCGGTGTTATAGATTTTACTCATCCCGAGCGATGGACAGCATTTATAGCAACTATACAATTAGGATCGCTATTAGCAGTATTTGTTTATTTCCGTAAAGAAATCATTTCTATACCGAAAGCCTTCTTTACTGAAAACTTCAAGCGAATACCATTCAAAAAACAATCAGTTGATTCAAGACTGGGCTGGTTAATTATTATCGGCTCCATTCCAATCGGTGTTATCGGTATTGTTTTAAGAGACTTCATCGAAGGAAGCTTTACGAAAGAACTGAATGTAATCGGTATAAGCCTGATAGCATTAGCATTAGTACTGTTCTTAGCGGAAAAAACCGCTAAATTCCGAAAGGATTTAAGCCAAATAAAAGTTTTAGATGCGATAATAATTGGATTGTCGCAATGCATTGCTTTAATTCCCGGTGCTTCCCGATCGGGCACTACTTTAACGGGTGCGTTTTTTTGCGGGATAAACAGAAGCGACGCCGCTAAGTTTTCATTCTTACTTTCCATACCGGCTATAATGGCAAGTGGGTTATTAAGTTTTTATGAATCCACCTCATTTATAACATCATCCGACTATTTGAATTTAGGAGTTGCAACGCTCTTCGCCGCAATTAGTGGATATTGGGCGATTAGTTTTTTGATCAAGTTTTTAAAAACCAAAACAACTTTAGTATTTATAGTTTATCGAATTTGTTTGGGTGTTATAGTGTTGGTAGTTTCCCATTACTTCTCTTGGATAAAAGTTATATAATGAAAGATATGATTGAATTAAATACTGTTATTCAAAAAATTGTTAAGCAAAAAAAATGGGATGACCTATTTATCTGCAGTAGAATTTTGGATGTCTGGTCACAGATTTTAGATGGAAAACTAGTTACGAAAGTGAAAGTTAGGAAGTTCGAAAAGGGTGTACTTTATTTAGAAACAGAGTCATCGGCTTGGAGAACGGAATTACAATTGAGAAAAAAGCAAATTATTAATAAAATCAATTATTTAATCGAAAATGACGCAGTTTTAGATATGATAATTAAGTAAAATTTCGTATTTTTGTATGTTGAAAATTTACAATTGAAGAAAATGAAAAAAGAAGAATTAGAAAATAATATTCATAATTATGACGCCAGCAGTATTCAAGTCTTAGAAGGCTTAGAGGCTGTAAGAAAACGCCCCGCTATGTATATTGGCGATATCGGAGAACGCGGATTACACCATTTAATCCAAGAAGTCGTTGATAACTCTATCGATGAGGTAATGGGTGGTTACTGTAATAAAATTTCAGTAACATTGCACGCGGACGGCGGTTGTAGTGTAGAAGATAATGGTCGCGGTATTCCAACCGATCCCCATCCTGTCAAGGAAATATCCACTTTGGAAGTGGTTATGTGTACATTGCACGCCGGTGGTAAATTCGACAAGAATTCTTATGTTGTGTCCGGCGGTTTGCACGGTGTGGGTGTATCCTGCGTTAACGCGTTATCGAAATATGTTAAAGTTACAGTCAATCGTGATGGTAAAACTGTAGAACAGGAATATGAATTTGGTAAACCTATTAGTGGCTTAAAGGAATTGGGGCAATCCCGTTCTACCGGAACCAAAACTTATTTCCAACCCGATGATGAAATTTTCACAACTGTAATATTTAAATTCAACAAGGTAGTTGAACGTCTTCGCGAACTTTCATATCTTAATCCGGGTGTTACGATAATAATATCGGACGAAGTTACAAATAAAACTGAAACTTTCCATTATAAAGGCGGTTTGGTTGATTTTGTTGAATATCTCGATTCAAGTAACGAAACAATTACTAATCCTATATATATTTCCGGTAAAGCTCCGATAGGCGAAAGCGAAGTGCAATTGGAAATTTGCTTTAATTATAATAAAACTTATAGCGAAACTCTTCTTTCTTATGTAAATAACATTCATACTATCGAAGGTGGCACGCACGTTACCGGCTTCCGTTCGGCTCTTACGCGGACATTAAACGCTTATATTCAGAGCAATTTGAATGCGAATAAGAAAAAAAATGTCTTACAACTTTCGGGTGATGACTACAAAGAAGGTTTGACAGTTGTTATTTCCTTAAAAGTTCCTGAACCACAGTTCGAAGGGCAAACCAAAACAAAACTTGGTAATGGTGAGGTCGAAGGTATTGTTAGACAAATTGTTAATGAACAATTGACTCAATACCTTGACAGTAACCCCGCCGATGCAAAAAAAATCGTTGAAAAAGCAATGGTAGCGGCTGAAGCTCGCGCCGCGGCTCGTAAACAACGCGATATGGTTCGCCGTAAAAACGCGCTTGAAAACTCCACCTTACCCGGAAAATTGGCTGACTGTTCAATAAGCACTCCGGCAGATTGCGAAATTTATTTGGTCGAGGGTGATTCCGCTGGTGGCTCTGCAAAACAAGGCAGAGATCGTAGTTTCCAAGCTATTTTACCACTTCGTGGTAAAGTTTTAAACGTGCAAAAATCAAGAATAAATAAAATTTTAGAAAACGAAGAAATTCGAACTATCATAACAGCCTTGGGTGCCGGTTTTAACGACGATTTTAATTATGAAAAATGCCGTTATGGAAGAATCATCCTAATGGCCGATGCGGACGTGGATGGTTCGCATATTAGAACTTTACTACTCACACTATTTTTCAACTATATGCGCGATTTGATTATCAATGGTATGTTGTTCCTAGCTCAACCCCCTCTATATAAAATCAAAAAGGGAAAACACGAGTATTATGCATATAATGAAGAAGAACGTGATCAGATAATCCAAAGAATTCGCAAAGATTCACCAAATGTTAAAATGCACACAGGCGATGAAGATATAGAAGACGAGAGTGATACAGACGACACAGTCAATACTCCTAAAGTTGGTAACATAGTAATTTCTCGATTCAAAGGTTTGGGTGAAATGAACCCTGAACAACTTTGGACTACAACAATGAATCCGGAAACAAGGACATTGCTAAGAATAACTATGGAAGACGCGGCAAACGCATCCCTTGCTTTCCAAACTCTAATGGGCGACCAAGTTGAACCGCGCCGTAAATTCATTGAAGAAAATGCTTTGGATGTAGTAAATTTAGATGTTTAGTTGATTTAATTTTGAATCGGTGAGTTGTCAAATGATTAATATTTGATTAAACCCGCCGATTTTTTTATTTATAATAATTATTTGTTTTTAATAACGTCTTATGCTAATTACGAATAAAAAATACTGAATAATTGTTAAATAAATTCAAGTTTTAAAATAAATAGGCTTAAAAATGCAAAGATTTATGCTGAAATCCAAAATTCATCGTGCAACTATCACTCGTGCGGATTTAAATTATGAGGGTAGTATGTCCATTGATCAAGATTTGCTCGATGCGGCAGGCATAATGGTTTTTGAAAAAATATCAGTTTATAATATAAATTGTGGGACAAGAATAGAAACTTACGCTATTTCCGGTGAACGCGGAAAAGGTGAAATATGCCTCAACGGCGCGGCGGCGCGTATGGGACATAAAGGCGATAAGGTTATTATAGCTACTTATGCCGCTTTAGAAGAAAACGAAATGGCTGATCACAAACCAACCATTCTTGTAATGAACGATGATAACACAATAAATTACATAAAATGCGAGATATAGCAATACTAATCTTAGCCGCGGGCAAAGGCACGCGTATGAATCACGAATCTTTACCAAAGGTTTTAGTTCCGTTGTGCGGAAAACCGTTATTGGCTTATGTCTTAGAAACATCTCAAAAATTTAATCCCACGAAAATAATCGCTATAGTCGGTTATCTGAAAGAAACAATATTCGACTTTTGCGAAACGTTGTTCCCAAAAGTCCAATTTGCTGTTCAAGAACAACAGCTTGGTACAGGTCACGCAGTCAGCCAAGCGGAAAGTTTACTGGATGATTTTTCGGGGGATGTTTTAATTTTAGCAGGTGATGTGCCATTGATTAGCAGTACTACAATTGAAAAATTCATAAGCACCCACTTTGAAGACGGTAATACATTATCTGTATTAACAACTATTGCCGAAAACCCAACCGGATATGGAAGAATAGTGCGGGATAATGATGGTCAATTCACAAAAATCGTTGAGCAAAAAGATGCTGACGATTCTGAAAAAACCATCAAAGAAATCAATAGCGGTGTTTATTTGGTTAAAAGCAAAGAGCTTTTTTCAGCACTCCGTCAATTGAAAAATAATAATTCCCAATGTGAGTTTTATTTGACCGATATAGTACAGATTCTTAGAAACGAATCTTATCAAACCGCCGCATATTGCTTAGCTGAATTTGACGAGCTTCAAGGGATTAATTCAAAAGAAGATCTTTTGAAAGTCGAAAATCTAATTAACGAAACCAAGAAAGTGTAACATCTTTTGTTTGGGTACGTATTTTAAATTTTAATAACTATTTATTTTAAAATAGGATTTTTATGCACATACTTAAACAATTTATTATTCCTATAGTATTTCTATTTTTCAGTATTTCAACTTATGCGCAGACTACTTCGGCAATTTCGGGTACTGTAAAAGAAGATGGAAGCAGAGAATTCATAACCTCAGCAACGGTTGTACTATACAACCAAGATAAATCCAAAGCTCTTAACGGTACTTATACCAATAAATACGGATTTTACTCTTTGCCAAAGGTCCTTCCGGGAGATTATATCTTAAATATAAGATGTATCGGATACAAAGATTGGACCGACACTATAAAAGTTGCTACCGGTAAAGATATGACTTTCAATGTATTATTACCTGTTCAAGCGTTCGAAGGTGAAGAAATCACTGTAGAAGGTCAATATATGACCGGAAGCGTGCACACAATCAGCCGTGCTGAAATATCCTCAGATTTTATTTTAAAAATGCCGGCTCTTGGTGCTGAAAGCGATGTTTTAAGATCATTGCAAATGCTGCCCGGTGTAGCGACATCATCGGAATTAAGTTCCGGTATTTATGTTCGCGGTGGTACCCCCGACCAAAATCTATATCTTCTAGATGGTATTATGGTTTACAATCCGACCCATCTGGGCGGTTTTATGAGTACATTTAACACAAATGCACTACGTGATGTGAATTTAATCAAAGGTGCCTTCCCAGCCGAATATGGCGGTAGATTGTCCAGTGTACTGGATATGACAATGAAAGAAGGTTCGAAAGAGGGCTATCACGGTACAGCAGGAATTAGTTTGATTAATGCGAGTGCTACCGTTGAAGGTCCTATTACCGAAAATTCCTCGTTTATGTTTTCAGCGCGAAGACTTTATTTGGATTTAATGATGTTAGCGTTGAGCAAAGAAATGAGAGAAAGCGCGATATCTTATTATTTTTATGATCTAAACGCTAAAGTGAATTGGGAAATTGATGAGAAAAACCATATTTTCTTGAGCGGAATGTTCGGAAGCGATGTGCTATCGGCACCTTCATCCAATAGCGATGAATTTGGTATTGACTGGGGTAATACAGTGGGCAATATCCGCTGGATGCATATTGTTTCACCAAAGCTATTTACAAACTTTTCTTTGATTTACACAAAGTATAAGTTTAATTCCGGTTTTTCATTCGACAGTAACAGAAGCAAATTTACAGCTACAAACGGCATCCAAGACCTTACATTTAGAGGTACTTTGGATTATTTCCCTTTGGAAGCTCATAAAATCAGAGCCGGTGCGGAAGTAATTAATCACAATTTCAATGTTTTTACAATTGATGATATGGTAGTCAATAATATACCGGTTGGCGATTCATTGTTTAGTGAATTCAATAGTGAAAAAAAATTAAAAGCAATGGAGTTAGGCGTTTACGTTCAAGACGAATGGCAAATTTCAGAACTCCTACAATCGAATATAGGATTTCGAGCCAATTATTATCCTAACGGTCAATATTTTAATGTGGAGCCGAGAATATCTTTGGCTTATAACTTCTGGGATAATATGTATTTACGAGCGGCTGTCGCGCAATCGCATCAGCAATCACATTTGGTTACAAGAAATGATATCAACTTGCCTACCGATGTTTGGATTCCTTCATCGAAAGACATTCTTCCGGGTGAATCCTGGCAATATGTCCTAGGATTTGAATCGGAAATATTTAAAAATTATACATTTTCTGTTGAAGGTTACTACAAAACTCTAAAAAATATTTATGAATATAAAGATACGGTTTCTTGGTTTTCTACAGCACGTTTAAATGAACAATTAACAAACGGTGGTGGTGAAGGTTATGGACTGGAATTTAGCATATTTAAAAAAGTGGGAAAATTGCAGGGTTGGATTGGTTACACTTGGTCAGTTATTAAATCTCAATTTGACGAATTAAATAATGGTCAATGGTTTTATCCAAAACACGATAGAAGACACGATATCAAAGTTGTTTTAACTTACAATCTTAACAAAGATTGGGAATTTAGCGCTGATTGGGTTTACTCCACCGGACAACCATTCACTATGCCTACTTCGGCATATTACTTTGGTGGTGATGGAAATGTAAACACCCCCGGTTCAAATGATTTGTTTGATTTTTATGATTTAAAATATCAATATTCGGGACGAAATGAATATAGAGCATCCGCGTATCACCGTATGGATGTGAATGTATCAAGAAAAGCAAAACTATTCGGTTTGCCAATAGTTTGGACGTTGAATGTATATAATGTTTACAATCATATGAACCCTTTTACCATCTACATCGGTGATGAATATAATCCTAATAACCGTACATCCCAATACGTTTTAAAACAAATGACTCTATTTCCAATAATTCCTACACTCGGTGTAAGGTTGAGTTTCTAAAGGAAAACAATTATGAAAAAGATTAAAATTATATATATTAGTGCTTTATTTGCAATTTCTTTATTCTTCATCCAATCCTGTGAGAACGTCATTGATGGACAATTACCATATCAAGAAAAATTGGTCATCAAATGCATTTTGGAAGAAGGAAAGCCGACCGACAATATATTCATTGTCAAAAATCTTCCACCAATGTACACTGAATACTATAACAAAGATACTCCACCTGATATTATAATAAAGAACGCTGTAGGATATATTAGCGATTCCGAAAAAAGCTATCCTTTGGAATATGTTGCAAATACTACATACAAAGCAGTTGGGTTAATTCCCAAGGAAGGCGTTACGTATAAACTTAGTGTTTCGTGGAATGGTCATACCGCAACCGGACAAACTAATGTTCCCGCTAAACCTGAGATTATATCCGTGATATTAAAGGAAGCTCAACATCAACAAAATTATTATGGAACAATAGCCGAGATAAAATTCAAAGGATTGAGGAATGTTTCATATATCGCCGAAACATATCATATAACTCAAGAGTACGATAAATCTGGCTATTACAATTATGGAAATGCCGTAATGATTAGGAATAATGCCAGCTCCGATACTTCGATAGTTAACGCTGTTGATATTATGGATTATTATACCAATTCCTACGCTTCTATCAATGTTTTGGTTTTTCCACCTGAATTTCTTGATTTCTATGATTCCAAGTATTCCGGCGGAAATAGCCCGGACGGAATATTCTCAACCAGTGGAATTAATGTGAAATGGAACATAAAAGGTGATGGAATAGGTTTGTTTTTAGGAAAAAATGTTGTACCAGTTAATATTGACGATTATATCAAGAAGTAATAAATATGAAAAGAACAGCAATTATTATGGCGGGCGGCTCGGGCGAGAGATTTTGGCCCCTAAGCCGCAGAACAACGCCAAAACAACTTTTAAAATTGGGTAATTCAACAATGACTATGCTCGAAGAAGCAATTGACAGAATCAGCCCTATAATCCCAGCGGAAGATATCTACATAATTACCGGTGAACATTTGCTGGAACCAATACGCAAAACCGTTCCTCAGTTACCACCGCAAAATGTGATAGCTGAACCAGCGAAGCGCAATACCGCGCCGTGCTTGGCTCTCGGTGCCGCGTATATTCAAGCGAAATATCCGGAATTAGACCCAAGTTCGATATCAATAGCGGTTTTAACAGCTGACCATATTATCAAACCAAAAGAAAAATTTGTAGATACAGTCGAATCGGCATTAAATTTTGTAGAGTCGAATAAGTTTTTGGCAACTATTGGCGTTACCCCGAGTAGAATAGAAACCGGTTACGGTTATATCGAGTTGGAAAAAATAATTGATTTAACTGTATCCGATTATATACAACCCGTTGTTTCATTCCGCGAAAAACCTACAGCCGAAAAAGCTAAGGAATATATCGAAACTCAACGTTTTCTTTGGAATAGCGGTATGTTTTTCTGGCGCTTAGATACATTTACAGAAGAAATGAAAAAGGCTTTACCCGAAGTAGGCGATGCAATTGATACCATAAGCCAAAAATATATTAATCATACCAATACCGCATTCGACACCTGCTTTAAAGATATCGAAGCCGATTTCACAAACCTGCCGAATATTTCGATTGATTACGGTTTGATGGAAAAAGCGGCAAATGTGGCAGTTGTAAAAGCCCAATTCTCTTGGGATGACTGCGGTAGCTGGGATTCATTGGAACGCACTATGGATTTGGACAGCGCTCGCAATATTCAACTTGGCGATACTATAAGTTTTGATAATACAAACACTATAATATTCAACAGCTCCGATAAACTTGTCGTAACCGCCTTCGGATTGGACGATATTGCAATCATCACAACAAATGACGCGGTGATGGTTTGCCCAAAATCCCGCGTGCAGGAAGTCAAAGAAATTGTTAATAGATTGAAAGAAGCAAAAAGAGAAGATCTGTATTAAGAAATGTTCAGATATCCAACACCTTGAAGGTTTTGGACATCTTTGCAAACTTTTCCCAAGCTCCGGCTTGGTAACATAAAACATAAAAGGCAGATTCAAAACCCGCCTTTTTTTATTGATTGATTTAATTTTGAACAACGCCGACAACAAATAAACTATTTTATGTCTATATTAGAAAAATTTTCCTTAATTTTGATTATTAATATTAAACATAATTGGAATAGAAATGAAAGTACCTTTTTTAGACTTGAAAATCAACTACTTATCAATAAAAGACGAAATGGATAGCGCAATTTCGGAAGTTTTAAATCGCACAGCGTTCGCATTGGGTTTTGCCGTGGAGGACTTCGAAAAACGTTTTGCCGAATATATCGGTGTGAAGCACGCCGTAGCCTGCAACAGCGGTACATCCGCCCTACACTTAGCCTTACTTGCCGCTGGCGTCAAAGCGGGCGATGAAGTCATTACCACACCTCATACATTTGTTGCAACGACTTGGGCAATTTCCTATGTTGGTGCAAAACCAATATTTGTTGATATTGACCCAATGACTTATACAATCAACCCCGCTGAAATTGAAAGAAAAATCACTCCGCGGACAAAAGCGATTATCCCTGTTCACCTCTACGGACAAACCGCCGACATAGACCCGATTTTAGAAATAGCCAAAAAACATAAGTTAATATTGATTGAAGATGCCGCTCAATCGCACGGTGCGTTGTACAACGGCAACCCTTGCGGTAGTATGGGCGATTTGGGGTGCTTTTCATTTTACCCGGGGAAAAATCTCGGTGCCTTCGGCGAAGGCGGTATGGTTACAACTAACAATGATGAATTTGCCGAGAAAATTCGTTTGTTGCGCAATCACTCACAACCGCAAAAATACATTCACACTGCCATCGGTTATAATTACAGAATGGATGGCATACAAGGAGCTGTATTGGGCGTTAAACTTCGCCATTTGGAAGATTGGAACAATCTTCGACGCAAAGCCGCCGGAAAATATACCGAAGGTTTGAAGGGAATTGAGGGCTTAACACTGCCGTTTGTTCCTGCTTATTCACAACCTGTTTGGCATTTATACGAATTAATGCTACCGAATAAAGAATTACGCGATTCGCTGATGGATTATTTACAAAATGCCGATATCTCGAGCGGACTGCACTATCCAATTCCGGTACATTTGCAAGAAGCCTACAGCGATTTGGAACACAAAAAAGGTGATTTCCCCGAAACTGAAAAAGCCGCCGATTGCCTGATTTCATTGCCTATCTTCCCTGAAATTACGGACGAACAAATCTATTATGTAGTTGAGAAGATTAAAGAGTTTATGGCAAACAGATAGTAATTTTATTAAAATGGTTATTATATCTTTGTAGAGACGTAGCATACTACGTCTCTGCTACGTCTCTACTATGTCTATGCGCATTTATTCCGCCCTATTCACCACAGCAGGCTGGCACTAACCTACCTCGTTGATATTTAACACGGTTGATAATCACATCAATTCGCCTGATGCGATCAAGTTCATAAAAATCGTCTTTCCGGGTAACGTAACCGGGGATTTTTGGTATTATGGTAGGGTCAACTTGCCGCCCTTCGATAACAAATATTATTTTTGGTTTATTGATGTTATACTTTATCTCTTCTTCTATCGCAATTTCATCGGGGAAATACACTTCGCCCCTATAGACATAATCCATAAATGCTTGGTTTTGCATAAGCAGTTTTTTCAATTCGAAGTATCCGGAATAGGCGCGGAGTTTTGATAGAGTATCGTTCGCCTCACCCACCATACTCGCCATTGGGTATATTTCAACTTTGTTCGATTTGCTGTAAGTCAATTTCATTGTTGATTCATCGAAACTTGGCGAATAATATTTTATGGTTCTATCGCCTGTGTACCAACCGCGGATAATTGGACGTATATCGCTAAAGCCTTGCACCTGAATTATTAATAAACTGCGTGGCTCTTTCTTTGATTCTTCTGAAAACGCGGGAATTATATTATTTATAATATCACCGGCTAAATGCGCCAAGTATCTATCAACAGAGTCGGCAAAAACCTTGTATTCTTGAATTCGCTGATTCCTTTTATATCTTCTGTTTGTTTCTTGCGTTTGATTGAAAGAAGGGTCTAAATATCCAAATTCCTGATTATCGGGTTGAAGTTCTATAAACGAAGCACCGGCATATTGAGGACCGACAAGTTCCTTCAAATGGCGTTTAAGGTTTTCATTTGTGTTAACTTCCCACATACCTGTTTGGAAATACGGTATGTTTCTTTTATCAGGTTTTATATTTTGGACATACTCCCAGTGACAAGGAGGACATTGGTAATAATGTGGATAGACGTAAATGGTATCATATACATAAATATCCTCGGCGTAGCAATAATCCACTTTAAACCCCTTCTGTGTAAGTACTGAAAGAGCAGGATTGTCCTTTGTGATTCGATGATATTTAATATCATATTGTGGAAGCGAATCATAGATAGTTAAAACTCGTCTTTTGCTGACGATATCCTGTTTATCCAAAACCTTTTTCGACGCAATAATCCTAAAAGCCGGGTTAATAAAATTGACAGACCGTACGTTATAAGCTTTGCTCTTAAGTTCATTAACTGTTGATTCGACCAATTCCGAAGCAACATCCAGCGTATCGAATATATCTTTATATCTTGGATTGACTACAGTATCGTACGTTTGAACGATTTGACGTTTGCTAATTATCGGTGGCAATTTGGATATTTCTCTATATTGGTAATAATTCAAAATTCCGTCTTGGTTTGAGCTATTGTCTTCGTACAATGATCCACCGTAAGTATTTATTTTGCAGTTGAATGGCAAATCTATGGTTTCGCCGTTTTTCAATTCCTGTTTCGGACCATTTATTTCTGTTGTTATAAATATTGGTTCTTCGACTCTTTGATCCGGGTCAGCGGATTTTAAAACTATGTTATATTTTATCTTGCCCGTTTGTATTGGTTTCGCTCTTTCTTTACAATCGGTATCGTAAGGAAATTTGTAGATATCAAATAAACCTATATTTTTATATAACGTATCTTCGCTGATTTTTTTCGGTGTGTCGTACCTGTTTGAGGAAAAATATATAAATGAACTTTTAGATATTGGATTAGGTATGAATGGGAAGTATTCGTCAGCACTGCTATTTATATCAGAATTCAACTTTTCAACCATATTGTCGCTTTTGATTATCTGATTTTCGAAATCAATATCCAACCTAACCTTACATATATTATAATCTTTACCGTCTCTATCGGAAGCGAATAGCAAAATAGGTGATTTACAAAGACAGGTAATAAATGGCGATAATTCATTGGATTTATCTAAATTGATATTACTCCCTACCCCCGAAAAACTTTTAACCTGGCTCCATACGCCATAAGTACAAAAAGCATAGAATAAATCCGCATTGCCTTGATTGGTATAAGGGTAACTTGTATTTGAAGGAATATCATATCTATCGGATGACCAAACCAGTAATGTATTACAGTTTTTGTCTTTAATAGCGAACGGATGTGAATCCCAAAATTCCGAATTAATGGGCTCACCCAAATTTCTAAATATAAACTTACCGTTTTCTTTTTTAAATTCAAATATATCTGTTCCACCAACATTACCTTCTATTGGTAATCCGATTTCTTTTGCATAATTTTTATCAGGGGGGTGCGAAATTGAAACAAAACCCGATTCGTTGGATAAAAATGTTGCCGATTCAATATTTTTTGTTAGATAATCTAAGGATGTTTTGGGTAACTGCTCGGTTACAAGTTCAGCAATAAGTAAATTTGCAGATTGGATGTCATCGTTTGGTCCACGACTTTTCGATTTCAATTCCTTATTACAAATATCGCAATTTGTACTTTCACTTGCGGGTTTTTGTATGGGCGCCATTTCATCAGCAACTGTATTTAGCACCTCGACATTTCCCGGCGGTATTTTAACAATTTGATGACTGCAGGAAATAGACATAATCAGAAAGATAATCAGAGTTATGATTTTTATTGATTTCATTTTTTTCCTATAAAGCCGTAAATAATATTGTTACACGCTTTTTATATGGAGTTGTAGTGCTTTGAGTTATATTTGTAATAGCAAATATGAACATTCGACCATTTCTAGCTCGGTACAAAAAGACCTTCCCTTTTCTAACCGTCAAATCAATGGCTTTACCCGAAGCAAGCGAAATAAGATTATTTGCTGTTGTGGGAGGAGGCGTAATAACGGTTGCAGAACCACTCATATCGTAAACCTTTACGCTGTAAATAGAAAACGTTTCTTCGGAAGTAAAATTAAAACCCTTGCCGTATTGCGATAAGTATGTGTAACCTTCACTAATCTCAGATTGATTATTAGGTATATAATCAGTACAAAACTTTTTAGCATCATCTAACATATAGTTATTCGGAAGTTTATAAATTTCACCGCTCACTCTAATTACAACTTTTTCTGTTATGGTATCGGCGTCGATCAATAGAATATCACCAACCATCCGCTCATTGGACGGATAATTACTCAGCAAAACAGCTTTCAAATCCTGTGTGCCGTCATTGTAAGTTAAATCGGCTATTTGAATCTTATCATCTAACTGATAGGGAGTTTCATTAGGAAGAGTTCCTGTGCTGTTATCATCCTCAGGAAAAAGAAACGAGTGGATTGAGTATTTCGGTACCGGCACCCAAGTACTATCGTTTATCTTTTCCATTCCCGGGTTGAAAACTGTAATTGTAGCTTCGCGCACTTTACATTGATTCACTTGATCGCAAATTGGACAATCATTACAAGAATTAAGAAAAAGTAAAGTTGCAGAAGCAAAAAGTATAAATATCGGTATTTTTTTCATTTTTTCCCTCATTAAAATGTTACCCCAAATCGGAAGACAAGCATATTAATTGTTCGTTTAACAGGTACATTTGTATATCCGTTTAATTGGGTCATTTCCCCTATCGCATAAGAGCGAAAACTTATATCCGCCGATAAATCGAGCCAAGAAACCAGTGGTATATCCATTCCCGCTCCTATTGCATAAGATATCGGCATACTTAAATCGAACCCGGGTAGTTCGCCATTTACATTTAGCTTCTTTTTGCAATCAGCAGAAATGTTTAGTTTAAACAAGTTTATAGTCGCGGAATCTATCATTCCACCTATTTGACCATAAATAAAAGGGCTTAGACATAAAGTTCTAAATATGTTCTTTTTTCGCAAAAGTTCTTCCTTCCCATAGCACCACGATAGAAAATCATAACGCAGGTGAAGCATTGCCGATGGTCTTGTTAGATCAATACTTTGTTTGGAATCGTAAGCTTTTATTCCATTCGACACAGCCACTCCCAAACCGATTTTTCTATCCACCCCCAGTCGAACACCTGCCGCTATTTCAACGGAAATATTGTCGCGTCCGATTTTGGTATTAGTAACTTTTACATCGTTATAAATATTGTAAGCGCCTCGTAATTCTAAAAAATACCTACTACAACTTCTTTTTGGGCATTTGAATCTTAAACTCGGTAAGACGATATCGAGTTTATTACATCCGCAATCGGAGCAAGTATCAATATAGGTTGAATCTATTTTCACTTCACGATAACCATTGGGTTTTAAAGGATTGTGATAATTTTCAACAAGATTAATTTTGCCAAATTCCGGATCGTCAGGATCTAATTTATATCCAATCAATTCAACATAATTCAAAGGTATTTTTTCGATTTGCCCGTCATTTTCGGCTAAAGAATCAACAAATAAAACGTATTGCGATATCATATATTCAGTTGTAGCATTCACAGGGCAGGAATCCGGTTGCGTAATGATGGTCAAACCAAGCACTTTTCCACGTAAAGAACTACCGTTGCGGGATTGGTTTGTAAACGGATTGATGTCATAAAGCCCTTCATAATCTGGCTTTATTCTTACAGCATCGTCGTAATACGACTTCGTTGTTGCACAACTTTGTAAAAATACACTAGCTGAAAATAAACACGCAATCAATATAAGCTGTTTTGCATAATTTTTCATTATATCCTCACACTTAAATTGATGCTTGCTGTAACGGATTCCAATGAAGGTCTAGTTTCAATACGATAAATGAAATTATCCGAATTATATAGTAAATTCAAATCCAGTAGTAAACAAGTTTTTGAAATTGAAAAACCATACGAAATACCTCCACCGGCAGAACCTCCCAGACCTAATTTCTGGGCATTATCAATTCCGGTGATAGAGCTAACGGTAAACAAAGCTTGAATATAAGGAATAAACTTGCTTTGATAGCTTTGACAATCTGTAAAATTGTATCGTATTTGCGGCGAAATCAAAACGAAGGATTTGTAATAATCTGTATTTATTGAATCTGCCTTATCGAGAGCGAAATAATCTAATCTAAGACCATACCACAATTTGCAAAAGCTTCTAGATTCGAGTTGTACATTATAACCCAAAGCCGGTTTGTTAACTTCAGCTAATTTCCCAAGCGGATACAAATAGTTTACCCCTGCACCTAAATAGCTTTGAGCCATAGATTTGCAACTACTGGATAAAAGAAGAATCAATATAATCAATATATATATTTTGTACATATTCTTAACCTAATAAAAAACCTAATATACATTTGGTAACTAATCGTTTGCAAATATATATGAAAATTACCTATTATATATGTTCAAACGCTGTGCCAAATTTCAATAAGGTTTGTAAAGATTAAATATGAGATGCTTCTGTATAACTCGAAAACACAAACAAAATGTATTTAAACTTAATAACTTAAATACACCGTATTTAATAGTGATTAACTAATCATTATTAATAATTGAGCTCCTGGTTATTTTGCTTCTAACCAAGTTTTTATAGTCCAGATTTCTTCGACAATATTTGGAGCTATTGTTCCTACCAAATGACCATTTTCATCTATTAAAAATTTCTGGAAGTTCCATTGGATTTTAGTATCAAGTACACCATTTTGGGATTTCTGAGTTAGCCATTGGTATATTTCATCGGTAGTTGTTTCTGTAGCTTTAGCCGGATCGGGCGGATAAGAAGTATATACGTAATTACATACTGAAACCTTTGCCATTATAGGAAATGTAACACCATAGTTCGCTTGACAAAATTCTTTTATTTTAGTACTTGTACCCGGCTCTTGAGATAAAAAGTTATTCGCTGGAAAGGCGATTATTTCAAACTTTGTTTTATCCAATGTATCGTATATTTTTTGTAATGTTTCATACTGAGGGGTCAATCCACATTTAGATGCTGTATTTACCACTATCACTTTTTTGCCTTTGAGTTTCGAAAGCGGGTAGTCCACCCCGTCAATATTTTTTACTGTAAAATCGTAAAATGTTTTTAATCCGCTGTTATTAGATTTTTTATCGGCTAATGCGGGATAAATAGAAGTAAGTAATAATACACACACTATTATCATCTTCATAAGTCTAGAATTAGTATTCATATATTCACCATATAATATTATCAAATTCAACATAATAAGTAAATTTAGACGAAACGAACGAAAAATATTTGAAAATAATAATCCTTTTATTCGTATTTTTGTAATAATTATAATTGTAATTACTTAAATTCACATAGAAAAATAAATAGCGGAATAGTTATGGCATTAATCGGGCAAATGAACAGTTTAAGAGTAATAAAAATTCTGGATTTCGGTGCATATCTGGATGGCGGCGCTCACGGTGAGATACTTCTCCCCAGCCGTTATGTTCCTGAGGATTTAGAAATAGATACCGAAATTGAGGTCTTTATATACTTTGATTCCGAAGATAGAATAATAGCTACAACCGATACACCTTATGCTCAATTAGGTGAATTCGCCTATCTTAGAGTTGCCGAAATAACTGAATACGGCGCATTTTTGGATTGGGGTTTGGTAAAAGATTTGTTTGTTCCTTTCCGCGAGCAAAAACGCAAAATGGAAATTGGAAAATCGTATGTGGTATATATTTATCTCGACGAACAAAGCAACCGCTTAGCCGCTACGGCTCGAGTTGATAGATTCTTGGATATAACTCCCCACGACTACACAGAAGGTCAAACAGTTGAACTACTTATATACACGCAAACCGATCTTGGTTTAAAAGCAATTATCAATTCAAAACACAGCGGTGTGATTTATCAGAATGAAATATTCCAGAATGTGAGAATCGGCGATAAGATAAACGGCTTTATAAAGAAAATCCGCGAAGACGATAAAATTGATTTATCCCTTTACGAAGAAGGGTATGGCAAGATAGACGATATCGCGGAAAAAATCCTCGCAAAACTTCGTATGCGCAACGGTTTTCTTCCACTCAGCGATGACAGCTCACCCGAGGTAATTTACAATACATTCGGTATTAGCAAGAAAAACTTCAAAAAAGCTATCGGTTCACTTTATAAAAAAGAACTCATCACACTTGATGAAAAAGGAATTAGGTTGGTAGAAGAAGAAGATTAATTAACTTAAAATAAAACTTTTATAACTTCTTCTTTGGTGATAGCAAAATGATATCTTACAGCATCTTTTATATTAGCTTTACCCTCTTGCAATGTTTCGCCATCGGTAAATATGCTATAATTAAATGCTCTTGCGGAAAATCCACCTTCCGGCGCTTCCTCAACAAAAAAATTATCTCGCTCATAGTTAACTCATTGTTTATTCATCGTTTTTTAATGAACGATAAATCAATAATATTGTTTTATAGCTTTAATCAAATCTTTTTTCAAGGTGAGGAGCCGATTATTACTAAAATATTAACTATTTATTACTAATTTTGAATATCGTTTAGCAAAAATTTGCAAATAAACGAGCGGGTAATATTAACCAAAATATAGCACTATAAAAGCATCGGATATGAAAATTGAAAAAATATTTGGATTAGAAAAAAACGCATTTTTCACAGGATTGACAAGTTTCTTTACCGACACTTCCGTCAAAATGATTTACAGTATTATGCCCCTATTCCTTTTGTCCATAGGAGCCTCCAAAACTACTATTTCATTAATCGAAGGAATAGCCGAGAGTACCGCCTCATTGTTAAAAGCCGTTTCCGGATATTGGAGCGACAAAATCGGCAAAAACAAACCGTTTATGATAATCGGTTACGGAATCACAGCACTTATTACCCCACTTTACGCCCTGGCAAAATTTCCAATCCACGTTTTATTTTTCCGTTTCGCCGAACGCGTTGGTAAAGGAATTAGAACCGCCCCGCGCGACAGCCTGATAAGTGCTTCAATAAAAGATAAAAGTGCGGGAAAAACATTCGGATTTCAAAAAGCAATGGACAATAGCGGTGCTATAATCGGACCTCTAAT
The DNA here is from genome assembly GCA_038206725.1 of Kapaibacterium sp. (SeqCode). Lineage (GTDB taxonomy): Bacteria > Bacteroidota > Ignavibacteria > Kapaibacteriales > UBA2268 > JBAXXL01. Next base: position 40,678 of record JBBRAO010000029.1, read on the forward strand.
CGCGTTCATTCTACTGTACTTCTTCCCTTTGAACTTCAAGAACATATTTTTATTTGCGACGATTCCCGCTATTTTGGGAGTATTAACAATTGTTTTCTTCATAAAAGAAGCTAAGGTAGCAAAGAAAGAAAATCTCGAAAAATTCGCTTTCAAGCAATTGCCAAAAAAATTCTATTTCTTTTTAATTATTATTTTCGTCTTTACGCTCGGTAATTCAGCCGATGCTTTATTGCTTGTAAAAACCGCCGAAACGGGTATAAACCGATCATATATTCCATTTGTATATATGATATTTAACACTGTATCGGTATTTCTCGCTATCCCTATTGGAAAATTATCCGATAAAATTGGACGTGAAAAACTGATTATTCTTGGCTTCTTCATCTATGCCTTGGTGTATTTCTTCTTTGGCAGATTTAACAGCCTAAATATATTTCTATTCTTATTTGTATTGTACGGTTTTTACAGCGCGTTGACTGACGGAACGCAAAAAGCAATGATATCCGATATAGTTAGTAAGGACTTGAAAGGCACCGGTTTTGGGATTTACCACGCGATTTTAGGAATTACTCTATTACCTGCAAGCCTAATCGCCGGAATATTATACGATAAAGTAAATTCCAACGCGCCGTTTTATTTCGGTTCCGCTATGGCGTTATTAGCCACTATTTTAATGATCATTTTTGTGGTTGTTGATAAGAAGAAAATGAAAAGCGTAGTTGTAGAGTTGTGATTTTAGAATTGACCTTAGAGAGTTTTTAGCACGGGGCTGTCACACAACTCTGATATTGATAAACATACGAGGGTTTATAATCTACTATATCATTGATAAATAAAGTAGCATAGACGCCCACGTCTGTTCTAAAATTGAACAATTAGAGTTTTGAGACAGCCCCTACGAATCAATATTGCCGCTTTGTCGCAAGGGTTGTATTTTGTGAAAGCTAATGGAATGATAAAGAAAATTATTGTTAGTAAATAGTATTATATTACTCATCCGATAACTGCACGGTTATCGGATGAGTGAAAAAACTGCAACCCTCGTAAGGTTTTAGGAAGATGGACTCTTCACTTCGCTCAGAGTGACGAACCGGCTCTACGAGAAAATAAAACCGTTCGGTTGCAACACCCTACCGGACGGAATTTTATTCTGAAAAACAAGTAGGGGTACTCTAAGAATATAAATAACTAGGCTGACCTAATGGTGAAATTGGCAATTTGCGTTGCTAAGACAACAGTATCTTTATGTATAACAAGTAATTGCTATGCGGGGGGTGGGGGTGGGTATTCGTTTCTTTATGCAATATAATGCGTAGCATAACCAAAATATATTTACCTTTTTTTCAAAAATAATTTTTTTATTTAAAAATAATCACTATTGTCCGATAAAAGTTTTTTTTTACGAGAAAGGGGATAAAATATCCCCAAACTCAGTTTAATTTTGTAGTGTTCAACAAACAAGATTAACCATGTACAAAAATAACAAATTTTCCGGGAAACCAATCATCAGT
>JBBRAO010000030.1:0-39879 GCA_038206725.1 Kapaibacterium sp. (SeqCode)
CTTGGTATTTCGACAAAATTACTAACGTCAGGAGTTTACTTCATCGAAATGAAAGCAGGTCCGTTCAAGGAAACCAAGAAAGTGATAGTGGAATAGAAATTAAAAAACTCATCCGATGGTTTCTAATCCATCGGATGAGTATTTTATATCTATCGTTACCACGCCCCCGCATGGTAACGAGTTTTTTTTAATACCAAATCTTCTTTAAATTTGCTTTTTTGAAAAAGAGAATTCTAAACAAAGGATATTTTATGCAAATACAAATTCACGAAGTCGGTATGCGCGACGGAATCCAAAATAAATCAATAATTGTTCCGTTTGAAACAAAAGTTAAATGGATTGAGGAATTGATTGATTCAGGGCTTGAAATTATCCAAATCGGTTCATTCGTACATCCTGTTAAGGTGCCGCAAATGGCTGATTCGGATAGGCTATTCCAATTCTTTACATCAAAACATCATAAAACAATTTTTTCCGGCTTAATCTTAAATGAAAAAGGCTATGAACGAGCGATGTTATGCAATGTTGATATGATTTGTATGGGAGTTTCAGCAAGTAATACACATAGTTTAAAAAATACAGGTATGGATACGGAAGAAGCAACGAAAAGGATTTGTGAATTAGCTAAAACGGCTTTAAACGCAGGTAAATACGTTCAGTGCTCTGTGCAATCTGCTTTTGGCTGTGGGTTCGAAGGTAAAATTGATGAAAACGTTGTTTACGAAATTGTTCGAAAATACATTGAAAATGGTATTAAGAATATTTCTTTAGCCGATACGGCAGGACACGCATATCCTGAACAAGTCAAACGAATGATGTCGAATATAAAAACAGCATTTCCAGAGTCAACTATTAACGTCCATTTCCATAATACTTATGGTTTAGGCATTGCAAATTGCTACACAGCCATTGATGAAGGAGCGGAAATAATTGAAACTGCTTTTGGCGGATTGGGCGGGTGTCCTTTTACAAAAGTTGCCGCGGGGAATGTATGCACTGAAGATTTAATCCATTCCTTAAATCGCGAAAATAATGCGTACGAAATAGATATTCAAAAAATAATTTCCGTATCTAAAGAAGCAGAAATACTTTTCAATAAGAAACTTGAAGGATATGTCTACAAAACAGGCGTAATAAAATATTGATAATGTGGAAAATATTATTTGGTAAATATATAATTTATTCTTAATTTTGAATTCTTGTTTTTAACAGCTATTGAAAATTCAAGTAAAAAACCTACGGTCCCATCGACTAACGGTTAGGTCACCAGCCTTTCACGCTGGCAGTAGGGGTTCGAATCCCCTTGGGATCACACACTACTTTTGTATGTGATTATATTACAACCCGATACGAGTTTCTCGTATCGGGTTTGTGCATATTATGAGTAATATTATTTCAAAAGTCTTAGTAATGAACGGCCAAAGAATGTAATATAAAACGTTAAGTTACGTCAAAAATTGAAATAATATATATTAAATTCTTTACAAATAGGAGATAATCTTTTGAAAATATTAGTGATTTTTGCGTTGATACTCACATCAATATCTTTAGTAGCGTGTACCAGTCTATCAAATTCAAACAGTACAGCCGCTTCAACAACAGCCGGAACAGCTTGCGGTAAAACTTTATCCAATCTTTATGCTCATTACAAAGCAACCGGTAAAATTGATATGACCAATACAAATACTTTATTACAAGTAGTTGAATTAGGCTCTTATACCCAAGGATTGATTGCAAATAAAAACGATGCCGCTTACAAAAATGCTTTTGCCACGGGTTTGATTTTGGGTTCAGCCGGTTTGGTTAATGGTGGCAATTCAACATCAACAGTTAATTCTTTGATTTCAATTCCATCATTGGGTGGTATGAAATCATCAACATCTCCAAATTCAACAACAGCAAACGATGTGGCTTCCAATCTGACCACTTTGTTGAAAATTTTCAAAAAGTAAAATATCGTATTATTAATAATTAAAACCTGACAGGTCTCCAAAACTTGTCAGGTTTAATTTATTTTTACCAATTATTTTTTTTTTAACTGACATTTTCCTAATTTAGTTTTTTTTAATGACTGGTTCTTAAAATGCCTGAAAATCTGACAAAAGAGCAAAACTTAGCTGTTAATCTTAAGAGACATATTTCTGTAAAAGCTAATGCCGGCAGTGGCAAAACAAAAGTTTTAGTGGATAGGTATATTCGTATTCTCGAAGATAGTTATACCAAATCAGCGGACGCCAAAGTTACACCTTACGAGATTGTGGCTATGACTTTCACTCGCAAAGCCGCCGGAGAAATGCTAAAAAAAGTTGTGGATAAAATTGAAATATTGCAAATTGAATCCCCTACCTCCGATCCAAAAATTATTACAGCTTATAACAAAATTCGTAACGATTTAAACGCGGCGCGTATTTCGACAATTCACAGCTTTGCGTCTTCCCTATTGCGCGATTTTGCCGTTGAAGCAAATGTGAATCCTAACTTTGTTGAGCTTACAGAATCAATGAAGCATCGAATTAAAAATGAAGCATTTGAATATGTGATAACCAAAATTTATCAAGAACCCGAGTCACATTTACTTACTCTTTTGAAAAGCTATATCAACAGATATAGTATAAAAGCTCTCGAAGAAAATACAAATTCATTGATTTATAAAAAAGAAATTCTAGTTAGCTTAAATAAATCAGGCTTCTACGAACAACCTGCTCAAGAGCTTTTGAACAAGTATATCAATTTGTATATTGATCATATTAAACCAAAACTGCGAGATATATGCCATTTTACAAATTTAGCATTTGATCATACTTCTGAAAACGATAAAAAAAATTACCAAGAAAAAAGCAAGAAATTCAAGGAATTGTATGCTGATTATCTGTTAAACAAAACCCTTACTTTTGATAATATAAGTAAATATATTATTGCATTATCAGATATATATTCCACAACCAATCGGGTGAAAGGCCCCAAGGGTCTTCCAAATTATTTCAATGATTTTAGATGTGAAGCTTTGGATTATGATTATTCAGGAATCCCAGATGTATTATCAGATTACAATTTTACTACTGATTTTTTGATAAATTCTACATTAATGCAAATAGAGGATGCCAAGTTCATATTGGAATTTACAAATCTAGTTCTTCGGAAAACTGAAGAGGAAAAGCAGAAATATGCAATGCTTGATTTTGATGATATTTTAATTAAAACAGATGAACTTTTATCGAATGCAGATGTAGCTAAGAAAATCAGTAGTAAAATTAAATATATAATGGTTGACGAATTTCAGGATACTAATCCAATTCAATACAGTATTGTAAAAAAATTAGTCCCCGGATTGTTTGAAAAACAGTTCTCATACCCTACTTCACCTGAAGTATTTATCGTTGGCGATGAGAAACAGAGCATTTACGGTTTTCGCGGAGCCGACGTCAGTATTATTGGAGATGCGACTGAATGTATTGAACATCACCAACAACACCGCGAAGAAGACTATATGCTTCGTAAACAGTTCAAAAACTGCTCTGATGAAGAGTTGTCAGGCAATATAGTGCTCAATGCCTCTTTCCGTATGAAACCCGCCTTAGCCCTTTTTACGAATACAATTTTTTCTAAATTAATGCCGGATAGTATTGCTGAGAATAATTCAATCGAAAAATACCGAGCAAAATACAACAAAATTGTTTGTGCCAAATCAAATATCGAAAACGCGGAGCCATATCATCAAGTTTTACAACAAAACGGATTTAGCTTGACTTCAAATGAGATGACCGATTTTGGAAGTGTTGAATTTTTGATTACCGAGAATAAATATAAATACGAAACTCAAGCAATAGCTGATTCCATAACTGATATTTTAAAATTGGGAAAATACAAAGCAAGTGATATTTGCATTTTATGCCGTGATAAAGTTCACATTAATGAATTAACTCAAGAATTTTCGAATAGAGAAATACCATATTTTCTTCATTCCGGTAGCGGGTTTTACAAAACAATTGAAGTCCGTAACGTACTATCGTTGCTAACATTTCTTAGTGATACAAAAAATGATTTAGCTTTAGTTTCTGCTTTAAAATCACCATTTTTTGGTTTAAGGGACAGCGATTTGTTGGTTTTAACAAATTATGAAAGTCCAAAGGTGGGTGCCATTCTTTGGGAAAAGCTTCAAGATTACAAAGCTATTCCACTGATTTCAGATGAGATTAGACTAAGATTCGAACACTCGGCAAACTTAATCAACTATCTTCTCCGCATAGCCTATCGTATGTCTATACCAAAACTCATCCGAACTTTGCTCAAGGAATCCGGATGGATAAGCAAAATAACACCTTTCAAAGATAAAGATCAACGAGTGGCAAACATTTACAAACTGATTGACTCGGCACGAGAATTTGAAAAACAGGGATTTGTCAGTATTTATGATTTTGTCAAAGAATTAGAAACGTTAGAAGAAATATCCAAAGATGGAGAAGCGGGAATAAATACCGAAAATGCCGTGGGTATTATGACCATCCACGCCGCGAAGGGTCTCGAGTTCCCGATTGTATATTTGTATGACACAAAAAGAGATCTTGTAACAAAAACAAAATCAAACAGTTTTAACATTGATTCTGATTTGGGTATAACTTTCAAAAACGCCAGTCTGATAGACGAAAGATTTTTTGGAAAGGTCGAGAACATTCCTTATAAACTTGCAAAAAGTAAAAATCTCGAAATAAGTGTTTACGAAGAGATTAGATTGTTATATGTTGCTATAACAAGGGCTATTGATAAACTATTTATATCGGCATCTATTATTAAATTTAATAGCAAAACTAATCTCCCTGAAATAACCAAAGAAAAAACATCTTATATTTCGATGATTATTAGTGCCATTCCAAATTTCCCAAACATAATGGAATTAAAAGATTCTTCATTTGTAATGAATAACAATATACTTGATTTTCTTTACGAAAATAATCCCATAAGCATCGAAAACATAGATTTACCTATTGATTATAAGATGTTGACAAATAAAGATGAACAATCAGAAAAACTTTTAGATTTTGAAGACTTTTCGATTAATAAGCATTATTATTCGGGTGCAGACCTCGACGATGTTATGGGACACGAACGCGATATATTTTTCTCCGCAAGTAAGCTTTCTACTTTTAAAAAGGATAGGAAGCGTTTTTGGTTAGAATATATATTAGAAATGGACGATTTTCTATTAAAAAAATCTCTGGATAAATTTCAAAAATCAGAAGCCGGCGGGGTACTCGGTCAAGAAACCGGAACCGCAATTCACGGAGTTTTTGAGAAGATGAACAGGTGGTACGATTCTGACAATAATATCATAAAAACCGATGAATTCAGCATAGTTCTTTCCGAAGCTTTAGCTTTGATTGATGCAGTAGGTAATCAACAAATTATTCAAAGAATTACAAGCGAAGTAAACAATGTAACAAGAACAAACCTAATCCAAAGTAAAGAATTTGATTTCAAAACTATGAAAAACGAATTTGCATTGCGATATGCTTTTGGAAGAGATTTCCTATCGGGTGTGATTGATGTTTTAATAACAGATCAAAATGGAAATTATGAAATTTGGGATTTTAAATCGGATTTTCTAACTCAAGATGGCATTCTTGCTAAAGCCGAAAATTACCAAGAACAAATAAAGCTCTATGGTTATCTAATATATTTATTAAACGATAAACCGGCGTTGATTAAAGCTAGACTTTTGTTCACACGCTTAGCAAAACCCAATGCAAAAAACGTGGAATGGACATATTTGTTCAAGTGGTCTTCGACAGAAATGGAAGATTATAAAATTGAATTACACGAAAGAATAAAAGAAATATATAATGAATATCAGCTATAAGTAACTATAAATTATTACTCTATAATCCGAGTTAGTTTATATTCACCCGGGGTAGTGATTTCAAAAATAAACTGTTTTTTTAGCGCTTTATATTCCCAACGCTCTACCGGTTTCTTTTCTTTCAATTCGTTTACTATTGAATCGGGATTGCCGTTAAGGATATATATCTGCCCTCTCGATGTTTTTGCTCCATCACTGTGTAGAATTGTTAAAAACTTCGATTTAGCTTCATCAGCGCGCTTAAAATAGGCATTCATAGCTTCGTTGTAGAAAGTTGTTGGTGTCGGGTCGAATTTTTTCCAATATTGATAGATATAGTTTTCTTTATCTTTCGATTTTATTGATTTTAATTTAGCAAATTCTTCATCACTCATAATGTAATACATAATCTCTTGAGTATAATCCGTATTAGCTAATGAAATCGGCGTATCAATCCATTGAACTTTATAATTATAATTTAATGTATCCTTTTTGCTTCTGTCAACTAAAGTAAGAACAAATTTACCAGGGTAAAGCATATTCTGTGGAATTTCAATTTGATAAATGGTTGAATTAATATTCGGTGTTATTGAACCCTGAATGATATCATTATTTTTAGCAAAATCGATTCCTTGATTATCCAAATAAACAATTTTAGCATTTGCGCTAAGCGGATAATCTTTGGGCGGAATGGCAGATTCTTGAACATAGGAAATGGTCGCTATCAAATTTCGTTTATCGGATGGAGTAACGAAAGCTAAAATAGTTGGCTTTGTTGATTTAATATCAATAGTACTCTTAAAAACCGAAGGTATAAATGTTAGTTTATTACCGACAGTCATATTCCCTAAAATCGGATTTCTAATAACTTTCAATTTATTGTCTTTGCTGATGTTCAAATCAAATCGTTTGTCATATAAATTTCTATTATTGCTCGTAACCTGATAATGAACTGTATAATCAAGATTACTAAGTTTGGTAGTGAAAAGTCCTTCGTAATATTGATCGTTTTTACTCAAAAGAGAATAATCTTCGATGGTGATAGTATCTTTTTTAGTTAGCCTTTTTCTGATAATACCGGCAGTATCTTTAATTTCTATTTCAAATGTTGGGAATGCTGAAAAACTATTCATTTTTATATTATCTGATTTATCGAAAACTAATTCATTTAATCGAATTTTATAAAAAAAGAATACAGTATTAGTGTCGAGTGTGTCAATGCTTGGATTTGCTATGTATTCAATAAAACCACTTTCGGAGTTTGCCTTAGAATTGCTCTTTGAAGTTTGTGCAGTCAATGTACTGACCACACATAAAAATAATATAATAGTTAATAATGCTTTAATTTTCATTCTAATTTTCTTCTATAAAACTTTGTAAAATTAATGCGGCTGCAATTTTATCTTTTGCACCCTTTTTTGAACGTTTCTTTTTTCCGTATCCCGAAGAAATCATCAGATCGACTGAGTAAACTGATGTTTTAAATTCATCCTGAACATACACGGGTAATTTGTATTTTTCTTTTACTATTTCAATAAATGTTTCAATTTCTTTATGAAATTCGGTTTGAGTTGCATCATTTGTATTAGGGAAACCGACCACAACGACCTGAATACGGTCTTCTTCAAAGAATTTCTTAAGTTTTTCCCAAACTTGAGAATCGTTATCAATAGTTAATTTTGAATTTACTGAAATCTGCAATTCATTGCAATAAGCTAATCCGATACGTTTTTTCCCGTAATCAATACCGGCTATTCTTTTATTCAATAATTCTAATTTTTGCATCGGTTTTATGTTGATTTAATAGTTTGGAATAGTTATAATTAGTTCAGTACCTTTACCTAGCTCAGAGCGAATCATCATTTTACCCTCGTGCTGTTCTATTACTCTTTTGATAATCATTGTTCCGATGCCATAGCCACCCTTGCCTTCGGCTGTAGAATAATATGGATTCATCATTTTGTTTAAAACTTCTTCGTCCATTCCTCTACCGGTATCCCTAATTGTAAATATTACTTCCTTTGCCTCGCGTTTTGCACTCAAAATAATAATTCCTTTTTTGTCGTGGTTTATAGCTTTTATGCTGTTCTCAACAGCGTTTCTCAACGCTCTGACCATTCTCTGTTTATCGCAGAGAACAATAAAGGACTCACTATCAACGATAAAATCAATGTTCGCATATAAGGCTTCGTCAAATTCGCTAAGAGCATCACTACAGACTTCAAACGCGTTAACTTTTGTTTTGTTGGTTTTCTCTTGTCTCCCAACGGTTACTATATCGCGTACCCTATTAATTAAGACTTTGGTTTGATGAAGAATTTTAATTCTTCTTGAATCGTTTGTATCTTCCCCTAACTCCAGATTTTCGGCATTTAGTTTAATTGTCATTAAGTTAGTTTGCATATCGTGCGCCAATTGTGCCCAATTGCTTAATCTTTGTCGTTCTAATTGTTCAGTAATATCGATACCTGTAAAAACAATCCCTTGGTATATTCCGGCAACATTACGAATTGGGGTAGTCGTACACAACCATTCTTTATCGCCTTCGGGTGTTTCAATATTTAATTTTTCGCTTATATCTTCACGTTGAGCTAAAGCTTCTTCAATGGATTGTAGAATAGGTTTTGTATATGCGTCGTTACAATAATAGGCGAAATGCTTTTTTACCTGCCAATCACCCGAAATACCTAAAAACGCTTTTCCCGCATCGTTCGCCATTCTAAGTCTGCCGGAACGGTCAATCAAATATAATATACCTGTTGATTTCAGGTTCAACAATCTTTCATTAAGCGAAAGTTGACGCAGATATAAACGAATGAATAATATATTGAAAAGTAAGAAAATTAGTGGTAGTAAATAGTACCAAAATTGTGAAAATATCCTTTCTAAAAACCAAAAGTTATTAGGTTTAAGATTATTTACAGTGGATAAAGTTTTGGAAATCATTAATAACTTTTTGTCCATTCTGATAATAGTAACCGGTTGAAAGAACTCGATGGGATCGTCGTAATGATAAACAGCTTTAACGGTCATTGAATTGTTTGCAATTATAAAACCTTGCTGGAAAAAGACATATATCATATTTTGATTATTCTGTATGCCCAATGGTTTGGAAAAATTGTTGGGAAGTGCAATCGATTGTCCGGTTTCAAATTTGTTTTTATTTAATATACCTTTTTCAACAACTGCTTCGAATTCCGATTTATTTAGGTAGTAGAATGAATTATCATCGAGAGAAAAACATACGTGGTTTAAACTTGTTTTTACCCATTTAATATTTCTAACTATTCCATTTTGCTTATCAATGAATTGAAGAAAAGTATGTCCCAAATCTCCTCTACTGGTTGCAATTATAATAAAATCCTTCGATTGATAAATATTATAATCTTCGAGCAATTCTACCCTCGATGTAAAAATAAATTTTCCGGTTGAGGAGTATAAATTTATTATTCCGAATTGTTTAACGCGCTTTATATCGAGAATATAATTCTTATTATTATTTTGTATTATTTTTGAGGAGTTTACATTATCGTCCAATATCTCGGTTGTTATTCGTGAATTGCTTACGCCAATAAAAATCAATTTATTATTCACTAATGCAAGAAATTTTCCGTTTACCAAATGTCCGATAAGTTCAGCTTTTAAGTCAATGGCATTTGTGCCCATCGGTATGTTAGTGCTTGCTATTTCTCTTAATGATTTGTCAAAAAGAACTGCTTTATATTGAAAACCGTCCCTTACTAATATCAATAAATTGTCATTTACTGATATTGCGTCACAAATGATGTTTGAACCGATTGAAATCCCTTTCTTGCCTCGCTCTTTAAGCCCCTGCCAATTAAAAATCACCTGTTCTTCATCTATCCAATTGGTTTTCACCAAATAGAATAATGAATCATTTGAATCTGTTTGGATTAGTTTACCACCGTAATATGTTTTATCTTGCTTTATTTCTAGAGGATAAACATCCCAGCTTAACAAAATACTCGGAACCAAAATCAAAGCTAGGAATATTATCAGAGAGATTTTCAATTCTTTGAGTGCTCAACTATGAATAAATCGGGAATACTAGTATTTGTTCTAAATATAATTGAATATGCTGAACCTTGTTTAAATTCAAAGTTATCAATCTTTGCAATAATCTTTTGACTCTCAGTTTCTATAACATTGATATGATAATTACCACTATTCGCTTCCAAAAATGCGGTGTTAGTTAGCATATTCAAGTCATTGCTTATTAAATTATCTCCGGACTCTATTTGAAATAATAGATGGGGATAAATGACCGAAGAATTTATTAATCTCAAGTGAGTTTTAATTGTGTTAGCAGTATAATTGTCGGATAAAAGCATAAAATTGACAATGCTCGATATATCATAGAAAATCACTGTATAATAATCGTTTTTCTTCAAATCAATTGGAACATTAATAATATTCTTATCAGTTGAATTGATTTTGATCATAAGCAAATCGACACCCGCTTGCGCCTTCTTATAAGAATATGTAGCTTCAGCATATTTTAATTTTGAATAAATCAATATATCGCTGGAATATATATCCAAATCGCCTTGAGCCGTTGCATTTATAAAAAGCAAGTTAGTCGCATTATCAGGTTCAATAATTCGTGGAGTATCAATATCGGTGGGACACTGACAGGCTGTCATTATCAGTGCTATACAAAGTAATATTATATGTTTTATTTTCATCATTCTTTAATCAATCTTTTTTCCAATTGGGTAACTGCGACTGCAACCGTGGCATCGCCGGTTATATTTGTAATTGTTCTTAGCATATCTAAAATTCTGTCAACTCCGATAATCAATGCTATGCCTTCGATTGGAATACCTACAGATTCTAAAACCATAACGAGCATAATAATTCCGACACCCGGTACAGGCGCGGTGCCTATCGAAGCCATTACCGCGGTTATTACTATAGTTATTTGCTGTACAATCGTTAGATCCATTCCGTAAACTTGTGCAATAAATACAGCGGCAACACCTTGAAGTAACGCAGTACCATCCATATTTATTGTAGCACCAAGAGGCAAAACAAAACTTGCGATATCTTTGGGTACACCCATTTTCCTACAACCTTCCATTGTGAGCGGCAATGTAGCGGCACTGGAGCTTGTGCTGAAGGCTATTAACTGAGCATCGCGCATTTTACTGTAAAATTCCTTTATGCTGAACTTCCCCCAAGTCTTCAAAATAAATGAGTAAACTATAGCTGTATGTAAAAATAGTCCTATTATTACAGTTGCCATATACCAAAAGAGTGTAATCATTATATTGAATCCAAAGTCGGCTATCACAACGGCAATAAGAGCGAAAACCCCAAACGGCGCGAATTTCATTACGATACCAACCATTTTTATCATTACATCGCCGGCACCTTCGAAAAAGTCTATCAGCATTTTAGATTTCTTTGGTTCGATTAAAGTTAATGTCATACCGAAAAGTACCGCGAAAAATATAAGTTGAAGCATCTGACCGTTAGCAATGGCATTAAACGGATTTTTCGGAACAATATTAACAACGAAACTAATTATATCTATATTCAAATTTTCTACGCTATCGTTTGATGTTTCGGGTTCATAAAGGCTATTCAATCGAGTTTTATCCTGACCGTTTATCCTCTCGCCCGGACGGATAACGTTAGTCAAAACAATACCGATTATAATAGCGATTGCTGTGGTAGTCAGATAAAATGCTAATGTCCTTCCTCCGACCCTTCCCAATTTTTTGATATCCCCCAAACTTGCCGCTCCGGCAATTAAAGTCGCTAAAACAAGGGGTATAGCCAAAAAGCTCAATAAGCGAATGAATAATTCACCGATTGGTTTGATTATTGTTGCGGGAGTTTGGACTTTTTTTATTGAATAAGCGTTATGGAAGCTACGCTCTACACCGTTTTGGAAATATACTTTGACATCAAAACCACGTTTCTTTTTTACAGATTTGATAATTTTTAATTGGTCTTCACGGCCATAAGTTTCTTTGTTATCTTGATAGGTTATTTCGATTGTTTTCCATTTTTCTATAACTGAATGTGTTACAGCCCCTTTTGATGTTTTGTAACTAAGGTCTATCTTGTGTTGATTTACTGAAAAAATGACTCCGAATACCGCTCCTAAGATAAGAGCTACTATTATCTGGTAATGCAAAGGAAACTTGATTTTTGACATATAAGTATTTATTATATTAACTGAAACTTTTTCTAAAAGCAAATATAATGTATTTATTCGAAATAGTGAAATTTTATTTCAGAGGTAAGTGATATTTGAGAGATTATGGGAAAGAAAAAAGAATTGAAAGTTGGAAATTGGAGTAGAAGACGAATGTCATTCCCCACTTGAACTGGTCATCGAGCGGAGTCGAGATGCCAGGGAGAAAGAGAAACCACCCAACCCACTTTGAAGAATGGGGAGAACGAAGACAGAGTCATCCTGAACGAAGTGAATGATCCAGTTCTTTAATCCTTAAAGGATGGCACAATTGTAGAAATATATTTGTGCGCATATTGTGAACCCTGAAAGGGTGAAATAAGATAGCGAGACACTACACAACACCCTTATTTTATCTTCAAAACCTTAGTAGAAATTTCGGCTACATAATCCTCTGACCTTATTACCTTATTAGTAGCGAAAAAAATAAGGTAATTAGGTTTTTGCGTCCGTTATCAACCATTTTCTACTAAGGTCAAAAGGAAAAATAAGGTTTTTTAAATTTCCGAGTCTTACTTCTTCTTATTTTCAATTTCTTACCTATTCCCTAATCCCCAGCCCCTATCCCGAATTGAAGATGGACTTTTCGCAAGCTCAGAGTGACACCCCGCCTTCATTGCGTCTTCGCGGTATTCTTCGCCTCATTTAAAATTCAAAAAAAAGAATATGGATTCCCGCGTCCGCTGGAATGACGTAACGGCTAATACCATTCGTTTAAGTAGTTAGCGAGCTTTTATTTATTCTTCATCCTGAAAATTCTAAAATCTTGTAAACCCTGATTCCAACAATAATTTATTTTCCCGGAGTTCCCTCTTTCACGCTAATTTTCAAATTAATTTGATTTATTGCTCTAAAAGCGTTATTTTTATAGTTGTAAAAATTGAATTTTGAAAAATGACAACAATTAAATATATATCAGTTCGCGGTGCAAGAGTAAACAATCTTAAGAATATTGATGTCGATATTCCAAGAAATAGATTTACAGTTGTAACAGGTGTCAGCGGTAGCGGTAAATCATCGTTAGCATTTGATACTGTTTATGCCGAGGGTCAACGCCGTTTTGTTGAGTCTTTGTCTGCTTATGCACGACAATTTTTGGAAAGAATGCGGAAACCTGATGCGGATTCCATTTCGGGCATCCCTCCAGCCGTAGCGATTGGTCAAAACCAATTGCAGAAAAACCCTCGCTCCACAGTTGGAACGACAACTGAGATATTTGACCATTTAAGAATACTTTTTGGAAGGGTCGGCAAAACGACTTGTCATAAATGCGGCAAAACAATTATCAAGGATACGAGTGATTCAATCGTTAAAGATATAATAAGCCGTTGGAAAATAGATGATAAAATTTATATAATGTTTCCTTTCAGAGCTGACATTTCAAATTTCAATGAAAAAATCAGTTTAATGAAGGAGCACGGTTATTTTCGTTTGGTTTCTAAGACAGATTACGAAATCATTGATATTGAAAATCCTGATACAAAGCCAAACCTGTTATCGGATTCTTATTTCGTTTTAGTTGACAGATTAACCCATCAAATTGATAAAGATACGATTAGTCGTATGACAGAATCAACTGAACAATCTTTGGTTAATGGAGCCGAGGAAATGTCTGTTTTAAATCTGTCCCAAAATGAAATAAAAAATTACAGCAGTAAATATGAATGTGCCGATTGCGGGGTTGTTTATGTCGAACCTGAACCCAAGCTGTTTACTTTTAACAGCCCTTATGGTGCCTGTACCAAATGCCAGGGCTTTGGTAGAACAACAGGATTGGACGACGCGTTGGTGTTTCCTGATAAATCCAAATCTATAACTTTAGATGCTATTCATCCTTTTCGGGGCGATACTTTTTCAAAATTCAAACGTCAATTGATCCGAATCGCCGCTTATATGAATGTGGATGTAAATAAACCTGTTTCTGAATTGACAGAGGATGAGCTTAAAATTGTTTGGGAGGGCGCTCCCGGTTACATCGGATTAGACAAGTTTTTCGAAATGCTCGAAGGTGAGAAACAGAAAATGCACTATCGCATTATGCTAAGTAAGTATCGAGGATATACCGTTTGTCGTTCTTGCGGTGGTTCAAGACTACGCCGTTCTGCTCGTCAAGTGTTTGTCGGCGGTAAGAATATTCCTGAATTAGTTAAAATGCCTTTGGAAAAGCTTTACGATTTTTTCAAAAATATTGATTTAACCGAATATGAGCGGAATGTTGGCGGCAAGTTGGTCGAGGAGATTACTTGGCGATTGGAGTTGTTGGTAGAAATTGGTTTGGAATACTTAACATTAGACCGTCTGAGTCATACCTTATCGGGTGGAGAAGCGCAAAGAATCAAATTAGCGACTTCACTGGGTAGTCAATTAGTTGGAACTTTATATGTTTTGGATGAACCGAGCATTGGATTACATTCGCGAGATACGGAAAAACTCATTAGAATCTTATATAAACTGAAGAATTTAGGTAATACCGTTATAGTAGTCGAGCACGATTTAGAGATTATCAGAGCGGCAGAAAACATAATTGATATCGGTCCAAAAGCCGGTGAAGAAGGTGGACATCTGATCTATTCAGGAGATTATGCGGGTTTGCTGAATTGTAAAAAATCCCTTACCTCAGATTATCTTTCAGGTAGAAAAAAAATAACTTTACAGGATGTCAAAAGTCCTATAGGTAATAAGCAAATAAAGATCATTCGTCCAAGACACCACAATTTAAAAATGGCTGATGTAATAGTTCCACTTAACCTCTTTGTTTGCGTAACAGGAGTATCCGGTTCCGGAAAGAGTTCCTTAGTACACGACATTATTTACGGTGGCTTAAAAAAAATACACGGTGGGTATATGGGTGAGATAGGTGGATTTGAACGAATAGAAGGTTTTGAGAATATCGAATCTATTGAAATGGTTGACCAATCCCCTATTGGAAAATCATCTCGTTCAACTCCCGCGACTTATATCAAGGTTTTCGATATTATACGCGAGGTCTTTTCATCAACGCAAGAATCCAAACAAATGGGTTGGAAACCGGGTTATTTCTCTTTCAATGTGCCCGGTGGTAGATGCGACGTTTGTGAGGGCGAAGGCAATATCACAGTCGATATGCAATTTCTACCGGATGTTACATTGGAATGTGAAGCCTGCAAGGGTACTCGTTATAAAAAAGAAGTGCGCGAGCTGCTATACCGTCATAAATCAATTGTTGACATACTTAATATGACAGTTGATGAAGCTTACAACTTTTTTGGAGATAATCCTAAGATCAAAAAGAAACTTGGTATAATGCGCGATGTTGGATTGGGCTATCTTAAATTGGGACAACCATCCACCCAACTTTCCGGTGGTGAAGCCCAAAGAGTAAAATTAGCGGGCTATTTAGAGTCGAAAAGCGAAGCCCATACATTATTTATTTTCGACGAGCCAACAACAGGATTGCATATCGACGATATTTCTAAATTGCTTATGTGTTTCAGACGTTTGGTAAGCAATGGTCATTCGGTATTGGTTATCGAGCATAATCTGAATGTTATTTCGGCGGCCGATTATATAATTGATCTAGGTCCCGGTGCCGGAGAAAAAGGCGGTTTAGTTATTTGCTCAGGTGCTCCTGAAACAATTATAAACTGCACGGACTCATTTACCGGAATAGCTCTAAAAAATATGAAATAGTTTTACAGATAATTATCCAAATCTAGGGATGAAAAGACAACCTTTTTGCTTTTGAAACGTTATTGTAAACATAAAATCTTTGTATTTACATTTTATTAATTACTTTTATTTAAAAATGAAAAAAATCATTTACTTACTACTTTTATTATTAGCTATTGTTACAATAAGCTGTGCTCAAAAACCAACAATTACTGAAAAACCAAAGTGCATATCCGACAAATTAGAGGGCACAACAATTTCTTGGGGGTTAATAGACAACCCAAACAAAATTAAATATGGATACGTTCTACAAACGGATTCAAAACTATACTACTTTACCCAAAGCTTAGATAAAGAAGATTATCTGTCAACTGAATTAAAACAGTTAGATAATGAAAATTTTTGCAGAATTTTTCATTATGCCCAATATACTCTTTCTCGTAATCAACTGCTTTACAATCCGGGTGCAATTCAAAAATTCATCGAGTATAACTGTCCAAAAATGGAAATTCAATTAAGGGGTGTATGGAATCCTCAATTTACCCATAATGGTAGTGATAAATATGTCAAAATTTTCGATTCGCTAATGACACTCGTTCCAAATAACCACAAATTGAAAGCAAAAATATTAAAACCTGTTGATATAATAGAATAAAAATGAATAATTTGTTTCACTATTAATAAAATAATACAAGATGAAAAATCTAATTAAACTAACTGCAATCTGTTGCGTAGGATTAACCTTAGCGTTAACCGGTTGCAAGAAGGAGAATGCAGAAATGGCAGAAGCCACTAAAACAATTGACGTGAAAAATATGGACACAGTCAATTACAAACCGGGCGATGATTTCTATCGCTACGTAAATGGTAATTGGCTTAAAAACAATCCTTGCCCACCATCGGAAAGCCGCTGGAGTGCTTTCAATGTTTTGGACGAAGAAAACCGCGCAAGAATCAAAGATTTATTTAAAGAAATAGCCGCGAAAGATGCTAAAAACGGCACCGATGCGCAGAAAATCCGTGATTTCTATAACACCGGTATGGATTCGGTAACTTTAGATAAATTAGGCGCCACACCATTGATGGCCGATTTGAAAGTAATTGACAATCTTAAAAATGCAGACGAATTACAAAAATACATCGCTGATAACCGCGTTACCGGTATGCAATATATATTCGGTATGTATGCGGGTGCTGACGAAAAAAACAGTAACACAAATATCGCGAATATATATCAAAGCGGATTAACTCTACCTGAAAGGGACTACTATCTATTAACTGATGATTATTCAAAAAACATCCGCGCTAAATACTTAGAACATATTGCAAATATGTTTGTACTTACCGGATTGGATAAAGAAGTTGCCAAAACAAACGCTGAATTGGTTTTGAAAATTGAAACACGTTTGGCTAAAGCTTCTATGTCTATGGCGGAAAAAAGAGATCCTAATAAAACTTACAATAAATTCAATGAGGCTGATTTACAGAAATTAACTCCAAACATCAAATGGGATTATTTATGGTCAGCTATGAAAATGCATCCGGGCGAATTAATATGTGGACAACCACTATTCTTCAAAGAAGTGAACAAAATGATGAAAGATGTACAGATCGAAGATTGGAAAGTATATCTAAAATGGCATCTTACAACAGATGTGGCGAGTTCGTTAAGTTCAAATTTTGAAAAAGAAAACTTCAATTTCTTTAATCGTACATTGTCCGGTCAAAAAGAAATGAGACCTCGTTGGAAAAATATCCAAGACGTCGTTGACGGTGCTCTAAGTGAAGCAGTCGGCAAATTGTATGTTGAAAAATACTTCCCTCCAAAAGCTAAAGCCAGAATGGATAAGTTAGTAAATAACATCAAAACCGCTTTAGGCGAACACATTCAAAACGTAAGCTGGATGAATCCTGCAACTAAAACCAAAGCCATTGAAAAATTGAAAGGTATAACATATAAGATCGGCTATCCTTCAAAATGGAGAGACTATTCTAAATTAGCAATCAATGATAAATCATATTACGAAAATTTAAAGAACTATTCGAAATTTGAAACCGAATGGAATTTCAGCAAAATCAACAAACCTGTTGATAAAACCGAATGGGGAATGAGTCCACAAACAGTTAACGCTTACTTCGATCCATCACAAAACGAAATAGTCTTTCCTGCCGCTATATTACAACCTCCATTCTTCGATATGGATGCTGACGACGCTGTTAACTATGGCGGTATCGGCGTTGTAATAGGTCACGAATTAACTCACGGATTTGACGATCAAGGCAGACTTTACGACAAAAAAGGAAATTTAACCGAATGGTGGTTAGCTGAAGACAGCAAAAACTTTATGGCACAAGCAAAAACTTTAACAGACCAATTCGCCAGCTATAAAATGCTTGATTCTGTAAAATTGAATGGCGAAATCACATTGGGCGAAAATATTGCTGATTACGGTGGATTATCCGTTTCGATGACTGCTTTCAAAAAGGCTATGAATAACAAAGTAGATGCTCCTAAAATAGACGGCTTTACCCCACTCCAACGCTTCTTCATCTCCTATGCGCAAGTATGGAGAAATAACATTACCGACGAAGCACTTCGCCGCAGAATAAAAGAAGACGTACATTCACCGGGCGAATACCGTGTGAATGGCGGTATCGTAAACATACCTGAATTCTATCAAGCATTCAACGTAAAACCTGGTGATAAACTATATTTAGCACCTGAAAAACGCGCCAAAATCTGGTAACGAACTTCGTTCGATTATTATTTTTAGATGTTAGTTTAGATGCCCAACGCTTTCAAAGTGTTGGGCATCTGTTTGTTAATCCAACTTTCTTCTTTCTTCTTTATATCGTTACAAACATCCCAATTTATGAATAAAAGATGGGTTCTCCCCTTTGTTCAGAGTAATTGTATTCTTTTCGCCATTTCAGCTCTGATCAATGGCAGGCTCTTTACTCTCAATTTTTCAATTTTTTTTTAAAAATAATTGGAGAAATATTTTTCCAAACTAAGAATTTTTCTTAAATTAGTAGATATATTTTTACGAAATTTTAGGAAATTATTATGAATAATGTAATTTTAAACGGTGCGTCCCTAACTATAGAAAAAGTAGTGGATGTAGCCAGAAACAAAGCCCACGTGGAACTATCCTCAGAATCTAAAGAAAGAATTAATACTTGCCGCGGTTTATTAGAACGCAAATTAGCTAATCGAGAAATTATGTACGGCACAAATACAGGTATCGGTGAATTTTCGGAAACTATTTTGGAAGACGCGGATATACTTGATTTTCAAAAATACTTGATATATAACCATTCCGCGGGTATTGGCGAACCGGTAATCGAAGAATTCGTTCGCGGTGCAATGACAGGCAGAAGTAATGTCCACGCTCACGGCAATTCCGGTTGTCGCTTGGATATAACACAAACATTTATCGAAATGCTGAATAAAGGTGTTACTCCTGTAGTCTGCAATAAAGGAAGTGTTGGCGCGTGCGGCGATTTGGCTCCTATGTCACAAATTGCGTTACTTATGATGGGCGAAGGCGAAGCATTTTACCAAGGCGAACGTCTGCCGGGCAAAGTCGCTTTGGAACGCGCTGGTATTCCAATTCCCGGTTTAATGGCGCGCGACGGTTTAGCCGCTATAAACGGTTCCAATTTATTGACCGCTATGAGTGCAATCCATATTTACGACTTCAACCGCTTGATGAAGACCGCCGAAATAGCCGCGGCTATGTCGTTGGAAGCACTAAAAGCTAATATGAAGCCATATATGGAACAAGTTCACACTATTCGTGGTTTTGCGGGTTCAGTACGTTCCGCCGCCGCAATTAGGAAACTTATTGAAGGTAGCGATATCTTAGCAGGCAAAGTAAAAACTAAAGTTCAAGATGCTTATTCGATGCGCTCGACACCGCAAATCATCGGAGCGGCACACGATGCTTGCCGTTATGCGCGTAGTCAAGTTGAAATAGAATTGAATGGCGTCGGCGACAACCCGATTTTCATCCCTGAAACAAATACAGTATTGACAGGTGCAAACTTCCAGGGCGTCCCTGTTTCATTGCCAATGGATATGGCCGGCTCAACTGTAACAATGGTCTGTGTGCTTAGTGAACGCCGTTTGAACCGCTTGCTCAATCCTTCTTTAAGCGTTGGATTACCACCGTTTTTGTCAACTAATCCGGGCAAATTCTCGGGTATGATGCTAAGTCAATATACCGCCGATATGCTTATTGTTGAACAACGCATTTTATCCGCTCCGGCTTATATTCAATCCATACCCGCCGCCGCCGATCAAGAAGATTTCGTTTCGATGGGTATGAATACTGCACTTAAAAATTGTCAAATTTTAGATAATGCTTACGGTATAGTCGGCATCGAGCTTATGGCCGCCGCGCAGGCGTTGGACATTCGTAAATTCAATAATGGTAATGGCGTGAAAAAAGCAGTCGAAATAATCCGCGATCATATTGATTTCTTGGATATTGACCGTCCACTCTATAATGACCATAATACAATGAAGGCTTTAGTCCGCTCGGGTGCAATTTTGGACGCTGTAGAAGCCTTAGTAGGAAGTTTAGAATAATACAATTAGCTTCAATTAACATTTGCAAAATAATATTTAGTCTAAACTAACGTCAATTGAATATGTTTTATTTTTAAAATAATGAATAATGGATAATATAAAAGATTTGCCGAGTGTTGTATTAAACACAGAAATTAACGGCGCAAAAGAACGAGATAATATAGTTATAACTGAAAGAGCTATTACAGAAATAAAAAGAATTTACGAAGAGAAAAACGTACCTTCCGATTATATGTTAAGAATTGATGTTGAAAGCGGCGGTTGCTCGGGTGTACATCATATTTTGGGCTTTGATAACGAGATTAGCGAAGCAACAGACAAAACATTCGACGCCGCAGGCTTAGCTATTGTAATTAACAGAACAAGCCTTTTCAGATTGCAAAGTACAACAATTGACTATATAAATGATATAAACGGTAGTGGATTTATTTTTGACAACCCTTTTGTAAGTACCGGTTGCAGTGGTTGTAGTAATTAATAATAGGAACTATTATGGGATTTAAATTAATTGATTTACCTTATAATAAAAGCGATTTCGGCGATGCATTAACTGCTGAATCCTTTGATTATCACTATGGAAAACATTTACAAGCGTATGTAAATAATACTAATAACTTGATTACAGGAACAGAATTCGAAAATATGCCTTTGTTAGACATAATTCAAAAATCATCCGGCGGTTTATATAATAACTCCGCTCAGATTTTTAATCACGAATTCTTTTTCAATGAAATATCACCTGTCAAAACTGAACCTGATAAAAAAACACTTGAATTAATCGATATGAACTTCGGTTCTATTAATAAATTCAAAGAAGAATTCTCACTAAAAGCCACCACTTTGTTTGGCTCAGGTTGGTGCTGGTTAGTACAATTAGCTGATGGAAAATTGGCTATCGAACAGTATTTCAATGCTGATACACCAGTAAAATATGGCAAAAAGCCAATTCTTACATTGGATGTATGGGAACACGCGTATTATATTGACTATCGTAATGCCCGCCCAAATTTCATAGCAAAATTCTTCGATCTGATTAATTGGAATTTTGTTAGCAAACAATTGCATTAATTTACTTTATTTAAAACAATGCCATAATTCATTATGGCATTGTTTTTATAATATTTATTGGTTGATATGAACCCTTTTCCCAAAATAATGGGTATCTTGAACCTTACACCGGATTCATTTTCGGACGGAGGCAAATATTATGCTCATAATAGCGCAGTAAAACACGCTATTTCAATGATTGAAGCCGGAGCCGACATCATTGACATCGGAGGCGAAAGTACGCGTCCCGGTGCTCCCGAGGTCAGCCAAGAAGAGGAACTCAATCGAGTAATTCCAATAGTTAAAGAATTGAAATCGCTTTACCCTAATTTGGCACTTTCAATTGATACGACAAAATCGAAAGTTGCACTTGAAGCCTTAAAATTAGGTGCCGATATAATCAACGATATTAGCGGTTTGCAGTTTGACGATAAGATTGCCCAATATGTTGCAGAATTCGAAAAAGCGTTGATAATTATGCATATCAAAGGTGTTCCCCGTAATATGCAAATTGAGCCTGAGTACGATGATTGCACTCAAGAAGTTTACGATTTTCTACAGAATAAGATCAGTATCGCACGAAGTTTCGGTGTAAAAAATGTAATAGCCGATATAGGAATCGGCTTTGGAAAAACCTATCAGAACAATTGGGAGTTACTCAGAAACTTGAGCAAATTCGAAGAATTAAACGTTCCAATCGCTTTAGGTATATCGCGTAAATCGTTCATAGGGAAAATGTTTAATATTGACGAAGCTTCCGATAGAGATTTCGAAACAGCTCTAATCCACTCTCTACTACTCAATAAAAAAGTTGATATTATTCGGGTACACAATGTGGAAATTAATAAGAAAATAAGGGATATTTATAACATTCTGAATATCTAATTTTAGCCCAAATCTTCCATTCTTACAAAAGCTGATTTTTCTTTATGAAATTCAATGAGTTTTCTGTAAACTTTGCTATGGTTTAATGTATCTTCATTACCTAATATGATTAAATTCTCTTTGGCTCTTGTCAAAGCTACATTCAACTTCCTATCAATAGTCTCCCCTTCTGTTTCAAATTCAGAAACAATGTTCTCCATTTCCTTTGGTCTATTAACCGCAAAAGATATCAAGATTATATCTTTTTCGCTCCCTTGGAAGCGCTCTACCGTATCAACCAATATTTTATTTTGGTACTCGGGCGCGAGACGTTTGCGAATTTCTGAGCATTGAAGCCGGAAAGGAGCTATTATTCCTAAATTATTTTCCACATACTCCTGACCATAGCGCATTGCGAATAAAGAAGTTATTTTAGCTATCAGTTCAGCTTCTGCAATATTCATTTTTGATAATTGCTCAGATTTTGAAGATATAAATAAACTACGATGTTGATTCAAGGTCAGCTCTAATGTTGTTAAGTCCTTGGAAATAAACAATGGTCTGGATAATGTTTGTTTTTCATTATGATAAACTTCCAGAGCGTTTGCGTAGAAATTGATATTAGGAAACTCCTGAATATCTTTGTGCATCCTCGCTTGATGGGTTAACATTCCATAAGCGTTGTCCCAAGAATTCATCTTACAGAGTTTTAAAAGTCTGGAAAACAGCGATGCGCTTAAATCCGTCAGTTCAATTTCATTTAAAGATTTATCACTCACAAGGCTATGCTCCTTTTCTTGAAGAACGACTGCAGGAAGCTGTTTTTCGTCTCCAATTAAAATGAATCGGTCAAACTCAGAAAGGAAGCCTGTAAGCTGATTCTCGACTATTTGAGCCGATTCGTCAATAATTACGGTATTGAATTTCTTGAGTTCGAAAAGCTCTGTGTTATTGGCTACAAAGGAAGTTGTTGCACAAAAAACTCTAGTCTTTTTAATTTGCTTATAGCTTTCGTTTAAACTTTTTTGCCAAACGATTTCAGAAAGAGTGTTTTCTTTATAAACTGATGACTCTTTGGAACCTAAACGAATAAAGGGAATTTCCGAACTCGTGTTTTTTAACGCACCGCAGATCTCATCGACGGCTCTATTTGTATAAGCTAAAAGCAATACATTTTCGGAAGTCTCATCGTATATATATTTAACAAGATAGCGGAGCATATATGATGTTTTTCCGGTACCGGGTGGTCCTTGAATCAGGTAATAGTCTTTTGCTGAGATAGCTTGTTTAAGTAGCTCGTTTTGCTTTGCCGACAACTCTTTATATCCGATAAAATCTACCGCTTGAAATTGAGGTTCCCTTGCTCCCATAATTAAATCACGATAAGGTTTATCGGTCTTGATAAATCCGGAAAATAGTTTTAAGTTCTTTTTATAAAGTGAATCAGAGTTATCCGATGCTATGTTCCAAAACTCCGTTTCCATTAAAAGTGATTCTTTAATCATTTTATTTCTTAGAGTTATGGTTATGAAATCATTATTGATTTCTTTTACAGCGGCTTTAATAATTTGTTCATTATATATTTTTTTTTCGGTGCTATATGGATATAATATTACTGAATCACCATACCTAATAGAGTTGTTACTCTCTAACGAAAAGCTAAAACTCAAGTACCCTTTTTCAAAATCGCATTTATCATTTAATATTTGAACCTTATTTATTATATTTGGATTATCAGATATGCCGGTCATATTCCACAATGCATTAGCAGCTTTAGTTGAGTTTTTTGTATAGGCTCCTATGTTTGAAGCGGCGATTTCTCGAAACATAAATGCAATATTTTTGAAGAAATAAGATTTTTCAACATCAGTTAATCTATCCAAATTTAAGGAGAAGTTGAATACATCACTCTCAACGTAACTTGGAACGCTACCGATTTTATTGGGGCGAAGATTAAATATCTCTTCATAATTATCTTCAGAAATTTGTTTTTCTAATGCAGTTATACAATTCCGAGCGTGTATAACTTCTTGCTTGTTTTTAAATATATTTGGCGCCGCTCTCAGAGGTGATTTTGGACTCGAAGAATAAAGAATAGTAGTAGTTCCTGTTCTTTTTTCGAAGGCGGTATCTAAAAGCAGATTATAGCAGGTCGTCTGAGCTAAGTGATTCATCCATAAGCCGGTTTTTACGCCTATTGATTTATTCTTATAGTAGTAATCCAACGATGGAGCTTTACCTGACTTCAATTCAATTATATTTTTTTTATCGGGATTTTCATCGAATTCCTGAAGTAAGTCCAAACGTCCTTTAATGCCGTAAATTGGTGAAATAAAGGAAGGTTCAACGGACAGATTTCCGCTTTTTAATTCCGGCATCAACGTTCTTAGGCTTTCGAAATGAATAGCGGCGCTTTCGCGTAATAGTCTCGATTCGTTAGGCTTACTAATAGCTAAAGCAAAGCTTGAAATTGGTTTTTGTAAAAGTGATTTTTCGAAAACAGAATTGAAATCAATGAACATATCTCTTATAAGTTCGTCGAATAATGTATTAATTACATTTCCAAGAACGAGACTTTTGGAAATACGGTCACGGCTTAGTTTTTTTAAAAAATATAGGTTGACGTTAATTCCAATTGAGTCAAAACATTCTGCTATATCAGTAGCATCTATCATATAGTCAGGTTCTAAAACTACTATCGAGTCTTTACCTGCTGTTATGATAGTAGTTTGCCCATAAACCATTTGAACTGAGAAGAGCTTTATCTTGGCTCCCTTCCAGGCGATATCGTATAAATCGCTCCAAATATCATATAGTTTGAAGATTACTATTTCATTATTGTCATTTCTACACTCAAATAAAGCACTTTGACTCTTTGTGATTTTTTTATTTTCTATGATAAGTGTTATATCATCTAAATAATTCTCTTTTTCTAAATTAACCTTTGAATAAGCAGTCAATTTTGAATTTTTATTCAATTTCGATTGATTTCTAATAGAAGAATCACCACTGAGTTTCTCCAGGAATTTTGCTGTAGTATATAATATAAACTCAATGTCGTCCGAAGAGCAGTATAACTGGAAATTACTTTTGGTTAAACGAAGATAAAAGGAATATGATAACCTTAAACGAGTTTCCAGTTCTTTACTTAAACTATATTCGCCGGATATGTAATTCAATTTTGAAACAAAGTTAGAAAAATACTTTTTTTCTTTAGAACATATCTCGTTTACCAATTGATTAATAATAGCGAATGTATCTGAAAATAAGATAGGCGGATTTAATTCCGCCTTATCTAAATTATCAATTAATTCTTCGAGAGTATTTTTATAAACTTCAAAATTCATATTTATTTAATCTATGGTTTCCGGTTGAATATCAATTATATTCAATTGAGGTGAACGAGCCCCCAGATGTGCGGTCTCTTCTAAATTATATACAATTTTAAATTTTTTATTTCTTGTGCATAGGTTTATTTTATGGGCTAAATTGTTACCGATTGCGTCGATGACAAAGTTATTTTGCTTCGCGCGAAAACGTATGTTATTATTACCAAAGACTTTAATTCCATTTACCGATTGTACATTCCTCGAGTAAAATATTGGTTTAATGTTTTGGAACCCGTACGGAGCAAAGAAATCCAATGTTTTGAAGAACATAGGCGACAATTCATTCAATTTTAACTCGGCATCAATCAATATCTCAGGTTTTAGCATTTCTAAACTTAAAAAATCGTGCGCATAATCATTAACTCTACGTCTTAATTCTGGTATATTATTGATATCAAGCGATAAACCTGCGGCAAATCTATGTCCACCGAACTCAACCATTAAATCAGAGCATTTTTTTAAAGCAGAGTGAATATCGAATGAACTGATACTGCGGGCCGAACCTTTAGCAATTCCTTCCAATGTAGTCATCAAAATGGCAGGCATATTATACCTATCGACTAACCTCGAGGCAACAATACCTATAACACCGGCGTGCCAAGTGTCTTTATGGATTACTAATACTCTACAATTCGGATCTTTAACGAGTTCGTCGGCCATTGGAATCGCTTCCTCAAAAGTTTGTTGGTCGAAAATTCTACGTCTGCGATTTTCTTCTTCCAATTCTTGAGCAATTCTGAATGCGGCAATTTCGTTTTTTTGCATCATCATTTCAACCGATCGCTTAGCGTCTCCCAATCTACCGGCGGCGTTAATAAGCGGAGCAACAGAAAAAACAATGTTTGATGCGGTCATACTACCACCGCGTAAACCTGTACAATACATCAATCCTTTTAGTCCCGGTCTTAAGTTCTTATTCATAAGATGTAAACCGTGGTGTACCAAGATTCTGTTTTCATCAATCAAAGGGACCGAATCGGCAACCGAAGCTAATGCAACAAAATCGAGATAGTGCATAGCTTTCTCTTCGCAGTTCAATCTTAATGCAACCGCGTGAATTATTTTGAAGGCGACCCCGCAGGCGGCAAGCCCTGTAAATGGGTATTCATCGCCCGGTCTCAAAGGATCAATAATTGCGAAAACCTCCGGAACGGAATCTCCCGGCTCGTGATGATCGCATATAATAACATCTAGGTTATCATATTTCCTCGCGAAATCCAATGGATTATATGACGTTATTCCAACATCAACGGTCAAAAGAACTTTTGCTCCGTGAGATAGACCCAGGGATATACTTTTTTCTGAAAGACCATAACCTTCTGTAAAACGGTCAGGAATATAATACTCTATTTCTCCGCCAATCTCTTTAATGAATTGGCATACCATCGCTGTACTAGCGGTACCATCTACGTCATAATCACCGTGAACCCAAATGAGTTCTTTGTTTTGTACAGCTACAATTAACCTGTCAACAACCTTATCCATATCCTTCATAAGAAATGGATCGTGTAAGTCTGCTAAGGACGGCTTAAAGAATTTTTCAACATCTTCAATAGTTTTTAGATTCCTTGAAATTAGAACTTGTGCTAAACTTCGAGGAATTTTTAGTCGCTTTGCGAACTCTATATCGGTGCCTTTTTCATACTCTAGTCGAAATTTCCAATGATAATTCAACCTTATAACCTTTATTTAAATTAATCAACACAAAATTACAAAGAAAATTACAAATTTCCAATAAAGTGTGTAAAAATATTGACATTTTTTTTACTATTTTTACACTTTTATTTTATGGCGTTTTGAATCGTTTAATGAATATTAATTTAAATAATTGTAAAAGTTAGTATATAGATAAAACTGGCAGAGTTCTAAGTTAAATTGATAATTAAGCAGATTTTCTTTTTACAAGAAGTGAAAAAGGCAAGTTTTGGGACGATGTTCAGGTTACTGCATAAGGTAATGTATAGAATAAATCTTTAACTAATTAATATGCCTAACAATTAATTCAAGATGGTGTATCAAGAATCTTGTAGATGTTTCTTTTCAATGGATTATACTAATGATATAAAGCATTATTAGTGCTTTGTTAATCACATAATATTATATTCAATTAAAAATATAAGTCTATATAAACTATTTATTTCTACTAACTGCGTATTTTGCAAAATCGAGTAAAGAGTCCTTATAGTAATTATCAGGCAAATCTTTAATTTGTTCAATTGCTTGTTTGGAGTAATCTTCCGCCTTCGTTTGAGCGTATTGGATTCCGCCTTTTCCTATGACGAAATCAATAATTTTTGCGATTTCATCTTTATGCAAGCGTTGTTTTTTGACTAGTTTTAATATCGCTTTTCGTTCGGAATTGGGGACCTTGCTCAATACATTGATTAGGGGTAATGTTATCCTTTTTTCCTTAATGTCGTTGCCGGTCGGTTTTCCGATGATGTTTGCATTCGAAATATAGTCAAAAATATCATCCTTAATTTGAAAAGCCATACCTACATATTCTCCGTAAAGCTTCATCTTATTTATGACATCGTCGCTTGCTCCTACACTTTCAGCACCAATTTGACAACCAGCAGAAAGTAGGGATGCTGTTTTGTTTGAGATTATATTCAAATATGTTTCTTCGTCTAATTCGACATTCTTACTTTTTTCAAGAGCGAGCAATTCCCCTTCACTCATACGTTTTACAGAATCAGATATTATTTTCAGAAAACCTGATTCATTTTTATCGATTGCGGTAAGCAATCCTTTTCCTAGTAAATAATCACCGACTAAAATTGCGGTTTTGTTATTCCATACGGAATTGATACTTGGAAAACCTCGCCTTTCCTTTGCTTCATCCACTACATCGTCGTGTACAAGTGTTGCATTGTGTAATAATTCTACTAAAGATGCACCAATATAAGTGCGTTCATTGATAGTACCATTAACACCGGCGGATAATAAAACTATCGCAGGTCGAATCTTCTTTCCTCCGGTTTTATTAATATAGCTCAAAACCGTTGACAGCAATGATACTTTAGTTGAAAATAATGATTTATAATATTTAGAAAAAGCTTCGAGATTTTCTTCAATTGGAAAGAGTATATCAGCAATTGCCATTTGGTACCTTTTTTAAAGTTGATTTAGCTAGTGTATAAGTTGCCGTGTCTATCATTTTGCCTTCGAATGATATTGAGGCTTTACCCTCGGACATTGCTTTTTCAAATAATTCTACTACGATTTCGGCATTAGTAATATTTTTTTTTGATGGTATAAAAACATCATTAATAATATCGATTTGAGACGGATGAATTGCCCATTTAGCGTTCATTCCTTTTAATCGAGCAATAATTGATGATTTTTTTAGAGTTTCGGCGTTTTGATAATTACCATAAGGAGCATCTATTGCCTCGAGTTTTAGAGCTTTTGCAGTTGAAGAAATTACATTAAGCGCATAATCGAATATTGAATGACTCATTATATCCAAGTCTTCCCCGTGCCCCGAAATTGAATCTAAATCTATTCCCATAGATTCCGCAAAATCAGCTATTCCAAAAACTAAAGCCGATATTCTATTCGATGAAGAAGCAATATTTTGGATATTCAGAAGAGCTTTTGGAGATTCTATGCAAATATCAAGTTTTACTTTTGACTCTATGTTATATTTATTTTCTAAGCATCTAATATAATTGTCTATAAATACCACATCATTCGCCGATTCAATTTTCGGAAGAACCAGATAATCTATTTTATGTAAAATTATCATCTCGAAGGCAAGCAAATCATCTAACAATAAACCGCTTTTAATACTGTTAATTCTTATTGAAATCAATTTATCCATTTCTGAATTATCATTAAGAAAATCTGAAACTAAGCCGCGAGCGAGGGTCTTATTTTCGAACAAAACAGAATCTTCCATATCAAATTGGATACAATCTGCATTGGAAGCAAATGCTTTATTAAACATTTGTTCTTTATTGCCGGGAACGGATAATATACTTCTTCTTAATTGCATTTTACTTTTCGATTATCTCCCCAATAATAATCGGATTCTCCTGTATAAGCATATCCATTACTTTTTCAAAATTTTCGGCTTTAATCACTAAAATCATTCCGATACCCATATTGAAAGCTTTGCGCATTTCTTCGTTGGATATATCACCAGATTTTTGAATTAATTTGAATAAAGCAGGAACTTCCCAGCTATCCCAATTTATTTTCATTTCGCAGTTTTTCGGCATTATTCTCTTTGTATTACCGATTATACCGCCGCCGGTAATGTGTGATATTCCGGTTAATAGTTCCGCTTCGACTAATGGTAACACCGGTTTTAAATATGATTTGTGTACAGCTAAAAGGGCTTCCGATAAGGTTGACTCTAAATCAATATTATATTCGTGAATGTCGAATTTATCGAGTAATACCTTGCGTGCTAATGAATAACCATTGGTATGTAAACCTGTTGATGGTAAGCCAATCATTATATCACCCGACGAAATCTGCTCCCCATTTACAACTTTTTCTTTGCTAACTATCCCTACTATTGTACCGGAAACATCATATTCTTCGTCTTTATAAATTGAAGGCATCTCTGCTGTTTCACCACCAATTAAGGCGCAATCATTTTCGAGACAGCCCTGAGCAAAACCTTTTATTACATCAGTTGCTACATCAACATCAAGTTTTCCGGTCGCAAAATAATCAAGGAAAAAAAGCGGTTTTGCACCACAGCATAAAATGTCATTAGTACAATGATTAACTAAACACTGGCCAACTGTATCGTGCTTATTCGCCATAAAGGCTATTTTTAGCTTTGTACCCACTCCGTCGGTGCTCGCAACTAATACAGGATGTTTGTAATTCGAAAAATCGGCTTCGTAGAAACCTCCAAATAAACCAATATTTGATAGTACTTTATCGTTATGTGTCGCTTTGATGTATGGCTTTATTCGGTTCACCAGCTCTTCACCGGCTTCGATATCCACACCGGCTTCTTTATATGATACAGACATTGTTTTCCTAATAAATTATTAATTGTATATCTGCAAAATTAATAAATATCCTTCAATTTGCAATTATAAAAAAAATTATTTAGCTTTGTATATTATTTTTTGTCATATTTGAGTATTCATTTTTAGGATTCATAATGAAGTTTTTAAAAGTATTAGGTCTGAGTTTAATAATTATCGTTGCATTATTTCTTATAATTGCAATATTCCTGCCTTCTAAGTATTCTGTGGATTCATCAATTATTATTGATAGGCCTGTTGAGCAGGTGTACCAATACTCCGTTGATTTGAAAAATTGGCCACAATGGTCTATTTGGATTAAAAATGATAAAGAAGCAGAGATAACATTTGAAGGAAGCGGAATGGACATTGGTTCGAAAATGTATTGGGTCGGTGAAAAAATGGGCTCGGGTTCTTTGATTATTGAAAAAATTACCAAAAACACTTCTTATACGGTTAAAGTAGATATTGTTGAACCTTGGAAATTATTTTCGGTTACAACATTTACGTTTGCCCCATCCAAAAAAGCTACTAAGGTAACTTGGACTGACGAAGGGAGTCTTTCATATCCGATGGAAAGATGGGTAGGTTTATTTTTCAATAATGCTATGGAGAATAAATTCAACAAGGGATTAAAAAACCTTAAAAAGAAAATTGAAAGCTTAGGTTCCACAAGAGAAACAGTTATAGATGTAATGGATATCCCCGAGCAGATATGCTATGCTATTCCTGATTCTTCAGTTACAATGACCGATTTATCAGACATATTTGCATCGGCTTACGGAGAGTTAGGTGGATTTTTGAAAAAAAATAAAATCGAAATGGTGGGTGCTCCAATTGCGTATAATAAGATTTATGAACCACCACGATATGTTTTCTATTCGGCTTTTCCGGTTAAATCCAATAAAATGAAGCCGACAGGAAGAATAATCAAATTCACAATTCCGGCTTGTAAAGTTGCAAGAGCAATCCAGATAGGACCATATAATAAAGCTAATGAAACATATACTTTATTAATGCAGTACATAGGGAAAAACAATTATGAAATCGCCGGAAACCCTTGGGAAGCGTATATGAATGACCCTACGTTAGTACCTAAAGAAAAACTTGAAACGGATGTCTATTTTCCAATAAAAATCAAAAAATAATATATGAAAGAAATCTACAATCGCAGAAGCATTAGAAAATATCAAGATGCAACTATCACTTTAGAAAAAGCAAAGGAATTTATCAAAGCCGGAATGAACGCGCCTTCGGCGAATAATATTATGCCGTGGCAATTTATCATCATTAATGATAAAACTGTATTGAGCCAAATACCAACATTTCATCCATATTCAAATATGCTGAATTATGCAGGCGGCGCAATATTAGTTTGTGGTGACAGAAATATTCAAAATAATGACGGATATTTGGTTGTGGATTGTTCCGCCGCGACTGAAAACATATTGCTCGAAATTGACAGCCAAGGTTATGGAGCCGTTTGGTTAGGGATTTATCCTGATGGTGGTAGAATGTCTTCCATTTCAGAATTATTAAATTTACCCGCACATATTCTTCCTGTATCACTAATTTCTTATGGTCTGAAAGTAAGCGACTTAGAGCCGAATAATAAGTTTTTCGATGATAGAATCAGGATTAATCGTTGGTAAATATGATATAACCCTCAACCACACGCTTCATCATAGGGTTGGAGTAATAATTTATTTTAAATACTATTAAAAATAAATTTGAATATGATTCGTATGTTTCTATGTAAGAAATATTTTAAATATCAAAATGGTATGGGAATTATTTTAAAACTATATGAAGTGGTTATGAATTTCAAGAATTTTGAGGTTACTCCTCTTGGAAGTGCTGTCTTATCAATTACCCCTACTAATAATTTATTAGTAAGCAATATTGGGTCTTCAGGTATTGATGGCGTTATGGTTAATGTGGCAAACCATACTTCTTACAATGTCTATTTTAACGAAATACCTGCTATTGCAAATGGTGGTGTGCTGAAAATCGCATCACTTGGCAAGAATGCGATTCACCAAACGGCAACAACTAATGAGTCATTGACTTGGTACGATCCTGTTACTGAAAAAGTTAATATTGGATTTAATATGTATTTAATGCCAAAAAATTATAATCTCTTTGGTAAATTAAATGGCGTTACCGTTTTTGAATTTGAAGAAGAAAATCCTGTATATGAAACACCACAACCTGGAATATTTTGGGTTGTTGTTGGTGCTATTGCAACTGTAGTCATAGCAGGTGTGGCAGTATATACTGCACTAAAACCTTGTCATACAAATATCGTT
This sequence comes from Kapaibacterium sp. (SeqCode), assembly GCA_038206725.1. Classification (GTDB taxonomy): domain Bacteria; phylum Bacteroidota; class Ignavibacteria; order Kapaibacteriales; family UBA2268; genus JBAXXL01. The sequence continues at coordinate 32,905 of JBBRAO010000030.1, forward strand.
GATAAAGAGTTTTGGCCTAATGGACATTTACGCAGGGAGATTACTACGACTATTCATGATCCATTACCCTACGAGATTATTGTAAAGGGACAGACTTACTTAATCGACAATTGGGGAATAAAATATACAAATGAGTTCCCAGAATTAGGTGAACTGCCCCTTGTTTATGATAATAGTGCATTATTAATAAGTGGTTATAACTTAAGTTCTTTTGAAATCACAAATATAGTTTAATAACCAAGAGCAAACATATTCACCTCTATATTCTTTTATAGAGGTGAATTATAATTGATAAAATAAAGGATTATTATTATGAAAATACTTTTTTTTCGCTGGTTCCCTGTTGTAATATTTATAGGTTTTTTATTCACGCTTGAATCCTGCCAAAAAAATAAAACGGAATTGAACTCAATCTATTCTCCGAACAAAGAATTTTTATTTACATCACACTTATCGGGTTCGAATAAACTAGACACATTTTTTCTTAAAACTCTAAGTAGGAATTCTGAGAACGGAAGGAAAATGATTAAATGGGTGTATTTGGTAAATGATTCAATTATAGGAAGAAACAGCTTCTCTGTAACCGGTATCACGAATGAATCTGATGAAATATCATTTAATTTCCCCTCGCCGGGTTATTTGAAAATAACTTCATTGACTTTGTCGCCTACGGTATCAATTCCTTTAACTATTGGATACGCCAAAGATTACAAGATGAATATAGTCAAATCGGACGATGGTTTACAAGGAAAAACCATCAATGTGGATATGAAAGTTGTAGGAAAAACTTATTATTCAAATGGTTCTATAAAGGATAGTTGTTGGATAGTACAAACGATAGGAAGAAGTTCCAATGATATAGTCACTTCCAAATACTATTTTAGCGAGAAATATGGTTTTGTTTATTTATTTTGGAAATCTAAAGCCCTGAAATATTCAGTAGAAATGAAACTCGTCGGTGCCAAGAATATTTAGAATAATTGATATTTTGATTTTTTTTCTTCAACCCCACGCTTTATTAAGCATGGTGTTGATATTTCTCAAGCCAATTTAAACAATATTAATATTGCACCAAAAAAAAATGTGTATTTTTGAATAGATTAATTTTAAACGGCAAAAAATGATTGACAAAATAAAATTATTAGCAAAAGATACTGCTATATATGGTACTTTCCGAATTGTAGGGAAAATGCTATCCTTCATCTTAACACCAATTTATACAAATTATATACTACAACAATCCGATTTTGCTTTTATTAACTTTATATTTCCTTTGATTGCAATCGTAAATGTAATCTATTCCTTGGGACTCGAAGCTTCTTTTTTCAGATTTTTTAATTTAGACGATCAAAACCAAAGCAAAAAAGCTTTCAGTAATGCGTATATGGGTATAGCTTTCGTCAGCTTTTCCATCACTTTGATAATTCTAATTTTTGCGCGAGATATAGCATACCAAGTTAATATTCTTTTAGCGGACAAGGTTTCAACACCGGCAAACCTCGATAAGATGACGATGTTAATAAGAATCGCGGCATTAATACCATTTTTAGATTCACTTTTATGGGTCCCTTACGCTTATTTACGTATGATCAGAAAAGCGAAAAGATTTGCCACCGTTCAATTTAGTATGATTGTAATAGCGGTGTTTTTAAATATCCTTTTTCTGATAGTATTTCATTTAAATTCATTAGGAGTATTATACGCGCAACTTATTGCGACGGTCATTGGATTTATACTCCTTCGTAAAGAGGTGATTGGCAATCTTATTTGGAAATTAGACCGACCTTTGATGAAAGAGATGCTGATTTTTGGTCTTCCTGTTATGTTTGCAAATCTCCCGGCAATGATTCTTCAGGTGTTTGATAGAATATTAATGCCATATCTAAAGGTTTCTAACGCCCAATTGAATAACTATTCTGTTAACTATAAACTTGGAATCCCGATGATGTTGATTGTTTCTATGTTTGAATATGCTTGGAAACCATTTTTCTTATCGCATTATAAGGATTCAGAAGCGAAAGAGCTTTTCGCAAGAGTATTCACTTATTTCACAATGCTCTCCGTAGTAGTATTTCTAATTGTCGGATTTTTTATGACATATATTGTACGAATGCCGTTTGTTGGTGGTAAGTTCATAAATCCTATATATTGGGATGGAATGGTGATTATACCAATTATCCTTGGCGGATATTTCTTTAACGGGGCAATTACCAATTTTTCAGCCGGCTTTTATATCACTAAGAAAACTAAATATATCGCGATAACTATGTGGAGCGCGGCTATAGCTAATATCGCATTGAATTTCTATTTGATTCCAATTTACGGTTATATTGGTGCGGCTTGGGCAACGTTTATCGCATATCTAATCGGGGCGTTTGTAGCTTATTTCCTGAACAATAGAGTTTATAAACTGAATTATGAATGGAAGCGGATAAGCCTGCTTATCGGATTTGCTATGCTATGCTATTTCCCGACAGATTATCTTTTACGAGGCATTGACAACTTATATTTGACTTTTGGAATCAAATGTGCTGTTCTAGTAATTTTTATGGTTTTATTAAAGCTTTTTGGATTTTTTACTTCATCGGAACTACGTGAAATCAAAAAGTTTTTTGGTAAAAGACATTAGTTTTGTAATTATTTTAGTTTAACTAACATATTGTAAATAATTTATAATTATACTAAATCTGGATTTATATGAATAAAATTTTACTACTGATAAATCTACTTTTTTTGATTAATCCCTTACTCCAAGCTCGAGAGTCTAAAGTAACGCTTTACGGGTATGTTCAAGGTTATTATTCGAAAGATAACACCATAATTGATGTTCATAATCCTTTAAACGACGGTACAAATATCCGCCCTTTTGTAATAGGCGGCAGTAAAAACGATCAGTTTGGTTTGGATTATGCTATTCTTGGCGTTGAAGTTGAGGGCGACGCCTATCGAGCAGTTCTCAAGTTAGGGACAGGAGAAGTTGCCGAACAATATTTTCCATTGAATGGATTAGTGCACGAAGCTTATGGCGGATTCCAACTTTTGGATAATCTCTGGTTTGATGGAGGTTTCTTTCAAACCAATATTTGTATTGAAAGTTATTATACCTATGAAAACCCGCTTTCGATATTTTCAATTCCGGCTTATATAAGCGAATTTTACCATACAGGTGTTCGATTAAGTTATGAACCAACAGATGAATTGACGTTCTCCGTTTCCTGCATTGACGCCTATAACAGCTATGGCGATAATAATAATGATAAATCTATAGCCTTATTTGCGGAATATTTGAGTGAAAGTACCAACATCTATTATGCGTCGGTTATTGGTAACGAAAGGCCTGTAGATATGAATAAAGCCTTATTTATGCATCATAATCTCAATTTAGCTTTTTATGATTTAGGTAAATTCGATATAATAACTCAACTTGATATGATTACCCATTCGAAGAACTTACCAACCGACAATGGATTAAAAACATCGTATTATTATAGTTTAGCTTCTTGGCTAAGTTACAATATTACCGATAAGACCTATTGTTCTGTCCGCTATTGCTATTTTAACAACGAGAATAATCCATTTGCAAACACAACGCTGGCGGAAGATTTGCCACCTGTTAAAGGTAGCAGTTTCGGCACCGGAATAACCTACACACCAACTAAAACTTCATTTATAAGGTTAGAAGGCAATTACTTGGACTTCGACAAAAATAATCCTAATTCCTTCGTTTTTCAGAAAGGATTAGATAATATGAATTCGAGGTATGAGTTTTTATTCAGTTTTGGACTAAAATTCGATATTTTTAAAACGCTGGCTAATTGATCTATAAACTAGGCTAATTTGAATCTTAATCTTAAGACACCGTCTTCATAACCGGTTGTATTCAATACAAAAGTACCTATGTCTTTTGTATTGATTACGTGCGGTCCTATGCACGGGCAGGCATCATAATCCCCCACCCTTATAATTCTAATATTATCGCCGGCATCGTCGGGTAATTTCGATAAATCGAACATTTTTTCTGCTTCTGAGCGGACTATAATTTCTTCATATACGGAAAGGTCCCGATTAATGATCTCGTTGACAGAATTTTGAACTAATTCTTTTTCTTCAAGCGTTAAATCTCTATCAAAATAATAATCACATTTTGATTTTTTCTTTTCTATATGGTTGGTAAACGAACGTTTTACATCGAACAACTTTACCATCGTTCCATTCAAAATGTGCTCTGCGGTATGCATTTGCGGATCGTAATTTTTCTCTGTCATAGCTTATTGAATAATTTAAAAATTGCAAAGCTAATAAGAAAACATCTAAGAAACAAAATAAATAGACTAAAAATGTCAAAAAGAGTGAATTGTTTTTGGGTTTTAATTTGTAAATCATTTTTTTTTCGTAATTTTGTAATCCGTAGTATTAATAATTTGAAAAAACCAAAGTGGTGATGTCCTTGGACATCGTATGTATAACTATTACAATACTACAAATCGGAGTACTTAAATGGCTGAAACAACTAATTTCAGTGAAGAAGTAAAAAATGCTGTAGAAGCAGTCAATTCCATCGAAGGGGCTAGTGAAGCAATCCAGATTGACCAACCAAAGGTAAAGAAATTGGATCCTTTGGCAGAAGTAACAAGGTTAATGGAATATGGATTCAATGATCTAGAACATTCGACTGACTGGTATGAAGACGTATTAAATACCAAAGTCACTAAAATCAAAGAAGATGAATTAATCAAAGGAAAGATTTCCAATATCACCAAAGACGAAGTATATGTTGATATAGGTTTCAAATCTTATGGTATTATTCCAAGATCAGAGCTTATTAATGCTGAAACTTATAATATCGGCGAAGAAATTGATGTATTCATTGACAAAATGGAAGATCCTCAAGGCAGATTAATTTTATCTCGCCGTCGCGCTGACTTTATGCGTATATGGGATGATATTATTAGTTTACACGACAAACAAGAAATTACAAAGGTCAAGATTTTACGTCGCATCAAAGGCGGTATGGTTGTTGATTTATTGGGTATTGAAGCATTTTTACCGGGTTCACAGATTGATGTTCGCCCAGTACGCGATTTCGATTCTTGGGTAGCTAAAAATATTGACGTTCGTGTTGTTAAAGTTAACCACCCGAGCGAAAATGTTGTTGTATCTCATAAAGTTCTTCTTGAAGAACAATTATCAGAACAACGCGACGCTATTATGTCAAAATTAGAAAAAGGTCTAGTATTAGAAGGTACTGTAAAAGCTATATCAGATTTTGGTATCTTCATAGATTTAGGTGGTGTGGATGGATTAGTTCACATTACAGACTTATCGTGGGGTAGAGTTACTCATCCTTCAGAAATCGTTGAATTAGATCAAGTTGTTAAAGTTGTTGTATTAGACTTTGATAACGATAAGAGACGTATTTCATTAGGAATGAAACAACTTACTTCGCACCCTTGGGATACTATCGGCGAAAAATGCAACGAAGCTATGAAAGTATCGGGTAAAGTAGTTAGCTTGACCGATTACGGTGCATTTATCGAAATCGAAAAAGGTATCGAGGGCTTGATCCACATTAGCGAAATGTCTTGGACACAACACGTTAAACATCCTTCACAAATTGTTTCTATGGGACAAGTTGTTGAAGCTGTCGTGCTAAGCATAGACAAAGAAAACAAAAAATTAGCATTGGGAATGAAACAATTAGAACCTGATCCTTGGGAAGATCTTATGAAGAAATACCCTACAGATTCAAAACATAAAGGTATCGTTCGCAACTTAACTAATTTTGGTGTATTTGTGGAATTAGAACCTGGTGTTGACGGTTTAATCCACATTAGTGACCTATCTTGGACAAAGAAAATTCGCCATCCAGGGGAATTCGTTAAGAAAGGCGATGAATTAGACGTTATCGTTCTATCTATTGACCCTGAACAAAGACGTATCGCTTTAGGTCATAAACAAATTACAATCAATCCGTGGGATATTTTCGAAGAGAAATATTCTATATCGGCAAAAACTGAAGCTAAAATCGAAAGAATAATCGAAAAAGGCGTTATTGTTGAATTACCTGATGGTGTTGACGGTTTCGTTCCTGTATCTCAATTATCATTTGCCCCTATCGGCAATATTAGCGATTACTTCAACATAGGTGATTTATTACCGTTGAAAGTCGTTGAATTCGATAAAGAAGCTAAAAAAATCGTTCTGTCAGTAGTGGAAGCGTTACGCGAAGCGGATCAAGACGCTATTGATACATATAATGTGAACCATCCGGTTCCTAATGTGAACGATAGAAATGACAATACCCACACTAAGAAATCTGCTCCAACTCCTTCGTTCCAAGCAAGTATGTTTGAACCAACTGAATCAACAATTGGTGATATGATTGCTCAGAAAACTGAAGTTGCTCCTGAACCTACTCCGGTAGCTGAAGAAGTAGCGGAAGTTGCTCCTGAAGTTATAGAAGCTCCTGTGGCTGAAGAAGTAGTTCCTGAAGTTGCTGTCGAAGAAACAGTAGTTGAAGAAGTAGTTCCTGAAGTGGTAGAAGCTCCTGTGGCTGAAGAAGAAGTAGTTCCTGAAGCTGTTGTTGAAGAAACAGTAGTTGAAGAAGAAGTCGCTCCTGAAGCTGAAGAAGAAAAAACTGTCTAAATAAATTTATTTAGCGATTAATGTAAATGTCTAACACTTCAAAGTGTTGGACATTTTTTTTTATTTAAACCTTCCGAAGATTCCAAACCTTCGGAAGGTTGATAATTTTCCATTAAATTCATTAATTACCCGGATACAGGAACTGTGTATTCCAATTCCTCACTAAAAGTACCAACTTCCAAATTACGGAAGGCGTGAACACGACACAAATAATCGCCGTAAGAGCTCATAGAGATGGCGTAAAGCCTAAAAAGAATGGCGTAAGAACTCATAGAGATGGCGTAAAGCCTCTGTGAAATGGCGAACAAGCTAAAAAAGATGTCTCTTTTT
>JBBRAO010000031.1:0-39131 GCA_038206725.1 Kapaibacterium sp. (SeqCode)
GTAGTATTGTCCGGCAGAAGAATTATTTAATTTAAAATTTGTAATAATATCGTACCTCTAGTCTTCATTTTATCAATATATATTTTGAATTATATTTCATTTGCGCAGGATAGACGATTTTATTTTATAATAAATAAAAAAAATGAAATATTTTAAAATAATATTTTCTGCACTTTCCGACTCTTTTTTTCTGCTTTTTGTTATTTTTGAGGCTTATAAATTTCCAAATTTAGAAAATTAGACATTTTTATAAAATTCTTTAACTCGAAAACACATAAATCTTATATGAAAAAAAGCACAAAGCTGATAATACTTGTATTACTATGTTTATTAATTACTGGTTCATACTTATATTCACAAGAATCCGACAAAAGAGCGACGGCAATCAGAATATTCGAAAAACCCCTTATAGACGGTAAATTAAACGATACAATATGGAAGAAAGCCAAGCCGGTGAACGACTTCATCGAGAAGCACCCCGACGAGAACACACCGCCCGGCGAACCAACAGAAATCCGATTTCTATACGATGTGAACAATTTATATATCGGTGCGCGAATGTATCGGGCGAAACCGGACAGCATTGTGGCTTATGTTTCAAAACGCGACAACCCCGGAATGTCGGAGAGAATAATCATTACTTTGGATACATATAACGATAAGAAAACAGCCTTTAGCTTTTCTTTATCTGCCAAAGGAACGCGCACAGATTACTACCATTCCACTGACGCAGAATACGATAGGGATTACGAATATAACCCTGTTTGGTCCGGCAAAACAATTATTGATTCCTTGGGTTGGACAGCGGAGTTCTGCATCCCATTCAATCAACTAAAATTCAATGAATGGGATAAACAAATATGGGGTTTGAATATGAATCAATATACGCCTTCCTCCCGCGAAGATATATATTGGGTACTTATTCCCAAAAATGAAACAGGGTGGTCGTCGAGATTTGGCAAATTGCTGGGTATAAAAGGCATTACTAAAACACGTCATATCGAGTTTTTACCATATCTCACCGGCGGAACAACTTATGATAATACTACATCAGTCATTGGTCAAAGTGTAAAAAATCGCTTTGACGGATTTTGGAATACAGGACTAGATGTGAAAATGGACATAAGTTCGAATATGACATTAACAGCAACTGTTAACCCGGATTTTGGGCAAATAGAAGCCGATCCGGCGGTTGTAAACTTATCGGAATTTGAAACATACTTCTCCGAGAAGAGACCTTTTTTTATCGAAAACCGCAAGCTATTCGAAAATAGCTTGACTAATTATTTTTATTCACGCCGTATAGGGTCCACTCCACATTATACTCCTGACGGAGAAAAAGTTGATATGCCTATAAGGACTGCCATATTAACAGCTCTAAAGTTAACCGGTAGAACAGGAACCGGGATGTCTTTTGGTGCATTGTCAACTTTAGCAAATAGCGAATATGCTCAAGTTACCAGCAATGGTTCTACTGAAAGAGTGCAAATTGAACCATTAACGTTAAATAATGTTTTTCGTCTGCAACAGGAGCTGGATAAATCCGGTTCGTCGTTTGGAGCTCAATTAACCACGGCAAACCGTAATATGGGGGATAATTCAATTTTAAGTTCTATGATTAACAAATCAGCGTATAGCGGAGGATTGGATTATAATATATTTTGGAATAAGAAAAAATATAGTGTTTACGGCTATTTAGGAGGAAGTCATATAACCGGTTCTCAGACCCAAATGTTGAGTATTCAGAAGAACAGTGCACACTATTATCAAAGACCGGATGCATCGCATTTGGCAATAGATAGCGCCGCTACAACAATGTCCGGGTTCATTGGAGGTATGACTTTGAAGAAAAACACAGGGGAGCATTGGCTTTGGTCGCTCGGCGTTCATACCGAGTCACCTGGATTAGACTTGAATGACTTAGGAAGGATACAGCACGCCGACCAAATATCTCCTACGGCAAATCTTACATATCGCGATTATAAGCCTTCTAAATGGTACAATAATTATCAAGTAACCCTCTCATCAGCTAATCGAATTAATTGGGGATATATATTATTAGCTTCGTCTTTGAAGGAATCGGCATCGCTTTCATTTAATGATGATTCCCAACTGGGATTGGATATAAATTATAATTTCGAAGGATTAAGCGATACTAAAACCCGGGGTGGTCCACTTATGGGGACTCCCCAAGAAACTTGGATGAATTTGGATTATGCAAGCGATGTAACCAAAGATTTCAGATGGTTTATTGGCTATAACAGTATGTTTAAAAACTCAATCAGCAAGGATTTTAAATCATTATATCTCAGCTTAACTTATTGTTTCAGCCGCTTACAAGTCTCTTTAGAGCCATATTTTGAATATAACTTAGACCCTCAGCAATATGTTCAAACAATGTCATCGGATAACGAAATTACTTATGGAAAACGTTATATATTTAGCAATTTAAAACGTTTCACGCTTTCGTCTGCTTTCAGAATGGAATACGCGTTCACACCCGATTTGACATTGGAGCTTTATGCCGAACCGTTTATTTCAAATGGAAAATTTAAGAATTACGGCGAGTTGTCCAAACCCGGCTCATATCAATTAAAAGTGTATGGAAAAGCGCCAAATACAAGTTCAACTGAATTAGCTAACGGAGATTTTTTGATAAATGATTCAGGGACTGAATTTACAATTGTTAAACGGGATTTTCGATATTTGTCATTCAGAAGTAACTTAGTTTTGCGGTGGGAATGGTTACCGGGAAGTACGCTTTATGTCTTAGCGCAAATAAATAATGTTAAATATGAAAGTGAATACCAAACAATTGATCCGCTGTCATTCGGCAGTACTTTGTATATGCCGGGGAAATATTCGTTAGCATTAAAAATCAGTTATTGGCTGCCTTATAGTTTTTAAAAAAAAATCAAAATGGTGGAAAACTTATAAATGATTAATTAACAATAGAATAATCAATTTTTATTTTATATATATAATTCACTTACATCTATAATTTTGATGTTCAAAAAAAATGCTTTAAGTTTGCATATAAAATATATACAAATAATAAATTTGAGAATTTATAATGCCAAAGAAGCAATCGAAAACCAATTATATTTTTATTACGGGCGGTGTAATATCATCGCTCGGTAAAGGAATCTCTTCCGCTTCTCTAGGATTGTTGTTGCAATCCCGAGGATATACCGTAACAGTAATAAAATTAGACCCATATATCAACGTTGACCCCGGTACAATGAGCCCATTACAACACGGGGAAGTGTTTGTAACCGACGATGGTGCTGAAACAGATTTGGACTTAGGTCATTATGAAAGATTTTTGGGTAAATCTTTAACAAGGGATAATAATCACACCACCGGTCAGGTTTATTTTGAAGTAATCACAAAAGAGCGCCAAGGAAAATATCTCGGCAAAACAGTTCAAGTGATTCCTCATATAACTGATGAAATTAAGAAAAGAATGTTGGCTTTTGACGATGAGTTCGATTTTGTGATTATCGAAATCGGCGGTACAGTAGGCGATATTGAGTCATTGCCATTTTTGGAAGCGCAAAGACAGTTGAATATGGAAGCTAATCATAAAACTTTGAATATTCACTTGACTTATGTTCCATACATCAAAGCCGCAGGGGAAATTAAAACGAAACCGACACAACATTCTGTAAAAACTTTGATGGAATATGGAATAAAACCTGATATTTTGTTGTGCCGTACAGAACAAAAACTCTTAAAAGATGTAAGAGCTAAAATTGCTTTATTTTGTATGGTTGATGTAGATTGTGTTTTTGAAGTCCTAGATGCTGAAAAAACGATTTACGAAGTACCTCTGATGTTCTCTAAAGATGGTTTACCGGACAGAATTTTGACTAAACTGGGAATGGAAATTAGGGAAAGTGATTTGAACAAATGGGAAAAATTTGTTGATAAAATCAAAAAACCTAAACATAGTGTTACCATTGCTTTAGTTGGCAAATATACCAATTTGGGCGATGCGTATAAATCCATCATAGAGGCATTTGTTCACGCCGGTTCAATCAACGATTCGAAAGTGGTTGTCAAACTCGTAAATTCTGAGAAAATAGAAGATAATAATGTAGATGAACATTTGGCTGAGTTTGATGGTATTTTAATCGGTCCCGGTTTTGGTGATCGCGGAATAGAAGGCAAAATCAAAGCGGCGCGCTATGCTCGAGAAAACAACGTACCATTTTTCGGTATATGTTTGGGTATGCAATGCGCTGTTATTGAATATGCACGAGACATCTGCGGTTTGAGCAATGCCAATTCTACAGAGTTTTCCGAAACACCGAACAAGGTGATTGACTTTATGGACGAACAACGTAAAATAACCGATAAAGGCGGCACAATGAGACTTGGCTCATATCCTTGCATTATTAAACCGGGAACAAAAGCTTACGAAGCTTATGGGAATGAATATATTAACGAACGCCACCGTCATCGCTATGAAGTAAATAACGATTTTAGAGATTTACTTCAAGATAATGGAATGATTCTCAGTGGTCTTTCACCGGATAGGAAATTAGTTGAAATGATGGAATTGCCTAACCATCCTTGGTTTATTGGTGTTCAGTTTCACCCGGAATTAAAATCCCGCGCTGTTACAGGGCATCCATTGTTTATTCAATTTATAAAAGCGGCTGTAAATCACAAATTAAAGAAAGATAAATCAAAAATTTAGAAAATTATGAAGATTGATTCGATAATATTAGCAGAAGAACGTTCGTCAGAGAACTTTTACCCATTTTCCATTATGCACTGCGTATGGGAAATCAGGGTGGGTGCTTTTTTGCTATTCGAAAAAGCCGGAAACTATTTTCCCGATTCTAAAATAATGTTTTCAGGCAGAAAAGAGCATCTGGATTCATTCAAAAGACGGTATGCTAAAACAAACGATGTTGAGCTGAAGGGTTGTGTTATGCTGGTTAGGGCTTCTGTCATTCCGGATATCAATCTTCGTGAAGTTAGTATTAATTGTCACGATAAACTGCCGATTAAACTAATGCAGGATAACGAATGCGTCGGTATTATTTACGAAAGCGATTCGCTAAAATTTAATGAAAATAAGTTATTCGAAGACTATTTAGAGGATTATCAAACAGTCGAAAACGGATTGGAAGTATTACTTACTTCTATTAAGTATTTGTGGGATGCATTCGAATTAGTCGGCAATCAAATTGAACTGGACAAGGCTTATTTTCCGCTTTACAAACCATTCATCAAGTCGAATCATTACGGTGTATATGGTCTTGAAAAAGATGAGATTTACTTAGGGAAAAATATCAGTATAGCACCCGGAGTGATAATAGACGCGACTGAAGGTGCGGTAATTATTTCCGATAATGTTAAAATAATGGCAAATTCCGTGATAATCGGACCGTGCTTTATTGGCGAAAATTCGGTGATAAAAATCGGTGCAAAGATATACGAAAACTGCGCTATCGGCAACAACTGCAAAATTGGCGGCGAACTTGAAAACGCAATCATCCAAGCCTATAGTAACAAACAGCACGAAGGATTCCTAGGGCATTCATACATAGGGGAATGGGTCAATTTAGGTGCCGACACGAACAACTCCGATTTGAAAAACACTTACGAGAATATCACAGTCAATTTGAACGGCAAAACCGTAAAAACCGAAAGGATGTTCTTGGGTCTGCTTTGTGGAGACCATACGAAATCGGGCATTAATACTATGTTCACGACAGGTACTGTTGCCGGAATATGCGGTATATTAGTTAAAAAATGGTTTCTACCTAACTTCATTCCATCATTTTCTTGGGGCGGGGGACACCATTCACCTGTTTATCACTTGGAAAAGGCGTTGAACACGATAAACACAGTGATGGCGAGACGAGGAAAAGAGTTGTCAGCCGAGGAAAAAGTGCTTTTAGAAATGGAATACCATAAGGTGAAACAGCAATAAATAGGCGAATCATACGTTTGATTGAATAGTTATTTGATAATTGGGGATGTACTGGATTCGACGGGGTGACTGAGTTTATAGTCGCGTTCCGTGCTTGCTCGGTGATGCACGTTAATTCAACCGTTCAAACAATAAATGCAAACTATGATTATGCATTAGCCGCTTAATTAAATATTAATTAACCCGCTACATCTGGGTGCGTGTTTGCCTGTCGGCAAGTGCTTAGGTGTCGAAAATAGATAGGATCGCCAAGGGGTAGTGCGGATATGCCCAAGGTTAAAAAATCATCCGATATGCGATGTATTCCTGCTTACCGGAAAATACTGAGTAGAAAATTCGTAGATAAGCTATGAATGTAGAAGCTATCGACAATGCTCTTCGGACGCGGGTTCAATTCCCGCCATCTCCACAAATAAAAACACGGGAACCCTGACGATTCGGGGTTCCTTTTTTTTTTGGATTATGATTTTCAAAAAAAATATTGTTATTTTTGCATATCGTTTATTAAGATTATTTATAAAGGTTTATAAAATGGCTAAAGATTTAACAAATTCAGGTTTGGACAGACAAAACATTCTTAATAACCCTTATGCTCTTTCTGAGATTCAAAAAGCGGTTACAATCAAAGGCATCGTTTTCGAGGATGTTTATAGATTTACCAAAGAACAAATTGCAAGATTTTTCGAAGTTGACACAAGAACAATTGAACGTTATCTTGAATCGAATATGGATGAAATCAGCCAAAACGGTTACGAGGTTTTACGAGGTAACAGATTAAAAGAACTGAAGATAGCTATAAATAGCAGTTTTGATACCGACATTGATGTCGGTACCAAAACTACGGTATTGGGATTGTTTGATTTTAAGTCTTTGTTAAACATAGGGATGCTTCTTTCTGAGAGTAAACGGGCAGAATTACTCAGAAAAGCAATGTTGGATATTGTTATTGATATTATCAATCAGAAGACCGGTGGTGGTACGAAATATATTAACCAACGTGATGAAGATTTTATTTATGCTTGGTTTCAAGAAGAAAACTACCGGAAGCAGTTTACCAATGCGTTGAGGGATTATGTAGATATGGGCAATTTTAAATATCCGATGTACACAAATAAAATTTATGTGAGTATATTCAAAGAAAATGCTGATGAATACAGACAAATCTTAAATCTTAGTTTAAAAGATAAAGTACGCGATACTTTTTATTCGGAAGTTTTGGATTTAATATCTGCTTATGAAGCCGGGTTTGCAGATATTTTAAAACATAACTCCATAATTAAAGATAGGAAACTAAACAGTTGGGAAGTTGATAAATTATTCAAAGAGTTCGAAAGTTTAGCACATTGGAAACCCCTGATAGAAAGAGCAAGGAATAAAATGGCAAGCAGAGACTTAGCTTTTCGTGACGCATTACATAATCAATTGAAAGAATATATTACACCTCTTAAAGCTAATGAATTCGAAAGATTTTTAGGTGACAAGAGCAAAGAACTTTCAGAAAGATTAGAAGAAGCGAAGGATGTATTCAAACGTCTCAAGGAACGCGAGTAATGGAAATTATTTATATACCTATAGACGATGCACTTCAACTACATTTACGGACAGTTGAGGTGAGCGGTGGTGGTTCAACCGGTCGAAACGATATTGGACTTTTAGATGGCGTTTTAAATAATATTCAAAATGATGATTATTATCCTACGTTTGAAGAAAAATTGACTCATTTATTCTTTTCAGCTAATAAATTTCACTGTTTCCAAGATGGTAACAAACGTATTGCAATTACGTTAGGTGCACAATTCCTTTTAATTAATGGCTTTACATTTATCGTTCCTAAGTTTATTAGAGAAATGGAAAATATTAGTTATCACGTAGCGGCAAATCGAATTGATAAAGAACTCTTAAAAAACATTATTACTGAGATATTATACTCAGAAGAATTGAGCGAAGAAACGCGGCTAAGAATCCTAAATTCTATCAGTTAATATATAGATAAAAACACGGGAACCCTGATGATTCGGGGTTCCTTTTTTTTTGGATATGTAGTGTAGCAAAAAAAATATCAACAATTAAAAAAAAAGCTTGTTTATTATAAATATTTTTTTATAGTTTTGCATATAATTAAGTGCATTTCGTAAAGAAATGAAATAAATGAACTGTAATATTAATTAATTTAAAAATGAAAATGGCAAAAACAATCACAATATTTTTAAAAGATGGCGACCCGAATGGCATAATTAGTTGCGAAGTATCTAATTGGTCAGGTAAAGCCTATAAAATTCCACGCGTGAGGATCAAAGAATGTACAGATCTTCAATATATAAAAAGTACTGGAATCTATTTACTCTTCGGAAAAAATGATGAAGCAAAAGACCAAGTGTATATAGGTGAAGCGGAATCTATTTTGACAAGACTCAATCAACACCTTACCGAAAAAGATTTTTGGAATGAAGCAGTGGTCTTCATCAAGAAAGATGAAAATCTAAATAAAGCCCACATAAAATATTTAGAAAACGGATTATATGATATTGCGAAAAAGGCTAATCGCTATAAAGTTACAAATTCTGTAACTCCAACAAAATCTTCACTATCAGAATCTGACCGAGAAGAAATGAAAGAATTTATTGAGTATATTAAAATGGTAGTAAATACCTTAGGTCATAAAGTATTTGACGATAAGCGGGAATTGAAACCAAAGCAAAAACCTTCCATTTACAAAATTCATGCAATTAGGGGTGCAGATGGCATTGGTGAGCCAACATCCGACGGCTTTGTAGTATTTAAAGGTTCCAAGGCCTCTATCATTACAGTACCTTCGTTATCTCCAAATTTCATAAAATTTAGACAGAAGTTAATTGATGAAGGTACTTTGGTAGAAAAAGGTGAATGTTATGAATTCTCTGATGATTATATTTTTAGTAGTCCTTCTACCGCTGCAATGATTATATTGGGAAGAAATGCAAATGGACTCCAAGAGTGGAAACTAGATGATGGAACACAACTAAGAGCTTCCGAAACTATAGAAAATATTACGACAAGTTAATGAGTCAGTGATATAATAAGTCATTAACAAGTATAAAATAGAGTTCAGGGGTTTGATTGGTAATTTTGCCAATCGTATAATTTACCATTTAGAAAAATTCTATTAGTTATAAAGATTATGAGTGTTTAAAATTGCAACCTTGAATGTGGCTCATTGGGGCCATACAAAATATCAGGATGAATCTTGGGAATATTTTAAAAAAAAAAATGGATTAAAAACTATTAAAATTTGAGATTAAAGCTATTTGCCGCAAATTGTTCAGGCACTATACCGACCCAACCGATTCCATTCATCGGTTAAATCTTTTCGGATTTCGATACTTTTCAGGCGTTGGTTTATCCAATTATCAGAATATCCCAAACGCTTATAATCGGTCATTGCCTGCTCAATAGAAAGTTCAGGGTCTTGCAATTGGTCGAGCCGTTGATTGCCCACTTCGGCTAACCACAACTTGAAAGGCTCAGCCTTTTTTGAAGGTATTGACTGAATGATACGAAAAAGCTGTGCGGTATTGGCGGCTAAAGTTTTACGCAGTTTTCCTGTTTCTGTGGTCAGGGCTACCTGGGGACAATTTGTCCCTATGTAATTGCCAAGCAAGTCGTCGCGCTTTCTCAACTTTTTTAAATAATCGGTAGGGTTGACGCTATCGGTAAGTAGTTCAATTACATCAACTACCGAAAAATACCATTGTTCCTCTTCTTCATTCCATACATAACGGATTTTTTTTTCCTCAAAAAGTTTTATCGAATTCATTTTTATAAATAATTAGTGGTTAATGATATATGGTTAATTGTGGCGAATTCGCTATAATTGAAAGTAGGTTCAAACCCATCGAAATTCGATGGAATTAAAGTGGTAAAATTCGAACCCTATAAAAATAAAGTTGTACATTCTATTATATTTCATAATTACTTCTTTAATGGTTTAAAATCTAACAACCTGCCTCTGTAATACTCGTATTGTTTCCGCCGTGCCTCAAGCTTAGTGAAGCTATCGTAGATAGTTACTATTTGTTGTTGTATAAGTTCTTCTATATTGCTCATTGTTTGATTCCTTTTTTGTCCAGTTTTTTCAATACTTTTTCAAAATCGTTTTCATAATTACTGTCTTGAATAACACGAAATTTGGAATATTCATCCAAGGCTCTTTCATCAGCCTGTTCTTTACTTACTTTTCCCAAATTTTGCAAAATTGGAAATCCATTCATATCCAAATAACTGCTCATAAAACCAATCCAATCCTGCATAGTAGTGGGGAGCTGTCTTTCGGCTCTTAATTGGGCTAAATCCAGAAAAGCGGAAACGGTCAATCTCAAACTATGTATTTCATCGTTGTTTAAGTAATTTTTTGGAATAGTAACATCGGTTTTATAAATTTTACCTTCGGGCGAATGTGCCCAAGCCGTTAAACCCATATTTTGTTTTGCCGCATTGGCACGGCTATGAATTATTTCAGCGGCTGTTTCACCCGTAATGGCGAAATGTAGTTTGTTTTGAATAAAAGCAAAAAATTCTTTTGTTATCTGATTATTTTTGTCGTAATCGGAAGAAAGTGCAAAAATATCGGTAATTTGCAAATATAACCTACGTTCACTAAGGCGAATATCCCTGATACGTTCGAGCATTTCCTTGAAATATGCCTCATCGAATTTTCGTCCATTCTTAAATCTGTCATCATTCAGCACAAATCCTTTCTGGATGTATTCGTGTAACACACGAGTAGCAAACTTTCTAAATTGGGTAGCCTTTATGGAATTTACTCGATAACCTACCGATATGATTACATCTAGGTTGTAGAACTGTATTTCACGATTTACTTGCCGTTTTCCCTCACTTCGAACTACTCGAATTTTTCGAGTAGTTGGATTTTCATCCAGTTCATTACTTTTGTATATTTCGCCAATGTGATAGGTTATAGTATTTTCTTCAACATCAAAAAGCTTCGACATAATTTGCTGACTCATCCACATATTGTCGTCAATCATATATACTTCAATCTCAACTTCGCCTACATCGTTGGTATAAAATGCAAGCCCCACGCGTTCGGGTATTTCCTTATTAAATTGCTTTCGCCATTCTGTCAATTGCTGGTCTAATGATTGTATTTCATTTTTCTTACTCATAGCACGCCTCCCTCTAAATCGGCTACAATCTCGTCAATGCCGGTACGCTGTTCTTCCTTGTTGATATAATCGGTAAGGTTTTCGGAAATAAACCGATAAAACAACATACCTAACACGTACGATTTAAAATCCCATCCAGCCACACTACCGCGCAAGTTGTTTGCAATTTTCCAAATTGTGTGGTGTAACTCGTCTCGTTCTTGTTCTTTAGTCATAATATTTATTATTCAATGTTTGTAATATTCTATGATTATTTATCAACCTACATATTCTAATTACAAAGTTACGAAATTCTTTGATATTTTTGAAATAGTATTGAAATTATTAACCTAGAACCAAAACACGGGAACCCTGATTCATTCGGGGTTCCTTTTTTTTGTTAGTGTAGCAAAAAAATATCAACAACTTGAAAAAAGGCTTGTTTATTATGAATATTATTCATAAATTTGGAAAATAATTAGATGTTCTTTTTAGATATTAATTGAAGGTTGTGTTATGAGAATAGTTTTAAAAACTTGTTTTCTTTTGTTGTGTATAGGTTTATTTACATCGTGCGAAGATGACAAGCCGAATACAGTTAACGGTCCTTTCTCCAATGGTTCGGACGAGCGGAATATGATAATTGTTATAAGTGACTTGCATATTGGTGCCGATTTGAGTTATGCGGAGATTAATGATAATCTTAAACCATTAGAGGATTTTCTTGAACAAATTAGAGTTTCGCCGAATGTTAAGGAACTCGTCATTGCCGGAGATTTGCTAGATGAGTGGTTTGTTCCTGCTACAACCAATACTTATGAAGGTAAAGATCAAAGCGATTTTGTACAGCGCATAGCAACCGTTAATAAAGGCGTTTTTGATGCTTTTAACAGTATAATCAAAGCCGGCAAAATCAAAGTTACATACGTACCGGGTAACCATGATTTAACAATAACCCCCGAAAATATAGCTCTTATTCTACCCGGGATAAATCAAGTAAGGGATCCGGAGTTGGGCTTAGGGACTTATTCACCGACTGATTTCCCGAAATTAGCTATTGAACACGGACACCGTTACAATTTCTTCTGTGCACCCGACCCAATTTCCAATCAAGATGTTGCACCAGGAACAATACTGCCACCCGGGTACTTTTTCACGAGAATTGCCGCACTATCGGTAGATCAAAATCATCCTGTGCCAATTGATTTTCCACCTGTCGTTACTCAAAATTCATCCGGCGGTGAAAGCCAAAATTTATTATTTGACTATTGGAAAATGTGGAATTGGACAGTATCGAATTTTCCGATTAACTCTATGTTAAGTAATAAAAACATAGTTACGAATATAAACGGATTCACACAAAATTATTCAGTTAATGATCTTCTGCCATATCAAACCACTCCAGGTGGATTGATCGAATTGAATCTATATAAAGGAATTCAAGATAACTGGCAAGAAAGACAAACTCGTAACGGAGTAGCTGTAAGTATTCCTACCGCACAGGCTATTGAAAACTCTACTAATCCTCTTGAAACGGACAATCAGGCACAAGTTCAATATTTTTTGAACCCGAATTCGGACAAGAGAATCGTTGTTTTTGGACATTCTCATATACCGAAAATTATTTCGTCTTTGAACCAGCAGGGAATGAAATGTATCTATGTGAATTCCGGAACGTGGATTGATTCAAATCCAAATCAGACAACAATGCACTTTGTTGTTATTACGCCGCAAAACTCAGGTACAAATTCTCAAACTTATATAAAACTATACAATTTTGAAGGTGAAGTAGCAACAGAAATGTCTAAAGATTCATTAAGATTGTAATTGATATGAAATGGCAATGCTTTTTTAAGAGTTGCTATTTCCCGCCATCTCCACATTAAAAACACACAGGAACCCTGATTGATTCGGGGTTCCTTTTTTTTTGTTAGCCAACTATATGTCGATTTTAAATTAAACTCCATTATTGATACGACGAAATTTCTGATATTTAGCTTCGGTATTTAATGACTCAAAACGGCAAATTTCCCAATATTTTTGAATTCACAATCTATTTTAAAATAAAAATGGTTATTTTTGTGTTTAAGTAAAATTTGTATATGGAATTATAAATTGGGCATTGTTAAAAGCAATACAATTAAGCTATCTAATCTTTTTAACGAATTTTTTGAAAGCGAAAAATCAGGTGGACTTATTTTGGTTTTCGTTACATTTTTATCGTTATTACTTGCAAACTCACCATTGCAGGACATCTATATTAACTTTTGGCGTTACGACATTGGGGGGCACAGCTTAACTCATTGGATTAATGATGGATTAATGACGGTTTTCTTTTTACTGATTGGTTTAGAATTAGAAAGAGAAATTTATAAAGGCCAACTATCAAAAATAAGAAATGCTTCGTTGCCTATATTTGGGGCATTGGGTGGGATGTTAATTCCCGCGGGAATCTTTTTATTATTCAACCTTGGTACAAACACTAAATCCGGTGCAGGAATTCCAATGGCTACCGACATAGCTTTTGCAATCGGGATTTTATCCTTGCTGGGTAATCGCGTACCAACATCATTAAAAGTATTTCTAATTGCATTAGCAGTGATTGACGATTTAGGAGCAATTATAATAATCGCGATTTTTTATACAAACTCATTCGTTCTTATGAATTTATTTATTGCAATCGGAATATTTGGAGTTCTTCTTCTATTAAACAGAATGAAAGTGTATAAACTAATTCCTTATCTATTCGGCGGTGTTGCAATGTGGTATTTTATGTTAAATTCAGGGGTTCACCCTACCATAACCGGAGTTTTATTAGCTTTTGCAATACCGTTTAATGATGGTTCGAAAAATACACCTTCCTATAAACTGCAACATTTTTTACATAAACCGGTTGCTTTTTTTATTCTACCATTATTTGCAATGGCAAATACTTGTATTGCAATCGGTGGAAATTGGCAAAGCGGTTTATTACAAAACAACAGTTTGGGTATTATGGCCGGATTATTAATAGGGAAACCATTGGGAATTTTGCTTTTTTCATTTATAGGTGTCAGTTTAGGGTTCTGTGTTTTACCAGCAGATTTAAAATGGAAAAATATTTTTGGAGCCGGAATTTTAGGAGGTATAGGTTTCACGATGTCAATTTTCATCACCCTCTTAGCATTTGATAATGCTGTTATTATAAATGATTCAAAAATTGCAATTCTAATTGCGTCTTTTGTAGCCGGAATAATAGGTTTCCTATACCTCAAACTTACTCTTAAGCCGCCAATAGATATTATCGAACGTATTGTCGTAAATGACGGTGCCCATAAAGGAGGATAATAACGAGTTAGCGGATGCTAAAGCTAGGAAAAAACATAGCTAAGCACAGCTCTTCGGACGCGGGTTCAATTCCCGCCATCTCCACTTAAAAAAAGCACACGAACCCTGATTGATTCGGTGTTCCTTATTGTTTATATTTGAATAATATTTAATAGTTTTGCATAACGCACAAAGTGCATAAGCGATTAAAAGACATAATAACAAATTAAATAAAACATTATGAAAAATAGTAGTATGAATCCTAAGGTTGATGAATTTATAAGAAGCACTAAAAAGTGGCAGGAAGAATTCGAGACATTGAGAGCAATTGTTCTTGATTGTGAGCTGACCGAAGAAGTGAAGTGGGGTGTTCCCTGCTACACGTTTCAGAATAGCAACGTAGTGCTAATTCACGGGTTTAAAGAATACTGCGCGATTCTGTTTATAAAAGGAGCTTTGCTGAAGGATGCCAATGGTATTCTAATCCAACAAACGGAGAATGTACAGGCGGGGCGGCAGATTCGGTTCACCAATGTTCAAGAAATATTTGAAATGGAAGCCGTATTGGAAGCCTATATTTATGAAGCCATAGAGGTGGAAAAAGCCGGTTTGAAAGTGAATTTGAAAAGGGATACTGAACTTATTTTTCCTGAAGAATTTCAAAATAAATTAGACGAAATCCCCGGCTTGGAAACCGCTTTTAAAGCATTAATCCCCGGACGGCAAAGAGCGTACAATTTTTATTTTTCGGAATCCAAACAATCCAAAACTCGTGAGGCAAGGGTTGAAAAATATATAAGTCAAATTCTTGATGGAAGGGATTGAACGATTAGAAAAATTCGCCTGAAGAACCTATCTTGAAAAGTCCTCACATTGGGGAGGATTTAGGTGGGGTAGAATAGCTAAATCTAAGTTTAAATTGGTAGTTAATGAAGAACCCCATCCCAACCTGCCTGAAGGGGAAGGCAGAAGAAAAGAAAGATACCCCTTGCTTATTCTAAATTACTTCTTATTTTTGTAATTCGTTTATCGAGTGTTCATAAATAAATGAGTTATCAATAAGCGGAAAATAATAGGCGATAGCGTATAAATTTAGGAAAAAATGTCAATTAGGATTAAAGCCTTTTTGCCGGGTTTATCCGGATTACTTTTGTGAACAATTTGGCGAATTATACGTATTAATTAAAGTGAAAGACACAATTAAAGTTTTATAAACAAATTATATAAAAATATGAGATATTTATTAATATTAGTGATGGCAGGGGCGATGATGGCAAGTGCAAACGCTAAACCCACTCCTAAAGCCGCAAACCCGTTTTTCGGCGAATTTAAAACTCCGTACGGAGCACCGGCGTTCGACAAAATCAAAGACGCGGACTACCTACCGGCGATAAAAAAAGGTATTGAAGAAAAAAGGCAAGAAGTTGCGGTAATTGTCAATAACAAAGACAAACCGACATTCGAAAATACTATCGTCGCAATGGAGCGCTCAGGCAAATTGTTGACGAAAGTAATGCTTATATTTAGCAACGTTTCTTCGGCGAATACCAATCCTGAACTCCAGAAAATTGAAGAAGAATCAACTCCTTTGCTATCGAAATTGAACGATGAAGTTAATATGAATCCGAAGTTATTCCAAAGAGTAAAAGCGGTTTATGAGACTAAAGATAACGGAAATTTCACAACCGAACAGAAAAAACTGATCAGCGATTATTACAAAGGTTTTGCTCGCGGTGGTGCAAATTTGAACGACGCGCAAAAAGCAGAGCTAACCAAAATCAATGAAGAAATCTCAATGCTGACTTTGCAGTTCGGGAAAAATATATTGAACGAAACCAATAAATATAAAATGGTTATTGATAACAAAGCCGATTTGGCCGGACTACCGGAATCGGTTATTATCGGTGCCGCAGAGGAAGGCAAAGCCGCAAAAATGGATGGCAAATGGGTATTCACATTGGCAAAACCAAGCTTTATCCCATTCCTTCAGTATTCCGAAAAACGCGAACTAAGAAAGAAAATTCTAACCGCGTATAATATGATGGGCAATAACGGTGGTGAGTTGGACAATAACAAAATTGCCTCGAAAATTGTGAACCTACGCTTGAAAAAAGCAAATATACTTGGGTACAAAACTTGGGCTGATTACTGCTTAGAGCCGAATATGGCGAAAACACCCGATAAAGTTTACGACCTATTGAACAAATTGTGGGTACCGGCGCGCGAAAACGCTATCAAAGAAGTTGCCGCGATGCAGGAAATTATCAACAAAGAAGGCGGTAAGTTCAAATTAGAGCCTTGGGATTGGTGGTTTTACGCTGAAAAAGTGAAAAAAGCGAAATATGATTTGGATGAAGAACAATTACGCCCTTACTTTAAATTGGAGAACGTACGCGACGGCGCTTTTGCGGTTGCTAACAAGCTTTACGGCATTACATTTACCGAACGCAAAGACATTCCTGTTTATCAAGCGGACGTAAAAGCGTTTGAAGTTAAAGAAGCAACCGGTAAGCACATCGGCATCTTGTATGTGGATTACTTCCCGCGCGCAAGCAAACGCGGCGGAGCTTGGATGAGCCCTTACCGCGACCAAAACAATCTAGATAATCAATACATCACACCGATAGTTTGCAACGTAGGCAATTTTTCAAAACCAGCGGGGGATAGTCCTTCATTATTAAGCGTGGACGAAGTGAATACATTATTCCACGAGTTTGGACACGCTTTGCACGGTTTATTATCGAATAATACTTATCCGAGTGTTACGGGTACTAACGTAGCTCAAGACTTTGTGGAATTGCCTTCCCAAGTTATGGAAAACTGGGCGATGGAACCGGAAGTGCTAAAAATGTACGCTAAAAATTGGAAAACAGGTGAAGTGATGCCGGACGAACTTATCAAGAAAATTCAAAATTCATCGAAATTCAACCAAGGTTTTGAAACTGTTGAATATCTTTCCGCCGCTCTTTTAGATATGGATTATAGTACTATAACAGCGGATAAAGAAATTGACGTTCAAAAATTCGAGAAAGTTTCGTTGGATAAAATGCAGTTAATTCCTGAAATAGTAGTTCGTTACCGCAGTACATATTTCCGTCATATTTTTGGCGATCCTGTGGGTTATTCTTCAGGTTATTACAGCTATATCTGGGCGGCAGTGCTTGATGCCGACGCTTTTGAAGCCTTTAAAGAAACTACATTATTCGACAAAAAGACCGCGGAATCATTCAGAACTAACGTTTTATCTAAAGGCGGAACCGACGAACCAATGACACTCTACAAAAATTTCAGAGGTGCAGAACCGAAAATTGAGCCGCTGTTGAAACGCAGAGGCTTGAAATAAACAAATAGATTGGCGAAAAACCAGTTGAGTGTGTTTTTACAAAGGAACCCTGAATGATTGGGGTTCCTTTGTTTTTATGGATGGGTGGGGTGGGGAAAAAGTTTTCCACAATTAAAAAAAAGACTTGTTTATTATGAATAAATTTTATAATCTTGCAATTCGTTTAGCACTAGTTACTAAAGAATTCCATCACGACCTTCCCCCAGTGAAAGGCGCCTTCGAATAGAGTATTGCACCCACTTTCGTCATTGGTAATTCAATAGTTTTTTTTATATAATTATGTAGGCGAATGAAATTGAAAAATTCTTTAAAATAAATAAAAATAATTCAAGAAAGGCTCAAATTCGGGGGGGGGAGAAAATCATAACAGCCCACAGCTTGGCGTTTCAGCTCGCTAATCACAATTTGTTAAATATACTAATTACAATAATATAGTAATAATGACGTCTTGGAAAAATACTTAATAAAATGACAGCAAGGAATGCTTGCACAGAAATAAAAGACCATTAGACCGGGTTGTTTTTGAAATAAAAGAAGAACCATACTAAAAAAATCCGGTAAGAGCATAATAAGTACTACTGATAGACATCAAAAAAGATAAGAAAAACGAAAGCAGAATGCTTAATTAATATATCCATCCGGCTTAAAGCTTCCCATCCTTTATACTACATAAAATTATATCCGATTAAAGAACATAATATTAATCACATTTAAAATACAATAGTTCTAATTATTCGGATCTTTACTAAGCACAAAATTTAAAAAAATTATTAAATAATTATAAAAGCGAAAATTATGAAAACGAAAAATCTATTATTAACCCTTGCATTAGGAGCGGTTGTGTTATTAGGAAGTTGTAAGGAAAATACTGATACAACTTCACCAATTGTTCCGGACGCAATAATGAAGCCCGGAGGTCCGGAATTGGCACCAGTAAGGCTTGGAATGGCAGCTTATTTTGTTATACTCTCAAAAACGGGTGTTACAGATGTATATAAGTCTTCAATTACCGGAGATGTAGGATCGAGTCCAATTACAGGTGCGGCTATCTTATTAGAATGTAATGAAGTAGTCGGAACAATCTACTCAGTTGATCCAGCAGGTCCTCAACCTTGCAGAGTGATTAACCCAACACGATTAGGTATTGCAGTACTTAGTATGCAAACCGCATATACAGACGCGGCTGGACGGGTTAACCCTAAATTCTATAATTTAGGTGCCGGAAATATTGGTGGCAAAACTCTTGCTCCCGGTCTGTATAAATGGACAACTGGACTTATTATACCAAAAGATGTTACAATCAGCGGCGGTCCGAATGATGTATGGATATTCCAAGTTCCAGGAACACTTGTTATGAGTTCTGGTGTTAGCATTACATTAAGTGGTGGCGCAAGAGCAAGAAATATCTTCTGGCAGGTGGCCGGTGCTGTAACATTAGGAACTACCAGTCATTTTGAAGGAACTATTTTGGGTCAAACAGGAATCAATTTGCAAACAGGTGCTTCAATTAACGGAAGACTGTTGGCGCAAACTGCTGTAACTCTACAAATGAGTACTGTTGTAAAACCATAAATAATCCTATAATCAAAATTTTAAAAGAGATTGCCGCAAGGTTAATCTCTTTTTTTTTGTAAAATTTGGAAAGGGCAATACATACTATTAATACGATTATGCCATAGAAAAACATTTAGTAATAAATTAAAAAAAAATTAGTTAGTGGTGCCTTAATTATTTTAAAGAACATAATCAAATAAAACAAAGAAGTTCAAAAGAATGCTTAATATATATAAAAAATAATATTAGTTATACGCAATAAATATTCGTTTTTGATAAAATAATGTTACTTTTTAATAGTCTTATAATTTAAGTTTTATGGATTTTGTTCTTAATTTTTAAAAAAACAAAGAAAAAAGAAAGAAAATTCAAATTGGCAAGTAACTGTTGAATATATAAAACTCATTGTCAAAACGCATTTTCTATTAGTTGTTACTTTGTTATTTTTGGAACTAAATAATGGAAAAAGTATTTAAAAGGTCAATCGCCTCATCCAAAAAAGAAATCGCTTTCAAAGTGAATCTCTTTATCGTTTCAAAATAAAATTAATAAGAATAAGATTAAAATAAATTAGTTATAAATGTTTTCTAATACTATATGGTATAGAAGAGATGAAAAAGCTCGAAAACAAAACAGTATTTATTACCGGTGGAATATCCGGTATTGGCAAGGCATGTGCATTTGCCGCCGCAAAACATGGTGCTAACGTTGCAATTGCAGATTTAAAATCGGCAAATGTTGATACCGTAATGTATGAATTGAAACAAGTTAATCCAAAAGCAATATTTATTGAGTGCAATGTAGCTTTGATTAAACAAGTAGAAAATGCAATTCAACAAACAATAAGCACTTTTAATTCCTTGGATGTGGCTTTAAATAACGCCGGTATCGGCGGTGAAGCAAATAAAGTGGGCGATATGAGCGAAGAAGCTTGGTTAAAAGTAATTGGAGTAAACTTAAATGGAATATTCAATTGCATGAAATATGAATTAATTCAGATGGCAAAGCAGAAATCTGGAGTTATCATAAATATGTCATCAATTTTGGGTAAAGTTGGTTTTGCTACTTCTTCTCATTATGTAGCGGCAAAACATGGTATAATTGGCCTAACACAAACAGCGGCATTGGAGTATGCAGAAGAAGGTATCCGCATAAATGCAATATGCCCAGGATTTATAATTACACCTTTATTGTCAAATGCAGGTGTTATCGATAATTCAGATATCCAAAATTATATTATAGGTTTGCATCCTATGAAACGTTTAGGAACCTCAGAAGAAATTGCCGCCGGATTTATTTTTCTTGCCTCCGAAGACAGTTCATTTGTTACAGGCATTGCAATGGAAATAGATGGCGGATATTTAATGCAATAAAATAATTCTGATAATCGGAATAAAAATATAAAATTATCTACAAATAAATTAATTTTCTAGAATTATAAACTATTTAAGGTAAGAAGTAATGTTAACTCAAGAAGCTCATAAAGTCCCTGTAATTGTTCTAAATGATGTAAATTGTCATTACCCGAACAATAATTTGGTTTATGATAAAAATCCAGGGGATTTAAATTCGATCATACAAAATATTCAAACTGCTGTGAAAGAGCAGTATCCGGATTTATCGGAATATCTTGTTGGTATGCTGAGTAGTATTCCAAAAGACAGAGATCCGAAAATAATTCGGTTTCAAAGTTAATAATCCATTTAATATTATTAGGGCTAAATAAAATGAACAAATTAAAGCTATTAGGAATGATAATTGTACTTGTATTGCTAAGTACAGGTTTCGCAGAAGTATCTTTTGCACAAGGAAATACAAAAGGTAAAATGTCTAGTCAAATGATAAACACTAAAAATCACAAGCCAATCACTAAATATGAATTTCCTCCTTTGGATTTTGCTTACGATGCATTAGAACCTTATATTGACAAATTAACAGTAGAAATTCATTACTCTAAGCATTTCAGAATGTATTATGATAATTTTATAAATGCGATTAAGGGAACTGCATTGGAATCAATGAATATTAAAGATATTTTCAAAAATATGAGTAAATACTCTATGGCTGTAAGAAACAATGGCGGCGGATATTTCAATCACGCATTTTACTGGGAAAACATACAGCCAAAAAACAAAATATTGCCGAGTGGAACCCTATTAGCCGCAATTAATAGTAATTTTAAAACATTTGACGAATTTAAAAAGCAATTTTCAGAAGCCGGTAAAACATTATTCGGTAGTGGTTGGGCTTGGTTATGTGTTGACAATAAAGGAAAATTATTTATATGTTCTACACCAAATCAAGATAATCCTCTGATGGACGTAGCAGAAAAAAGAGGGATTCCAATTTTTAATATGGACGTTTGGGAACATGCTTACTATTTAAAATATCAAAATAAAAGAGCAGATTATATTGAAGCCTTCTGGAATATTATTAATTGGGAAGAAGTAGGTATAAGATATGAAAACGCATTAATTGAGTTAAGTATAAAGTAATTTGGGCAATAGCTGTTAATAATTCAAAATTTATGATTTATATAAAATTCTGTAAAGAGTTTCTTATCTGGGAATCTCATTTTAATTTAAACTATGAAGTTAAAGCTAAAAATAAAATAAATGCAAAATAAAAATAAACCTAGTTCGTGTTAAATGGATATCTTGTGTCAAATTATTTTAAGTAACTAATCAATTATTAATATCATTTGGTAAGTTTAGTTAGTTAAAGTTATATATTGATGATTCTTATGATAAAAATCAATTGTTGTCATTTATTCCTTCTATTAACAATCTTTTATAATAAAAAATAATAAGATATACCCATATATTATGGGCTTTATTCATAAACAAAACCAAAAGGGAAAAATTATGGAATTACTTAATGAAGAATTGCTAAAAGAGCTTATATCCGTAAGCCAAGCACCTTGTATTTCACTTTATATGCCAACGCATAGAAGCTTTCCGGAAAACCTTCAAGACCCAATCAGATTTAAAAACATAATCAAACAATTGGAAGATAATCTCCTACAACAATATACAGCAAATGAAGTTCAAAAACTTCTTGATCCCCTAATAGTTTTTGATAATAAAACCGAAACGTGGAATCATACTTTGGATGGTCTTGCAATTTTTCGCAACTCAGATGATTTCAAAGCTATAGGTTTACAAGTACCTGTTGAAGAATTATTAGTTATTTCAGATAAATTTCATACTAAACCAATAAGACACTATTTGCAGACTGTTGACCGTTACCATATTTTGGGCTTAAGTCTGAACGATATTAAACTATTTGAAGGGAATCGTGATTCACTAATTGAAGTTGAACTCCCGGTGGGAATGCCTAAAACATTAGCAGATGCACTCGGAACCGAAGTAACGGAAAAACATTCAACAGTTGCATCGTATGGGGGTGTGGGAGGTGATAGTTCGGCAATGCACCACGGACAGGGAGCTAAAAATGATGAGGAAGAGAAAGATACTGAAAAATTTTTCCGCATTATAGCCGGAGCCATTTATGAGAATTTTTCTAAACCATCAAGTTTGCCTTTAATTCTTGCGGCATTACCTGAACACCATAACCTTTTCCATAAAGTAAGCAAAAATCCTTTTTTAATTAGCAAAGGTATAGCTGTTAATTACAACTCAGTGAAAATTGATATATTAAATAAATTAGCATGGGATATAATAGAATCCAATTATTTGCAAAAACTTGGAGATATGGTTGATAAATTTGAACAAGCGAGAGCAAATGGATTAGGCCTCGATAATATTGATCAAGTGATTGAAGCCGCAAAAGCCGGTAGAGTAGAAAATATACTTATCGAAGCTGATAGATTAATTCCAAAAAACCTCGAAAATAAAACTTCACAAAAAGCGAACATCACAAATTATTCACTGCCGCAATTAGACGACTTACTTGATGATATAAGCGAATTGGTAACCAAAATGGGTGGGAAAGTAACTATTATACCTAAAGAAAAGATGCCTACTAATACTGGTCTCGCCGCAACTTTACGTTATTAAATCAATTTATAAATTACCAAAAAAAACTATGTTTCAAATTTAGAAAAAATCATAACAAACAAAAAAACTCAATAAAATTTTCTTAATAAATAGGAATATCCTAATGACAATTCATATTACAACTGACAAAAAAGAAATCAATACCGAAGAATTTAGAGAATCTCTGACTGAAACAATAACAAAAGACCTAAATAGGTATGATGAGCATATTACCCGATTGGAGGTTCATTTATCCGATGAGGATGGTGCTAAGAATGGAGTAAATGATAAAAAATGTGTTATGGAAGCACGTGTGGATCGTAATCCGCCGGTTGTTGTTACTAATCACGCTGATAATTTCGAACTATCGGTAGAAGGTGCGGCAGATAAATTAAAGACTTCCTTAAATAAAATGATTGACCGTTCAAAAAATTATTAATTTATGATTTAAAATTCAATTTATCAAAATACTGCTTAAACTTGGGGCTGTTAAACAGCCCCATATTTTTTTTTATAATTATATAGTGATGTTCTATGAAACAAATAAATTCACAAACCAAAATAGTCGCAACCTTAGGACCGGCAACTTCCACTAAGAATATAATATCGCAATTGATTAATGAGGGGGTAAATGTTTTTCGGGTGAATTTTTCGCATTCTACTCAATCCGAATATTTGAGATTGATTAATATAATCAAAGAATTAAATATAGAATTGGAAACAAGTGTTTCGATTTTAGCGGATTTACAGGGACCCAAGCTAAGGGTCGGAGAAATTGAAAACAATTATATCCAACTTGAGGTAGGTGATATAATAACGTTTGTTAATGAAAGGTGCGTTGGTACAAAAGAACATATATATATGAGCTATCAGGAATTTCCAAATGATGTAAATGTTGGAGAGTTTATACTTATTGATGATGGAAAACTTAAGCTCGAAGTGATTGCAACCAATAAAAAAGATACCGTTAAAGCAAAAGTCATTTATGGAGGACCACTTTCATCCAACAAAGGTGTAAATCTTCCAGATACCAAAGTTTCTTTACCGTGTCTAACCGACGAAGATATTTCGAACGCTAATTTTGCGCTTGCCAATGGGGTAGATTGGATTGCACTATCTTTTGTTAGAAAAGCTTCTGATATTCTCGAATTGAAGAATCTAATTGAAAAAAGTGAAGGTTACGCAGGTGTTATCGCTAAAATCGAAAAACCCGAAGCATTGCGGGAAATAGATAAAATTATTGATTTAGCTGATGGAATTATGGTTGCTCGCGGAGACCTTGGTGTAGAGGTTCCGTTTGATGAAGTACCAATGTTACAAATAATGATTGTAGAAAAGTGTATCAGGCGCTCAAAGCCCGTTATTATTGCGACTCAAATAATGGAAAGTATGATCACTAACTTCAGACCTACAAGAGCTGAAGCTAACGATGTGGCAAATGCTGTGCTTGATAGGGCGGATGCACTGATGCTGAGCGGTGAAACATCTGTAGGAAAGTATCCGATAGAAACAATAAACAGTATGCATAGAATTATAGTCTATACTGAAAGTAAAGCCTTTACTGAAGATAAACAGAATGAACCAATGAAAAATACCACACATTTTCTTGCTGACTCAATTTGTTATAATGCTACAAAATTGGCAACGCAAGTAGGCGCCAAAGCTATCATCGTATTCACACATTCCGGGTATTCAGCAATTCGCGTATCCAGTCATAGACCTAAATCCAAAATCTATGCTTTTTCAAATAATCGGGATATGTTACATAGATTATCTTTAATTTGGGGGATTCACCCATTCTATTTGAAATCCTACGATTATTTAGAAAATGCAATACCCGAATCTGTTAAACTGTTAAAAGACAGGAAACTATTAAAAAGTGGTGATTGTGTTGTTTATGTTGGTAGTATTCCGCTTAACCTTCGTGGAAGGACTAATGTAATGAAAGTTGCTTATGTTTAAGAATAATGATAAATAAAAAAAGACAGGCGGGAAGCCGTAACCTTCCGAAGGTTCAAAACCTTCGGAAGGTTTTTAATTTTCCATTAAATTCATTATTTACCCGGGTACAGGAACCGTGTATTCCAATTCCTCGCTGAAAGGTCCAATTTCCAAATTACGGAAGGTGCGAACACGACACAAATACTCGCCGTAAGAGCTCATAGAAATGGCGTAACGGCTCATAGAGATGGCGTAAAGCCTAAAAAGAATGGCGTAAGAACTCATAGAGATGGCGTAAAGCCTAAAAAGAATGGCGTAAGAGCTCATAGAAATGGCGTAGAGCCTAAAAAAGACGTCTCTTTTTGTTCCGACGCCATATAATTTTGTTCGATCGCCATCTCTTTTTACTTTGTGGTGGGTCAATCATCCCTGATTGACATCTATTTTTGTACCGACGGCGTTTCATTTGCCCTAACCTTGCCGTCGGTTCAAACCTTCGGAAGGTTGGGAAGAAGAATTGCGCAAAAAAAACGCCCGACGATGTTCTCGTCGGGCGTGGGGTTGGTTTTTATAAGGATAATATCATTTTAATGTACGAAATTAATGCTAGATAATTGATCTTCTCTTAGAAGTAAAAAATCGTCTAATAACCCAGCACTTAGTTGTCTTGCATCGGCACCATAAGCACCTTGTGTGAATGCAAAACATAGAATTCTTGTAAATCTCTGCACTATTTCAATAAGGAATTTATTGAAAATATCAAAAAATAATTGAGTATTATATGGTGGATTGCATATATTTTCTTTTTCATTCGGATATCTACAAATAATTCTGTTTGAAAATTTACTAATTAAATTTTCAGGTTTATTATAGTCTTTTCCATTATCTGAAACCACATTTAAATTATAATACCTGCCATTTTTTGAAAACTCATTGATTATTGCAATAAATTCATTGAAATCTTCATTGTATTTTAAGAAATTTAAATCATCAATTCTTGCTGATGCTCTTGTATATAATTCATACGATTCAAGTGTATTAATAAGTTCCTCAATTAATTTTTTTAAACTATGATTTATTTTTCGTAGTTCAATATTTTTTGGATATCTTGAATTATTTTGATTGAAATAGCAACAATACAAAACTTTTAAAATTCTTTCAAATCCATTTGAAAATAGTAATAGTGGTATAAATAAATGAATGGTTGTAGGTCCAAATTTTGATAATTCGATTAAACCTTTTTTGATGCAATCAAATCCAATTCGTATTTCATCATTTATAGATATATTTATTAAAAATGTTTTCATTGTTATTTATCCTTCTCACTCTCTCTCAACTACGCCATTGACTTTGAGTTTTATTATTTCGATGGCTTAGAGTCCTTCGGTTTAGTATGATATGTCCTGCTTCACATTAAGCATTGACAATAGATAAAATGCCTGTCAGTAACGTAGGGGATGTGCTATCAGGCATATTTATTGAACTTAATTTTCAATAAAAACTATTTGATTTCCACATATTACTTCGAGTTGATTTCTAACTGTCCAATACCAAGTTAAACTTTCGGAAACCCCATCATTACAATAACGTGGCGGATTTGACATATCACCATAAGCAGTTTTGGTCGTAGTTGTAAAGCTTGCCTGAGCTATGACTTTGTTATCAACTATTTGAAAACTCCATTTACGAACTTCTGAATACATAAAAGGGTGTGCCGTGTTTTCCGCCTGTAATAATCCTATCTTTACATCATTTTCTCTAATAGTAAACCCTTGTTGCATTAAAACCTGAATTATTTTGTTCATCGTTTCTTCAGTTGTTGGTTTGCAATCTACCTTTAATTGCCGAACGGAGTAATTAACACAGGATGAGAAAAACAGTAATGCAATAGCGAACACAATAATCGAATATTTTTTCATTGCTTTAGCAACAAACGTGAATGATTTTGATTTAGACATTTTATAATTCCTTATAATTTTTAAATAATATATATTAGCGGATTCTTTCTTCTTCATTCAATTATCTTTTTTATTGTCAAATTATAAAGCGAAAATAATTATAATTTCATAATAAACAATAGTCTTTGCGTGTTTATAATTGCTTTTCTCCTGTTTATTTGCCAGTCATTTTCGCTAAGTTTTGGCTATAACGCGAACCAATATTTGGAAATTGAATTAGCAGGTCTTCAATTCTCTTCAATTCAGTTGTAGTTAGTTCAATATCAACAGCACCCGCGTTATCTATCAGGTGTTTTCTTTGTTTAGTGCCCGGGATAGGAATAATATCATTTCCTTGAGCTAAAACCCAAGACAAAGCCAATTGAGCCGGAGAGCAACCTTTGTCATCCGCTAATCCTGCGAATGCAGAGGCTAATTTGCTGTTATTGTCCCAATGTTCATCCGAAAATCTCGGTAGTGCTTTTCTAAAATCCGTCTCGTCAATCTTCTTATTATCGAGAGTGTTTGTCATTAGTCCACGAGAAAGTGGACTGAATGGGATAAAAGTAATCCCTAATTCGCGGCAAAGCGGTAAAATCTCCGATTCAACATCGCGGGTTAGGAGGGAATATTCACTTTGCAACGCGGCGATTGGATGAATTGCATTAGCTTTACGGATTGACTCCGCAGACGCTTCCGAAAGGCCCAGATAACGAACTTTACCTTCTTTTACCAAATCACTCATTGCGCCAACCATATCTTCGACAGGAATTTTAGGGTCAATTCTGTGAGCGTAATATAGATCAATTGTTTCAATTTTCAATCTGCTTAAACTGGCTTCAACAGCTGTTTTAATATAATTAGGCGAACAATCAATAAGCATTGGATTTTCCGGTGTAGCCCGAAAGCCGAATTTCGTGGCAATAAAGATGTTATCGCGGTTTGGAACCAAAACTTTTGAGATTAAGATTTCATTTTCACCGTTACCATATATATCGGCAGTATCCCAAAAATTAATCCCTAATTCCAAAGCTAAATTTAATGTTGCAATTGACTCGTTTTCGTCCCTGCCCGAATATCCGTGGTTCATAGGCATACAACCTAATCCAAGAGCCGATAACTGCTCGCCGGTATTGCCAAGATTTCTGTATTTCATAAACTTTAATGTTTCTAATTAATGGATAATAATTCTTTACAAAAATAACAAAATCCTCTCTATTAGCTAATTTTGCTCTTCGTTCTAATAGTTATTATATTTTGTTCAAATTTAGTATTATAAAAAGCTAAAATTTCAATTATTATTTATTAATTTTGCGTAATACAATTAATGACATTTAGATAATTTATAAATAATTGAACAACACAAATTATCAAGTTTGCAAAACAATAGAATAGGGACTTATGAACGTTAGGAACAGTTTTAACAGAAAAATAATAAAAACCATATTTATTTCATTATTAATGCTTTCGGGATTGGCATTATTAATATTTCACGTAGATTTTTTTCTTCTTGTTTTTGGGGGAATACTATGCGCCGTAGTGCTAAATTATTCATCGAATTTAATATCTCATAAATTTAAGATTAATTATGGGTTATCCTTTGTAATACTCCTTGTTCTTATAATTCTTTTAATTGGCGGAATAGTTATGCTGGTCGGTCCTTCGATCGGCGTACAAGTAGCAGAAATGAACGAAACTATCCCAAAATCAATCGAAAACCTAAAACAAAGTTTTACAAAAACCACTTTAGGTCAAAATCTATTCGACCAGATACCTGACCACCCGGAGGATTTAATCAAGGACAAGGGAAAAGCCTTTTCCACAGTACTCGGATCTTTCTTATCCGTGGTTGGAGCCTTTGCAAATTTCTTTATTATAATTGTAATCGGAATATTTATCGCGGCGAACCCGGTGAAGTACAGAAATGGTTTCATACGACTTTTCCCGGTTGATTTTCGTGAGCGTCTGAGCGAAGTGATGGATAAAATTCACCATACGTTAAGCCTTTGGATGATGGCAAAACTGATTTCTATGTCAATCGTTGGTATACTAACAGCTATTGGACTGAAAATTATAGGAATTCCGCTTCCTTATGCTCTTGCCCTAATAGCGGCATTGCTTTGCTTTATACCGAATATTGGTCCGTACCTTGGTTTAGTTCCGGCGGTGTTGATTGCTTTTTTGGAAGGACCCGAGAAAGCTTTGTTTGTGATTATCCTATATACAATAGTTCAACTTGTTGAAACCTATATGATAACTCCATTTGTTGAAAAAAAGATGATTTCGCTTCTTCCGGCTTTAACAATATTGTGGATGATCCTAATCGGCCTTCTTACGGGAGTATTGGGTTTAATTCTGGCAACTCCAATCCTCGTTGTTTTAATTGTAATAATCCAAGAATTATATGTTAAAGATTATTTAGAAAAAAACTTGGAGGTTACAATTACGCCAATTCAAATTGACAAAGAAGGTTAGCAGAACAAATTTAAATATTCCTGAAAATAAGAGGAATTTTGAAGATTGGAGATTATATTTTTTGTAATTTAAATAGTAGGTATAGACCCACAAGTCTATACCTACTATCATATTATTACATCGCTCCTTTGCATCCAATAACTACGCTTATGGTTTTAAGTAGTATTTTAATATCCAGTAATAATGAACATTTGCGAATGTATTCAATATCGTAACTTATCATCTGTAATATTGATAGGTTGTTTCCTCTTGCTGAAACCTGCCACAATCCCGAAATTCCGGGTTTTACTAAGGTTCTTGCATTTTTTGCCTCCGGATATGGAGCTACTATGAATGGTATTACCGGTCTTGGTCCAACAAGGCTCATATTGCCAATCAGGACGTTAAAAAGCTGTGGAAGCTCATCAATGCTTGTTTTACGAAGGAATTTTCCAAACCCGAATAACCTTGGGTCATCCGCAATTTTCACTAATATTCCTTTCGACTCACAATCTTTAAGATAATTGCTATATTCAGCTGACATCAGACTATTTTTCATCGTTCTGAATTTATAAATAGTAAAGTCATTCCCATTTCGTCCGATTCTCTTTTGTTTAAAAATACCGCTTTCATTGGTGATTATTCGCACTAAAGTCAATACAATCAACATAATCGGGGACAATGATAAAAGCAATATCGCCGATATAAGAAAATCGAATACTCTTTTTCTAAAAGATATGACTCGTTCCTATTAACTCTTTCTTTTAGTCCGAAATAATCGTAAGTATCATCCGGCGAGTCTATATTCGTAGTCTGCCACACTGAAACCAAGGTTTCATAATTTTGAAGTTCCATCTAAGTAATCCTTGATAGTATTAAAAAAAAACTACCGTAGAGCCACTCAATACTTATTTTCCTCATTTTCAGTTAGCTTTTGAATCTGTTAAATAAATCCAAATAATCTAATAAAAATAATTTTAGTTTTAATAAAAATGTAATTATCGTTAATACTATGACACATTACACGCTATTCCGTTTCAAAAAAAATCACAAAAAATGAAAAATATTTTTAATCAAAATTCATCTTCAATATAATAATGATTTATGAGATTCAAAACCGTACAAATCTCAAAAAAAACCATTAGAAATGAGTCTTTTTTGCAAAACCATATTAAGAAACCTCTTTTTTTGTCTTGAATATTAAACATTTCTTGATTTTATGCTTGATTTTTTCAAATAATTAGTAATTTTGCTTTGTACTATTTTTAAAAAGTCTGATATTAATAAAATTAAAACTAAAACAGCAATAAATACCATTAATAAATTAGGAAAAGAGCGTACTCCTTTCTTATTTATTATCGATTATTTATGCCAAAAGCCAATAATATTGCCATTGAATAGTATAAGTAAATCTGATATTTTGTATTCGTTTAATGATGAAACAAATGCCCACAATAAAGATTCTCAAAATGCTTTACCAAAATTAGAGTTCGATTATGCACCCATAGAATTTGATTATTATGCTGATTGCTTTTCAAAAATCCAATCAGAGATTGCTTATGGAAATAGCTATTTGCTGAATCTTACATTCCCTACAGAAATTAATATAAATTGGTCTTTGCGAGACGTGTTCAATAATACAAAAGCAAAGTACAAGTTGCTTTATAATGATCAATTCACAGTGTTTTCACCCGAAACATTCATTAAAATCACCGATAACCGCGTATGTTCTTTTCCTATGAAAGGAACAATTAACGGTGAAATTCCAAAGGCTGAAGAAATTATCATAGCGGATGAGAAAGAAACTGCTGAGCACTACACAATTGTTGATTTGATTCGGAACGATTTGAATATGGTTTCGAGTGAAGTCAGAGTCGATAAATTCAGGTATATAGATAAGCTCTTTACGAATCAAGGAAGTATATTACAGGTAAGCTCAGAAATAAGCGGCAAATTGGCTCCCAATTGGAATGAAACCATCGGAGATATAATCTTTACTCTTTTGCCCGCGGGTTCTATAAGCGGCGCGCCAAAAGAACGAACAGTTGAAATTATCAGAAGAGTTGAAGGATATGAGCGAGGTTACTACACAGGTATTATGGGGATATTTGATGGAAATTCGTTGGATAGCGGTGTTATGATTCGGTTTATTGAAAAGACAGAAAATGGATTGGTTTTTAAAAGCGGTGGGGGAATAACCTCAAAAAGCGATGTAATTAAAGAATATAATGAACTTTTACAGAAGATCTATGTACCCATTATTTGAAACTATAAGGCTAAAAGACGGTGAATTGCAGAATTTGATTTATCATCAAGCAAGGCTAAATCGTACAATGAACGCGTTTTATATAAATCCCAGAATATATCAACTTGATGAACTCATCAAAGTACCTGATGTTTCTTTGGAAGGTATTTATAAATGCAGATTTATATATTCTGATAAAGATTTTAAAATTGAATATGAATTATATAAGCCGAAGAAAGTTAGATATTTACAATTGATAGAGGATGATAGTATTATTTATAATCATAAATTTACAGACAGAAGTCAATTTGATAAACTTATTTCACATACAGATTATGATGATGTTATAATAACATCCCGCGGGGCAATTACCGACACATCACGCGCGAATATAGTTTTTTTATCGGCGGGTGAGTGGTTTACTACTGACGCGCCATTACTTAAAGGAACTCAACGGGCAAAACTTTTACAACAAGGCAGAATCACAGAACGAGCAATAAAAGTCGAAGATTTGGGTAAATACAAGGCATTTAGATTGATTAACGCTATGTGCCCATTCGAAGAACAACGGATGCATTCGATAAATAACATAATCATTTAGTATATATATGAAAAAAGTAATTATAATAGATAATCACGATTCATTTTCTTGGAATTTAGCTCAGCTTTTTGCTGAAAATCCGGCTTGCGAAGTTGTAGTAGAATCCATTGATGAAGTATCACTACCGGATTTAGAGCCTTATGATAAAATAGTCATTTCTCCCGGACCCGATGTGCCGAGCAATTATCCTAAGATTAGCGAAATTTTGTGTGAGTTTTATAAAAGAAAAAGCATATTGGGAGTGTGCTTAGGTCACCAATCAATAGTCGAGTTTTTTGGTGGGAAATTAGTGAATTTGGATGAAGTTTATCACGGAATTCGAGAAGAAATTTCAATTAATAAGAGCCATTATGTGTTCGAAGGTTTAGAACAGACCATCAAAGTAGGTTTATACCACTCTTGGGCGGCTGAGGCTGACACTTTGCCCGACAGCTTAGAAGTTATCGCCAAAAGTAAAAATGGTATCATAATGGGGGTTTTTCATAAGGAATATGACATGATAGGAATCCAATTCCATCCGGAATCCTATATGACAGAGTGTGGAAATGTGATGATAGACAATTGGATTAAGAGATAAAAAAAAGAGCCTTGCCGAAGGGCATAGTTCAACTCATCCGAGGACTTGCAGTCATCGGATGAGTGGTTCCTTTACAATCAAACTTGATAATACCAACTCTTTGATCGCTTCAGGCAAATGTGTAATCTGCCATTGTCTCTCTTCGTCAATTGATTTATCGGCTTTATGAACCGCTTTCAAGGCATACACAGCCCCGCTCTCAAGGAATGGTCTGCGAAATGAGCTGTGGCAACCGCGTGACCTGCTGAGCGAGCTACTGCTACTGAAAGGGGGTTTGAACATTCTCTTGCCAAAGCTTGTGCCGCTATAGAAGCATTTCTCGCTGTACCGACAGTTGCATTGCCTTTTGCCCATTCTTTAGCTACTGATATAGCATTCTCCAACCGCTCATCTACTTTTTCTCCAAAGAGCGGTAAAATATGTTCCGCGCAATCGCAAGCCCATTTCATCAATAGTCTATGCTGTTCCTTTGTTAAAAGTCCGCCGCGGTGTTCAGCTATAAATTTTTTATCGCGCATAATTGGCGGCAGTTTCCGCTTGGTCGTTATACCAAACACAGATGCTTAATTCTGTATTATTCACAATGTTTATTCAATTACTATTTTCTTAATTACAACGGATCTGTTTTGCGCATCAATCACGTGAACAAAGTAAATCCCCTTTTCATTTAACCCTGATAAATCAACCGTTGTTAGCTGTTGGCTTATAGAAGAAGTATATACAATCTGACCTATAATATTAGAGATTTTCAAGGTATAACCATTATTAATTGATGGATAATTACCAAAATCAACGATGACAAAATTATTAGCAGGGTTAGGGTAGATGCTGATATTCAGCGCATTGCCCATTTCTTCATTAACTCCCAAAGGTCCCGGCTTAGTTATCCTTAGACTATCCATAACTACATTGGTCACAGGTTTGTCCTTACTGTTTGTTGCAACTACTCCAATAGCTTGAACAACCGAGAAATTAGTAACAACTATACCGAACACTGGATAATTCGGATTGAGGTAAGCGTTATTAACTAAATTAATAAAGAATTGACTGCCACCGGTATTAGGACCGGAATTTGCCATAGCGATAGCTTTTTGAACATTTTTTGCTAATGGATCAAATTCATCGGGAATTGAATAACCGGGTCCGCCAGAACCGGTACCTGTCGGATCGCCACCCTGTATCATAAAACCACTAATTACTCTATGGAAAACCACACCGTCGTAGAATTTCTGCTCAACAAGTTTTATGAAATTCCCCGCAGTTATAGGTTGCAAAGTATCGTACATTTCAGTAACAAATGTTCCCATATTGGTATAAAATGTAACCTCTGTTTGGGCAAACGAGGATTTTGTGCAAAGCATAAAAGCTACTGCAATACAAAGAATAAATATTTTTTTCATCAAATCCGCCAATTATAATAAAGTTCAAAAGTTTATTTTCAGCTCTCAATTATCAACATACAAAAATAGTAAAAATATACTAATATTTAAGCAAATTGTTGATAATTTTTCAGAGAATCGTGTAAATACTAAAAATCCATCCGATGACTTAGAGTCATCGGATGGATAAATCAAAAAAAAGGCTTCTTGATTGCTCAAGAAGCCTTTTCGCGGTGGAAGATGAGGGATTCGAACCCCCACAGGCTCGCGCCCGGCGGTTTTCAAGACCGCTGCAATACCAATTATGCGAATCTTCCGCATTTATTCATTCGGTACCGAATAAGAATTTCAAAATTAAGACTAATTTTCGAAATATGCAAATATTCACAATAAATTTTTATATATTTTATTTATTAGTTATATTTGTAATTAAAAAATTTGAATAGCGGAAAATGAAATATTTATTTACTATAGTTTTATTGACAATAATCTCTTTTATTGCCACTCACAGTGAAACTTTAATTTATTCAAAGGATTACCCGAAGTCCAAAGTAGTAAATTTTGGTCCTTGTTTTATTAACGATAGTGCTCATTCATCAATTGTATTGGTTTATGATGGGCAAGAATCGGTTTATATCCAAAACGGTGAACCGACTTTGAAGGTTTTCTACAGTCCCCACGATAAAAGCCTTTTGGAAAATCAATATCGTAACTTTGACCCGGATATGAAAAGACAGCCTCTTCCACGTACATTGAATTCTCTTCAATCAACTTTGGAACTACCTTTTTACTTCTTTGCCGATGCTAACATCGCTTTGTGGCCCAAAGGGGTTTATCACGCACGAGCTATGCTTGCGCTTGCTAAATCATCGAACAACGAAGTTGTAATAATTGATACTTTTACGTTAAAAGCCAAGAAAACTGATTTGTATATTGACGGTTTTACTGATAGTTTAAATTTCGATTCCGTTTATGTAAATCCGGTTACTTCAAAAGAATTGGAATGGCTTATAAAAAGTACTAAAATGCCAAAAGTAGAAGTTTCGGACCAGAAGGTAGAAATATCAAGCCCATATACCGGAAAAGAGTTTTTTGTAACTGATTTGGACAAGAGACCTGTTTTTAATCAAAAATATCAAACAATCCCTTGGAAAATCCAATATTCACCTCGCGACAAAGGCAAGGACAGCGGTGTTGTCAAAGTTTACTATTATCCTGATAAAAATAAATATCCTGATAGTACGCGTTTCGCATCTGTGAAATTATATGGTGTTGGAGTAGAACAAAAACTTATTCTAACCGAATCTAATTATACGATTTTGGGCGATACCATCGATGTTGGCAATATAGTAACCGGCACTACCACTTTTTTGACCGGGAAACTCGATAACCAAGGCAATATTCCAATTTCGGCGACAAAAGAAGGTGTTTTTGCTATGGATTCCGAAAACAGTGCCGAAATAATCACAATAAGCAAAAAAGCGTTTGTAGCCAAATCATTACCGCCAAAAGAGAAAACCCAGTTTCAAATAAGTTGTAAACCAAAAGAAAATGGTATATTTATCGAACGATATATTATTAATACCAACATTAAAGATAGGAATATTCACGGTGTCCCGGCTAATGCCGAAAAATATATATTTTACATAAAGGGAGTAGGGGTAGCTCCAAAATTGCGACTACCTTTCGATACTTTAGATTTCGGCAGTGTGCTGATTAACGATATAAATTGCCCGAGCAAAAAAGACACTTCGATTACGATTACAAATGTTGGTACATCAAATTTGATTGTTAAAAGTATAAGCATCACCCCAAATGAGAAATTCGTTGTCCCGGAGCAAACGTTTGAATTAAAACCCAACGCAACGAAAGTTATAAAAATTACCTTTTTGTCTGATGACGGAGAGTTTGGACCATTTACTGCTAAACTTGATTTTATAAGTAATTTGCCGTCACCACCCAATTCCATTGTTCTCAAGGTAAACCGAATACCAAAGGAGAAATCTTGGTTAAGTATTCCAAAAAATCTAAAAGCTAAACCTGGAAGATTAATTGATGTCCCAATTATTTTGGAAGATAAAGATTACGGAAGACACCCCATTAAAAATGCTAAGAATTTCCATACACTAATTACATTTGATTCAACTATAATGCGTTACGATAATAGACAAATTATAGGGACCGCTTCCGAAGGTGCCGGTATAAATATTGTTTCTTTATCCTCCGGCAGTATCGAGTTAAACATTAATAACAAATCGGATTATTTTAAAGCGATTGATACGCTAATCAAACTGCAGTTTAGAACGTATTTAGGAGAAGTTCTTACTACCGGTATCGCATTTACACAAACGGTTACAAAATTTGGTGACGGACTTTGCGATGATGTGCTCAATATTGAAGGAAATATTGGAAATGGAGAATTTTTACTCGATTC
Organism: Kapaibacterium sp. (SeqCode); assembly: GCA_038206725.1. Lineage (GTDB taxonomy): Bacteria > Bacteroidota > Ignavibacteria > Kapaibacteriales > UBA2268 > JBAXXL01. The sequence goes on from JBBRAO010000031.1 coordinate 36,861, forward strand.
AGTTTGTGGTTTGCAATACAAAACCAAAGTAGTTCCAAGGGGAATATCAATTCAAAGTATATCCCCAAATCCCGCAACTGATGTCATTGATCTTGAGTTTTTATTAGAAAAGGAATCTCAATGCAAAATTGAAATTTTCGATTCAAAAGGTCAGCTCATTAACAAGGTTACTAACAAAGGATTTAAATTCGGTATAAATAGGCATATTTGCGATGTAAGCACATTGACTACAGGTATTTATTATGTCAGAATAAGCTCGATTAACGGATCAGCAGAAAAGAATCTAATAATAAGTAAATAACAATTTCGTAGATGTTAAAAAGCCTGTCCAGTGTTCATACTAGACAGGCTTTTTTTTAAATATATATTAATATCACTAATTGTTATAGCGTTTTTTCCATAAGTTGCGCAATTTTTCTTTAAATGATTTTTCCTTGCCGTTATCGCCGGGTAGATAGTATGCTTGTTCACGGGTACCTATTGGGAAATATGATTCATCAATAAAATTTCCCTCAAAATCGTGCGGATATTTATAATTCGTTCCAAAACCTTCTTTTTTCATTAATTTAGTTGGTGCATTTCTCAAATGTAAGGGGACTTCCAAAGGCATTCCGCTTCTTATGTCTTTCTCGACACTATTATAAGCCATATACGAAGCGTTTGACTTCGGACAGGATGCTAAATAAGTTACTCCGTGTGCTAAATTAATTCGACATTCAGGCATTCCGATAATTGTAACGGCATTGAACACGGAAATCGCTAAAGTCAAAGCATATACATCCGCATTTCCGACATCTTCACTAGCGAAAATAACCATTCGGCGCGCTATAAATTTTGGGTCTTCTCCGGCTTCAAGCATTTTTGCTAGCCAAATCATAGCCGCGTCCGGATCGGATCCTCTCAAAGATTTGATGAAAGCTGATATGGTATCGTAATGGTTATCCCCCTTTTTATCATATTGAACGATTTTATGTTGCAGAGCACGTTCCAATAGAGCATTATCAATTATTATATCCTTCGATTTATCGGATAGTTCAAATGCCAACTCAAGTATATTGAGTGTTGTACGAGCATCTCCTGCCGCGATGTTAAAAAAGTCTTCATAATTATCAATTTTTATTGAAAACTGTGATAAGATTGAATCATTTTTTAGAGTATTATCAATTAAACTAATGGTATTATTTAAGTTGAGTTTTTCTAAACGGTACACTTGGCACCTGCTCATAAGAGCCGAGTTAATTTCAAAAGAAGGGTTCTCAGTTGTCGCACCAACTAATATGATAAGACCTGTTTCTACTGAATGTAAAAGTGCATCCTGTTGTGATTTATTAAAGCGGTGGATTTCATCAATAAAAAGCAAAGTACGCTTACCAATAATTTTCAATTTTTCCGCTTCTTCAATAATTCTTCTCAAATCACGCACTCCGGATTCTACTGCTGAAATCCGAACAAATTTATAATCGGAATGAGAAGCTATAAGCATTGCCAAAGTTGTCTTTCCACAGCCTGGTGGTCCCCAAAAAATAATTGACGGGAACTCACCTTTTTTGAAAAATTCATTTAGTGGTTTGCCGTCGGTAATTAAATGCTCTTGTCCATAAATATCAGTAATTTCCGTCGGTCTCATTCGTTCTGCGAGCGGAGTATGTTTTATTTGTTGTTCCTTAGAAAATAAATTGTTCATAAATATTGCGTTTAATTAAAGAAAATATTTTATTATTAGCAGAATTCTTCGTAATTTAATACTTTGAAAAGTAGAAATTTTCAAAGTATTATGTAATAATTATCAATAATATCTGTTATTGATATTATAAAGAATTAATTTATCAAAATTAAGCAAAATTAAGATTAAAAAATGAAATTATTAATAAATAATAAACAAAATTATATTTAGGAGTATTTATGAAATCCTTTATCCAAAGATTCATTATGTCGGTATTAGCAGTGATTGTTTTGCAAGTCACTTTTGCTAGTTTGCCGGCAACCGCACAGGACAACGGTCCTGACGGGTACTGTATACCTAAGCAATGGTTTACAGATAATTACATAGGCGGTAAATATTACGCTTATTATTATTGCTATCCTGATTACCCTAAGATGTATCCTTCATCATATTTGGATGCACCAGGTGCTTCGATTACTTATGTGAAAATCACACCTAAGAACAATCCAAGTGAAATCATCTTATACCGCCAAACCGGAGATGATTACAATGGTTCCGATACCTACTGCTATGCTTATATGAGCAATGATTATGATGGTACGGGTCAA
>JBBRAO010000032.1:0-38585 GCA_038206725.1 Kapaibacterium sp. (SeqCode)
ATATTACACACTTTTACTAAAAATGTTTTCCCAAATCAATATTCACCTAAATAAAGACGTTTTTATCAACGTCTTTTGATTTACTTTTTATTTTATTTCCCTATTTCCCCAATAATATCTTCTGCTCTTCTTTCGTTAGTTTCAAATCCGAATAGGGCTTGAATTCGTTTATCTTGTTTACTATATGCTCATAGCCTTTGGTTCCACCGTCAGCGTGTTTTTTCCAGTATTCCACAGCAGACGCGTTTGAATAATCACAAAATTGCATCAGCAGAAGTGCCGAAGCGTAGCCCGATTGGTGCCAGCCATTCCAACAATGCAGATAAACGGGACCCTTATTCGGAGTTTTAATTACGAGATAGACTAAGTCGAGCAATTCGCGAATTTGCTTATTGTTGGAGAGTGTGTTATATAAGTATTTTAATGTGTCTTTTTTATCTTCAGAAATCACTTTTGATGGCGAATTTTCGAAGTTCTTACCGTATAAATACACAGCGCAGGAGAAACCTTCGTTTGCCAAATGCTGTAAACCGTCCTGAGGTAGAGGCATTTGGTTTTCGCGTTTATTGGTTTTGTGGTAAAAATTATTGCCGCCGCCTCGATAGGCGATACCATAGAGAATGGTTCTCATATTGCGTGTGCCGTATAACGCATTGTAACCGTTCCCGAAATTATCAACGATTTTATCACTTAGATTGGTTACTTTGTAGCGTGTCTTATAATAATCAGCTCTTTCTGCGAGCGATTTTGGATTATCTTTAGAAAAAAGAATAAAACTGAATACAAAGATAAATAATAAAGAAAAGGATATTTTTTTCATAATTTAGATAGATTAATTTATTGGTAATTTAATATAAAAAGTGGAACCCTCGCCAAAAACGCTTTCCAATTCGATTTTCGCATTTATTAAATCAAGATATTTTTTCACGATTGATAGTCCCAAACCTGAGGAATGTTCATCACCGGTCGGTTGTGCGGAAAGTTTCTGGTAGCGGTTAAACATCTTCTCTTTATCCTGCTCCGAAAATCCTTGTCCTTCGTCCTTAATAGAGATAACGATTTCTTTTTCAATGAGTTCAACATTAATAAATACGTTCTTTCCGGGATTGGTATATTTTACAGCATTCGAAACTATATTATCCAAAATATGCAGTAAAGCACGGCTGTCAGTTTTTAGCACAATCTCATCTTTTGGGGGTGTCCAATGCAAAACAATATCTTTTTTCTTTGCCCGCTCGGCGAATAAAGTGGCTATTTCTGTGATAATTCTGACAATATTATATTCTTCGATATGAACATATATTTTTCCTGTAGCTATAGCGTTAACATCTAACAAATCCATTATCAATTGAAGCATTTTCTCAGTTGAAGTAAGTATATCTGTCGAAAATTCTTCAATTTCGTCACGGCTCATATCCTTTTCGCTGAGAATCAATTTAGCAAGCATCGAGATATTATAAATCGGATTTTTCAAATCGTGGGCTACTATTCCCAATATTTCGTTTTTCTCATTGTTCAAACGTTCCAAAACTATATTATCATAATTAACCCTACGCTGGTATTGCTGAAGCCGTAAATGAGTCCGAACACGGGCATATAATTCCGAAGCGTTGAAGGGTTTGGTGATATAATCAACCGCGCCCAAGTTAAAGCCTTTAACCATATCTTCTTGTTCTGTGGCGGCGGTTAAGAAAATCACCGGAATCATTTTCGTTAATTCATTCGCTTTGAGTTTTTCAATCACTTCGAAACCACTCATTCCGGGCATCATTACATCCAAAAGTATCAAATCCGGCAGAATTTCTTCAGCTAATTCAAGTGCTCGATTCCCATTAGTTGCGATGCTGAATTCGTAATTTTGTTTTTTTATGTGGCTACTAATGAGAGTAACATTTGCCGGATTGTCGTCAACGATTAATATAAGCGGTATTTCTCTGTCTAAAACTGTATTCATATTGTATATTCTTATTATTTGTACGTTATCATTAATCGTTTAAGAGTTTTCATTTTCATAAGCGTTTATTATTTCAGCGACTAATCTATGGCGAACAACATCTTCTTTTGTAAAATATACAAATTCGATGCCTTCTATATTCTGAAGTAAATCGCGAGCGTTTGTTAAACCGGAATCGAACCTGTTCATTAAATCTATTTGCGTTACATCGCCTGTAACAACAGCTTTAGAATTAGTACCCAACCGCGTCAAAAACATTTTCATCTGCATACGCGTCGCATTTTGAGCTTCATCCAATATAATAAATGAGTTGTTTAAAGTCCGTCCTCTCATATAAGCCAAGGGATTTATCTCGATTATTTCTTTATCCATCAGGCTTTTGACTTTTTCAGGTGTCAGCATAAATCGCAGTGCATCAGTCAAAGGGCGCAAATAAGGATCAATCTTCTCTTTTAAGTCACCGGGTAAAAAACCCAAGGACTCACCGGCTTCTACCGCCGGACGAGTAATTATTATTCGTGAAACTTCGTTATTGCGTAAGGCTTGCAACGCCATTGCTACTGCCAAAAAAGTTTTGCCGGTTCCGGCGGGTCCTATCGAAAAAACTAAATCATTTTGGCGTACTTTTCGGTAATATTCCATTTGCCTTGGATTTCGAGCTCTTATAATGTCTTTTGAGCCATAGAATATGACATTATCATCTTTGAAGGAAGTTTCGGAAACAGAATCTTTTAGACTTAATAAATCCAAAACGGTTTTTACATCGTTCTCGTCTAAAGATTTATTTTTATTTAACAAGAAAATCAGCTCTTTGAAAATCTTTTCAATTAACTGAATTTCTTCCAAAGGACCTTTTAACTGAAGTTTGTCCCCGCGGAAAACCATTTCTGTCCCAAAGCGTTTGTCAATCAGCTCAATAAACGAATCTTTCGGACCAAAAAGTTGTTGTAAATCAACATCTTCAAATATTATTGATTTTTCTATTACTGCCATTATTATATCCTTAACATAATTGTAAGTGAGCTTTTAAAAATTTTATTTCGTTCGTTTTGCAAAATGTTTTGAATCGCCCCATTCATCAAATCCGATATCGTCGCCGGCAATTTTAATCCGTACTTCTAAGCAACCTCTGCACTCTTCGGGCGATTCCGTAGTGCAAGGTTTATCTTCATAAAGTAAATATTCGTCTCTGTATTTCACCGGAGTTAAATTCGGCATAACAATATTTGCGCCTACCTTAATAGCTTTTTCTCGTCCTAATTTATCCAACGTCTGCATAGCTGTAGTAGCGGCTATATTTATATCCTTCATCATAATTCTAAGTATTGCAACCATCTTCAATGACAGGAAGAAGCGCTCTTCTTTAGGTATCAAAGTATCGCGGAATTCATAAAGAGGTGTATCGTGATGTTCTATATATGGACCCATTCCGCACATATCAATATCGAATTCTCGCATAAATAGCAAATCCTCGGCTAAATCTTCGACTGTCTGAAAAGGAAGCCCAATCATCACTCCGGTACCGACTTGATAACCCACTTTTTTCAATAATTTCAAGCAATTCAAACGTTCTTCGTAATTATGTTCCGCGTCGTTAGGATGCAATTTATAATATAGCTCGCGATTGGAAGTTTCAATTCGTAGAAGGTATCTTTTGGCACCCTTTTCATTCCAAAGTTTATAGGTTTCTTCGCTTTGTTCGCCGCAAGATAAGGTGATTCCCAACTTATTATCGCTCAGCTTCATCATATCCTCTACCATTTCTGCAATGGTTTTTGTAAAAGCAGGGGAACTAATTTCGCCCGATTGCAATACAACTGAGCCGTATTTATTGTCATAAGCAAATTTTGCCGCTTCTATGACCTCTTCTTTAGTTACTTTGTAGCGTTGGACGTTTTTGTTTCCTTTGCGAATACCGCAGTAGTAACAGTTTTTTTCGCAAATATTCGAAAACTCTATCAAACCTCTAAAATATGTTTTGTTACCTATATACTGTTTTTTTACCTCAGCTGATTTTTTAAATATCGCTTCGGCTTCCGTTTTGTCAGCCTTCAGTAATGTTAATAAATCGCTTTTATCTAAATGCTCTTTTTCTAATAATTTTTCAATTTCTGTCATAATATTCCAAATTTATTATATCATACTACTAAAACTTCACGTTCTAATGTAATATTATAACGATTATTGATATCATTAATTATATTTTCACTAAATTCAAATATTTCCTTGCCTGTTGCTCCACCGTAATTCACGATGACTAATGAATGTTTCTCCGAAATTCCGCAATTCCCCTCACGTCTCCCCTTCCAACCCGCGTTTTCAATTAATTGCGCGGCTGAAAGTTTTACGCATCGTTCAGGTGCAAAATATGATTTCAAATCCTTATCAAATTTGAGCAGGGTTTTGTATTCCTGTTTTTCGATAATCGGATTTTTGAAGAAACTACCCGCATTGCCATAAACTTTGTAATCCGGCAATTTTGAATTCCGGATTTCCATTATTTTTGTAGTTAAGTTGCGGGCATTTGTAATGTCGCCACAAGATTTTAAATCCGCATATTTTAAAATCGGTGTAAATTTCTTAGAGAGCTTATAGCAAACTTCAGTTATTATATAACGATCCCGTAAATAGTTCTTGAAAATGGAATCTCTATAATCAAAATCGCAAGCTGTTTTATCAAATTGTTTCTCACGGGAATTAATTAAATTGGTAGCTTTCAAATATTCGAAATAATCCTTTTGCTCAGTTCCGTAAGCCCCAATATTTTGAACAGGTGCGGCACCGACTACTCCCGGAATTCCTACTAAATTTTCCAATCCGTACCATCCATTTTCAATGGCTTTATCTATAAACTCATTCCAAGAACATCCGGCTGATATTTCTACGGTCACATTTTCGCTATCCTCATTAATGATTTTAATCTTGTTGTTGGTATAATTTAAAATTGCTCCATTGTAATCTTTGGCGAATAGCAAATTACTACCACCCCCGAGAACAAACAATTTCTCATCTTTGAACTTTTGAATAGCTTCTAATATATCTTTTTTGTCGTAAAGCTCTACAAAATACCTTGTCTTAGCATCAACTGCAAAAGTATTTCGGTCTTTTAACGAATAGTTCTCTGTAATTTTCATATTATGGGTATCTTTTTATTTCTGATTTTTTGCCTTCAGCGTTTCTCGCTGAAACTGTAAAAGTAAACGGTTTTGATTTGTTCGACCTCTGAATCATAAATTGTTGTTCATAAGTATAATTCTGCGATTTCATCTGACCGCCTAATGGATAATAATCGGCGTTTCCGCTTATAATTAATTCGGTTACAATATTATCCCGACCTTCTGTTTTTCCGTAAGAATATGTAAAGACTTTGATTTTATCGTCACCAACCGATTGAATATACGATATTTTTGGATGTGGGTTTGCTAAAATCTTTGCACGTGTTGTTTTATCATATAGCTTTTCGTTTAAATATCGCTCTAAATAAACGTAATCGCCGGTATCCCGAGGTTCAGGAGTATAAACTAATTTTTTACCACCCGCTACCTGCTGTATAACTTCCCCCTTAGCAGTTTTTAATACTGAATAGGCATTTTGAGTAGAAAGAGCCGGTAACTGAGGGTCAATTCTATATTCTATTTCAGGATACATTGTTTGTGGTAATTTAGCATTCCCGATATTCTTAAGGACAACCGAAAATTCGGTTTCTGTTTTTCTACCATCGTTCCGAGTTAGTGAAAAACGAATTTTATTTGTGCCGTAATCCGGTGCGACACCATTTAATAATATCGTATTGTCCTTGGTGATTTCATAACTTGCAGAGCCACCATTTCCAGGATCGGACCGTTCGATTATGATTTCAGGCTTATTTTTGAGTTCGGTTTGCAAATCAATTCCGGTTATAAAGAGTTGATTTGCCCACTTTTCACCGGATAAGGTTTCAATAACCACACTACCCGGTAAAATAAATAATTCACCTGTATTGGCTTTCGGAAAATCCATCCAACCAATGTTTTGCAATCCAAAACTTAGATTTCTGTTGATGGAATCCAAGTTTGAACTTGCAAAGTCGAGCTCACTTTGTGTAACATAATCTATATTTAGTGAAAATTCTGTCGTAATTGTAATATATTCTTCGCCATACTTTTTATCTTTTGGTTTTACACGAGCTTTGACTACTACTAAATATGTTTTATCCCGTGGATCATTCGTAGGTGGTTTCCAAGAAAATATTGCGGCTTTGTGTGGATTATCTTCAGTGATTTTAAAATATCTGGTGGATGACCTTTTATTCATATTCAAAACCAATTGCTGATTCACAGATAAATCCTTTACAATGAAGTCAAAATCAATGTCGCTAACTTCACCGGTATAGTAAATAGTATTAAGTGAGTCTATGCTTATTATTTTAGTACTGTCGCCGCTCAATAATATCTTAGCGTTCAACACAGTTCCTACAGGTTTCAAACTGAAGGGAAATTGAAAAACATTGGTATTATTAGCCGCGTCGTCAGTGTTATTCTGATTTTTCGTTGGAATAATCAACATTAACGCCATCAGATATAAAACAAAATATATCTCAATGCCTTTTTTCTTTTTGAACGGTTTACTCATTGACGTTGTTTATTTTTTTAACTAAAATTCTGCTTAATTCTTCACGAACTACATCTTCGACTTGCTTTTGTTGTAACTTATTTGTTGACTCGTTGAGTTTCTCAATGGTTTCCTTGAATTCACGTAATGTCTTATTAGTTTCGCTCATTATGAGCATCATTTCAGGATTAGGGCTTACAGCTAAAGCATTTGCATTAGCCATTTTCATTACTTCATAAACCATTTCTTTTTGCTGTTGGTTGATATCGGTCAATGCTTGTGTAAGGTTTTCCAATTGCATAACCGCCGCGGCAAACTCGGTACCAATTTCACCAACTTCCGAAATCAAGTCTTCGCCGGTGCTTGAATCGTCTTCTTCATCAAGCAGGTCTTCATTTGGTGAAAAGAGCATCACTATAAACATAAAAACCAGCAATAAAGCTTCGAAGAAAACTCCGGCGATTACAAAGCGGTTATCCATTATATCCGAAAATCGCTGTAGCGCTATTAATACCAATAAGATTGCCGCACCGAAATACACAAATGAATTTAAAGCGGAAAAATAATAACGATTTATTATTTCCTCCATCCAAAGAATAGTTCCACGTCGAATCCCCAAAGGATAAACAACTTTGGTTTCTACATTTAGGTACCTGTCAATATTTTTACCGGAAATACATATTCTCCAGCAAATTAAAAATACCGCTATAGCACTACGTTGTTTTTCGTAACGCAGGGAGTGAAATATATCTTTAAGCAGTAATCTGCCTTTAACTGTTGCTAAATTTTCTATTTTCATTTTCTATCCATATCAATTTGAGTATTTTGCTTTTAATCCGCTCCAAGTATCTTCGATAGTGTCTTTAGGATTTTGATAATCATTCCAACGACGAATATACCACAAGCCATCAGTTTTTTTGATGATGTTCAACTGCATTTTACCACCGAAAACCCTTGGTGGATTCTCAATAAAATCGCACGTTATTCTGTAATCACTCAAATATACTGCTGAATCGCTTGTCATAATATCAAAACCTGAATTAGATAATTGTATTTTTGGATTTATTTTATCCGTATTATCTGCCGTTAGACTATTAAAATAATACTTTTCCGAATTTATATTCCATTGTATAAAAATACTTGTAAACTTGCTGAAAGCGTCCGAAGAAGCTTGAAAAACAAACATATCCTCGGCGAAACAGCTCATATAATTTTGTGTATTCAAATCCTTTACCGAATTGATAAAGTTTGAAACTACTATATCGGCCGAAGTCGGTGGAACGAATCGTGTATTTTGATTGTCGGGAGGCTCGGGAGTGCGCGGAGCAAATAAATCGCAAGCCTGAATTAATCCCACTATTATCAAAATGAGACAAATCCGTTCTATTATATGTTTTTTAACTTTCAATTTCTTTGCCAAATTTTCCAATTTCTTAAACTTTTACTCTATTTTCTAATGCTCTGCACAATGTTGCTTCGTCGGAGAACTCTAAAGATGATCCAATAGGAACACCGCTTGCCAAACGAGTAACCTTAACCGGTAGATTCTCGAACATTTTTGCAATATATTGCATCGTTATTTCACCCTCAACACTTGGATTGAGTGCTAAAATAACTTCATCTACACCGCTAAGACGTGAAACAAGTTCTCTGATTTTTAAATCGTCGGGACCCACTCCATCTAAAGGGTTTAACAAACCGTGTAGAACGTGATATTTACCCGAGAACTCATTAGTCCTCTCCAAAGCTACTATTACCTTTGGCTCTTCTACCACACAAATTGTTTTTGGGTCTCTGCGTATGGATGTACAAATTGGACAAGGATCTACGTCCGTGAAACTAAAACACACAGAACACATTTTAACATTTTCACCAAGACTAATCAATGTACTCGCAAAATCCTCAATATAATCCTTTGGTTGTTTCAATATATGGAAAACCAATCTTTGCGCGGTTTTTCGCCCAATCGAAGGTAGCGATGCAAAATACTCAACCGCTTTTTCTATGCTATGACTTGAATTCATTTATAAATTCATCCCGGGAATATTAGGCAACATCGAGGAAATCCCTCCCATAGCTTCTTCAAGTAATTTATCAACATTATCTTTTGCCTTGTTTACCGCGGCAACAACCAAATCTTCAAGCATCTGAATGTCATTATCCTCAGTTAATAATTTATCTATTTTGATTCCGGTAACTCTTCCTGCACCGGTCATAGTAACCACAACCATTCCCCCGCCCGACTCTGCGGTAACAACTTGTGTTTTTACTTCACTTTGCTTCTTTTCCATTTCTTGCTGTAATCTTTTTACTTGACCCAGCATATTTTGCATATCAAATTGCATTTTGTCCCTCAACAAAAATAATTTTCGTACGTATTAATATTATAAAATACAAATTTATCAATATAAATCTGAAAAATGATATAAATTATTATTATTTTGCAGATTATTTTGAAAACAAATTCAATAATTTATAATAAAAGGATACGCAATGAGTATATTTGCAAGAATATCGGATATTTTCAAAGCTAACGTCAATGACGCTTTAGATAAGGCTGAAGATCCCGAAAAAATGATTAAACAAATGGTCATCGAAATGGAAGAAGCGATTAACAAAACTACTTTAGCAGTAGCTCAAGCGATAGCCAACGAAAAATCATTAGAGCGGAAAATTGAAACATCACGCCGCCAATCCGAAGATTGGGAACAAAAAGCAATGCAGGCTTTATCAGCAACCCGCGAAGATTTAGCACGAGCCGCTTTAGAGAAAAAAACTCTTGCCGAGAAGAACGCTAATGATTTGGCCTCCGCCTATCAACAAGCAAAAGTTACAGCCGACAAGTTACGTGAACAGTTGCAAGTATTGAAAGGCAAGTTAGAAGAAGCTCGTGTAAGACAAAGTACTTTGATTGCTCGTTCGCAAGCCGCTAAAGCCCAAAAAGAAATCGCTCAAGCCGCAAGCGGTGTCGGCACAAGCGCCTTTGCGAATTTTGAAAAATACGAAATGAAAATCGAAAAACTTGAAGCCGAAGCAGTCGCTTATGAAGAATTAGGCGATAACTCGTCTTCATTAGAAGCTGAATTTAAAAAACTATCTACAAACACCGATACTGAAAAAGATTTAATTGAGCTAAAAAGAAAAATGGGGTTACTCTCAGAGTAATAAGGAAAATAATAATGGATACAAATTTTAATTCAAGCGTAATTATAAATGAAGCGGTTAAAACTATATCGGAAATTCTGACCGACGCTTTAGAGAATAAGAAAATAAAACAATTTTCTCAGGTTGAAGAAAATAAATTCACCGTTGAATACGGTTCATCGCAAGTTCTTATCACAGCGACAACCTATGATGAAAGCCAAATAAGCTCAATAGAATTTTCCGCAATTGTTACAACCGGAACAGAGTTGAAACCTGAGTTAATGGAACTTTTGCTGAAATCCAACACATCTTATGAAACCGGAGCATTCGGGATTTTGTTCGATGGAACAATCGTTTATAAACAAATATTGCTGACGGATAAATTAACCCCATTGGCTATATCACACAATTTGGAAATCGTTGGAAAAGTTGCGGATAAGTACGACGATATTATCGTACAGAATTTTGGCGGAAAACGCGCTTGCGACGTTAAAGCTGAAGAATAATCAGTATTAAAAGAATAAGTGTCCGACGAATTTAGTTCGTTGGACATTTTTTAAATAAATTGGAAAATTATTTATTAATTTTGCGACAAGCTAATAATTATTTTTGTAACAAATTAAGAATATATAAATGCCAATATAGCTAATAGAATGACTTAATAGATTCTATTTTTATTGTCACGAAAGCACGGAACCACTTCACGTTCAAATTGATAGGGATATGTGTTCGGTCAAATTTTGGATAGAGCCTATATCAGTTAGTCGCAACTTGGGTTTTAATGCTAATTTGGAACCGACAGCTGTTACACATCACCGAAAATACAAAAAGTCGTGTGCAACACCAGATTTACCCAAAAAAAAGGGCGTATTCACTACGCCCCTACCAATCTTTCTTATCTTTATAACTAATTTATATTGCTATAAAATTAATCAATTTATTTTTTACAAAAACAACTCTTTTGATTTCTTTTCCTTCGAGATACGAAGCTACTTTTGGATCTTCTTTTGCGGCTTTTTCGATTACATCCTGCGCTGTATCCAAGGCGCATATAACCCTTCCTCTGATTTTGCTTTGTACCTGTACGACAACTTCAATTTCATTTTTTACAGTTTTCGTGTTATCATATTCAGGGTATGGAACACCGACGATTGAAGTGGTATGACCCAATTTTTGCCATAATTCCTCTGCAATATGCGGAGCGAACGGTGCCAAACATAGAAGGAATTTTTCCATTGTATCTTTCGGTCTTTTCTCGGCTTTAGTGAATTCGTTTACAAAAATCATCATTTGAGCTATCGCAGTGTTAAAGCTCAGTTTTTCGATATCTTCTCCAACATCTTTAATCGTGCAATTTAAGACCAATTCTTGTTCAATAGTCAACTCTACATCTTGCAATTTGGAACTTAACTCTCCTGTATGTTCGTCAACGATTAATCGCCAAGCGCGGTTAAGAAAATTGAATACGCCCATAATACCATTGGTATTCCAAGGTTTGGAAGCTTCGAGCGGTCCTAAGAACATTTCGTATAGACGTAGAGAATCAGCACCAAATTCGTTGATCACTATATCAGGACTAACGACATTACCGCGGGATTTAGACATTTTTTCACCGTCCTCCCCCATAATCAAACCTTGGTGGAAGAGCTTGTAAAATGGCTCTTTTGTTGGCACATAACCATAATCAAAAAGTACTTTATGCCAAAAGCGCGCGTATAACAAATGCAAAACTGTATGTTCAGCACCACCGACGTATAAATCAACGCCCTTGTCACCAAGCCAATATTCCAATTTGTCGTAATCGGCAAAGATTTCGTTATTTTTATTATCAATATATCTTAAGTAATACCAGCAAGAGCCCGCCCACTGAGGCATTGTGTTTGTTTCATACCCCGCGGCTTTACCTGTTTTTTTATCAACAAAATTAATCCACGATTCCACCTTCGCTAATGGAGATTCACCCGTACCCGCAGGTTGAAAATCGGTTACATCCGGCAATACCAAAGGTAATTCGTCGGGATCTAACCCGCGTTTTGTACCGTCTTTAAACAAAATTATCGGCATTGGTTCACCCCAATAACGCTGACGCGAGAAAAGCCAATCGCGCAATTTGAACTGAACTTTTGCTTCGCCGATACCTTTTTTCGCTAACCATTCACTCATTTTCAAAATCGCTTCAGCTGTGGCCAACCCATCTAATGACACTTCATCATTAGCAGAATTTATACCAATACCGGATTTTTCACAAAATGCACTTTCTTCTATATCCCAATCAGAACCATCTTTTGGAGCAACTACTTGCTTGATTGGCAAATTGAATTTCTTAGCAAATTCATAATCGCGTTCGTCGTGTGCCGGTACGCTCATTATTGCGCCTGTGCCATAATGCGACAAAACGTAATCTGAAATCCATATAGGTAAACGCTCTCCATTAGCAGGATTTATAGCATAAGCGCCTATAAAAATACCGGTTTTATCTTTATTCAATTCCGTGCGTTCCAAATCGCTCTTTTCCGAGGCAATGGTCTTGTAATCTTCCACTTCCTTTACTTTATCAGGCGTAATGAGTTTTTCAACCAATTCGTGCTCAGGAGCTAAAACCATATAAGTCGCACCGAATAATGTATCCGGACGTGTAGTGAAAACCTTAATGATATCGCCGGATTCGGCTGTGAAATCAACTTCGGCACCGTTGGATTTTCCAATCCAGTTTATCTGCATATCCTTAGTTGAACTAGGCCAATCAACCAAATCCAAATCTTCCAGCAATCTATCAGCGTATTCAGTAATTCTCAGCATCCATTGACGCATCGGGCGCCGCTCTACGGTGTAACCCTTGCTTTTCCATTCTTCAACTTCTTCATTAGCTAAAACAGTACCTAAACCTTCGCACCAATTCACAGGAATCATCGAAATAAACGCTAAGCGCTTTGAATCTTTGTAGGTTTCTGTTTCTTGAGGTGTTATATATTCTTCAGGTATAGGAAGTTCATCAATATGACACGCTCTTTTTTGAGATTTATCGTACCACGAATTATACATCAATAGAAACATCCATTGCGACCATTTGTAGTAATTTGGGTCGGTTGTGTTGACTTCCCTATCCCAATCATAACCCAAGCCCAAAATCCCCAGCTGGCGTTTGAAATTTTCGATATTCTTTTCGGTAGCTACGATAGGATGAATTCCGGTTGTCATACAATACCTTTCAGTTGGCAAACCAAACGCGTCGAAACCCATAGGATGCAAAACGTTGAAGCCTTTCATCACTTTGTAGCGTGAAATTATATCGGTTGCGGTGTAGCCTTCCGGATGCCCAATATGAAGCCCTGTACCCGAAGGATAGGGAAACATATCTAAAATATAGTATTTGGGTTTGCTTTTATCAGTACCTGTATGGTAAGAATCATTTTCTTCCCAATATTTTTGCCATTTTTTTTCTATTTCGCCGAATGGATATGCCATTTCAATTTTTCCGTTTTTTTATTATATAGACTACAAAATTAAGAAATTAATCATAAATAATTATAAATTATCAATTTTGAATGCGAAAAAGAGTCAATTGACAATTGAACATTGTTTTTAAAGTCATCGGACAAGTATGAGTTCATAAGATAAGAATTATTCTAAAATAATTAAAATTTATTTGAAATATAATTGCAAATGCTTCGTTATGGATTTTAGTTCAAAATAAGTATTAGTAAAATGAAGATCAGAAATACGATATTATTACAAATTTATTTTCGCGACAGGAAGAAACTCTTGCCACCAAGAGAAAAATGGAGAAAATCATTACAGCAAATATATGATATTGTTGAAAACTATATTTTGGTTTTCTACAATAAATTAACTAAAGGGCGTCAAATCAGCTCACAGCTCACAGCTATAACCATATCTGTATGCCGCCGGAACAATTACCATTGCCTTTGGTGTTTTCACACCACAATATTCTTCAAGCATTTGTGCTACGAATTTATCCCACCCTAATTCAGAAAATTCTTTGGAAGAACCTTCGATTCGAATAATTCAAAAAAAATAAATGATGTTTGCACGTAATAATTTACAAAATCAATTTTGTTCAAGAAATTAATAGTAATAATATGAAAAAAATAGTGTTTTTATTTGCAATTATATTTGCAATTTTGCATGTACCTATGTCATCTTTCTGTCAACAAAACGAATGTATCGAGTCAAACACACCACCGGGTGCGATTTGCGGTAATTGGGTTACTTATTTCAAAACGATCTATTTAACCGCCTATGGATCACAATATGGTACTTGTGCAATTGACATCCAGTATTCAACAAGGGTTTGCCAGGTAATAAATGGTGCTTGCACAACGAGTGTGGAACAATTCAGGTTGAATAGTTTTGGTTGGGATGGGACCGATAGTGGCTGCTCCAATTTTTCACAATATATTTTACCGGGTTATCCAAATTATACAGAAGTAGATATCGATAATTTACGTCAATTCCTTGGAGATATGTTCGTACATATTACGGATTACCACTACTCTGAATATATTGCCGGTCTTACACCAGCTCAAAGATTAACTTTAGGTTGTGCCGGCATAGCTCCAAATTGTTCTATGCCATTGTGTTCGTCTTACGAAGCGTCTTTTATAGCAGGACAATGTCAAGATATGTGTATCAACTTTACTAATCCATCAAATATAACGGTAACATTTGGAACCTGTGAAGCTGACCCACCTGTTTGTTGCATTTTAACGGCAAAATACTGCCTATGCTATGACTCGTTAGGTATTCTAGTCGAAATTGTGGCAAATCGTACTGTTACTACCAATGGCGGTAGCTGTGGTGGAAACGGACCTTTACATGGAACGTGTTTATATGGAACAGGTAATACTGTGGTTTATCAACCTTGTATTGGTTTATGCCCAATTCTAAACGTACCATAAGGAGGTTAATAATGTTAAAAGTATCACTACTTAAAATGTTTATCATTGTAATATTTATTACATTTGTTTCAATTCAGAAAAATTATTCGATGGATAATATAAAAAAAATTGTTACAAAAGAATATACAAAAGATGGGATAAATGTACAACACTTTTATTATGAAAAAATCATAATAAAACCTAAAGATGCTGGAAAAAAGGAAAATTTGCTTTCAAATTATATTGTGACTCGTAAGACTGACAATACAATGCTAAAATCAATTGATGGTGGATTAAATTGGTTCCTTTTTACCACAGAAAATTCACAAGAATTAAATTTTGAAATATATCCAAATCCATCAGCTGATGTTTTGAATGTAAGATTAGAAAATGTTCAAGAACAAATTCAAAATATATCAATCTACGATATAACTGGTAAAATAGTGAATGATTATATTATGATTGATTTCATAAGCAATTCATTGGATATCCATAATTTACCAACAGGAATGTATATCCTTGCGATTAGTTCAAACAGTAGTCATAACAAAGCATTACAATTTTTTAAACAATAATTATATAACACTTCAGCCGATGGCCAAAAAAGTCATCGGCTGAAACTTTGAAAAAGGTGATATTATGAAAAAATCTTTATTTATTTGTATTCTAATAATAATATGTTTAATTTTCCCGTCATTTGCTCATAGTGAAGTTTTATGGGAAAAGGAATTAAATACTGCAAAATTCATTGAACCGTATGCTGACAATCTTGTTACGACAGGCAGTTTATATGAATGCAATGGCGCATACTATATTTTATATTTTGGAATGGATTCGTCAACGGCTAAGAAAGTTAATTATAAATGGCAAGGGAGCAAGTATCCAGCTATAATGAAGATAGATGAGGATGGCAAAACGTTGTTTCGGAAAGAACAGGCGCTTCCTTTGATTGACTCATTAAATGAGGTGGGTGTAAAAATGAGTCGGCAAGTTCGGGCTTGCAGGTGCCAAGGCAACGAATTACTGTTCGATATACCACAAGTGGAAGGGATAGAAAGAACACCAATTTTTTATCGTTTTTCAACTATTGACGGTAATCTGAATAGCATAGAAGGTGAAAGGGCATATCACTATCAACCTCATCAGACTCAAAAAGCAATTATTTCAGACGATGAAGAATTCGTTTTAGCAGACGGATTGTTTACTTTTAATCAAAGCCGAATAGATGTTCATAATCTATTTGGTGATGAAAATCATACTACTCTGAAATATAGAATTATATTAAATATGGACGCTTTTCAAGATTCTATTGCAGAAGGTACTTATGCAATGGACTTTCTAATGGTTGATAATCAATCTTTTATAGTAAGATATTTTGGTAAAAATAAGAAAACCATTATAGCAAAATATAGTTATGACAAATCCGCGGCAGCTAATTTAGAAACTGGTCAAACATTAACATCTAATTTGGTTTGGTACACGATTTATTCCACAGGTGGGTTTCAAAAATTTGTCCGTCAAGATAACAAAAATTTACTCATACTTAACATCGGAAATCGTATGACAATATTGGATAATGACGGTAAAAATATTTTTAATAAAGTAATTTTTGATAAAACCAAATATCAAAATTACACAATAAACGATTTTATTCCTTTGAAATACAAACCCGGATATTTTGCTTTTTGGGGTTATCATATTGAAAATAGTGAACGCAATTTTGCGGTAATAATCACAGATAACGATTTTAATGTAGTTGATGCTATTCATTGGGATTATAATGGTAAAAGCAATTCCCTTACTGATATAAAAGAAAAAGAAAACGGAAATCTTATAGTATATGGAAATAGTTTATATAAAGTAACAAATGAAAGTGGAATAAATAATTATTATGTACCATATTATGCAGAAATTAGACCCAATTACACAGATGTAGATGATCAAGCTGGGAATAAACAAATAGGTATATCTCCAAATCCCGCAGGCGATTTTATAACAATAACTTTGCAACCTTCCGAAGGTTTCAACCCTTCGGAAGGTTCAGAAATCCAAATCTACAACACACTCGGCGAAAAAGTGATGACAGAATCCATTCATCCGATGACTGCCAGTCATCGGATGAATATAGAGCCTCTGCCGCGCGGTATCTATTTTGTAAAAGTGGGTGGCGAGACGGCGAAGTTTGTTAAGATGTAAACCAAAAAAACTCATCCGATGACTTCAAGTCATCGGATGAGTAGACTAATTTAATTTATTTTTAATTTATTTCAATTATTTTTCCACACGAGAGAAAGAAATGGACATCTCAGTTGTCTATATAATCTTGAATGTAAAAATATGAAAATAATGCAAAAATAATGCTTGCATTTGAATATTATTTCAGTATTTTTGCATTACTTGAAAAAACTAAGGTATTTTATGAAAAAATTAATGATTTTTGGGATTTTGTTCTGCTTAAGTACTGCAATCTCTTTTGCTCAGCTTAAGCTCACCAGCCCCAACGGTGGTGACAAATTTGTCGTAGGAAGCGATACTCTAATTACTTGGGAGGGCATTTCACCCTCTGATTCAGTACAAATTGATTACAGCCTTGATGGAGGAAAAAATTGGCTTTTGTTTTCTAAAAAAACTATAGGGCTTAATTACCTTTGGAAAAATATTCCAAATAAGGTTGGCGTTGGGTATTTGCTTAGATTAATTCATAAAGGAGAAACAATAACAAAACTAGATGAACCATATATTGAATGGCAGAAAACTTATGGCGGAACAGATAGTGATCATCTAATTAGTATTAAAGAACTTGAAGAAGGCGGGTATATAGCTGTCGGTAATTCCTGGTCAAAAGACGGGGATTTAGATAGTAACAAAGGAAATTTGGATTTGTGGTTATTAAAAGTAGATAAATTGGGTAATAAAGTATTTTCTAAAACTTATGGGGGAAGTAAGGAAGAAATGGCTACTTTTGTTCTTGAAACAAAAGATTCAGGCTTTTTGGTAGGCGGAAGGACTATGTCGGAAGATTTTGGAAATGTCACAATACAAGAACAAAATGGTCATTATGGTGGTACTTCACAGATTTTAATAAAATTAGATAGTGAAGGCAATTTAATGTGGAGAAAAAATTATGGAAATGATAGAATTGGTTCTTTCAATAGTGCTCTGGAAACTAATGATGGCAGTTATATAGTAATTGGTGATACATGTTATCAAAATTCTTACGATGGAAGCAGTCCGAATGAAAATCATTTATGGATACTAAAAATTGATGTTGATGGAAATTATCAATGGTCACTTACAAATGATAATAGTAATGGTAATATTGCCGAATCGATAGAAAATACAATAGATGGTGGTTATATCATTAGTTATTATTCAAGAAATAGTAGAAACATAAATACAGCCGATCATGGTATTTATGTTATAAAATTAGATAAAAATGGAACATTAGAATGGCAAAATAATTATATCAGTAACTCCGCAGAATTTTCTGGGCATATCAAACAAACAAAAGATGGTGATTATTACTTATTATCTTCAAGTAGTGCAAATGAATATAATAGTTCATTCTACAAAGGAGGACCGTATGATGTTATCCTTATAAAATTAAATGGCAAAGGTGATGTTTTATGGTCAAAAAATTATGGTGGGTCTGGCTGGGATGTTTCTTCATCACTAAACAGCAGCGCCGATTCTTTTATTGGAAATAATTTGATTTTTTGTGCAAGTTCAAACTCAAATGATGGCGACTTAAATAATAATAAAGGTAATGAGGATGGATGGTTTGTAAAATTAGATTATGAAGGTAGAATTTTATATCAAGGAAACTATGGTGGATCTAATCGTGATTATTTTTATTCCACACAACAAACATTTGATAGTGGATATGTAATCTGCGGTCGAACTGGCTCAAATGACGGCGACGTTACTGAAAATAAAGGCGGAGATGATGGCTGGATTATAAAACTTGGCGTAAAATATCAAACGATAGACACAGCTACTACTACGTTTTCGATAGTCGCACCTCAGCCTGCGGCACTGGATGTGGATATGGGCAAAGTATATGTGGGCGAGTGGCGGGATTCGACAGTTGCAGAGTTTGTTTATAATATAGGTTCTTATAAGTTTAGAGTGGACTCGGTTTACATTCGCGGTGGTGACAAATCAGCGTTTTCGCTCATCGGAGGTTTTCCGAAGTATAACGTAGAGCCGGATTCAGGCAGAGAGGCGATGTTTAAATTTACTCCATCTCGCGTAGGTATGCACTATGCTGAAATAGTAATTATTACTCAAGCAAAAATCTTAGTACAAAAAATAATCGGCGAAGGATTGCAGAAAAAAGCAAGAATTCAAGCGGAATTAGAACCTTTTGCTAACTTAATCTGCGAAAATTCTACCACATCTACTCTGAAAATAAAAAGTACAGGCAACGATAACCTAATAGTAAAAGAACTTAATATAACAGGCAAAGACAAAGCCGATTTTGCTCTAAATCAAACACTTCCATTTACATTGAAACCTGATAGTTCAAAAATTATTACTATAGGCTTCAAATCTAAAGTTCCGGGTATAAAAACCGCGGCTTTGGAAATAAAATCAAACTCGGAGACAAATCCTGTTCTTACGATTCCATTAATCGCTCGTAAAGACAGCATCGCACTTGTTCCAAACCCTGCGTTGATTGATTTGGGCGTTCTTTTTCCAAATCAGACGAAAGATACATCGTATATTATTTCGAATTTAGGGACTATCAAAACCGACGGCAAAGTTACATTTACCGGCAATATAGCCTGCGCAAACCCAACATTCACAATCGATTCGGGTGCAACGCATCAATTTGATTTCACATTTACAGGGTTGCCAACTGACGGCAATATAAACGAAAAAATAACCGTTTGGGATGAAGTCTGCAAATATTACCGCGATGTATTGATCACCGGTAAAGTAGTTTCGCCAAATTTGCAAGGTTTTTCAGCTGTTCAGTGCAAAAGCTATGAAAATGAATACAAATTATCGCTAAATAATCCAACATCTAATAAATTGAATATCACAAGCATTGTGTTCGATACAAACCCAAACTTATTTCAAATAGATCCAAGTTTGGCTTTTCCAATTGTAATTGCACCTTTAACGGATAATTATGAAGTAAAAGTAAAATATAAAGATAATACAGCGCAAAAATTCAAAACCGCTGTTAATTTTATCACAGATAATAAATTTATTCCTGTATTAACCGATACGATTTTTGCGGAAACGGTGGATTATATTCGCACAACGAGCGGATTAATTGACGGCGAAATTCACGATATAAGCAATCCTTTTGAGGTCAGTTACGCTCAAAATTCAGAAAACGGTAAAGATAAATTTACTTATTCAATAAAAGTAAATGAAAATGCCGATGAAATGGATTATCTCACTGAATTAAGTAATTTAGAAGTAATTATCAATTACAATTCCAATGTAATTGGTGCAGATTTCGATTCGCAAACGGGAAAATTGCAAGTCCGTCTTGGAACCGATTTACAGAACGACTATTCAATTCAATCAACAAAAGAAACCAAAATTGATGAATTAAATTCGCAAATAGTTGTTGGATTAGAAAATACCGGCAAACCTATAACTAAAAAAGATGCTTATGAATTGCTGGAAATTGATTTTTCGGCATTTCTCGGTAAAGAGAATTTATCCAACGAGCAAAACAGCCCAAAATCAAGAAATGCAATAATATCGCACATAATTAATTCATCCGACGAATGCATTTCTTACGAAACTGCGGAAAATGCTTATTTAGATATAGAAAAACTTTGTGTTGACGACTTCCGCTCAATCAAAATACCTTCGGACACTACCGCCAAATTCTATCTGGGTAAGGTAATTCCTAATCCTATTGGAACTGACGGTGCCACCATAGAATACGGCTTGGGTTTCGAATGTGAAGTAATAATAACCATTTACGATATTTCGGGAGCGGTTGTTCTCGTTCCTATTGACGAAACTCAAAAAGCGGGTACACATAAACTGGGTATTTCAAGAAAATCTCTTTCCGCCGGTGCATATTTCATCGAAATGAAGGCGGGACAATTCAAGGCAACGAAGAAGGTTATTGTGGAATAAAGAATATAGAGCCTCTGCCGCGCGGTATCTATTTTGTAAAAGTGGGTGGGGAAACGGCGAAGTTTGCGAAGATGTAGCTAATGCTAGACCTTCCGCAGGTTCCAAACCTTCGGAAGGTTAATTTTATTCTAAATATTCCCCAGTTCCTCATTAAAAAAAATGGTCTTACTGCCCGAAAACAGTAAGACCTTGACAAATAAATCTAATAATTTATTTATTATTTATAGCTTATTTATTAGCTTCTTGTTCTGCTTTTTCGGCTTTTTCAGCTTTCTTTTTTGCTTCTATACGTTTTGAGCGTAATTCCTTACGGCGTAAATAACGTGCGGCGGCAACAGTTTTGTGAGTTTCAATTGCTTGTGCAATTTCTTCTTCAGTTTTGCCTTTTAATATCAAATGACGTTTTAGCATAATACCTTTATAGCTCATTAACAAACGAACTGTGTCCGTTGGTTGAGCGCCTACGCCTAACCAGTATAACGCTCTATCATCAGCGATTTCGATAGCGTTTGGAGTTTGATTAGGGTCGTACCAGCCTAATCTTTCGAGAAAAGCACCATCGCGGCGTGCGCGAGAGTCAATTGCAATGATATCATATACAGGATATGCTTTGCGGCCTTTTCTTTTTAATCTTAATTTTACCATTATTTAGTAACCTTATATTTATTTGAGAAACCGATTCGGTTGTCATCCCTTAACCTACCGCTATATAGCGATGCGAATGCCCGAATCTCATTTATAATAATCTATTTTTAGAAGCCCATACCTTTTGGTAAACCACCCATCATTCTGGATTGTTTGCCGTGAGACATATTCTTCATCATTTTTTGCATTTGTTCGAATTGAGTAAGCAGGCGGTTTACATCTTGCACTGTTCTCCCGCATCCCTTAGCAATCCTCTTTCTGCGCGATCCGTTTAATATTTTCGGATTATTGCGCTCTTTTTTTGTCATTGATTGAATGATAGATTCTACATTTTTGAATGCGCTATCGTCAATATTAATATTTTTCAGGGCTTTGTCCATACCCGGTAACATACCGATTAAGTCACGTAACGAACCCATTTTCTTTATCGCGGCAATTTGTTGTAAGAAATCGTCGAATGTAAATTGATTCTTACGGATTTTTTGCTCAAGTTCCTGCGCTTCTTTTTGGTCAATTTGCGATTCCGCTTTTTCGACCAAAGTCAACACATCGCCCATACCCAAAATACGTGAAGCAATACGTTCCGGATGGAATGGCTCCAATGCGTCCATTTTCTCGCCGGTACCAACAAATTTAATTGGTTTGCCGACAACATCGAGAACTGATAAAGCCGCGCCACCGCGTGTATCACCATCTAATTTGGTAAGAACAACACCGGTCAGCTCTAAACTCTCGTGGAAAGCTTTTGCAGTAGTAACAGCGTCCTGACCAATCATTGCATCGCAAACGAATAATGTTTCGGTAGGTTTGACAGCTTGAGAAATTTTGCGGACTTCTTCCATCATAACTTCGTCAATTGTAGTTCTACCGGCGGTATCGATAATCACCGTATCGCGAGCGAATTTACGTGCATAAGAAAGAGCGTTGACAGCTATTTGTACAGCGTCTTTGTTTCCATCTTCGGAATAAACGGCAATTTTCAAATCATTAGCTAATTGCTTGAGTTGTTCAACAGCGGCCGGACGGTGAACGTCGCAAGCTACGAGTAACGGTTGGCGACCCTTTTTACGAAGATTTTTTGCCAATTTAGCGCAAAAAGTAGTTTTACCGGAACCTTGCAAACCGGCAACCATAATAACGGTCGGCGGTTGAGGCGAAAACTTCAATTCGGCTTTTTTACTGCCCATTATCTCAATCAACTCATCGCGTACTAATTTAACGATTAGCTGTTCAGGCATTATTTTACCGCGAACGTCAGTTCCGATAGCTTTTTTCTTAACTTCTTCGGCAAATTTCTTTGCAACATTAAAATTCACATCGGCTTCGATTAGCGCGCGGCGAATTTCTTCCATTGCTTCGGAAATATTCTCATCTGTTATTTTAGACTGTCCTCTGAATCTCTTCAGGGCACCTTCTAATTTCTCTTGTAAATTCTCAAACATTGTTTTTTGATCTTTTTCAATAATACGAATTACAAAAATAACTCTTTTATAAAAACTATCCAAATGTTATATTTGTATTATAATAATTATTAATTTTGCAAAAACTGTTATCAATATGCGAAAAAGCGGTATTCTTCTACATATAACATCCTTACCAAGTAAGGAAGAAATCGGAACATTAGGCGATGGTGCTAACCAATTTGTTGAATTTCTCCAATTAGCCGAAATAAAGCTGTGGCAGGTTTTGCCATTAGGCCATATAGGATATGGAAATTCTCCTTACCAAACATTTTCCGCTTTTGCCGGAAACCCATATTTAATCAATTTGGAGACTTTCGCTATTATAGATTACGAAGAAAATGGTATAAATCCAAGGAGGCACTTTCTGGACGATCCGGTTGATTATTCAGTAATTGTTTCAAATAAAATCGAGAAACTGAAAAACTATCTCGACAAATCGGATATAGATATTGAAATTTGTACTGAATTTTGCCAAAAAAATGACTGGTGGCTCGATGATTATGCTTTGTTTATGGTTCTAAAAGATAATTTCAAAGGTTTACCTTGGTACGAATGGTCCGATGAATACAAATTCCGTCATCCTAATAAAATTGAAGAATTTAAGAAATATAATAAACACGGCATAGACAAATACAAACTTATGCAATATTTGTTTTTCGAAGATTGGCGGCTTTTAAAAATTTATGCAAATGTGCGCGGAATAGAAATAATCGGCGATATGCCGATATATGTTTCCTTAGACAGCGCCGATGTGTGGAGCCATCCGGAGCTATTTCTATTGGATGAAGAACTAAACCCAATTGAAGTCGCGGGTGTGCCTCCGGATTATTTTTCCGAAACCGGCCAGCTATGGGGAAATCCTCTTTACAATTGGGATACCCATAAAAAAACTAATTTCGATTGGTGGATGCGAAGGTTCGAACAAAGTTTTGAGCTCTTCGATTACATTCGGTTTGACCATTTCCGGGGATTGGAATCCTATTGGGCTGTTCCGAATGGCGAAGCAAATGCGATTAACGGAAAGTGGGTTAAAGCGCCGGGCGATGAATTGCTGCAACCGGTAACCGAACGATTTGGCACCGAAAAAATAATAGCCGAAGATTTGGGAATCATCACCGACGAAGTCCGAGAATTAAGGGATAAGTTCAATTTAGCGGGGATGAAAATTCTACAATTCGCTTTTTCCTCCGACGAGGAATCTTCCTACCTACCACACAACCTTAGGAAGCATTGCATTATTTACACCGGAACCCACGATAACGATACTGTTAGAGGATGGTTCGAAAGTGATGCGCTCAATAAAAAAGACAAACAGTACGCACTCGATTACTTAAACACCGATGAAAGTCATATTGTTGACGCAATGATACGCGCCACTTACTCATCAGTTGCGGATATTGCCATTGTACCTATGCAGGATTGGTTGAACCTTGGGAGCTATGATAGAATGAACACTCCCGGCGAGGCAGAAGGCAATTGGAGCTGGAGAATGAGTCGGAAAGCACTTGCCCAAGAGTTAGCTGATCGAATCAGAAAAATAGTGAAGATTTATCGAAGATAATTGTCAATTGTTAATGTGAAGAAGAAAACTTTTACTCATCCGATGACTTCCCGGTCATCGGATGAGTTTTTAAAAGATTGCTAGTGTGTTACTTAACGAACGAAAGGCTTTTACTTATTTTCAATCTATGGCACGCTATAGAAATGAAGTCAATACAATTATAATAGTATTTTAGGTGTAGAATTTCTTCTACCCCCTTTTTTTTAAATTTTGCTCGAGCTGTTTGATTATTTCGTAAATTTTATTTCGTAAATTTTATTTCGATTGTGGCATCGTCGTTAATGCCTAAAAACTCTAATAGAGTTATTGTATGTTCGTCTATTCTTCTATGATTCCTAAATTTTTCGTAACGATCATAACGGCGTATTTTAAAATCAGTCATTTTATTGACTATATCATTTTTATACAAAGTTATTATAATGTTTGAATCATTACTATTTGAGTTAATTTCAACATTTATTAATTTAAAAGACAGAGAAAATGTACTATAGCTTTGTGAATCGGTTTTATAATCTTCTGAGGAGTTATAAAAGCTTAAAATCATTGTTTTTATTTTATTATTATTTTCAACATTTAGATTAATCACATTTTTTATATAATTAGTTTTTAATGAATTAATCTCTGAAAGTGAGTTAGTGTTATTCCCGATTTTTTCGTAAACTAATGGAAATGAATTTGTTATTTTTTTAGAATAACCATTCCAAATATGTACGAAATCAGACGATCCCTTATCTATTACACTCCAAAAGTAACTATGTGAGTTTATTTTGAGGTCAAGTCCGTTCATATTAAAAGCGAAATTTTTAAACAGGGAAAAATCTATCGCCATTATCTCAAATATTTGTGGATATGTATAAGTTTTCAGTAAAGTCTTAACATTAATATCGAACTTTCCAACGGGAAGGCCAGGTACCTTGACAACCAAGGAATCGTTATTCCGTGATATAATTTCAGCAATTTGGTCACCAAATTTCACTTCAAGATATAAACCATTATCTAGATTTTCTCAGTATAGAATCACCTGTGAATTAACATAACCGCTAGTTGAAGAAATTTTTGTGATTTTCAATGGCTCAACTTTTAGTATATCATATTCTGAAACAAATTGCTGTATTCCGTCTTTTGATATGGTAGTAAAAGTGTATGGCCCTACAGGTAGTGGTGGAACTATGGCAAGAATTGAATCACTTGAGTAAGATAATATTTCAGCCTCCTTGTCGCCAATTAAAATAGTTGATAGTGAGCCACAATCAAGGTTCTTTCCGTAAAGCGTAACCGTTGAACCTGAAGCACCTGATGATGAAGATATTTCGCTTATTTTGAAATCTTCATTCAGAGGATTGACAACCAATTTGTTGTCACAAGAAAACATTGTAATGCAAATTAGTGCAATAATCAAAGTAAAAGACATCTTTTTCATAATAAAAACCTAAGCTGTTTTCAAAAATCAATCAACAACAAGACAAATAAGAATGCAAAAAGTTTCAGAAAAAAATAAAATATTTTTCTGGACGTTGCAAGTTGAATAATACAATCAATTGTAAATTATTAATTTTTATTAATAATGTGGTATTTTGACAAACGTGTATTGGAAATCAGATATTAATCATTCATCCGATGTCTTCCCGGTCATCAAATGAATAAAAAAAATCATTCGCCTATATCTTCGAACCAAAGTTCCGGACGGTTTTTAATGAACCCCGACATCATATTAATACATTCTTGGTCGTTCAAATTGACGACTTCCACACCTTGCTGAAGCATAAATTCAGGAGCACCCTCGAAATTTTCCGCTTCTCCCACCACCACTTTTTTAATTCTGAATTGTACTACCGCTCCGGCGCACATATAGCAGGGCATTAATGTCGAATAAAGAACGGTGTCTTGGTAATTGCCTATTCTTCCGGCGTTTCTAAGACAATCAATTTCAGCGTGAGTCATCGGGTCGTTGTCCTGAACTCTTTTATTATGTCCGCGGGCGATTACGATACCGTCTTTAACTAAAACCGCTCCAATTGGGATACCACCCTCGCTCAATCCCTTTTGTGCTTCACCGTAAGCCTCTTTTAAAAACTTATCCATTTTAATCCTCTCTATTTAAAAAGACCTTTCGCAATTTGATAAACAAGGAAATAAAGCATAACTTGGCACTGACATTTCGAGGAATCATATTAATAGAATCCTCGATAGCTTTAACCGCCAGATTAATATCGGTGCTTCCGTATGCTATCACGAATTTACGCATAACATCCAATTGGTCAACATTAATCAACCTGCCTTCGTTGCGGTCATTAGCTAAAACCGCCACATCGCGCATCCAGAAAAGTAAGAAATTCATTGCCAACAGCATATCCGCTTTGTCGCGCTTTTCTAAACTCTCAATATTTTTCATCAACTCTTCGCGGTAGATTCCTTTTTTCATCGAGGTTCTTAGCATAGTTAAAGCAAGTTCGCGAAGCTCCGATGTATCTTCTTGCAAAGTATCCAAAGCCTTGGAATAAGAGCCCTGAGCAAAAGTTGCGGCTATTCGAGCCTGCACCTCAGAAATTCCTTCCCGACGGAAAAGTTCGCTAATAATTAAATCGTCCGATAAGGGATTGCAGGTTATATGCTGACATCTTGAGTGGATAGTTTGCAAAATAGTATCTCCGCGAGACGATGTCAATATGATAGTTGTATTTTGCGTTGGTTCCTCAAGCGTTTTCAGAAAAGCATTAGCGGCTTCAGCGGCCATATCGTCAGCATTAGAAATAATAACAAAACGATGCCCTTCGGAATTGGTTGTCATAGAAAGCTTTCGCTTAACGTATCTGATTTGGCTGATGCGTATTTGATTAGCAGAAGCAATTTGTATTCTGTGATATGGATTTTGGGCTTTAATCGAAATTTGTTCTTTGATTTCGTCAATAACCGAAGTCGTAAGTTTGTCAAACGGATCATCGTTTTTTGTATCGGTCGTTGTTCCCGTAGGTAGTGCAAAAATGAAATCAAAATTGACGTGTGCCAAATGCGCCATGTTTTTGCAACTTTTGCAGTTACCGCACGCACTGATAGCTGTTCCATTTTCGATAATCGGAGTTTCGCACATAGCTGTTTTCGCAAATTCAATTGCTAATGCGTCTTTACCTATTCCCGCGATACCGGTAATTAGATATGCTCCGGCTAATTTATTTGAAAGAATTGCGTGCTGAAAAATTTCTTTTGTTTTTTCGTGACCTATTATTTTATCCCAACCCATATTGCTCTATTTTTCTTATTAATCTATTTATTTGTAAAACTTGCTTTTAAATCGTTTGCTAATTGCTCAAACCCTAAATTTGAACACTGGTTCATTGCAGAATCGTAATATTTTTTTGCTTTCGAAGGGGCTATATGTTTCAAAGTAACTGCGATATTAGCAACGGTCATTAGGCGCAATTCATTGGATACATAGTTGGATAGAGCCGCCGCGGCTTCCAAATATTCCAGCGCCTTTGAAGTGTTGCCCATATTGATATTTAGTTGTGCCAAAGTATTTAGTGTAAGACATTCCGATTCGACTGATTTTTCGGTTTTCGCTCTCAATACTGCATCATTAAGAACTTTGTTAGCGTCTTCATATTTTTTATTATCTATCAAAGCTTTAGCTTTTAAATTATAAAGTTGAATTCCGTCCTTTATATTGATGTTTTTATTGATTGATAGATACTTATCAATTTTAGCGATCAGCAATGCCAAGTCCCCGTTCATATAATTCAATATCAAGCTTTTACGCATACTTTCATAATCCGGAAACTCATCAACTAAAATACTTGGATTATCATTTTCTTGATCACCGGGTTTGTTTGAATGCTTCAATTCAACGTCAGACGCCATATTTTTCATTGCTTTAATAAAACTATCCTGATCGTATTCACCTTCAATTTCATCGGCGAATTTTGATGAATAATTCGAATAAGCCTGTATGATTGTACCACTACTACCGAATTGTTTTGCTGTTTTTGCGGTTTGCAAGAGCATTTCTTTAGCAGTTTCATTATCCCCTGCCTCGGTCGCGTGAGCCGCCAAATATGGAGCTAAAAGTTCTTTTATTTCGGCACTGCTGTTCTGATACTCGTGCTTTAGGTAGTTGACGATTTGAGAATGAAGAGCGATATTTTCCTCATACTCCAAACTTTTTTCAAAGTACTTATGGTACAAGGCTTGAGTGAATTGATAAACAGTTGTTTTAACACCGTACATCATTTTTGGACCAATACTGTGAATGATATTGGACTTATTTTGAATAGCCCTGAGTTTCTTGATGGTTGTCAATATATCAGTATTTAAAAGATGTGATACTATGATAGCTGAAAATTCCCTACCCTCCGCTGAACATAATGCCAGAAGGTTTTTATCATCTTCGGTCAAATCATCTAACTTTCTTAAAAATAATTGTTGAACTGTTAGCGGTAGAAATTCATTATTATAAAAATTGGTTACTAAATTACCCTCAATATCGAATGGTGAATACTTCGAGAAATACTCAAGATATTCATTAATTATACTCGGGACGCCCATCGAATGTTCAAAAATCCAATCTTCAAATTCATTATTTTTAGCATAATTATTGAAATATACTTCTTTTGCTATTGTATAGACTTCGTCTTTGCTAAAGGCTTTCAATTTGACATTTGTAATCAATTCCGGGTCAGCTAAAGTTTCGGCTTTCTTGATGAATGTTAGTATTGGAAGGTTTTGATTAACAGAACTTTCGGAATTCATTGTTGCAATTATCAAAAGCGGTAATTTCTTTAAATCTTCAACCAAAGACCAAAGGAAGTCAATGGATTCAGAATCGGCCCAATGCAGGTCGTCCAATAGGAAAACAATTTTTTTCTTTGAAACATAGTCCAAAATAAACTTATGGTATTCTTCATAAGCCTTGCTCCGTGCCTCGCTCGCGTCCTTATATTTGTCCTCACGATATTTTTTCCAGTCTCTTTGAATTTCTTTGATCGCATAAGGTATTTCACCACCAAAAGGAATACAAGCTAATAATGTCATACCCACATTGACTAACAATTTCTTTTCGGGTGTACTTGTTCTGTCCTCCATCAGCTCTTTGATTAAAGCGGATACAAGATGCAAAGGCTGGAGCGAGCTTACATTAAATTCACCAATAGGCGGACGGCTAGTAACATAAATAGCACCACCATCGTTTGCTTGCTTAACGGATTCTTGGATTTTATCTCTTAAAAACTCTAAAGTATGAGTTTTACCAAATCCGGTATCACCGGAAATCATAAGAAAGCCACCGCGCTTGTTATCCAAGTTTTCCAACTTTTCATTAACAACCATTAGAATGTCGTTTCTGCCAATTAATTTATTTTTCATAAGTACTAAGTTTTTGTTTTAAATATGACAAATAATCCTAAAACGGCAAAAATAATATTTGCCAGCCAACCGGCTATAATTGGATTCCATCCACCAGAATAACCAATAGTTTGGCTGAATTTGGTAGATAAAATGTAAATAAAAGAAACCAATAAAGCGGCGCCAATTTGCACTGCCATACCGCCTCTTCGTTTTATAGAAGCAAAAGGCACGCCAAAAAGTACAACAACTATGCTTGCAAATGGATAAGCGTAATTTCCGTGGTATTCGACCATCTGTTTACGTACGTCTTTGCCCCCATTTTTTAGCAATTGTATGTAGTCTCTCAGCTCAATATAATTCATTTCTTCGGTTTTTTTCTTCAGAGTAATTAGTTGATTATGAGTTATGCTCATCTTTAATTGCATTGTATCGCGTTTGGTAAAAATAATTTGCCTATTTCTATAGTCTCGAATTATCACATTGGTCATAAACCATTTTTTCTGAAGGGTATCCCAAAATATTCCCTGCGATTCAATACGTTCCAGCATTCTGGGGTGCTTTGATTCGGAATAGGTTTCTAAAGCGGCTTGATTACCTTGATATGTATCCGGATTATAGTACATCATAATCAAATTTCTATTAGGTGATTCTCGAAAGTATAAATCATAGATAGGTCCAGTTGCTGAACCGAGTTTCATATTAACAGTTTCAATTTTAGATTTTTCCTGAATAGATTGTGGTACCACCCATCCGCAAAAATAAACTTGAAACAAACTGATTAATCCACCTACGACTAAAAACGGCAGCAAAATCCGGTAAAGGCTAACCCCACCCGATTTCATAGCAACAATCTCACTGCTGGTTGATAATCGTCCTACGGTGAAAAGAGCCGCCAATAAAGTGGCAACCGGAGTAAGCAGTTTGATGATACTTGGCAGATAGTATATATAATATTTGAATATAACATCGGCGCCGGAATTGCTATCAATAAAATCGTCAATATTTTCGATTAGGTCAACAATCACAAATACCACGCATAATGCAAATATTGCGAAGAAAAAAGTTTTGAAAAACTGACCTATCATATATCTATCTAATATCATTTCTTTTTTAAGGATTTTTTTATAAAACTTATACTATCAGGTATCGCCTGAAATATTGTTGAAAGTTTGAAATCGTAATTTTTATGTATATACCTATAACTAAATATGCCGAATATTAACTGAAACGATATCATACCAAGTGGGATTAATTGAGCATTCCCGGAATATCCGACCGCTATTAAGACGATAAAGAAGCCAATTAAACTTATGAATGAGTATTTTGCCGCAATATAAGATTTTCCTTCAGCAACTATATATCCCGACATCAAACTGAAAGGTAAAAGTAGAGCCGCCAAACTGAGCAAATTAAACTGCCCTATTGCCGAGTAAAACTCCGGTTTTAAAAATAGCTTAATCAATATACTGGTTAATCCGAGATTAAGAGCAATTACCACGACCAAAAAACTGCAAAACAGGAATGAAGCCGCTTTGACCATTAAAGTTTTCAGCTCAGCTTTTTTACCTTGCGCAATAAGTTTGACTGATGAAGGATAAATCAGCCCGCTTGCCGCATATCCGGCTTCTTCAAACAAGCGATACAACTGTTTGGCTGAATAATAAACACCCACCACCGAGCTATTGAAAAATATCTGAACAACAGCCACATCCAATTGACGCGGAAGTGCATATATCAATCCATTGATGGTCAAAGGAAAACTAAATGTTGCAAATTCCTTGAATTTAAGCGATGTTTTTGTTGAAAACTTTAATTCTTTTATAATCATAAGCATTCCAATAACTGAACTTAAACCTGATCCTATCAGATTAAAATTCAGACATTGCATAAAGTCCATACGATTGCTTGTGAATTTTTGATAAAAAATAAAAACCGCTACACCGCCAAAATAGAGCAAATCCACAAAAAAGTATTCGCGAAAGCGGTAATCCCGTTGTAAATATTTCAACACAAAGTAACGAGGGATAGTAAGCAACGTAAGTAATGGAAAATATAAGCCGATTAATAAAAATCGTTGTTCATTGAATAGATCAGCGAGCGGATAACGCAATAACAATATGATAAGCGACACGCCCAGAGAGATTCCCGTATGGAAGGCTAATCCTAAAAAATCGGCTTTCGGACGCGTTTCTTCCTTCGCTCCGAATTGTATCATACCCTGCAATCCAAAACTGGTCGTAACTGCGAAAATCCAGAGATTGATCGAAGCCATCAAACCCCACATACCCAATTCGTCCGATTTCATCATTGACATTTGTAAAAGACTGATGAAACCAAAAACACCAATTACAATTTTATCTGCAATTGTCCAACCGATTTTGTCAATATGTTCCTGAATTTTCATATATTATTTATTATTTTTATAAAATTTTCTTATTTCTTTATCAGATTTGCGAAAATACGAATGCAACTTACTAATATTTTTAATTTTTTTTTCAAAAAAACACGTTTTTTTTTCAAAAAGTGAAAAAAAAGTGAAACGATTTTGCGTTTAATTTGTCTTATATAAACAGAAGATGTACAATTTTGAAATAACTGTATGAACGCGTGAATAATTTAACAAAATATAGAATACTCATAATAGCCCCAATCATTGCATTATTACTGCAATCTTGCGACTTTTGCGCTACCTGTAACACACAAGGAACAGGCGGCGGTTCGTATATTTTCACTACTGCGGTACCAATAAATAATCCTGAACCTATAGTGTATAGATTCGATCTTTCTGATTATTCTATTAAAAAAGTGGCTTCAAATTGCTCTATTTTTTCTCCTCCTTCCGATGCCGGAAATTTAGCCGCTGTCAGAAGTATAAATGGTGTTGAATACCTTCTATTAATCAACAGCGAAACATCACAAGAAACAATATTGGAAAAAGAAAACCAACTTTTCGGTATTTCTTATCCGGTAATTTCACCATCGGACAAACATATTGCTTTCCACGGCGGATCCGGTAATCTATATATATATGATATGTCAAATAAAGCTATTGATAAAATCTCAAATTCAGCTACCAAGGACATCATATATTCATTTTCAAATGATGGTGGTCTAATTGCCTTTATGGAAAAAAGCAACGATAACTTAACATTCAAAATTATCAGTACTTCTAATTATGATTATACCGTTTTATCGTATGACTTTGGTGTTGCAAATTTACCGCAAAACAGTTTACAAACAATTAGTTGGAATAAATTCAACGATATGGTTGTTTTTTCGATTGAAATTGCTGGAGAAAACTTCATTATAATGACTAAAACTTCCGGTGAAGTTGCTAAGATTCCTATAGCTTCCGCTCTGGGATCATCGAGTCCGGTTATATCGGCAGACGAAAAATATGTGGCATTTTCAGCGAATGATGGCAATGTATGGGTACGCACTTTGAAAAGTGAAGTGCCGGAATTTACTCAAATCACTAATTCAATTAATACTGAAAAAAATATCAATCCTTTGTGGACATCATCCACAAACGAATTATTTTACATAAATCAAATTAACTTACAAGGAATGAGCGCTTATTATTCTCTTTATAAAGCTCAATTAATTAACGAAAGAGACAAACTAAAATATAATCAGTCAACACTTTTGTGTAACAACATATATAATGCCTATTGGAAATTATTTACTAAAAATTAGATGAAAGATAAATTAAGCAAATATAGTTTGGAAAAATTAGCTGAATTAATACAAAACGATAGCAAATACTCGAATTTGGCTTTCGCGGAAATATACTATCGGTTATCGGAAAACTTATATTTATTTATCTGCAAAATGACAGGCGATTCCGACGCGGCAAACGATATTTTCCAAGAAACATTTATTAGTTTCCACAAATATGTTATTAAAAACACGGTCAATCACGTAACAAGTTTTATCTTCACCATAGCGCGCAATTTGTTTATAAATTACAAACGTATAAATGATAAAATGAGACCTTATAACGAGGAGATGATACAGGATGAAGCCGCGGAGCAAATAGAACAAATTTCCGATTACGATACGGAACTCTACAAAAAGATTTTAAACGAAGCATTAGATACATTAGATTTTAAATATAAAGAAGTTTTTGTTATGCGATATTACTTGGATATGGATTATGATAAAATTGCCATACTTACGGATTTGGATGTCAATACGGTAAAAACCAGAGTACATAGAGCTAAAAACTTCATAAAAGAACACCTTGAAAAACATTATAAAGAAATTATAGATTAAAGCTATGAACAACATCAATTTAGTACAGGACTTCTTAGACTCGGCGCTACCGGACAATCTCCAAAAGGAATTGTTCGAACAGCTGGCTCAAGATAAAGCACTCAGAAGAGAATTGCAAATCAATATGGGCATCGAACAATTTGCTCGTATGGACAAAGCGAATTACAAAGTTCCTGCAGAGTTAACACAATCGGTTTTTTCTGATTTGGGAATATCGTTTCCGGTTGCCGATAAATCGAACCGAAAAGGATTAGTTTTGCTAATGGCATTACTTTTATTAGGATTCATCGTTGCCGGCGGTAGTTATTTGCTATATACAAATAGTATATCAAAATCGGCTCCCGAAAATGAAATTGCAAAAGCTAAAACCAAAGTGGAAAAGAAAGTTCCAACGGTAAATTCATTCGCAATCAATACTGATGCTTATGCAAATAGTTTTGAAGCCGGTAAAAGAGAAGCCGTAACAAAAATGCAGGCTATAAACCGTCGCCTAAATCAGACTAATCCAAGCAATTTCACCGCAAAAAGGCAAAACTCACAGTTGAATGAGCAAACCCAAAGTAATTCAAATACCGGATTGCTCGCTTATGCGGATGATGCTAAAAGAGGTTCGCAAAATTCTTATTCAGCCGAAAACAGTAATTCTTTTGAGCGAATAGAGCGCGTTAACGACAATATCAGTTCTATTAGAACAAATTATGGCAATTCATCGGACCTTGCGCTTAACGAGCAACTTAACAGCCCGCTGAACCAATCGCAAATGAACGGCGCGTTATCATTATATCCGATAAACCAATTTAGTGCTCCTCAACAAACAAAATGGAATATCTCATTTAGAAAATTACCTACTAAATCAATAAATCAATCATCAATTAAAGCAAATAACGCAATTTATTCTAATACTGCTTTTGGTGCTTCTTACAATCTATCGCGCACCCACAGTTTCGGTGTAGAATTTGGCTATGAGAATTTCTCACAGCAATTCACATTAGAAGGTGGTACTTTGAAATATGACCAAAACCCTCTAATGCTTTGGTATGGCGGTTTTTGGAATTTTACTCCACACGCGTTGAATATTGGTGGAATCGTACAACCTTATACACAACTTTTCGCCGGCGCCACTTCGGTGGGACCTTTGCTTAAAGCTCAGGCGGGTATTAGTGTTAATGTATTAAGAAACATTTATTTAAATATTGGTGCCGAATATGGTATGTTGATATACAGGGTAGAAAGTAATATATATAATTCCCGCAATATAGGCGGAACTATGGGGTTAATGTTCAGTTTTTAGTATTGTCCTCCTCTGAAATAAGAGATTGTTTTTTGGCAATCTCTTATTTTTGTGAGTCGTGGTGAAAAGGTCAGTACAGAATTTGGGTAAAAGTCATAATAGGTCTGAGTATAATGGATTTAAATCTAATATAACAAAACCTTCACGTATGGGAAATAAAATCATCCGGTAAATTTTGATTCACCGGATGAATCGTTTTTTGCATTAATTGATCATTACTTTAATTGTTCGTGATTCTGTGCCGTGTTTAATTACTATCAAATAAGCACCTGTTTCAATGCCCGCGCAATTCCATACCAAATATCCATTGTAGGATGATAACTTATCGAAGCTTATTTTACTTCTGTCGCTGACTTTTGAGCCATAGATATTATAAATGCCAATTTCATCTTGCTCTATATCTCTACTTGAATCCCAATAAACTAATGAGCGAACTTCCTTTGTCGCCGGGTTTGGGAATGGAGGAAAAGCATAAAGATAATTTTCTTGGTTTATATTATTCTCCTCAACACCATCAGCAACTAATAAATCTGAAATTTTGGCACGGTATAAGCCACCGTTATAAGTGCCTGCAAATAAATAACCATCGGAAATTTCTAAGGAGTAAATGATCTGATTTGTCAAACCTGTATTTATTCCACGCCAAGCATTTCCTCCATTGGTTGATAGATAAAATCCGTTATTAGAACCGGCAAATATATTATTTCCATCAATCAATATCGAGTAAAAACAATATAATGCAAGTTTACCATTTACATATGACCAACTGGTACCATTATCAATTGAGGAATACATTCCTGCTCCAGTACCGACAATCATTTTATCATTGCTAAATGCAATCGATCGAATTGCGCCGCCACCAAACGTCATATCTTGTTTTTGGACCCAATTGCTTCCTTCGTCATCTGAAAAATATAATCTACCATCTGTTGCAGCAAATAAGCCGGAATAGTTATTTGCTAAGACTCTTACCTTTAGATCTCCCTGTATTCCATTATTAATTCTTGACCAAGTCATACCGCTGTCTTTAGAAGAGTATATACCGCTGCATGAACCAGTATAAATTATGTCATCTTTGCTCGTTATAGATAAAATTTGAAAATTTGTTCCTTTTGTTATTTCCTCTATATTAATTTCTTTCCAACGACGAATCCATTTATCACCTCCATCTGAAGATAGGTACATCCCATCACCGTTTGTGCCAGCAAATATATTATTTCCATCAGTAAATAATTTATTTATTTCTAATGCACTGGTCGAATCAAATCCGATGTTTTTTTCCGACCAGCTATCTCCATTGTTCGAAGACAAAAATATCCCATTACCATAAGTCCCTGCTAATATTAGCGAACCCTTTTTAACCAAAGACCCAACTGATGTATTTACAAGCCCCTTATACGATTTTAGCCAATTATTACCACCATTATTGGAATAATACAAACCTGATGCTGTACCTACAAAAATATCTTCACCAATTGCAATTATTTTATTTGCCCTTTTTTTGGAAATGCTTTTGTTTATGGTTGTCCAAGTATCACCATCATCTGTTGAAAGTTTAAGTTCCGAATCTCTTAATATGAATAAATTATTATTAGCAATAGCTATATCATTTATCAAACCGCCAAATGAAGCATCCTTTGTTTTTTTTGACCAATTAGCACAATTATCTATTGAAACAAAAAGATTATTTTGTGTCCCTGCCCATATATTATTATGTCTGATGACAAGGCTTGTTATACCAATATCTCCCATACGACCGGCATTTTTTGGTTCCCAATTATCACCATTATCCGCTGAACTAAACAATCCTGAATTAGAAAGTCCCACGTAAATGGTATCTCCTTTTGTCACTATTGCTGTAACAGCTCCTAAAGTATCTGTGGTTATAAGCTTGCTAATCCAGCTATCACCCTTGTTTTCTGAATAGAAAAGATAGTTATTTGTAGTACCAGCAAAAATGTAATTTCCTTTTATTGCTAATGATGTTATAGTTAGTTCAGTTAGCCCGGAATTTTTTTGTATCCAAATGTCGCCATTATTGGATGAAAAATAAATTCCACCACCAAAAGTTCCAGCATATATATTGTTGCCATCAATCAATATAATATATATATCCCTATTTCCCAAGCCATTATTTTTTGCTACCCAGCTTTCTCCTTTATCGGAGGATACATAGACACCATTTTTAGTACCCATTACCATCTTAGTATCGCTCATTGATAAACACGTAACAATGCCGCCATATAAGCCTTTATTACAGGGTTCCCACTGGGAATAAGACACTTGTATAGACACAAGTAACATAAGTAAAAAAAAAACTTTTTTCATCATTTAATCTCCATAAATCACTCCGTTGTGTTAAACAACGGAGTGTTATTATTAAAAAATATTGTTTATTCTAGAAAATCACATGGGGTTGATAATCTAAAACAAGAATTTGTTTGACCAACAATTACAGGGTCAAGCGGTTCTGGACCAAAAGGACAATCAAAAAATCCCAAAATATAGTGTTCTAAAATATTTGCGCGTACGATTTGAAGTACGGGATCCCAACAATATTCGTAAATCACGACACAAATGTTGGATCCGGAAGCACAGGCTTCATATTTCATCGTTGAATCCGGTTGCATCGTTTTTTGCCAACATACACTTTGGAAGAAAGAATGCTTTTTCAATCCTGGGGTTCCACACGGTGGCGGCAATATAGGTACACATTCTAAAACATTTCTTAAATAAATGTAGCTACGTATTTGTAAATGCATATTATCTATTATCTCTTGTGTAGTCATATTGTTGATACATTCCGGCACAGTTGGTAT
Organism: Kapaibacterium sp. (SeqCode); assembly: GCA_038206725.1. Taxonomy (GTDB): domain Bacteria; phylum Bacteroidota; class Ignavibacteria; order Kapaibacteriales; family UBA2268; genus JBAXXL01. The sequence goes on from JBBRAO010000032.1 coordinate 38,089, forward strand.
TTTTTTAAACCAAACTATTGCTACATGACCTTCTGGATTTGTAAGTGATGGACAAGAATAACATAACTCTGCCTCATATTCACAATTTCCAACCCATAATGTAACCGTCTTAATTAAATACCCTTCTGGACATAACGTTCCTTCTTGCGCATTAGCATTATTATTCATAGCAAAAAACGTTAGCATTGTGAACATTGCTATGCTGATAAAATTCTTTATTTTTTTCATTTTTATTCTCATATAAAATTTAATAAATCATTATTTTAAAATTATCACACTTAAATATTTTTTAATTTTTTGAATCTAAGGTTCTTCCAAAGCATTTTCTTTATTATGGTGGGATAAATTCGTAGCATAAATGTCTGAAGAATATTGTGGTGCAAAAACACCAATCGCAATGATAATTGTTCCGGCGGCATACAGATATGGTTATAGCTGTGAGCTGTGAGCTGTGAGCTGTGAGCTGTGAGCTGTGAGCTGTGAGCTGTGAGCTGTGA
>JBBRAO010000033.1:0-34644 GCA_038206725.1 Kapaibacterium sp. (SeqCode)
CCTAAAATTATCTTCAGTAATTCGATGTTATCGTCCATATCTTCAGCTATCAATATCTTTTTATTTGAGATATTTTTATTGGAAATAGGATACGATTCGCTGGCGATTAGATTGGAAATACTACTTTTATTATTAGCAATAGTAAAATAGAATGTTGATCCTATGCCTTCTTCGGAAACCAACCACATTTCACCACCAAGTAGTTCAACTAAGCCAATTGAAATAGAGAGACCTAATCCGGTACCGCCGAATTGGCGTGTATAATTTTCTTCTTCTTGACGGAAGCGCTCGAAAATAACACCTTGTTTATTTTTTGCGATTCCTTTGCCAGTGTCCTCAACAAAAAATAGTAATTTATCGTTCAGCATAGTATAACCGAATCGAATATGTCCTTTATTCGTGAACTTTAGGGCATTACTAAGCAAATTAAGCAGGATTTGTTTTAAGCGGACATCGTCTGTAAAAATATAACTTTCGTTTTCTTCAAAAGATTTTTCAAGCTCTATAGTCAAATCTTCTTTGTACGCAACAGCCTTCTCGTTTTGATAAGTTACTAATAATTCGTCCATCAAATGGTTTAAATTGATATCAATAAAACTTGCACTTAGTAAGCCGCTGTCCAATTTAGAGATGTCAATGATATCATTGATGATTGACAATAAATGCCTTCCGCTATTTTTGATAATTTCTAAATACATCCTTCTATCGTCTATGCTAAGATCATCATCGCCAAGTAAATCCGAAAAGCCAAGAATTCCGTTCATCGGGGTGCGGATTTCGTGAGACATATTTGCTAAGAAGGAGGATTTTAATCGGTCGCTTTCTTCTGCTTTTTTTAAAGCTGATTTTAAATCGTCAATGAATTTTCTTTTCTGTATAGATATACTGATTTGGTGAGATATAAATTCCAATATATTCACGTGCTTTTGATTAAATGCTTTACTGTCTTCGTAGCTTTGTACGACTAATGCTCCAATTATTTCATCTTCAATTTGTAGCGGCACCCCTAACCAAACTTTTGCCGGATGACCAATGATTTCAATTTCACCTTTTTCGCAAAGTTCTTTGATAGTTTCTTCATCAGCAAGCAACGGTTTTCTCTTTTTTATGACAAAACCGGTAGTTGATTTCTTTGCGGGCCAAGTTTCAATATTATCCTTTTCATCTCTTTCGTAAGGTGAACTCAGTATATCATTTTCAGAGTCGTAAAAGGCGATATAAAAATTGGTGGTGTCAATCAAAGCACTCAGTTCAAGCCTGATTATTTCAATAAGTTCTTCCAAACTTTTAGTGCTTAAAATGGCACCGGAAATAGCATAAAGAACCTTTTGAATTTTTTGGGATTCATTTCTCTCTTCCATCTCGATAAGTAAATCTTCCATCAGATTTAATTCTGCCTTCCTACTATGTTCTAATTTGGCGAGGGATAACTGCAATTGCTTTTCAGCTTTCATTCTTTCGGCAAGCTCTGTTTCCATTGCTTTGGTTCGTTCTTGAACCAAAATTTCAAGTCTTTCCTTTTCTGTGAGTTTCAGATCTTCTGATTCTTTTATTCTAATCATTGCTCTTACCTGAGCAATTAATTCAGACTGATCAATTGGTTTTGAAAGGAAAGCGTCGGCACCGGCTTCTAAAGCTAAAATTCTACTTTCTTTATCAGTTCGGGTGGCGGTTATCATTATAATAGGAATATGCTTTGTTTTATCATTGTATTTCAGAGATTTGCATACTTCATAGCCGTCCATAGCAGGCATTACAATATCTAATAGGATTACATCCGGTTTTTCAATTAGCGATAATTCTATACCCTCAAGTGGGGATTGAGTAGAAATTAATTTAGATTCCGAAAAAGTTTCTGTCAATAATGCTTCAATTACGATAAGATTATCTTTATTGTCGTCAATCGCTAAAAATTTAACCATTTTATTCTCCGAACAACCATTTGTTTATTGTTTTATGGAATAATTGTTCATCTATTGGTTTGGATATATAATCATCGAAACCATATTCAATTAGTTTTTCTCTATCACCTTTCATAGCCATCGCGGTAAATGCTATAATAGGAGTTTGTTCCAAATTTGATTCCTTACGTATGGCTTTAAACACTTCGTACCCATCCAAATCCGGCAAAGAAATATCTAACAGAATAAGATTTGGTTTATGGATTAGAGCGTTATGTAATCCATCTTTTCCATCTGTAGAGCTTATGAAATCATATTTGTCGCCTAATACCGCTTTAACTGTTATGTTATTATCAGGATTATCCTCTATCAATAAAATTTTTGGTTTGCCATCGCCATTTATTTTAACAATAGGTTGGACCTTTGGATTGGGTTTAGCATTATCCTTTGCTTGTGTCATATTCCTTATGCAAGACAATAGCTCCGATTTATTTACATCGCCTTTTTGAATAAGCTGATATATATTGTTACTTCTTAGGAAACTTAATTCATCTTTAGAAATATGTTTGGCTGACAGAATCAGTATAGGAATTAAGTTTGGATTTTCCTTATTCCTAAGCTGTCTTAATACTTCAAATCCATCAACTTCAGGCATCATTAAGTCTAATATCATTGAATCAAATTTTATAGTATCAATTATATTTAATGCTTCTCTACCATTTCGGGCAACGGTAATTGAATATCCTGCTTCTTCTAAAATATCCTTCATCTGGATAATTGCAGGTTCACTATCTTCAACCAAGAGTATGGATTGAGTTACCAGAGGTTTACCATTGCTGAACTTATTGTTCCCGTTTCTTGTTCTCAAGTTATTAGTTTCTTGTTCGACTACCACTTCATTACTTGGTTTTTTAGGGATCCTTAGAGTGAAAACTGAACCTACACCCGGTTTACTATTTACATTTATACTACCTTCCAGCATTGTACTATATTTTTTAGCTATTGCCAAGCCCAGTCCTGTACCGCTGTATTTTTTTGAGGCTATATCATCAGCTTGTCTAAATTCATCGAATATAAATGGAATTTGTTCAGCACCGATGCCTATTCCTGTATCCTCTATAGATATCAATAAGTGCCTAATATCTTCAAAAGCAGATATTTTGACGTAACCCTTTTCGGTGAATTTAATTGCGTTACCAATGATATTTTGTAAAATGTGATGTAATTTACTGCTATCGCTTACGATCATAGGTAGTTCTTTACTGATAAGATTAGATAGAGTGATGTTCTTTTCAGCTACAATTGGTTCGTGAGACTCGACTATACTTTGAACGGTATCATAAATAGACATAGATGTATAAATAGTGTCTTCATAACCCGCTTCTATTCGAGAAATATCCAAAATATCATTAATCAAACTCAATAAATGTTTACCATTCTTTTCAATAATACTTAAATATTTTTTCTCTTCTTCTGAAATTATTTCACTCAATCTTCGATTCAATACACCTGATAGAGCAATAACGGAATTAAGCGGCGTGCGTAATTCGTGGCTCATATTGGATAAAAATGAACTTTTTAATTGGTTTGCGTCATTTAACTGATTTTTCTGCAATTCTAATTCGATATTATACTCTTTAAGCTCATCCGATTGTAAAAGCAATTCTTTTGATTGAGATTCAAGTTCTCTATTTTGAGTATCTAATTTGAGTGAATATTCTATTATTTTCTGATAAGCTATAACACCGTTTATTCGTTCGGTTAAGGTTGCATATACTGTGTTAACCATTTGTATGGCGGCTTCTGAATAATCGTTCAAATTAGCAATTGATATGACCGCTGTTATTATATCCCCATCAAGTATTGGTATTGAGATAATAGCCCGTGGCTTAAAAGTACCGGTTACTGTACGGAATGTAAATAAAGTATCATTGGAGATGTTCGTTAAATGAACAATCTTTTTTTCTGCAAGGAGTAACCCAAATTCGCCTTCATTGACTTTTGCCGAAAACGGTAATAGATTCTCCTTCGATAAACCAAAGGATTCATAAGGCTCATATATTTGTTTATCTTTGTTTAAATAGTATATAGCGGCGATTTGAGAGTTTGTTTCCTCGATTAGACTTTTCAGAATCCTTTTGGAAAAAAACGAAATGTCGTTTTCTTTGATTATCGCAGATGTTATCCTAATGGCTTTTTCTTTGACTATCATATTATTTTGAACAGATTCGGCTAATCTATTGAATGAGGATGCCACAATTCCAATTTCATTACTTGAATTGTAATCAACGCGAGTATTGTAATCACCATCGCTATAATTATTCGCGGCAAGCAACAGTATTTTCAATGGAGTACGAATTGTTCGAATTAGATAAAAGGCTATGGATAAGGTCAATAAAATTATTGTTATAATTGCAATCCAAGTTCGAATAGATATTGAATCTTTATCTTTTTGCGCCTGAGAATAAAATTCTGTCGCTTTATTCTTGGCGAATTTAATTACAATTTCTATATCATTAAGCATCTTTGTTACTTGTTTGCCACCGACACCACTTCTTTCTGTACGTTTTTCTGCTGAATCAGCATATCCTGCGGATTTCAATTTTCTTGTTTCATCGGTTATTAATAGCCACACGTGAAATGCTTTATATGCACTGTCAATATTGTCCTTAGGTCCAAGATATCTTTCATATAGAAAGGAAAAAGATTCATTGACTCTTTGCTTTGCCTCATCAAATTCATTAGTTGCTCTTTGTACTTCCTGAGGATTATCTTCTTGTACTATATCGCGCATTGCTCTATGCATTATAAGTACGTCGGATTTAATATCTCGAGTAGCCCTCGATATTTGTAGAGGATGCTCATACAAATCTTGTGTTTTTAGCCATAATTGCTGTGCCTGCCAATTTGCTAAACCGCTAAAAATAATAACTAGAAGCGTAATTATCCCAAAGCCAAGCATCAATCTTGTGCTGATTTTTGTATTTTCTTTATTCATTTATTTTCACTGTAGCACTGTCTTAAATTAAAAAGTTAATAATTTATATTTAATTAATTGATTAATAAAATAATCATTATGCAAAAATACGAAATAAAATAATTTATTTGTATATTCGCAAATTATAATCAAAAAAAATCATAAAGCGATTTGTATTTACCTATATTTTAATAAAAATCGAAGTCATAGGTAAAAACTGTTTAAAGCCTTTGTATGATTTCACTATAGCAGTTTCTGCTTCACCCGTAATGAAATAGCCCCCGCGTTTTAAGGAACGTCGTATTTTTGATATAATGAATTCCTGAATTTCGGGTTTATAATAAAACAATACATTGGAGCAAAAAACTAAATCAAAATCACCATATATACTTGCTGATGGAACTGAAGAATCTAGATCAAGTAAATCGTAATATGAAAAATTAACTTTACTTTTGATTATATCATTTACAGTATATCCGTCATTTAATATTGAAAAATAATTATTTATAAATGAGAGCCTCGTGTTTTTGATCGTATTATAATCATATTTACGGGTTTTGGCTCCAAATATCCCATTAATGGAGATATCCGTCGCAAATAAAGCATAAGGTATTTTAAAGGATAAATTTTGGACTAAATCTTCGCACAATATTGCTAATGAATATGGCTCTTGTCCCAAAGCACAACCGGCACTCCATATTCGGATTCCGCTACTCTGCTTTGTTTCATAATTTTTAAAAATCATTGGTAAAATGTGTTGTTCTAAGAGGGAAAAAGTTAGTGGACCACGAAAAAACTCACTATATGAATTGCTTAATGAATTAATAAATGCCAAACTTTCCAATTCGGAATTGCTTATAAGATTGAAGAAAGTCTTTTCATTATGACAATTGACAATATTCATTCGTCCTCTTAAGGATTGCTCCAAAAAGGAATCATCATATATGGAGATATTTTTTCCGTGCTTTGTTTTGCAAAGAGTAGTTACGTTTTCTATTAGTTTTTTCATTTAACTATCTTGTATTTGTCTTTTTCGCCCAGACGGTTGAGCAATTCATTAATTTCTTTTTTAAGCTCGACCATTTTCAGCTCTCTGGTTACCGTTAAGTCGTTAAAACGTTGTAATTCATCCATTTTATGCTCTAATTTTATTTCAGCTTCTTTGCGCGCTGTAATATCTTGGCTGATAATTTGAACACCGGTAACTTCACCATTTTCATCTATAACATTTGTATAAATGCTGTATAACCATTTCTTACCGGATGGTAAATCAATACACTCATCGTATTCAATTTTATTATCAGAATTTGCGGTTGATAATATTCTTTGCATATTAATATCGGCTCTTTCTTTATTTAAGCACTCATAAATAGATTTTCCAATAAAATTACCGGGATGTCCTAACAAATCTAAAGAAGCCATTTCATTAAGAGCTAATATAATTCCTTCTGTTGAAAAATAACCAATACTAGCACCCGCATTTTCATAAATTAGTCTATATTTTTCTTCGCTGGCTTTTAGCGAATCCCTTGATAGCTTTTCGTTTGTTACATCTCTTGTTATGCCCTCGACTGCTATGATATTTCCTTCTGCGTCATAAATCGGAACAGCACGTGTCTCCATCCAGTGAAAACTACCTGATTTATCAATCCATCTTAATGTGAATGATTCTTCGGGAAGTTGAAGAGACTCGACAATATTCTGCATTATAGGCAGGTCTTCCCGATAAATCATTGAGAACATCAGTTGTTGATCAGCCAAACATTCTGCCGGTGTGTATCCCGTTAGATTCATTACTGCATTGTTAATATAGGTAAGTCTATTATAAGGAATAAGATCGTACCTGAATATTATATCTTGAGCATTTTCGGTTATTCGTCTATATTTTTCTTCGCTATCTTTTAATGCGTTTATAACTGCCTTCTGATGAGTTATATCACGAACAATAGATTGGATATAGATAGTATTTTGAGAATTAATTGTGTTCAAAGAAACGTCAGCTTCAAAAGGCGTTCCATCTTTCTTCGTGTGCCGCCATTCGAATCTTTGTGGATTACCTTCCATAGCGGCGTTCAAATACAATTTAGCTTTTTCTACCGACAATGTTCCATCGGTTTGAAGGTCAGGACTAAATTCCGAAGGATAATGCCCTGCTATATCATCTAAAGTCTCACAACCAAACATAAGTAGAGCTTTGTCATTGCATTCAATAAATTTATCACCGTTCAAAATTAAAATAGCGTCATTCGCACCTTCGTAAAGGCCTCGGTAGCGTTCTTCACTTTCGATTAGTGCTTTTTCCACTTTTGTTCTTTCGGTTATATCGGTGAGCACGCAATGAGTTTGCTTGAATTGATTTGAAGCCGTATAGCCAATAAGACCTTCAAAAGATATTGTAATTAATGCTTCGTCTTTTTTCACCATTTCAAATTCAGAGTGTATTTTACCAAGTTTTTTAAACAATGGGAATCTTTCCCTAAAAGGCTCAACAAACTGCGGTGCTAAAAAATCGCCGAACCATTTACCAATTACTTCTTCTCTATCATAACCCATCAATATTAGCCAACTTTCATTTACTTCGATGAAATGCCCATCTTCGTCCAAGGATTGGTAACCAATGGGAGCTTTGTCGAACAACATTTTGAATCGCTCTTCACTTTCTTTTAATGCTTTTTTATTATCCCAATTTTTAATACGATTTACGAGTAGATTCCCGAGTAATAAGGTACCAAGTGGATAAATAATTAAAACCGTAATGGTTATATTTTTAAAGGTGCTGAATTGTAGTTCCTTAGGAAGAAGGAGAATGGAACCAAGCATTACGATATGCACAATAATTCCTAATAGATAGAATTCGCCGGCTTTAATGCTTCTTTTTGATTTAGGTCGAATATAACGCCATAAGATACCCAGCGATCCGGAAGTTAATATTACAGCCACTCCCATAAGCATTCCACTTCCACCTAAAGATATCCGATAAATGGATGTGATTAGCATTGCAATAATAGTTGGAATCGGACCAAAAAATAATCCTGCTATTGCTAACATAATTGAACGTGTATCGAAAACCAATCCGGGAACCATTGTCCACGGCGATACCATTAGCAATATACCCATACCACCGATTACAAAACCGGTTCCGATTTTGTTTAGTATTGTCTGCTTTGTTTTATCTTTAACCCAGATATAGTCATATATTAGAACAAAAGTAATTAAAATTGCAATGTTGTGCAAAATTCCGACAATTAACGGTTCATTCATAATCAATATCTCCAAATAGTAATCTCAAATTATGAGTTTTCTAATAATGTTTCATTAAAATCATTGTTAAACGGTATGGAAAATACAAATTTACTACCCACACCTTCGACACTTTCAACATAAATCTCACCGCCCATAAGCTCAACTAATCCCTTCGATATTGTTAAGCCCAAACCGGTACCCCCAAATTTTCTAGTATAATTTTCTTCTTCTTGGCGGAATCTTTCAAAAATTATTGAAATTTTGTCGCTTGCAATTCCTTTTCCTGTATCGGATACAAAGAAGTTTATGTAGTCATTATTACTTTCATATCCAAACTCAATTGTACCGCTGGTGGTAAATTTCAAAGCATTCCCGATTAAATTATTGAGTACCTGTTTTAATCGAATATAATCTGAATTTAATACGCTTAAATCGTCAGATAAAGCCTTCGTGATTTTGAGAATTATGTTTGTTTTTTCTTTGAGCACTTTTTCTTTTTCATAAAACTTATAAAGTTCATCTATTAGTTGGTTAAAATTCAGCCAACTATTGACTGGTTTTAATTGACCGCAGGAGATTTTTGAGATGTCTATAACATCGTCAATAATACTCATTAAGTCATTACCTTTCAATCTAATTATATCAATATATTCTTTTTGTTCTTCTTTTGTCAAGTCTTCTTCAAGCAACTTAGAAAAACCTAAAATAGCGTTCATTGGTGTTCGAATTTCGTGTGACATATTCGCAAGGAAAGCGGTTTTCAATCTATCCGATTCTTGAGCTTTTTCCTTTGCTTGAATAAGTTCATTCTCAGCCAATTTTCTGTCTGTTATGTCGCGGACTAAGAACAAAATCTTTTCACCGGCTAAGTGGATAAAACGCGCTTCATAGGTAACCATTCTATCATCTAAACTTAAGGTGTATTCCAATGGTTGGGCCTCTGTACCTATAAGCATTTGATTGATATTTGCCTTGATTTGTTTTACCGTCGAAACCGGTAATGTATCAAACAAATTACTATCAACATTCTGTTCTTTTTCAGATAATTGAAAATTAGAATTATATAAATTATAATCGTAAACAATACCATTTCTGTCAATAATAAATTTATCATCAGGTACAGCCTCGAATAACGCTCTTAACTTTTCCTCAGCATCGGAGCGAATTGTAATTTCGTTTAATAAATCACTTTTTTGCGCATAGAATTGCTTTATCAGTCGCGCCATATCGCCGAAGCCGCTTTTATGATCCGACAAACGCTCGATTTCACTTACATCCTCATTTTCTAAACTCATTGTAAGCGCTTTTATAGGTTTTGCTAACCAAAGATTCGATAAATAAAGAAATAGAGTAAATGATGTTAGCAATATAACAAATCCAATAAATGAAATTCTATTGAGTAACTTTGACTCCCCTTTGAACTCATCCTTCTTTTGAAATTCCAGAATAGTAATTATTTTTCCGGGATGATTTTTTATTGCTCGAAAGATCTTACTATGCTTGTTGATTTTTTTCTCAGGATGATCCGAATTAATGTTTATAGTAAAACCTGTTGCAATCTCCAATTGAGCAGTAAATTCTTCATCCCAACGCTTTACTGAAATCAAATATCCCTTAGGTGGTGTTTTATAATATATATCGTTGGTGGGTACAATCTTTGCTCCAAAGATTTCATATAAAACACCTTGAAAAACTATAAAATTATGAATGGTTTTATGATTATTAAACCAAGATAGAACCTGAGTTTGGGTTAAAGCAAATTCCGAAGATGCTTTATCGGAAACGGAATAAATAACTCTTCCATTTGTATCGAAAGCACCTAAAAAGCTCATATCGCAAGCAATCAAAACGCCATCAAGATTCTCTTTTGCCCAAGCAGTGTCTTTATTCCTTGTGAAATCGACCATCCCATCCCAAGCCGCATTAACTTTGGTCGGTTTGATAAAACCCTCTGCTTTGAATTCGAGGACTTTATTAACGATATTTTGATCGCTGGCAAGCTTCGATACCAAATAAATTTTGATTTCTTGTTGGCGTACATTTTGATATACTGCTAAAAATGATATAATTACTAATATTACTGAAATCTGTAATGCAATAATTTTATTGTGGGTTTTCATTTATAATTCTATTTCCAATTTAATAATATTTAAAAATACTGATTATTTTCGAAAAGAGCAAACCTGTTAAGCTTTTGGTATTGAAAATCTGAATATTGTTCCCTGATCAATCGCGCTTTCGACCCATATTTTGCCACCGTGCTTTTCAACAAATTCTTTGCAAAGAATCAAACCTAGACCTGTGCCGGATTCGTTTTCTGTGCCAAATGTGCTGAATTTGCTCTCAATCTTGAATAGTTTATCAATGCTTTTAGGGTCTATACCAACACCCGTATCAAGTATTGAAAATATCCAAGAGTCAGAATCTTGACTTACGCTTAGATTTATTTGTCCATTGATAGGAGTAAATTTAGTAGCATTCGAAAGTATATTTCGCACAATAGTATTTAGCATATTGATATCAGCCGTAATTGATATCTTATCGTCAATAACTGTATCGAAGTGAATTTGCTTTTTTGCCGCAATGTTTTCAGCCATCAAAACCGTATCATATATTCCTTCTTTCAAGTTAAATTGAATAGGTTTATATTCAATGGCTTGGGTTTGAGACCTAGCCCAAACGAGTAGGTTTTCCAGCAAATTAAAAGCGTGTTTCGAAGAGCTTTGAATAAAACGTAGGCTTGTTTGAATTTCACTAACTTCAATGTCAGAATAGTTATCTAATAAAAATTCCGAAAAACCGGTTATGCTATTAAATGGACTTTTTAAATCGTGGGCTATAATGGAAAAGAATTTATCCTTTGTGATATTGAGCTCTTTTAATTTCTGAGAATAAGTTTCGAGTTGAATCGCCGCTTTTTGGCGTTCTGTAATATCAATATACATACCATAAATACCAATACGTTCTGAATCAAGATCTATAGGCACACCATAAACGCTTACTGCAATTAGGGAGCCATCTTTGCGCTTTCTAATAGTATCTTTGGCTACCACATCACCGATAATTGTATGATTCGATAATTCGTGAGATTCTTTAATAAGATTCGCAGGTACTAAAAAATCGTTCATATTTCGACCGTGGATATCTTCCAATTTGAAATCGAATAGCTTGCTGAACACTGGATTGATATCTAAAACACATTCATTTTTATCAAGCATCATTATCCCAATTGGAGCATTTTTGAATAATTGTTCAAACAGGATTTTTTGCTTTATGATATTATTTTCAATTGCTTTTCGTTCAATGATTTCGCTAATTAAAGCCTTTTTTTGCTCAGTATAGGATTTGATTAAGTTAGCTATTTGAGTAAAGCTTCCTTTTTGCTTAAGTAGATGTTCAATAGGGTCCAAATTATTTTCAGATAGGCTTAGAGTTATATCTTTCAAAGGATTAGCAATCCAACGGTTCATCAAATAGATAAAAACAATAAACAATAAAGCTAAAACCACCACTCCGGCAATTGTGATTAGTCGAAGGTATTTGAATTGGTTCTGGTACTGAAGAGCTTGTTTAAACAAGACAAAGGCTAAAGTATTTCCTTGGAAATCTTTCAATTCGCGAATAATTGCCACTTCATTAGTGTTTGATTCCTCCTCAGCATCGGGTTTTGAATACTTTAATTCAATATTAAATCCTGTTGTGCCTTCTAAGTCTTTTAAATAAACGTCATCCCATTGTTTTACAGATACTAAATAACCCCTCGGTTTGGTTTTTAATTTAATATCAGCTGAAGGTACGATTTTCGTCGCGAAAATTTCGTAAAGGCTTCCTTTATTTTTTATAAACCTATGTGATATTCTATTTTCTCTATTGAAATCGGATAAATCAATTGTGGGTAATTTAAAATCCTTTGATTGGGTTTCCGATACAGAATAAAGATGGTTGCCTGATGTATCATAGATGCCCATATAGCTCAGATCAATAGTTAATACTATACTGTTGAGATTCTCTTTAGCCCATAAGGTATCTCTTGTTTGGATAAATCGTACCATATCGTTCCAAGTGGAATTATCTTCTGTGGAATTAATGTAAGTTCTATCTTTGAAATCCATTACCTTATCTATGACATTTTCGTCGCTTGCGAGCTTCGATTTAATATAAAGTTTATCTTCTTGATTACGAATGTATTGGTAACCAATTAGAGATAAAATTAATACTGTTATTATACTTGAAAGTAAAATCGTTATTTTGTTATGTGTTTTCATAATCTTTTTGTTCTATAGATATTTGCTAAGTAGTCTTAAAAATTGGTTTTTACCAAACGGTTTTGAAATATAGTCAGTGCATCCGGCTGTGATAAATTCATCTTTATCACCTTTCATAGCATAAGCTGTCATTGCGATTATTGGTGTTCTTGAATAATTAGGTAATTTTCTTATTTCCGATGTAGCATATAATCCGCTTTGACCTTTTCCTAAATTGATATCCATTAGAATTAGAGAATAATTGTTGTAAATTGCCTTATTAATAGCATCGAATGCGTTATTTACAAGGTCAATATTATGAATGTCCTTAAGGATTTTCTCAACTAACATAGCCGAAACGGCATCGTCTTCTACTAATAGAATATTAAGTTTGTTGTTTGATATTAATTCTTTAGTATATATTTCTTGATTATAAAACAACTCATTATGCTCCAAAATATTTTCGGTCCTATCTTTTGAATCAATTGGCAGTTGAACAGTAAAAGTAGTACCTGTGTTTACCTTGCTTATTACTCTGATTTCACCGCCTAATAGATTCACGTATTTCTTTGTCAAAGTTAATCCAAGACCGGTGCCTTCGTGGCTTCGTCCCAACCCTTCGCTTGCTTGCCTGAATTCTTTGAATATATTTTCAAATTCCTCATCAGGAATACCAATTCCGGTATCTGATACTTCAATATTAACAACATCTTTATTGTTTATAATATCTTTGCCGATTTCAATAGTAACCCCACCTGAAACAGTAAACTTAATCGCGTTATTAATTAAATTACTCAAAATGCTTTCGATGGCTTTAAGTGAAGAAGAAATAAGCAGTTCTTCATAAGAGCTTTCCATTTTAAGATAAATATCTTTCTTTTGGGCGTTAGCGCTAAAAATAGCTTGTGTTTTTTTGGCTTCGTCTATTAAATCTATTGAAGAATACTCTAATTTCGATTCGCCGGACTCTAATCTTGATAAATCCAGTATCAAGTTTAAAGTTTCCATAAGTCTCAACCCACTTGAATGAATGATTTCTCCCATATGTTTACTCGTTTCAATGTCTTCAGCATCGCTTATCAAACCGGAGAATCCCAAAATACCGTTCATTGGGGTACGTAATTCGTGGCTCATATTTGCTAGAAAGTTCGATTTAAGCTTTTCTGATGCTTCGGCTGTTTCCTTTGCACTAATAAGCTCGAGCTCAGCTAGTTCCCTTTGGGTTATATCACTTGTCGAATGTGAAAAAGCTATTACATCGCCGTTGTCATCCAAAATGGGCCAAGTAACGAGATGATAGTAACGTCCGTTCTCAAAAATGACATTTTGTTCCATTTTTTTTGTTTTTAACGATAATGTGCAAGGGCATCCGCCAAGAGGTTTATGAGTTTTATGTACTAGTTCGTAGCATTTCTTACCTACTATTTCATCGCGTGTTAATCCTAAGGCATCGCAACCGGCTTTGTTAACTTCGATAAACTCGTGATTCTTTGATATAACTGATATAATGTCCGTGATAGAGTCAAATGTAGATTGCCATTTGTCAGCCGAAAACTTCAAAGCGTGTTCTGCTAATTTACGTTCGGTTATATCTCTCGCTGTACCCGCTATACCAACGATTTCTTCGTTTTCATTATGTAAAGGATTCAAATTCACAATAAAATTATGTATGATTCCGTCCGACATTAAGGCAACAGTCTCTTCGGTTACTAATGAATTGGTCTTAAGAACAATTTTGTGCAATTCAGCCCAATGCTTGCATTGTTCTTCAGGAAATCCTAATTCTACCTGAGTTTTACCGATTATTTGATTGGTTGTCAAACCCATACTTCTACAAAAGGCTTTATTTGCGTGTGTAAACCGGCTCTTCAAATCATAGCTGTATATTATATCTAAACTTGCGTCATCTATCAACCGATAATTTTCTTCACTTTCTCGTAATGCGTTTTCTGCTTGGTGTTTTTCCGTAGCATCGCGAAATATTAAAACAATACCAAAAATATTGCCGTTTATGTCTCTAATTGGTGAGGCGCTATCGGCGATTATATATTCAGAACCATCTTTAGATATAAGAGCGGTGTGATTTGCCAGACCAACTATTGAACCCGACTTTAAAACCATTTCAACAGGATTAACACATTTTTCCCGTGAATGTTGATTTATAATGTTAAAAACGTCGGTTAAAGGTTTGCCTTTTGCTTCGTCTTGAGTCCAACCGGTTAATTGTTCTGCTACTGTATTTAAAAACAAAACTTTACTTTCAGTATCCGTAGTTATAACACCGTCGCCAATACTCTGTAATGTAACCGCTAAGCGTTCCTTTTCAGTAAATAGAGCCAATTCAGCCAGTTTAAGATCCGTAATATCAGAAAAAACCGTTGCAAATGAGCCAATACTTGGAGAAAAAACAGAAATGTTAAAATGCTTCTTCAATGGTGGGAAATACGTTTCGAATTGAGTTGGAACTCCCGTATCTGCAACTTTAGAGTAGATTTCTAAATATGGTGCTTCTGGTACACCATAAAATTCAGTTGCTTTTTTATTAATTCCGGCAATTAGATTCAATCCGGTATGTCTTTCGAATGCTTTATTACTATCACGAATAACATAATCAATCGGCTTATTATTATCGTCATAAATAACATCGTGAAGTACAAAACCTTCTTCCATAGAATCGAATAAAGAATAATACTTGTGCTCACTTTCCAATAAGGCTTCTATCGCTAATCTTCGTTCTGAAACATCAGTTATAAAACCTTCTAAGTATAACAGTCTGCCATCGTTTGAGTAAACACCTCTGCCGCGCTCCCAAACGTATTTTATTTTACCTGCCTTTGTTATTATTCGATATTCTAATTCAAATGGCACATTATCTTCTAATGCTTTTTGAATTAGTTCCCAAACAAATTGCTGATCCTCATTATGAATAATAGAATTATATGAAATCTTGTTATTATCTATGAAGTCATCAAAATCATAACCGGTCAAATCAGTAATACCGCGACTATAGTATTCCATCGTCCATTTTTCGTCGTTAGCACAACGATAAATAAACCCGGGTAAATTAGTGATCAAATTGTTTAAAGACTTTTCACTAGCCTTTAAGGCGGCTTCAGCACGTTTGCGATCGGAAGTGTCTCTTAGGGTATTTAGAATTACTCTTTGGTTATCAAAAGTGATTATTTTGGCGTGACATTCAACAGGAATGTGAGATTTGTTTTTTTTCAAATATTCAGTTTCATAGATGATTTTATTATCTTTTTGAATTGATTCGAATCTTTGCTCGATTTGATTACTGAATTCCGGAGCATTCAAATCTAACCAAGTTAATTTTTTTATTTCATCATAAGAATAATTTAAAAGGTTGCAAATTGAAGAATTTGCCTCGATTATATTACCTTTAAAATCAAATAGTAAATTGCCATCGGCGGAATTATTAAAAATTGATTTTAGATTGGCTTCATTGTCATAAACAGATTGGAATAGGGGCTGGGTAATACGAATAAATAATATTGAGCCAATCACCAACAAAACTATAGCGATACAGATGCCGATTAAAATGGCTTTAACGTAGGGCGCATTAAATTCGGATAAATTTATCTTTGCAACTATTCCCCAATTTAGCTTATCAATATGGTCGTAAGCGGCTAATACGTTATCACCTTTGTAATCCATTCCTTTTATTATGCCGGTTTTTGTTTGCAAAGCCATACGCAGGGGTTCTGCTAATGCTTTATCTGAATATTTTATCCTGCGGACCCTATCAAAGCCGGTATAAATTATTAAGGATTTACCCTTATCAATACTCTTTCCAATGACAAACTCACCGGTATGGCCAAGGCTTTTTATTATTGAATTTCGTTCTAAAGCATCGATAATGGAATCTTGGCTGAAAGATTTTTCAGCCATAGAATTAATTAATGATTTTTCAATTTGTAAAATATTAACCAATGATTTTTCAGTTGCCCTTGACGAAGCAACATATATAAAATGAGTACTAATTAAAGATACTATAAGTGTTATGCCTGTTAATAAAGCAATTAAAATATAAAGTCTTTTAGAATTTTTGAAGTTTTTCATTTATATCCCATCTTCAGATTATGTTAATTAAAATGGACTTTTGTTTATATATAGTTAAAAATTATATTTATCAATTCATCTTTCGTAAACGGTTTGGATATATAATCAGTACAACCGCGTGAAATAAATTCTTCTCGATCTCCGGCCATAGCGTAAGCAGTCATTGCTATAATCGGTGTGTTTTTGTAGTCTTCCAATTTCCTGATTTCTGATGTTGCGTAAATTCCATTTTTGCTTTTTCCTAAGTTTATATCCATCAATATAAGTGTATATTTGTTCTCTTTAACCTTTTCAATTGCATCGCTTGCGTTGTTTACAGGGTCTATAAAAAATTGTTTACCCAATATGCGTTCTACCAAAAAAATGGAAGTTGGATCGTCATCAACAATTAATATTCGCAAATTGAAATCTTTTTGCTTGTCCATAATTGTATTTATTATTTTGGACTCTTCATCTGCGTTATCTATACTATCTAACGAATTACTAGTGTCTAAATCGGGAATTAGTATAGTAAAGACTGTACCTACACCTAAAGTGCTTTCAACATTGATACTACCGCCCAGCATATCGATATATTTTTTGCATAAAGTGAGACCTAATCCTGTTCCTTCGTGACTGCGGCTTAAACCTTCGCTAACCTGCCTAAATTCTATAAATACATTAGCTAAATCTTTTTGAGAAATTCCAATACCAGTATCTGCTACTTTAATAATTGCACTTTTTTTGCCATTAACAATATCTTCTTCGAGAGTTACAACAATTGAACCAGAGTTGGTGAATTTTATAGCATTATTAACCAGATTATTTAAGACACTTGCTATAATTTTATTTGAAGAATAGATGGAATAATTCTCAAAACCGGAATATGATCGAAGTATAAGGTTTTTGGTTTTTGCAATTGCGTCAAACGTAAGAATTACTTCATTTATTGATTCAACTAAATCCATTTCTGTGATTTCTAATTCCGATTCACCGGCTTCAATCCTGGCTAAATCTAAAATCATATTCAATGTATCCATCAACCTTTTGCCACTGCTGTTAATGATACTACCCATCTCTTTTGCTTTCGGTAAATCTTCGACATCGGACAGTAATTGCGAAAATCCTAATATTCCTACCATTGGAGTTCTTAACTCGTGGCTCATATTTGCAAGGAAGCTCGATTTTAAGTGTTCCGATTCTTCTGCTTTTTCTTTTGCGATTATTAGCTCTTCTTCAATTTTCACGCGTTCGCTTATATCAATTCCCACACCCATTAAAAATGAGCCGGATTCGGTATCAAGTTTTTTACCTGTTAAGTGATAGGAGAATACTTCGCCATTATGCTGAATAATTCTAATAATATCTTGTGATTCGCCTAATGTCATAGTTCGTTCGATAGATTGTATAAGTGTAGCTTTGTCATCAGCAACAATTGAATCTAATATGTTATGGTTAGCCATTTCCTCATACGATAATCCTAAAAATGTCTGCTTATTCCTATTCCATCTTATAGGTTTTAAATTTTGATCGAACATATAGAAAATACCCGGTAGAGATTCAATTAAAAAATCTGAAAAATGCTTTTCTTCTTGAATTTGTTCTTCTGCTAATTTTCGCTCGGTGATATCACTAATCAAGCCAACAGAACCGGTAGTATTGCCATCAGAATCAATAATTGGTGAGCCGCTAATCCGCACCCAAATAACTTCGCCAAATTTCTTTATACCGCGAACTTCGTAGTGTTCCGAATTACCTACCAATCTAGATTTGTTTTGTTTAATTAAAATTTGCCGGTCGTCCGGATGAATAATTGTTTCGTTCCCAATTTTACCAATTAATTCTTCCTGTGTATAATCAAAAATATTACAAATTGCTTTATTTACAAATTGAATAACATCGTCATTGTCAACCTGCATAAGTCCATCGGACATAGTTTCTAAAAGATCGCTGTATTGCTTTTCAGTTGTCTTTAAAGCCAATTCAGCTTGCTTTCGCTCTGTTATATCGCGAATATACCCACCGATTCCAAAAGATCCGTCACTTAAAGATACTTTGAATTTGTGAGTATCATATATTCTACCATTAACAATTTCTTCGTTCATAACAACAGAATTGGAATTCAGGGCTTTATCATCGGATTTTTTACAAAGTTCAGCACCATCAGCAGACATTAATTCGAAATCGGTTTTCCCAAGAATGTATTGCTCGGGTTTTCCGAAATATTCAGAATATAATTTATTGACAATCATATACCTGTATTTATCGTCTTTTAAGAAAGCCATATCATCAGTTGAGTTAATGAAAATCCGATATCGTTCCTCACTTGCCCGAAGTGCTTCTTTGGCAATTTTCTTAGCTGTTATATCACGTACAATTCCGAATTCACCGATTATTTCCCCATCTTCCATAAGCTCTTTGCTTATAAATTCACCGTAAAAAAAGTCTCCATTTCTTTTCAAAAGCCTTAATACATAGGGTTCTTGAACTTTACCTTCTTGAGCATTGTTGAAGGTTTCATAAGCTAAATCCAAATCTTCGGATTGAACGAGAGATGCAAACTCTTTACCAAGAAAATCATTTACTGAATAGCTCGTAAGAGTTTCAAATGCAGGATTTATTGATAAAAAGCGTCCGTCGGAATCTAAACTATAAATTAAATCAGGTGCAGTTTCAATCAAATTACGGTACTTATGTTCAGACCGCTCTAATTCGGAGCTTTTAGCAAGTAATTTCAAATTATCGCTTTTTTTAACCCAATTTAGATATAGAAGTAATAACGAAAAAGAAACACCAAATACCGATATTATAATAAATGCTAAATTTAAAATATTGGATCTTTTATCTTCTAAATTATTTATCTTTTGTTCTCTCAATCTTAATTCGCGTTCAACTTCAACCAGAGAATTTTGATGCATTTTTTCTTCTTGGTTGATAATTTGTGTTAGTTTATAGGCACTATCCAAATAAATAAGTGCTTTTTCAGGTTTATTTGTCATACGATACAAACCGTGAAGTAAATGAGCCGCACGACGGGCGTAGAATATAATGCCGCTTTTTTGGGTAACCCTAAAACCTTCTAATAGATTTTTTTCAGCATTAGCGAAATCTTTTAAATATATATAATCAGAACCAATATTAATATATGAGCTTCCTACCGCCAACGTTTGATTTAACTTTTGACGTATTTCTAAAGCTTTTAAATCATATAACAAATTCAATTTAAAATTACCGGTAAGGTAATACAAATGCGCTTTATGAGTTAAAAATGACGATAATCGTGAGCTATCTTTAGTTCTCTCTGTTATATTTATAGCTTTATTAAGAAAATAGAATGAGCGATCTAGATTTTTTTCATAATCAGAATAATATGTTGACATAACATTATATGAATCTGCCAATTTCGTGAGATTTCCAGATTTCTTTAAAAGGTATATAGCATTTGAGTAGTATATTTTTGCTGTACGGATATCGCCTTTTTGGGTTAATAAATTCCCTTGATAAATCAAAATATCAGCGATACCCACGTGGAATGATGCTTTACGATATAAATCTTTGGAATTATTAAATGCTTCGTTAGAATTATCGGGCATATCCCAAATACCATAAATTCTACCGATTATTTCATACGAATCAGCCATTCCCAAGAAGTTGGACCGTTTTTCATAAATACTCAAGGCTTTTGTAGCATAATTATATGATTTGGTATAGTTTTGCAAGGCAAAGTAGCTAATACTCATTCTATTTAAAGTTTTGGCGATTTTATCTTCGTTATTGATTTTAGAATAAATATTCAATGATTGTTGGAGTATTTTCATTACCTCTTTGACCGACGATTGGCTGGAAATACTATTAGAAAAATTAAGCAATGCATCCGCCTCACCTTCTTTGTAACCAATTCGCTTGGCTATTATTTCCGCAGATTCTGCCGCTTGAGCAGCCTTCGGTATGTCATATCGGAGATAATTGACAGATTGATTATTAAGTTGATCAACTTGTATTTTAAGTTTTTCATTTAATTTTGAGGATTTTTCACCTTTTGAAGGTTGCTCTGCGAAAATAGTGAAAGGAATGAGCAAAATAATAATTATTTTTATCATAAAAGTAAGTTTCATCTGATACCTCGGATCTAATCGAAATCAACTAAAAACAAATTGTTAACTATCGTTGAAAGCTACTTTTAAAAAAGCAAATTTGTTTTATTAAAAATAGTTTTTCTAACTTACAAAAATACCAATAAATTAGCATAGAACAAATTAAATATTGTTCATAAATCTCTAATAATAATAAAGGGAGCTTATATAAGCTCCCTTCTGATCATTTAAGGATTAATTGTACTCATTTATCCTTTAAAGTTTTTATAAAAAGTTGTTATTAATTCTTCAAGAACTTCTGCATTGATATCGGATAATTTATTTATATAAAGACAGCCTTTATTTGCTTTGTATTTACCCAATCTGTTCAAAATTTCTGAGTACTTTTCAAAGCCTAAAGATAGATAAACAACCAAATTCGCTTTGCGTGGTGAAAATCCGACCGGAAACCACTCGCCCGAACGATTGCCGGATCCCTTATAAGTGTATTTCCCATAACCGACAATTGAATCACCCCAAATTACAGGTTCTTCGCCCGTAGCACGTTTAAAAATGTCCAGTAGGGTATAGGAGTCTTGACGCTTTGTTTCATTTTCGATGGGGTCAATAAAATTTTGAACGCTCTGTGTTGTCGCCTGTGTTTTTAGTTCTGTCATAATTTTATCCTAATTTGTACTGAACCCCATTAACGATTTCACTTTGTCGGCATTGTTCTTATCTGTTAATTTTTCGAGCAAAATAAAGGCTACTTCGTGTGCTGTTGCGGGATTAGACGAAGTGATGATATTATCGTTCACAACAATTGGTTTATCAGTAAATAATGCACCCATATCTATTAATTGTTCAATCCTTTTTGGATTCTGATTGTAGGTTGTAGCGAACTTGTTGTCGAGTATGCCGGTTTTTGCTATCGGCAGTCCACCTACACAAATCGAAGCAATAACTTTGTTTTGGTCGTTGAAGCTCTTGATGATATTCAAAAACCTAATATTATAGGCCTCATCATAATAACCATATTCATCGAAACCTCCGGGGATAGCCAAAGCGTCAAAGTCTTCTGTGTTTACCTCGTCTATCAATAAATCCGGAATGAATTTCTGGTCAAATGAACTTTTGATTTCTTTCATAAAGCCGGCGCTGAATAATTTTGTTGATTGGTCGCCCTCGATTAGATTCCAACCAATTACATCTATGAATGCGCTTGCTTCGAATATTTCAAATCCATCAGCTAATAACAATAGTACTTTTTTCATAAATTTATCCTATATCCTTTATTTTTTATCTTTAATATTAAAATTTTCAATTATGTTACCAACTAACTCACAACCGGCATATTGCCCCGAATCCTCAAGAATTTCGTTAGTTTTGAGATTTCTAATTCGTAGGTGAACAATAGAATTTAAACTTTCGTGCATATTGCGGGACATTTCGCCCATAACCGGAGCTTTTAAAATTACGGTGTTTTCGCGTTCAACTATAACATCAACTTGATATTCTTTATCCGAGAATTTTATAAAAACTCTGTTCTTTTCAATTTCAATTTGATCAACTCGTGCGTTAGTATATGTAGCAAACCGCAATTGCTTACCATTTAAGGCAATGATTGAGATAAAACCGTCAAACTCTCCTTTTAACCAAGGGATTTTAGCCAGAGAGAACATAAAGCACTTTATTCGCCCGGCAAAGTTGTTTGACTGAATCCAAATCCAAGAGCTCGGAAATGAATGACCCCAATCTTTTTCCGTATAGCCATTTCCATTCGAAAAATCAACAATTTCGGAATTAATTGAAAGTGAACCATTAAGATGGTGGTTCAGCGATACTACTCCGTGGTAACATTCCATAAATGGGACATAAGAATACCACCCCATAATACCTGGAGATAATACGGTCGATTGAAGTTTTGTCAGCGAATCAAATTCAATTCTTCCTTTAATAACTAGGTCATTTTCGTCAATATGCAATTCAATTAAGTCTTCAGAAAAATGGTTGTTTCCGATTCTTATATCAAATTTTGAATTGTCGGCTTTAAACTCAGATATGTCAAATCGTAGATATTTCGTGATATTGGAATTGCCATCAATATATTGAATGAAGCAATGGCTATCACCCTTAGCAAGTGATACACCGGGAATAAAAGCGAATTTTTTACCATCGGGTGTTACTAATTTAAAATACCATCCTTCGAAATATTTTTGATTTTTTAAGTTACCTTGGAAAACACTCGGATTATATATTTTTTTTAAGCTTTTGAACATAATAATAATACATTTAAATTGATTTAATATTACTAACGCAATTATTTATTAAAATTGTAGAAGGTGGTTATTTTTGATTTATTGGGGAGCTAAAAAAATCAATCCTACGCGTAATGCGCAGGACTGATTAGGAATAATAAGCTTATACAAAAGTTTGAGTTTGTTTTAGTCAATAACCCAGTAGTTTTCACCCTTTAAAAGTTCTTCTATTGTACCGACACCTTTTTTCTCTTTTTCATATTTAATCTGTTCGAGAACCTTAAATTCATAGGATGGTCTCTCTAAATCGAGGAAAACGCCCACAGGGCGCGGTAGGTCCATATCATAAACCATATTAGCAACAATATTGGCTAGTACTCTGTCTTTGTTATCATAAACCAAACAATCGTCAATACTGCTCTTGCCGTCAGCAAAATCAATCAGTACTGGTTTGAATCCATCCAGTTTAATGCCGAATTCCATATTTTTACCGAATACCAATGGTTTTGCGTGTTCTAAATATAGAGTGTTTTCATCTTTGATTTCTTTGTTTGTAAATATATTGAAACTACCATCATTAAAAATAACGCAGTTAGAATATACTTCCAAAAATGAAAATCCCTTATGTCTGTATCCTTGTTTCATTATTTCGCGAAGTAAAGCTACATCTTTGTCAGAAACACGTGCCACAAATGGCGCACCGGCTCCTAATGCTAATAATACAGGATCGAATGGATCATCTATCACACCATAAGGTGATGATTTTGTTTTCTGTCCAACCCGAGAAGTAGGGGAGTATTGACCCTTAGTCAAACTGTAGATTTCATTATTGAACATACATACGTTAAGATCAATATTTCTTCTACAAGCGTGAATAAAGTGATTACCGCCGATACTCATATTATCACCGTCGCCGGTTGCAACCCAGACTGATAAATCAGGGCGGGCAATTTTCAAACCCGATGCGATTGGTAATGCGCGTCCGTGAATACCGTGGACGCCATAAAGGTTCATATAGTATGGGAAACGGCTCGAACAGCCGATACCGGATATTATGGCGAAATCTTCTCTTGCAACTCCCAAATCGGCGAGTACTTTTTGCAATTGTGCTAAAATTGAATAGTTTCCGCAACCTGGGCACCAACGCACATCAAGATCGTTTTTAAAATCTTTGGCAGTATATTCAATAGGTCCTTCGTGAGGAATGTTAATGATTTCATCAATTAAATTCTTTACCATTATACTGCCTCGCCCAATAGTTCTAAAATTTTGTCTTTAATCTCTTCCACAACAAATGTGTTTCCTTGTATTTTATTGAATCCGATTATAGGTCTTAAAAACGCGGCTTCTAAAACGTGTTTTAGTTGTCCCATATTTAATTCGGGGATAAGTATTCTTTCAAAATTACTGAAAATTTCGCCTAAGTTTTTAGGAAGCGGGTTAATGTATTTTAAATTAAGATAAGATACTTTTTTGGCTTCAGAATGCAACTGATCTATAGCGGTTTTTACAGCACCATAAGTTGAACCCCAGCTAATTACGAGTAAATCACCTTTTTCTTCTCCGTGTACTTTTGCTAAAGGAATATCATCCGCTATGCGCTTGATTTTTTCATCACGTAAAATAGTCATTCTTTCGTGGTTTAACGGATCATGACTTACATTACCGGTAATATCCGCTTTCTCAAGTCCACCGATTCTGTGTTCCAATCCTTGTGTTCCTGGAATAGCCCAAGGGCGTGATAAAGTTACTTCATCGCGTTTATATGGTTGGAACGTTTTAGGATCTTTTGCAAAATGGACTTCAATTTCTGGAAGTTCATCAATAGCAGGAATTCTCCAAGGTTCAGAACCTTGTCCCAAATAGCCATCAGTTAATAAGATTACAGGGGTCATATATTTAATAGCTATACGAGCGGCTTCGATAGTCATTTCGAAACAGTTCGATGCACTATGAGCGGCTAAAACAGGCAATGGACACTCACCGTGTCTGCCGTATAGCGCCAAATACAAGTCCGATTGCTCAGGCTTTGTTGGTAAACCGGTCGAAGGACCTGCCCGCATAACATCAATAACTATCAAAGGCAATTCCAACATAGCGGCAAAGCCCAAAGCTTCAACTTTAAGAGATAAACCTGGTCCACTAGTTGTTGTTGCGGCTAAATAACCACCGTAAGCGGCACCTATAGCGCTGATTACACCTGCTATTTCGTCTTCCGCTTGTAAATGTTTTACGCCGAATCTCTTATATGAAGAAATATAATGGAGAATTTCCGTTGCCGGAGTGATAGGGTATGAGCCTAAGAAAAACGGCAAATTTGCTCTATAAGCCGCGGCGACAAGACCTAAAGCTACTGCGTTATTTCCTGTTATATTTCTATATGTTCCTTTTTTAACCTTTTTCTTTTTAACGATGTATTGGACTGCGAATTCTTCTCTAATGCCACCAAATTTATAACCTGCTTTAAGCACTCTTATGTTTGCTTCACGCATAACCGGCTTATTAGCAAATTTAGTTCCCAACCACTCAATAGTTGGTTCGATTGGACGACTGCAAAGCCAATAAATCAAGCCTAAAGCCCAAATATTCTTTGTCCTTCTTGCATCTTTTGGCGATATATCCATATCTGCCAATTCAAAATTGATGATTTCGTTAATATCGTACGCAAATACTTGGTAATCGGTAAGACTATGATCGTCCAAAGGATTAGTTTCATATTGTGCAGTAGCTAAGTACTTTGGTGTAAAACCGGCTTTATTAAGAATAATAATACCATTTGGTTTTACATTACCGATATTAACTTTTAAAGAAGAAGCATTCATTGCTACCAAAACATCAATTTGGTCTCCGGGTGTATTTACCTTTTCGGATCCCAAATTAACTTGAAATGCACTTACGCCGTATAAGGTTCCTTCCGGGGCGCGTATTTCCGATGGATAATCAGGGAAAGTATTAACATCGTAGCCTAATTCGGCGGATGTTTCTGCATATTGATTTCCCGTTATTTGCATTCCATCACCGGAGTCTCCGGCAAATCTTATGACGATTTCGTCAATGTATTTTATTTGTTTTTTCATTTAAATAACTATAAATTATTTATTTTTATTTTAGAATTTGTAAAATGTGTTATAAAATAACTTCAAATTTATTAATATTTTGATTAAATAAAAAACAAAATATTAAGAAATATTAATAATTGTTAAGAATTGTTAATAAAAGTTACTATACCACCACTTTTGGATTAAAAGTTGACTGATTAATTACTGTGTGTTTATTTATATTTAAGAGGATTCCTACCAACCCCAAATTCATTATTAGCGAACTACCGCCATAGCTTATGAAAGGCAGAGGAATTCCTGTAACCGGCATAATACCCATAGTCATACCCATATTAATTATGCAGTGGTATAATATCGTTATTACAATGCCGGCGGCTATAATTGAGGATGTTCTATCCTGTGCATCGAAAGCAATTTTTACTCCTCGCCATAAAAGGAAGGCAAAAAGCAGAATTATGGTTCCACCACCGATAAAACCAAATTCTTCGTTCGGGACAGAAAAAATAAAGTCTGTCCATTGCATCGGAATATATCTTAATTGAGTTTGTGTTCCTTGTAAATATCCTTTACCTGTCAATTCACCGCTACCAATTGCAAGAATTGATTGTAAAACATTGTAACCGGTTCCTAACGGATCGGATTCGGGATTGAGCAAAGTGTCGATACGTGATTGCTGGTAATCTGCCAGGTTATTTATGATAAGAGGGGTGGCAAATCCTACAGTTACAAAAACAGCAATAGCAATAACGGTATAAAGAAGTTTACGTCTAAATAAAAACGCTAATAGCGAAAACAATGCTGTCATTACATACAATAATGTCTTATCAATTAATCCGGATATGCTAAGAATAGGTAAACAGGCGATACAATATAATATAAAACCATTGAAACCCGCCCAATAAAGAACCCCGCAAAACAAAACAAGTATTACGGAAAACGAACCGAAATCCGGTTGTAATAAAATCAAAACCGATGGTAATAGAAAACTTAGAAACAAAATGAAGAAATTATTGATTTTGTTAACATCTACATACTTATTTGTTAGTCGCCAAGCCGCGAAAAATACTACAGCCGGTTTAGCAACCTCAGCCGGTTGAAGGGATAAAAACCCTAACCGTATCCATCCTTTGGTTCCGTTTATTTCAGTGCCTAAAGGTGTTAAAACAAGTAATAACAGTACTATAGCAATGACATAACTTGGAACTAATATCATCCTTATCCATTCTTTGGGAGCAAAGAACAAACCAATCATAATTGTAATACCAATACCGGCGGAAATCAATTGTTTTGTAAACACTCCGGTAATTTCTGACGAATGGACTGCGCTGTATAGAGATAGTAATCCTATACCAAGTAATAGTAATGTAGCTATAAAAAGTTTATAATCAAATGTATTGAACGTCTGTTTTGCGAGTATGATATTTTGTTTTGGTTCTTCCATATTTTCCATTTAGTTCGGAGAAAACTTTCCTATAAAATTAGAGTTTATTCGGATTTGTAATTACACCTTTCAATGCAGAAGCCGCGGCGGTTGCCGGAGAAGCTAAATACACTTCCGAATTTGGATTTCCCATACGACCTTTGAAATTTCTATTTGTTGTTGCTATAGCTCGTTCACCATCGCCTAAAGCACCTTGATGAACACCTAAACAAGGACCGCACCCCGGGTTCATTACAACTGCACCTGAGTTTATTAAGTCGGTAACATAACCCATTTTTATAGCTTCAGCATAAATTTTTGCCGAGGCGGGGAAGACTAACATTCGAACACCCGATGCTATTTGTTTACCGCGAACAATTTCTGCGACAATAGCGATATCATCCAATCTACCGTTTGTGCAAGAGCCAATAACTACTTGTTGAATTTCGAGACCTTCAACTTTGCTTACGGGAACTACGTTATCAACCGTATGTGGACAAGCAACTTGAGGTTCTAAAGCACTAACATCAATGTCCAAAGTTTGGCAATATACAGCATCGCTATCGGCAGTTACAAAATCAATCGGATCAGTTACACCGGCTTCATCGCACAAGTAGCGCTCAGTGGTTTCATCCGCAGGGACTATACCCGATGTTGCACCGGCTTCAACCGACATATTGCTTAGGGTTAACCTACCCGATATGGACATATTTTTAATCGTTGAACCGTGGAATTCCATCACCTTGAAATTTGCTCCTTGGGCGCTCAATTTACCGATTATCGATAAAATTATATCTTTAGGAAAAGTATATTTTGGTAACTTGCCTTCAATATTTATTTTGATTGTTTCAGGTACTTCTACGTTAAGGACAGAGCCTAACGCCCAAACCGAAGCCATCTCAGTAGCGCCTATACCAAAAGCAAAGGCTCCTAAAGCTCCGTGAGTGGTTGTGTGGCTGTCGGTGCCAACGACTACATAGCCTGGACGTACATAACCGTACTGTGGCAAAATCTGATGGCAAACACCACCGCGAATTCCGGAAATATCGTGGAATTTTGTGATACCTTGAGTGGTACAAAATTCTCGTATTAATTTTTGGTTTGTGGCTGTTTTTTTACTTTCAGCGGGTACTCTATGGTCAAAAATGATTGCGATTTTTTCGGGATCGAATACTTTTGCTTCTTTATTAAGAGGTTTATAAATTTCATTAAATTGATTGATTACCAATGCGCCATTTTCGTGGGACATTGCTAAATCAACTTTTGGTTCTAAAATATCGCCCGGGCGAACGTCGGAAACACCGGCGGCGCGAGCTAAAATTTTCTCTACTATAGTATGTGCCATGATTTTTTATATCTTACTTATATTGATTAACTAAATTTTCGAGCATTTTTTCGGTTAACTGCTCATTTTTTCTGAGGTCGGCAAATTTATCCAACATATCGTCAACCGTCAAATGTTTCTTTTCATCCAATGGAATATCATCAATGATTTTCCCTTTGTGCATCATAATAGTTCTGTTTCCAAGTTCCAATGCTTGTTGCATACTATGAGTAACTTGAATAACGGTTAAATTATAATTTACGATAAAGCGTTCTGTAAGTTGCAGAACCTGAGCGGCGGTTTTCGGGTCTAATGCTGCTGTGTGTTCATCCAACAGCAATACTTTCGGTTTTTGCATAACTGCCATAAGCAAGGTAATTGCTTGACGTTGACCCCCGGAAAGCGAGCCTATTACATTGTGCAATCTGGAATCTAACTGCATCTCCAATTGGGATATAGCAGTTTGATATTCCGCTATGGTATTCTTTCGAAGACCGATTTTCGGGTACCTTTGTGAGCCCCTTAAACTTGCTAAATGCAAATTTTCGGCTATGGTCATTCCCGGAGAAGTTCCTTGAAATGGATTTTGGAATACACGAGAAATGTACTTTGCACGTTCATATTCCATTAAATAAGTAACGTCTATTCCATCAATAGAAATTGTACCATTATCAGGCAGAAAAGAACCCGACACAGCATTCAAAAGAGTTGATTTTCCGGAACCATTTGTTCCGATTATAGTTATCCAATCACCCTGATTAACATTCAGATTTAATCCTTTTAGAGCATAAACTTCGTTAATGCTCCCTTTGTTAAAGGTCTTGTGTACATTATTTAAACTTATCATAAGCTACGCATTTTTGAAATTATCAAAATAGATAAATCAAAAATACAAAAAATTATATTTATATGTGTTGATTATTCAAAAATGTTTATATTTTTGAAAATAATAAAATGGAAAAAAATGAAAAACAGTTATAATAAATCTAAGTCTTTTGGAAAAAATACTTTTCGAGATAACTCCGGACCGGCAAGACCATCCGGCAAACCAACTGCACCTAAGCGAAGATCGGATGAACGTGCATTTGAATCTCGTTATAAATCAACCGAAAGCAAAGCTTTTAGATCGAGAGGCGGTTTAGCAACAAAAAGTGCTGACGAACGCTCAAAATTCTCTGAACGTCCTTACGAACAACGTACAAAATCATCCGGTGGTAGAGATTTTAAACCAAAAGGCGGTTCATCGGAAAGAAGAACATCACCAGCCGGTAGAACATCGGAACGTAGTTTTGAAGCACGTCCAAGACCAATGGGTGGTAGAGATTTCAAACCAAAAGGCGGAGCATCGGCCAGAAGAACATCACCGGCAGGCAGAACATCGGAACGTAGTTTTGATTCACGTCCAAGGCATACCGGTGGAAGTGATTTCAAACCAAAAGGCGGATTTTCTGCACGCGGAAGTTCACCGCACCAAAGAATGACAGACCGTGATTTTGAAATGCGTCGCAAATCAGGAATAGGTCAAGATTATAAACCAAGGTTAGGTTCGTCGGATCGTGATTTCGAACCACGTCGCAGAACACCTGAAGGTAGTGATTTTAAACAAAGAGGGGCTTCCTCAAAACGTGATTTCGAACCGCGTCGCAGATCGGACGAAGATAGAGAAATAAGAGAAAGAAATGCTTCGTTGGAAAGAAGTAGTGCACCAAGGGGTAGAAGATCGGACCGCGACTCCGAACCGCGCCGTCGATCGGATGATGAAAGAGAATCCAGACCAAGAAGCGGATCGTCAGAAAGAAGTAGTGCACCTCGCGAAAGAACATCCGAACGTGATTTTGAACCAAGGTTCTCGAGACCGTCGGACGATAGAGATTCAAAAACCAGAAGTAGAACTCCTGATAAAGACTCCACACCGCACGGAAGACCAACCGGTGGGAGAGACTACGAAATCACAAAAAAAGGGTTACGGACTACCGGATTTAAAAAGAGACCTTCGCCAAAGCACGACTCAAGATCAAAATCTCAGATTAATGACGAAATCAAGAAAAAGGAAAATCTTTTCGATATTAATGAAGGTTTAAGACTGAACCGTTATATCGCAGAATGTGGTATTGCGGCACGCAGAAAAGCAGATGAAATAATACTTTCGGGTGTTGTTAAGATAAATGGTTTTGTGGTTAATGAACTCGGTACAAAAGTAATGCCGGGCGATTTTGTAACTATAGCCGGCGACCCAATATGGCTGGAAAGGCATTTTGAATATATTTTGCTGAATAAACCAAAAGGTGTTATCACTACGACGTCGGATGAAAAAAACAGAGCAACCGTAATGGATTTGATCAAGCGCCACGGTCGTGTTTATCCGGTTGGAAGATTGGATAGAAATACGACTGGTGTATTGCTTCTGACAAACGACGGCGAATTGGCTTACAGATTGACACATCCTAAATATGAAGTGGAACGCGTTTATAATGTAAAATTGGATAAAGAGTTAAAGCAAATTGACGCAGAGAAAATCGCTAAGGGTGTATTGATAGACGGTGCGAAAACAGCCCCTTGCCAAGTGATGATGTACTCCGATGCACCGGATAGAAGTACCGTAACATTGACCGAAGGCAGAAACCACGAAGTAAAAAAACTGTTCGAAGCTGTTGGCTACGATGTAAAAACATTGGATAGAAAGTATTTTGCCACATTATCCACAAGTGGAATGAAACGCGGTGAATACCGTAACTTAACCGATGCAGAAGTCAAAGAAATAAAATTGTTGGTAGAGCTAATTTAGATTAAGTTTTTCCATATTATATTCTTTTGTTATATTTGTTTTCATTTTATAAACGAAATTAAGAAAATTGGATAAAAAAGTATGATTGAAGTTTTAATTTTCCACCTACATATAGTTTGCGCACTCTTTGTATTCACCAAATACTGGCAAAAAGGCGGTATGAAAGAAGGTCTTATGGGAGTCGGCTTATTTGCCATTATGTTCTCAATCGGTTGGGTTATAACATCATTTTTTGCAAAGTTCGCTATGCCCGATAAATGGATTACACCATTTTTCACACGCGACACATTAGCTTTAGTTCTTCTGCTAATTCCAGAAATATTCTTTTATAAAAACTTCTTTTTGAAAGACAAAGGATAGACAATTATAAAGTTATAAAGAAAGAAGCCGATACGTCATTCCCACGGAAGTGGGAAACCATCTTCAAACAACTAAAAATTGAAAATGAGAAGAAGACGAAGTCATTCCCACGGAAGTGGGAATCCATCTTCAAACAACTAAAAATTGAAAATGAGAAGAAGACGAGACGTCATTCCCACGGAAGTGGGAATCCATCTTCAAACAACTAAAAATTGAAAATGAGAAGAAGACGAAGTCATTCCCACGGAAGTGGGAATCCATCTTCAAACAACTAAAAATTGAAAATGAGAAGAAGACGAGAAGTCATTCCCACGGAAGTGGGAATCCATCTTTCTGAACCTTGGGGCTGTCTCAAAACTCTGATATTGATAAACATACGAGGGCGTATGTTCTACTATATCATTGATAAATAGAGTAGAATAGACGCTCACGTCTGTTCTAAAATTGAACAAATAGAGTTTTGAGACAGTCCCAAGGTTTCAAAGTACAAAATGTAATTAAAGGCGCATAATTTTGCGTCTTTTTTTTGCTCGAGACAGAATCCATTTTATCCCTACCTATATCAAAAATATACTGCTGTTCGCCGAATATACTGTAGCAACCGAAAACTTGTTATTATTTCTTTTTTCAAAAATGATTACTTTTATTTTAGTTATTTCACATTACTATTTTTTTTTCTCGAACAATTTTATTAATTTAGAAATAACTCAAAAAATAAAAAGAGTTTTTTAATTATTTTGTCAAATATTTATTTTAAGTTGACAAAATTCAAAAGATAAAAACGTTTTATTAATTTTATTTGTATTATT
This sequence comes from Kapaibacterium sp. (SeqCode), assembly GCA_038206725.1. Taxonomy (GTDB): domain Bacteria; phylum Bacteroidota; class Ignavibacteria; order Kapaibacteriales; family UBA2268; genus JBAXXL01. The sequence continues at coordinate 32,513 of JBBRAO010000033.1, forward strand.
AATTTTTGGATCATATTATGAAGAAATTCTTCTATCCATTAGCAATTATTGCTATATGCCTAACATTTATTTCTTGTAAAGACAATAATCCGGTGAATCCTCCGGCAGAAGGCAACTTTTTGACAACCGGTTCGAACTGGACAACCGAGTATTACGACTTAGATTCAAATGGTGTAAATATCATTGAATCAAAATCAATTGACACATTGACCTTATTAGAGCCTCGCTTGTATAAAGGAATAACAGCGTATCCGATTTTTGACGGAAAAGATACAACTATGTATATGTATTTCAGCGGAAAAAGTTTATTTATGTCAATGAGTGGCATGAGCGGCGATACCAGCACTATAAGCTTTAGCAAAATAACCCTCGAAGAAACCAATCCGTTGGAGGGTTTGTTTTCTATGGATTGGATAAAAATCGCCGATTTCGACTCCAAACTAAATGATACTTGGATTGTTGTTAATAAGGATACAACAATTGTTATGGATATGAGTGGCACACCGCTACCAGGTCAACTTAAAGTTAATGTGAAAGTTACAAATATGGGAAATAAAACCTATTCCTATATGAATGCAACTGCTCCGGTCAGCCAATTCAAATTAACTATTGCTATAAATTTCGTAGCAATGGCGGGACTAATTACCGTTGATGACACAATGGAAACAGTTTTTGATATATCTTATACCAAAGGAATAATGCAGATTAATGCTCTTCCTCAAGTTATGAAAGCTATTATTATGGGACAGGCACAAAACCAAACAACTCCCGGAAATATAACCAAAACCACCCATTACAAAATCAAATAGAGTTTTTCCAAAGCTCAATTTTTCGAAGAGGCGCAATTTTGCGTCTCTTTTTTTGTGCGCGTGAAAAAGCAGATAAAAAAAATGTCCAACATCTTCAGATATTGGACATTAATATTTAATCAAAAATAAAAAACTTAGTTTATTTTAGTTATTGTCATTTCAGCACCAACGTGAGGTGAAATAGAAATGTAGAAATTTACTGAAGAATTGTTTCTTAATTTAATCACATCGTTAGCGGTTAAACTCAAAATTGCTGAACCGCGCTGAACGCCCCCCGCAGTTTGAAAATAAATTCTTGCATTAGGAGCGGCAACACCATTAACAAAAACTGCCAATTCTGCACCAATACCCGTCGAAATAACTACCCCATAGTCAACTTTATATATACCGGTTGTGTTAATTGTAACACCCGCTGTACCGACTGTATGAGTGATATCTTTCATTGGACCGTTGTTCGAAAGCGGGATGTCGGTATTAGCAACAATTGTAGCTTCTGCGCCAACAGCTAATTCATAACAATGTGCATAAGCAACAACAGGTGTAGCCCAGCTTGGAATACCTGATGCTAAAGTCAGAACTTGTCCATCGCTTCCTTTTCCTAAACGTGTGCCTGTCCCTGCGGTTCCACCATAAATAATATCGCCAGATGCGGTCATTGGCGAAAGCACATCAAAAGTTTGGTCACCTGTGTTAGTACCAGACAAATTATTAGCTGATACAGCACCTGTAAATGAGGCACCTGACAAATTAGCTTTCCCGGTTATACCGGCAACAACTCGTGCATCAGCCATTCCATCAGTATATTGTGAAGGAATGGTAGGTTTGTTTTTAATAAAGTCGTCAGCCGAATTATCTGCTTGTGCCCAATCAGGCTGAATATTGACTTCAGCACCAACGGCAATACCAGCTAACTTCGTTGCATCGCCGGAAGGATAACTGTTTTTTGCTGTATTTGCAAGCACAGCGGAGTTATTAGTTACGCTGGTTCCAAAGTCGCTGACTTGAGAAGATGTAATGCTAATACCTGTGCTTTTATTCCATACTGTAAATAATGGATCTGATTCTGTATAAGATGTCAGATAAGCAACATTACTACCCGCGGTAGCTAATCCTTTTGCGTTGATTGTTATATTATTATATGTGCCTAAGTTCGAGTTTACAGTAGCAAGGGTCAACAAACCCGATCCGGTTGCATCGCCTGTGTGAGTCACATTGCTTACTTTTGATGTATTTGCAAGCACAGCGGAGTTATTAGTTACGCTGGTTCCAAAGTCGCTGACTTGTGAAGATGTAATGCTAATACCTGTGCTTTTATTCCATACT
>JBBRAO010000034.1:0-32865 GCA_038206725.1 Kapaibacterium sp. (SeqCode)
CCACACGCTTCTGCGTGGGGTTGATGAAATTATGGTTGATGACCTCCATTTTTTAAAATTAATAAAAATGAACTGCTTTTGTTTCAGTTGCAATATTCTAAATTAATAAAATAAAACATATTATTTCGCTTTATTAAAATATATTTTATTTTTAGTTGCAATTTTATAAGACAATAACTCTTGGACGGTTGAGAAATGTATGAAAATGGGGGTGGGCGGGAATAAAATAAGGTGCCTGTAAAAAACAGACACCTTATATTTTTATGTTCGATTAATCGAATATATTATTTTACGACATTCATTGATTGTGTTAGCATATTGTCGCCGGCTTTAATAACGATCGTGTATGATCCGCTAGCAAAGTTATGAGCGTCAATTGATAATGAATGAGTACCTGCTGGTTTTGTACCATTGAATAAAGTTGCAATAACTCTACCGCTTAAGTCATAAACCATAGCGCTGATATTCATTTCATTTGAAATTGTAAATTGTACTTCTGAAGTTTCAGTAACAGGGTTTGGATTTAGGCTGTTTATATAAGCCGCGCCAGTTTCGCCTTGAACGTTAACTATTTTAACATCAGAATATGTATATTGACCGTCAGCATCAACTAATTTCAATCTGTAAGCATAAGAATTACCGCTTAGGACTTTATTGTCGAAGTATGGTCCATAATATTTAATTGTTGAGCTTTGACCGCTTGCAGTTACTTTTTCGAATGCTGAGAAGTTACCGGTAGTACCGTCAACAACGTTAGCTTTTTCGATATCGAAGTAAGCTGAATTCATTTCACTTGCAGTTGACCAATCTAATTGAACACCGTTTGATGTTGCTGTAGCGTCAAATGAGTACAATTCAACAGGAACAACTACGCCATTTTTCTCTAAGTAATCAAGAACAGCTCTCATTATTCTTTCAGGATCTGCCCAGTGGCGCCAATCTACGTTCAATACGATTATATTGTAAGGTAAAGCTGATGTAATTACACCACCGATACGTTCATCTAATGCAACGAATTTACCTTTATCAGGTCTATCTTCGAAATGTTCGTTATATTTGATAGCTATTTTAGATGTACCAATTACATTAGCATCAGTAATGATGTTGTTTAATCCAGGTTGTGGATATTCATCACCAATCCAACGGGTAGCTTTAACTTCAAATTGCATATCTTTAGCTAAAGAGATACCTGTAACAAATTTACCATCATAGTTACCACCTGTATTCATTGGGTTACCCGGAGCGTTAACACTTGCTCTTATACGGTAATGCATAAATTCAGGATTGTTTGTTTCGTTTGCTCTGATAAATTCTTGTGAAGAAGCTAAGAAGTTCTTTTTAACACTTGCAGTACCTGATTTGAAAAAATCTTCCAAATTAATTACATCATAAGTAGATAATGTGTTAGCTACGCCAAGATTTTTGTCGTCGCCGTCAGTCCATATTAATGTACGATATAATGGATAATTAATTGAGCGTGGTTCCCATTCCTTACGGTCAAATAGATCTACATCTAAGTGATTGTTTTCAGGTTCAGGACCTAATTTAGTACTCCAACCGAAGTTGTTCAAAACTTTAACGACTGAATCAAGGTTTAATCTAGCCGCCCAAAGGTTTGGATTAGATTCTACATTGATATCATATTTCATATTTTCAGCAGAAACCATCAAACTCAAAGTTGAGCGTTTCAAATAGAAGCGAACGGTTTTTTCGATTGTATTGTTGCTGCCATTTTCATCGTCACCCAATTCAATAATTATTTTGTAAAGTGGTGATACGTTTGGTTCCATAGGTTTGAATTCATCAGGTACATTGAAAGGTTGTGTACCGTCAGTTCTTCTCCAATCGCCGTAAGTTTCAGGAACAAATTCATTGTTTTTATTTGTTAGAGGAACATTTACAGTTTGGAAACTGCCGATTGAAGGAATTTGCATTGTGTAATCCATAACTTTATTTTGTGTAGGATCAAAAACACCTGAGTAAGTTTCGTGATAGATAGTTACGTGAACAGATGGGCTCGATACCGACATACTTGAGTTATTTCTTATAGCTACGGTCATAGGAACCGGAGCTGCTGTCATTATATATTCGTATTTAGAGAATTTACCGGCTTCGTCTTTATAAACACCAGGTTCGATCAAACGAACTAATTCTAAGTCTTGGATGAACGATGAGCCGTAGAATTCAACAGCACCAATATCAAATCTTTCATTTGATTTGCCGCGAACTAAACCATCAATATCATTATATACTAATTTTTCTAAGTTCATACCGCGATTGTTCAATACTGAATTTTTCGGATAAGGTTTGTCGTTAATTCTTAATCTAAGAACATCTAATACATCATCATCGTCATTAGGACCTTTTGAATGTTTGATAACAAAATTATTAACAAAGTTACCTACGATTGAATTACCGTCTTGACCGGTCCAATATGACCATTGGTTCAATTTCAAGAATTCACCGTTTTTACCGGCGTAAGTTGTTGTTCCATCGGATTGTAAATGTATCATACGGAACAAGTTTGTTGTAGTATTTGTCGTATAGAAGGCATTACGGTCAGAAACCAAACCTTGTCCCCAACGTGGTAACAAGCCTTGGTATAATACTGCTGTATTGAATACCGCATTCGCTGCGATTGTATTATCTGTCATTGCAATAGCATTATTATAGAATTGAGGATTCTTTGAATAACTCACACTAATACCAACAACCATTGAAGTATTAACTTTATTTAAGTAATCTTCAATATATACTGTGTTGTTTGCGATAATGTCACCATTAGTAAAGTAATCTTTAACTATTGGTTGATTTGTTGCATTATTCACATCAGTTGAAATACTAATACCAACAACATCGGCAGCTTCATCTAAAGGTCTTAATTTCCAAACGATATTATTTTTAATTAATATGTTTTCGTCTTGGTTAGGAATTGTTATTGACTTACCTGTAAATTGAATTGTTGTAGGTGTTTGAACGTTTACGATACCGTAAGCAGCTTCTAAACCATATACATCTGAAATCTCATTTCTGGCTATAGTCAAATTCAAGTTGTTAAAGCCGTAATATTTATTAACAACATCAGCTTCACCACCGGTCATAATACCAGCCGCATAAGCAACACAATTACCCATTACGTCAAAGATTCTGTTTCCTTCGATTTTTGAACCATTTTCATAACCCATAAAAATACCTGCTTTAGCAACATCAAATATTAAGTTGTTGCTAATTGTGTTATTTTCATTGTAGTATGTTTTAAAATCACCGGTTTTTGAATCTATTAAAGTTCCCATACCTATTGAAACGATACCAACGCCGAAGCCGTTAATTTCGTTATTATCAATAACGTTGTTTTTAATTAACAATGTGTCTAATTTATAATAGTTAATACCAAATTGCGAATCAATAGGAGGTAAGTTACGAACTAAAACACCTGTAGATAGGTTATTGAATTTTTTGAATTCAAATTTCTGTGAACCAGTATTAAATCTTGTTCCAGGAATATCACAGTTCGAAGATTTTGAATTATCAACTAATACTGTATTTCTGAAAGTAACATTCTGTGTACCAGTAGCAAAATTAACTACTGCTTTCGATGGACTCAATGAATGAAGAATGAATTTCAATGAGTGACTTGCTAAACCGTCAAAAGTTATATAACCTTCACTCTTAGCAAATTCATTTTTTTGAGTATATTCTACATAATATACAGGAGCTTTTACATTATCAGGTTGAGCATTTTGTCCGAATAAAATACCAATACCTTGATAGGAGTAAAGATGTACTTGAATTTTTTGTCCAAAATCGTCTTCTCTAACTGTAAATATAACAGGATTGTCTTTATTTACACCAATGATTTTTGATGACAAATCAATAGCAGGACCATTTTTGTTAATGGTACCTTCGTTATATGACAAATCTGTTAAATAGAATGTTACAGGTCCTGCAACACCGCGTGTGTACAAAGCATCAACAGCAGCGGAGATTGTTGGGAAATCAGCACCTGTTTTAGCAATTGTATATTTTCCTTTTAATCCACCATTGACAGTTAAAATAAAAGTTTTTTTGTTGTTCGATGGTACAACGTCGCCATCAACAGCATAATATACTTTTACTGTATAATCACCGGCTTTCTTAGGGAAAAATGGTTTTTCAAAATAGAATGGTTTTTGATTATCATATTTTGTTGGTAAGTTACCGACCATCATTTTTTCATTATAAACTGAAACACCGGAAGGATCGAAGATTTCTACATAAACGAAATCACCGGCTAAATCGATAGAACCGTTATTTTTAAGTTCAACACCAATACTAACAGGAGAATTTACATATTCACCGTTAACTAAATCGGCACCTACCAAAGCAACAACTTCGCCTTCGTAATCATAACCGACTTCGAATATATAATCCGGTTGACCGGTACGAGGATATTTATTATTTAGTGGATCATCGTCAGAAGCGGCATCCAATATTTTTGTTGTAATTGAAATTTTATATTCACCAATTTTATCTGGTACAAAATTCAAATCAAAATTATCAACTACAAAAGATTCGCCCATCTCAATTGGTTTGTTAGGAGGGATGCTCGAATCGAAAGTATATTTCAATGTTGTTTTTGATTTTGTGCTGATATGTTCAATAACAGCAGTCATTTCGAATTTTGTAATAGCGCGTTTACCCAAATTTCTTACTTTGATTTCTATAGGAACGCGTTTATTAAATGGATATATAGATTTATTTTTTGTAATAGGATAGATAATACTTGTTATTTCTAAGTCATTTTGCAATGCGATTGTGAAATAAGAAGTATAAGATTGGGTAACACCACTGGTTTTTTGTCTTAAAACAACAGTAACGCGGTATTGACCACCAAGAATTTTATCTTTATTAGTTAGTAAATCCAAACCGCCGTTTTGTAATAGACCGCAATATTGATTAGCGTGTTCAATCATTATTTTATCAGCATTACCTTCAGGTTGTGGGTTAGGATCAATTGTAGTACTTGATGCGTTTTCATCGCTAACACCTTGATATATTGTTTTAGCGGATGCTGAACCGATTGGTCCATAAATTTCATAAGTGAAAGTAACTTGTTCTTGTGTTATTGCACGGTTGATACGTACAAATGGACCTTCCGCACCTTCATAAATCTTGCCTGTAACTAAAATGTCGCCAGGAGCAGGATATACTGTTGCAACGGTAGGAGCAGGAGTTAAAGTCCAAGCTCTTCCGGAGAAGATGAAATCGCGGGTGTCTTTGTTCAGCCAAAATGAATTATTGTTGCTCTTGTAGTAAATTGACCCGGAAAATTCATTATCTGGGCGAACGTTAATATATTTTGAAGTGCTACTGCCAACAAAATAAATGGCTCCATTTACGCCTTGTCTTCCGATTCCGGAATTCTCTCCGTAAATAACAGTCATTTCGTTAGTCGTCTCATAAATGATGACTTGTGCATCAAAATAATTTTTTGTTCCATCCAACCTTGTTTGAGCTTTCAGATGTTGGATAATTAATGAACGATAAGGTTTTGTTCCTACAAATTTGTAGGATAAATCGCCTAGGGTTCTTAGATCATTTCCATACCAAGAAACCATATACGCATTCTGCGCAAAAGTTGGAACTTCGCTCGGATTGCGTGCAGTGTTGAATGACAACCAGCCATCGCCGTATATATATACAGAAGTGACTGCTAAATTGTCATAATTGAAGCTGAAATCTTGTGGAATGGTGATTGTGCCCCAAGGCTTACCGCTACCTAGCGATTTTCCGTCATTGAATGGTGACCAATATTCATAAGTTTCCCGAACTTGGTAACTATTCAAATCTGTTGCTTTCGCATCATTCGTCGAACCTGCGATGAAGAATGCTCCCAGCAATAATAGCATTTGAAATAACTTAGTGGTTTTCACTATAAACCTCCAAAAAAATGATAATATAAAATACATTTGTTTTATTCAATTTAACTTAAAATAACTATAAAATACTATGCCAATTATTAAAATTCAATTTCATTCAAATTTACAGTTACATATAATTAACAAACTACAAAACTAATAAAAATATTCCAATATATAAAATTTTTATTGCTCTAATTATCAACATTTTATTTTTATTATAAGTTTTTTCAATAAAAATTTATTGTTTATATTTGAATATGTAATTTTTTCAATACTTTTTGTAAAGAGCCTGACAATATGGAAAAAATAATTGAGAGACAAAATAAAAATATAGTTGACGGAAAAGTCAACGAAGAAGATTTTGACAAGACATTGAGACCAGTAGATTTTTCGGAATTTACCGGTCAACAGAAAATTGTAGAAAATCTTAAAATATTTATTTCAGCTGCATTATTAAGAAACGAACCACTAGACCACGTATTGCTTACCGGACCTCCCGGATTGGGAAAAACTACTTTGAGCCATATTATTTCGAGAGAAATGAATACGAATATTAAAGTAACAAGTGGACCGGTTTTAGAAAAAGCCGGTGATTTAGCCGGTATTTTAACAAATTTGGAAGAAGGCGATGTACTGTTTATAGACGAAATTCATCGCTTATCATCAATTGTTGAAGAATACTTATACTCGGCTATGGAAGATTTTAAACTGGATATAATGATTGATTCCGGACCATCGGCACGCTCAATCCAGCTTTCTATACCGCGATTTACATTAATTGGTGCCACAACGAGAAGCGGCTTATTAACTGCGCCATTGCGTTCGAGGTTTGGAATAATTAATCGTTTAGATTATTATAATTCTGAAGAATTATTGTTGGTTGTTATTCGATCGGCTGAAATTCTTGATGTCCCGATTTCGGAAGAGGGCGCTTATGAAATAGCTTCTCGGTCGAGAGGAACACCGCGTATCGCAAATAGGTTGCTCAGAAGAACGCGCGACTTTGCTCAAATCAAAGGTCAGGGTGATATAACGAAATTTATTTCGAAAATGGCGTTAGATGCTTTAGATGTCGATGAGCGCGGTTTCGATGAGATGGATAAAAAAATCCTATTGACTATTATTGAAAAATTCGGTGGGGGACCGGTAGGTCTAAATACAATTGCAACAGCGATTGGAGAAGATGCCGGTACAATAGAAGAGGTCTATGAACCGTTTTTAATTCAGCAGGGTTTTTTACAGCGTACTCCAAGAGGTAGGATTGCGACTAGAGCTTGCTATCGATATTTCGGTTATGATTTCGAACAAAAAGAAAATACACTATTTTAAAAACTTGAATATTAAAAAAAAAATGAAAGCTAATTTGTTTGCCGATATTCCGGAAAACGCAAAAGAAGAGATAATTGAGATTCTTGAAAGTGGAAAGAACTTCCGAATAGAGCGAATTATCTCTTATGGACAATCATCACCCGAGGGTTTTTGGTATGACCAAAATGAAAGTGAGTGGGTAATTGTTTTAGCAGGCAGTGCAATAATCGAATTCCAAAATAACGAATTGATTAAAATGCTTCTGGGTGATTATTTATTCATACCCGCCCATAAAAAGCATAGGATTCAATCAACTTCGATGAATGAGAAAACAATTTGGCTGGCATTTTTTATAAAGGACGAATAATAATGAAGAAAATAATATTTTTTATAATTTTAGCTTTATCTGCAAATATCATAAAAGCGGAAGAATACAAAGTGGAAAAAGTTATTGAAATAAATAATAATTTAAATTACGAGGGATTGCTTGACAATACTATGTATGATTACCACGTTGAGGTGTTGTATAATAATAGCAGAGTCGCCGGAAGATTTATAGCTGTTGAATTTAAAGATTTTATTGCCAAATATTGTAATTTTAATAAAGACAGCATTAAAAAATTGCTTATTCGCTGTACCGATGACAATAATGAAAGTAATACTTATTCTTATGCACAAATGGATGAGGAGGTAACCGCTCTTCCAACGTACTTGGTTATAAAAGTTATTAAGGGTCGAATCGGTGACACGATTGATGTACATTTTAATAGTAAAAATAAAATGGAAACCGCTCCGATTAATAAGGAATTAGATAAAGCAATCGATACTAAAATAAAAATTCTATTCAATGATAAAACCGAAAAAATAAAACCGGATTTTTTCAAACCCGGTTCTTTGATTTTCCTTGGAAATAAATCAACTAAATATTGGATGCGGAATGTCAAAAAGATTGAATTACTTTATCCCGTCTTTTGATTCAAATCCCCCAACTATCGGTTAAAATATCGTAAGTTGCTTTTTTAGACCAAACCGCGTCATTTGGACCAACTGACCAAAAGTCAAATGTGCTGTACCTGCGGTCGCCATAAGTATCTAATTTGGTATATCCTGTAGCTCCGAAATAATTATTTGAATTATAAATAAATTGATTTCGGAGTTGACTGAATTTATTTGATCGAACGCTTAATTTAGCGGTGAGAGCATTCCAAGTAGCATCATAAACACCCAATGCGTAGTTGTTTACTGACGTTTTCCCTGTTTTTGCTTTGATTCTTACTATAAGTGGTTCGTATATTACTTTTGCTGAAAGATCCAAACCTATAGTCGGCGACAACAAACCTACTTTTTTTGCAAAGGCAGAAGCCTGAGCTGATTCAAAAATAGCATTGTTCAGCGTTATACCGTCGCCGCAATACCATAGAACAGTACTGAAAACTTCATCCTTTGATGCTAATTCCAGTATTTGCTTACATTCGCTGAATCCTGCATAATATACAGCAACTTGTTCAGTTGGGTTTTCATCCAATGCTTGAATTAATGTATTTCTTAAATTCGTTATTGTCTGAGCGAAATCAGTTGTTGATGGTTCTAAGCTGACTGGATTATACATTTTTCCTCCATCAGCAGTATAGAACGATTTCAATGCATCGTACAACCCCTTGTTGCCTATGTCGTTAAGATATAGTGGCACAATTGCTTTTTTATTCTGCAAAATCAACAATTTGCTCATAGCCCAGCTCTCCAATTTATCGGGAGGGCAGTAGCGGAAAACGTTATCATCGGTGGCAAGTGTTCCCGCGGTGCTATAATGCGAAACAACTAATATACCATTGCTGGTGGAAAATGATTTGATTTTTGATATTTCCGCACTCGAGGAAGGTCCTATGAAAATTCTGTAGCCTTCTTTGAATCGCGCTTCAATAATTTCTTCAGCTTTATTCGGATTCAATTTCGAATCTTCAATAACATAATCGACAGTATAATTTATCGAATTTCTTACCAACATAGCTTTGAAATCTTCAACAGCTAATTCCATTGCGGCTTCACTATCTGTGCCCAAATCGACCAAGTTTTCAGTAAGAGAAAAAACTCCACAAATTTTCACTTCGTTGATATTATCAACATCATAAACATCACAATTATTCGGCGTGTCGGAACACGCAGAAATTAAAAAAATCGAAATTAATAATAAGAAATATTTTTTCATAGCATAACCTTCATTATTTTTGAATATTCAAAATTAATATTTTTTGATTTGCAAACCAATATTTTTTTTCACTTGGCGTCGCAATTTCAAATAATTATTCAAAAGAGTTATAAATGAATTTTTTAAATCCGTTGGTTTTAATTGGCTTAATTGCCGCAACTATACCATTAATATTGCATTTGCTCAACCTGAGAAAATTGAAACGAATAGAGTTCTCAACTTTGCAGTTTTTGAAGGAACTTAAAAAACAGCAAATCAAACGGCTGAAGTTGAAGCAAATAATTTTGCTGATTTTAAGAACTTTGATAATTATCTGTCTTGTTATGGCTTTTTCACGCCCGATTGTCGAAAGTGAATTACCTGTTTTCGAGGCTTATGCAAAATCGAGCGCTGTTATAATTCTTGACAACTCAGTTAGTATGGATATAAATGAAGAACGAGGAAACCGGCTTAGCTTGGCTAAATTGGCTGTAATTCAATTGATTGATATGCTAAGCGATGGTTCTGAAATCGGAATAATAAGTATGGCGAATCCTGAATATTCCAATTCAACAAGCCTGATGCAGGACTATACCTATCTTAAAAAACAAATCAGTGAAATAAAAATTTCTTCAAAAAGAGGCAATTTAGCAAACAGTCTGAAAACCGCCAATGCTTTTTTGGCTTCCGCATCCAATGTTAATAAAGAAGTTTTTATAATATCCGATATGCAGGATAATATATTCAAATTGACTGAAGATGACAGCGTGAAATTCGATAAAATGAACGCCAAAATTTATGCCGTCCAAATCGGCAAAGCAAATAGCAATTCGAAAAACATTTCGGTTGATAGTTTGGATATTACTTCGAAAATAATGCGCGAAAATACTCCTGTTAATATTAATGTAGTTTTAAAAAATCATTCTGAAACGGATGCTGATGGAACGGTTTTAAGCCTGTTTTTCAACAATAAACGAGTTGCACAGCGTACCGTTGATATACCTTCCAACCAATCACGAACTGTTATAATATCTGCAATTCCAAATGAAACAGGTTCTATAATAGGCGAAGTGGAGATAGATGGCGATGCTTTAGATCAAGATAATAAACGTTTTTTCAGTTTATTGATACCTGACAAAATATCGGTTTTGGTCGTCGGCGCTCAGAACAACAATTTGCAGGCATTTTTTAACGGCATTTCGAGTATTCAAAATGTAATTCAAACCGAATTTGCAGACGAACAACGAGCTGATGCTTCTGATTTATCGCAATACGATGTTTTAATTTTAAACGATGGGGTCTATCCTCAATCACAATTGGAAAAATTGGAAAAATATATCGAATCGGGTGGATTTTGTTACATATTCGCAAATAGTAAATCCAGGAAAATGCAATTTCAGGAATTCATTAGAAAAATCGGATACGGTAAAATAAACGAAAGAACGAATCCTACAATGAGCGCAATCGAGTTTTCTAACGTTGATAAACTTCACCCACTCTTGGACGGAGTATTCAAAGGAACAACCGACAGCAAAAAACCGATTGAGACCCCGCTTTTGAAAAAATATAATACCGTTCAATCGGGGTATGCGATTATTTCTTTCCCGTCGGGCGCGTTTTTAGCCGAGGCAAATTATGGTAAAGGCAAAACGCTTTATTGCTCGACCGGTTTAGACGATGAATGGGGAAATTATGCCTTATCGGGGCTTTTCCCAACCTTGTTATATCGTGGAATAGTATATCTGTCAAATTCGGAAACAATTCAGAAAGCCTACTGTGTTGATGATCAAATTTTAGTACGATTGGGTAATGGTATTGTTAATCAGGATATGGTTAAAGTTTTAGATCCAGATAATTTCGAAGCCTATTATAAAAATATGCATTACGGAAGCGATGCCATAATAGAACTCAAAAACATTGACAAATGCGGATCTTATGCTATTTTGGACAACGCAAATAAAGTCGAAGCACTTGTATCGGTCAATTTGAACCCCAACGAATCGAATATCAGCTCCGAAGGCAGAAGAGAAAAAGTCTCAACGATGAATCAATGGTTTACGGATAATAGTAAAATTACGTATATCGAAGATTCCAAGGATTTGACCAGCGAAATCGTTAAAGAACGCCTTGGAACAGAGCTATGGAAGATTTTTGCATTATTGGCATTGTTATTTGCAATTGCCGAGATGATAGTGTCGAGATATGCTTTCAACGATCAATAGCAAACGATTAGTATATATGGAAATTAGGAAATGAGAGTAATTGTTCAGAGAGTAGCAAAGGCTAAGGTAGAAATTGATGGCATAATAACCGGAAAAATTGATAATGGAATTATGCTGTTAGTTGGTGTTGCTGAGACCGATGATGAAAAAATATTAGATTGGATTGTCAATAAAATCATTAACTTAAGAATATTTCCCGACGAAATGGGCGTGATGAATAAATCGGTTTGTGATATAGGTGGTGGTATTTTAGTGATTTCAAATTTTACGCTTTATGCCGATGCAAATAAAGGGTTTCGACCGAGTTATTCAAAAGCCGCAAGACCTGAAATAGCCGAACCAATTTTTGATAAATTAGTAGCTAAGTTCAGGAAAACCAACATCTTTATCGCCGAGGGTAAATTTGGGGCTATGATGGATATTGGGTTGGTCAATACAGGACCGGTTACAATATTTATAGAAAAGGAAAAGCGTTAAAGTAATCAAAATTTTAGAGTGTTGAAATAGCAATCAGATAGACTGGTTGCTATTTTTTTATAATGAGCAATATACAACTTTATATCATTTGAAATTTTGTCAGGTCTCGAAAAAGTCGTATTTTTGAATGCTTCCTTAGCTCAGCTGGCCAGAGCATCTGACTCTTAATCAGAGGGCCGCGGGTTCGAGTCCCGCAGGGAGCACATAGTAGTTATACACATTACTTAATATAGAGTTGCCAAATCAGGTAACTCTATATTTTTTTATGTAGTCTAAAATTCTATCGAAACATATCGAATTAGATTAAATCATATTAATCCTTACACAATCCTTACACAATCCTTACAATCCTTACAGTGCGGATAAGCGCACTTTTCTTTCGTTATTGAATTGTTTGATAAAATCACTTTCTTTATATCCAGCGGCATAATATGCTTCCTGTACAATTCTGGTGTGCCCCATTAATTCGGCAACCTTGAATGCGTTCATTCCTTCAATAAATAACATTCTATTTTCAACTAATTTTCTAATTGAATGAAAATTTTGTCCTTTATTATAAATACCCAATTCAATACAAGCCCTTTTTAATGATTTTTGTGGTGTTTGTATGTTTCCCCATTTGAACAATTTACCATCAATATTCAATTTTTTAAGTTCATCCAGAACAATCAGTAATTCTGGATATGTTTCAATGGGGAAGGGTCTATCTTTATTATTCTTACCGTGAATGAGAATTCTCTTATCGTTGATGTCAAACCATTCAGATTTAATAGCTTCGCTAATACGCATACCAGTAATATTCATAAATCGCACCAACAAATTCATTGAAACATTATTCTTTTTTCCAAAGTATTGAATTATTTCAAAAACTTGTTCTTCAGTAAAGATTTTCAATTCTTCTTTTTTAAAAGATGGTATCATATGATCTGAAATTGGATTTTTATCTATGTAAAATTGTTCAACAGCATAATTAAATATTCTTTTTAATACTTGGAATACTTTCCTTATAGTGTTGGGATGTAACCTACTTGCATTGTAGTTAGCGATTATTAGGTCACGAATCTCTTTAGTTTGGTTGATATAATAATCCTTTTTTACGAAATGCTTAACAGCCGTTCTGCACCTCTTCCGTAGTGTTAAATTTTTTAAATTCTTTGGCAAGGAAGCGAATTCTTTAATCAATTCACTTACTGTAAGGATTTCGGTAGTATTTTCAACCATTTGGGGATGAAGATATCCGAATATAGCCTTATCAAGAATATCTAAAAGAATTGCTTTATTATCTGGAGCAAACTTCATTTTGGTAGATCGAATAATTTTATCAGCGATATTAATGTATGCAACTCCATTTCGCGAATATATGAATCCGAGATGAGGATATTGTCTTGAATTCCAATGTTGTCTCGTTCTTGGGGGTGCCATTTCTACAAATCCTAAAGTGTTAATTATGAGTTACAAAAATAATCTAAGATTACTACATTTCCAAATTAATTAATATAAATTAATTTAGTTTATATTTATTTGATATATATGATGTAAATGGATAGTTCGATTCCAAAAATCCTATAATTTGATCTTTTTAATCTGTTTTTGTGAAAATAAAAATAAAAAAATTGATATATACTTTTTAATATTGGTTCAAAGTTAGAGAGTGGAAATATGGCTTTATCTAAAGATTATACAGTTAATGAATTAGCACAAGAACTCAAAATATCAATTAGTAGCGTTCTTGAAGAATGTCATTCGGGTAGAATGGAATATATTACAGTTGGCAAATCAGGAAAAAAATGGTTAATATTCGAAGAAGACGTTGAAAAATGGAAAAAATTAAAAAAATCAATGAATAACCCAAAATATAATCCCACCAAAAAACAGATTAAGGCCGATTATGTTCGACGTAGGATTGACCCACCTGACATAGATGTTGACAATTTATTTTCGTAGGAAAGATATGAATATAATAAGTGTTTAATTTCAAAAAACCATTCCTCAATGCTGATTACACGCTCCTAATAAGCTCATCAACGAGTTTTAACAGCCTTTAATTGGCTCATCAGTAATTTATGTAAACATTTGAATCAAATTCGAGAGACGGGATTGATAGGGCAAAATCAATAAGTATTATTTTTTCGTATAGAGACATCGAAAAATTCTTTTAAAAATTCATAATTCTGGAACAAAAGAATTTTTACACAAATAAACCAAAAAAAGTAAATATTTTTGAAATTGTGGAAAACAATTTTGCATAAGTATGAATTTAGTTTGTAGTTTGTATTAAAATTGATTAAATTTGAAAATTGATATAAATTAATAAATTGATAATATGCTTTTAGACAACAAAACACAAACGGAAGAAAACGAGTTTTATAAAGTATTTGACTTTATCAAGAATTACACAAAGCAAGGTGATCTTGACCTTGTTACAGGTTATTTCTCCGTTAATGCCTTGGCATTAATGAATGATGACCTGAGTCAGGTTGAAAAATTCCGAATGATTTTAGGTAATCTTATTCAGGATGATTCCCAGATAAGCAAAATTATAGACTTGTTAAACGGCAACGCTGGTATTGAAAACACGCTTTCATTAAGTGTAACAGCAAAAAAAGCAGTATCTTTTTTGGAACAAGAAAAAGTTTCTATAAAAAATATTCAAAAGAATTTTTGTCACGCAAAAACCTATATCTATACCGATAAAAACAGACTCCAAAATTTTTACATTGTAGGTAGCTCTAACCTTACTGATGCGGGTCTTGGTATCAAAGACAGTAGTAACGTCGAATTAAATACAGCCAAGCACGATTACGAAGGTGATTTTAAAGAGTTCAAAAACTGGTTCAAGTATCAATGGGAAAAAGTTGCTACCGAAAAAATCGAATTACCCGATAAAACAAAAGTGGAAGTTAAAGAGTATATAATTGGGCTTATAAAGAATCTTTTCAAAGAGTACGAACCGAAGGACTTATATTATAAAGTATTATATGAACTTTTCAAAGAAGATTTACTATCATTAACGAGTGATGTTGATTTTAAACGAGAAATTGAACACCTAAAAGTAACCGAAATTTACCGAACACTTTTTCCATATCAGCAAAAAGGAGCTTTAAATCTAATTTCAATGCTTCAGAAATACAATGGTGCAATTTTAGCTGATGCCGTAGGATTGGGAAAAACTTGGACTGCATTAGCTGTGATGAAATATTTTGAAAACAAAGGTTATACGGTTTTATTATTATCACCCAAGAAATTAAAACAAAACTGGGAACAATATCAAGTCGGAAATAAATCAAGATTTGAAAAAGATGAAATAAATTTTTATGTTCGGTTCCATACCGATTTGCAGGATACAAGACTTGACAACTATACCGATAAAAAATTAGGCTACTTTCAAAGAAGGCAAAAACTTTTAATCGTAATAGATGAAAGCCACAATTTGCGGAATGATAAATCATCCAGATATAAATATTTAGTAGATAAAATTTTATTACCTGAAAGAATAAACCGAGATGTGAAAGTGCTGCATCTTTCAGCAACGCCTATCAATAACAAACTTATTGACATTAGAAACCAATTCAAGCTGATTGCTAAAGGAAGCGATAGCGGATTCGAAAATTCAGGATTAGGAATCGGGAGCTTGGAATCTATTTTTAAAATAGCCCAAAAGGATTTTAATGAGTGGTGTGAATCGGATTCCAAAATAATATCTGATTTTATATCGAAACTTAATCAGAAATTCTTTGATTTAACAGATGCTTTAATTGTTGCAAGGACAAGAAAGCTGATTGAAAGTGAATATGGAAAAATGAATTTTCCAGAGAAAAGTGATCCTATAAACGAATATATTACAATTGAAAACTTTGGCGACCTAAACTCATTTGAAGATATTTTAGATGCTCTTAGAGTAAATCTGACCGCATACAGACCATCAGAATACATTTTGAATTTAAAAGTTGAAAGTGTATTGGAAAATCCACAACAACGTGAAAAGTTTTTGGTCAAGATGATGTATATCCTGTTAATGAAGAGATTGGAATCGAGCTGGTTTTCTTTTAAAAACACAGTTAATAATATTTTAAATCATCATATCAAGGCTTTAGCAAAAGTTGAATTGTTTCTTAGTCATAAAGTTGAGGCATCAATTGCAGATGACTTTACAGATGAAGAAAATGAAGAATTAGATGATAGTATTCTCGAATCAGAGAATTACAACCCCGATGAGCAACCAATTTCGTTAGGTAAGAAAAATCCTATTCCGTTAAGTTCAATAACAAACATTGATAATTTCAAGAAACATTTGGAAGGTGATATTAAGAAATTAAAATTTTTGCAGGCAAATTTGGTTAAATTTGAAAATGATTTTATTGACTTAAAACATTCTGAAAGTGTTGAAGCCAAAAAAATATTGTTGAATAAAAATGATATTTTATTTAATAGAACAAATAGTATTGATTATGTAGGAAGGACAGCAATTTTTCGGAATTATCATAGTCCTTTATCATTTGCGTCTTACCTTGTTCGATTAATTCCAAATAGATTGGTAAAAGCTGAATATTTGAATTACTGGTTGAATTTTCCTACTACTCAGTTAAAACTCAAAGGTATTGCTTCTATCGGGGTTCACCAAGCTAATATAAATCCAACAAATCTCGGTAAATTCAGAATTGGTATTCCAAACATAAAAGAACAAGAACTAATTATTGATAGAATTTTAAAAATCAATGATTATCTAACATATGAAAAAAATCAGCTCTTAAAACTTTTGAAAATCAAAAACGGCTTAATGCAGGATTTATTAAGTGGAAAAGTTAGAGTGAATGTTACGGAGGTTGCGAACTAATGTCAATACCAATAAATATTAATGAGTTACTTACAGGTACTATTGTCGAATCGGAAAGAATAGAATTCAAAAGAGGCTGGAATCCGGTAGATATAATGCACACAGTTTGCGCATTCGCCAATGATTTTTATAATCTCGGCAGTGGATACATCATTGTGGGTGTTGAAGAAGAAAACGGGATGATAAAAAGGCCTGTTTATGGTTTTCCTCCTCAATCCTTTGACAAAGTACAAAAAGAACTGCTCAGATATTGTCATCTGTTCAAGCCACCTTATTTTCCGCATATTTCACTTGAAGAATTCGAAGGAAAACACATTTTGGTTATTTGGGTTCCTGCCGGAAGTAACAGACCGTACGAAGTTCCAATAGATATTCACGCTAAGCATAAAATGTATGATTATTACATCAGGCAATACTCAAATTCAGTACGAGTTAACATCGAGCAAAAAAGAGAATTGATTTCTTTGACCGCAAATGTACCGTATGATGATAGAATAAATAGAAATGCTAAAGTTGATGATTTAAGTCTCACATTAATTCAGAACCATTTATATGAAACAAAAAGTAAGCTATATCAAGAAGTTTCAAGACTTACAATAAATGACTTGTGCAAACAGATGAATCTTTCCGAAGGTTCCGATGAGAATATCTTACCAAAAAATATTGCGCTATTAATGTTTTCCGAAAATCCAGAGCATTTTTTCCCAAGAATACAGATTGATATTGTTGAATTTCCTGAGGGTGTCGCTTCAAACAAGTTTTATGAAAAATCATTTAATGGTGCAATTCAAGTTCAATTAAGAGAGGCGTTAGCATATATCAAAAGCTCTATTATAAAAGAAAAAGTAACTAAGATAAAAACGGAAGCGGAAGCAATAAGATTTTACAATTATCCTTATCAAGCGATTGAAGAAGCTCTGGCAAACGCTGTTTATCACAGGAACTATGAAATTAACGAACCGATAGAGATAAGAATTTTGCCGAATTCTATTGAGATTATTAATCAGGGCGGTGCCGACCCTTCCATTAGACCCGATGATTTTACTAAAGGAATCATAAAATCAAGAAGATACCGAAACAGACGTATTGGTGAATTTCTTAAAGAACTTAAATTAACCGAAGGACGTGGAACCGGAATACCTACAATCATTAGTGAACTTCAGAAAAATGGCTCACCTGAACCAAAATTTGATACAGACGGAGATCGAAGACAATTTTTCATTGTTGAGATTCCGATACATAAAACATTTTTGGACCAAGTAAGTAACCAAGTAAGTGACCAAGTAAGCGACCAAGTAAGCGACCAAGTAAACGACCAAGTAAGTGACCAAGCAAGTGACCAAGTAAGTGACAAAGTAAGTGACCAAGTAAGTGATCAAGTAATGAAAATTCTTAATTTTTGTTTAAAAGCTAATTCACGGAAGGATATATTGTCATACATTGGTTTAAAAAATCATTTTGATAATTATCAAAAACATATAGAGCCCTTATTAAAACTTGGTTTAATAGAATTAACAATTCCGGAAAATCCAAAGAACAGGAATCAAAAATATGTTACTACAAGGAAAGGTAAAGAAGTATTAAATAAAGTTGAGAAGAAATAATATTTAAATAAATTGAGGTAAAAAAGATGAATTTAGAAAATTACGAAGCATTTAGAATTGAATGGCTTGTAGAAGTATTAGAAAACAATCCGACAACCGTCGAAAAAGGTAGAAGATTTTCACAAAAAATAATACAGCAATGGTTAGATTTTAACCCAGAAAGTGAAGAACTAATATATTGTGATGGTTCGGGTGATGGCGGTATAGATTTAGCATATTTTCAACCAAAAGATTCAACAGAAGATTCAACAGAAGATAATACTAATGAAGGTGATACATGGTATTTGGTTCAAAGTAAATACGGCTCTGCATTCCAAAAGGATGCGGTTTTTTTTGTATATTGATTTATTAATAGCAACTTAGCAATATTCAAAAAGTGCATTGTGCAGTAATTGTGCAGTTTTAGCCCCTGAAATCAGATGGAACACAATCCATTTTCATCTTCTGCTTTTGGCGTCTTAATCTGAACTATAAGACACTCTTAATCAGCGCAGAAACAAGTTCTAATAGCATTTAAACGACTCGATAATCAAAGTATATGAAAACAAATTCAAATCCGTGACAGGGGATTTATGGGGCGAAATCAATAGGATTTTAAAAATACTTTTTCCTGTTCAAAATTGTACTTTCTGATTGTTTTGCCGGAATATATAATATCTTTTCTTCAAAATACTCATATTTCGGTGTATAGGGTGGTGAAAATTTCTTTTAAAAATTTGTAATTTTGGAACAAAAGAATTTTTCTTAATACAACCATTCTCCGTGGCTGACTGGCAAACGATTTAATTCTTCTCGATAAAACTTCCATTGTGGCATATATCTATTCATAAGAGCTAAATAACGGTCATTATGCAGTCTTTCTACGAGATGGAGCATCTCGTGTACTAAGATGTATTCCAAGCAATGTGGGGGCTTCTTGGCTAATTCAAGGTTGATCCAAATGCGTTTCTTCTCGATGTTGCAGGTGCCCCATTTAGTTTTCATCTGCTTTACCTGCCAATCGGCGACCGTTACACCAATTTCTTTTTCCCATTTGTCAATTATCGGTTGAATTTGTTGTTTTAGCTCGGCTCTATACCATTCATTAAAGATATTTTGCCGCTGTTCGGTAGTGCTGTTTGGTCTAACATATAAATCAATGTAAGTTTTAGTTTTGATTACTATTTTCGGTGGTGCATCCAGTTCTGTGATTCTCAGCAAATATCGCTTACCCTGAAAATAATGGCTTTCTCGGTCTTTAAATACTTTTGGCGGTTGCCTATCTTGTGCCGAAAATTTTCGTTGATTCTTCCTTATCCACCCAATTTTTGAAATCGCAAAAAGTCTTAAAGTTTCATCACTAACTCCCAAAGGCACAGCAATACGAACCCTTCCCGTTGGAGGATAAACTGCCAAATGAATATTCTTAATGTCTTTTCTAACAACATCCACTTTTAAATTGCCAATTGATAATTGATAATTGATAATGTTTTTATCGTTTTCCATAGGCTTTGCTTGTTTTGATGATGGAAATTAACAATTTCAAAAGCTCTCTCAAATCTGCATTACTTTCTGCTTGTTCGGCTTCAGGAACCAAAGCTCCAATAGAAGTTCCGCTCCTAAATAATTGTTTACTTGGAATATACTCCCTTTTGTCAGTAGTTAAATATTGATAAAGTTTAACCATTCTAAGTGCAAATGCAAAACTCTCATTTTTAATAATATTATCTTTCATTATCAATTATTTATATTCCTGTTGCTCTTTTATAACTTCAAAAATGGATTCTAATTGGTCGGATTTATTGAATTCTTCTAAAACAGGTTTAACAACTTGAAATTTCAGATGTTTTTGCTTTTGTGGATGTCCTTCCCAGTCATCGTATTTACTATTAATAATACTTGAATCCAAAGCTAAAGAAAGCTCTTCATTCTTGTCTAAGTTATCATACAGAGCTCGCTTGGCTTGTGTGTTTATTGTTGTCGGATATTTACCGCTCGTTTCGGGCTTCTTTACCATAATAGCTAACTCGACAATTTGATCCAAATATTCTTGGTATCGTTGGGCATCTGAGTTTCGCAATTTGATTAACTCATCCAGTAAAACACTCATTTTATCATAATAGGTGGGGTTGGTCGGTGCTTTTTCAATTATAACTTTTCTCAAGTTGTTCTCGATTGTCGCCGCCATTGCTCCTTTATTATTTTTAATGTTATTTGGCAATTCATCTAATGCGCTTTGTCCTTTTTCTACTAATAACTCAACCAAGCTAAAATCATCAAATGCTGAAATTTTCTTACTTTCTTCGGCTCCGACATAGCTATCAATCAAATGTCGCATAGCAGGCTCGTATTGCTTCAAATCAACCCAATCTCCGCTGGCTAATTGAATTTCCTTTCGAACATTTTCAAAATGTTGAATATCTTTTTTTATTGCTTCAATTTGTACAGCGGAATAACCGGCTTCTTCCATTTCGTCGGCAATATTGGCGTAAGCACGTATAAGTGCAAGTACCGATTTATAAAGTAAGACCCTTTTCGGTTCTGTGTCTTTTAAATCTTCAGGGATTTGCGTATTCCCACAGAAATAGTAGATATATTCATTTGTTCCTTTGGGTGGAACAACCGGTTCGCATAGTGTTTTCATCGCTTCCAAAGCATCGTCTAATCGTTCTTTGCCTTTCTTCAATCTATCTTCCAACAGCTCATCAACATCTTCCTTATCGTATCCGTCGAAAGCTCCCGAAGTATAATCGCCAACCGCTTTTGCAAGACTGCCGAATAAATCCTTATAATCAACAATATAGCCATAATCTTTATCTTCGCCGTCCAAACGGTTCACACGGCAAATTGCTTGGAATAAACCGTGGTCTCTCATAGCTTTATCTATATAAAGGTATGTAGCACTTGGGGCGTCAAAGCCTGTAAGTAGTTTATCAACCACAATCAGAAGTTTCATTTGTGCCGGTTCCTCAACGAAACGTTTTTTGGCTTCGTCTTCAAAATCTTCCGTTGATTTGCCATTGAGCATTTTCTGATAAATCTCGAATTGCATTATTTTTTCGGTATGATTCTCGCCTTCGCCTTTAATGTCGCTGTAGGAGGGAGCAAATGAGGTAACAATAGCACATTTGGTAAACCCTGAGTCTTGAAAAAATTGATAGTAGCGGCAGGCATTGTAGATACTACCCGAAACCAAAATGGCATTGCCTCTGCCGTTTTGGAGTCGTTCTTTTTTCTCCATATCCATCAATATATCGCCAACAATTTTTTCTAACCGTTCCTTTGAACTAAAAAGCGATTTCATTGTTCCCCAGCGTTGCTTGAGTTCGGATTTAGCGAAGTCGGTCAATCCTTTGGTGGTAGCGTCGAACCAATCATCTATTTTTTCAAGTGAATTCAATTTCTGCTCAATATCGCGGGCTTCGTAGCGTAAATCCAACACAACTTCATCTTTGACTGCCTCGTTGAATTTATATGTATGGATATATTTACCGAAAATCTCTATACTTTTTCGCTTGTCGCTATGCAAAATAGGTGTTCCGGTAAAACCAATAAACAAAGCCTTTTCGCCAAGGATTTCACGCATCGCCTTATTCAAATCCCCACTTTGAGTTCTATGGCACTCATCCACAAATACATAAAAATCGCCTTTAGGTTTGAAGTTTCTCGGCAGACTGTTTCTCAAATCAATGAAATAACTATCATAATCGGCTTCATCTTTATTTCCAAACTTATGTATTAGCGAACACATCAGCCAAGGACTTGTGTCATTCAATTTTGCGATTAAATCCGCTCCGCTCGAAGTTCTTACTATCTGCTCCTCAATTCCTCGAAAAATCGTTTCAATTTGCTTATCCAACTCATCTCGGTCGGTAACAATCAGCACCCTCGCATTGGGGTTGTATTCTCGTATCCATTTTGTCAGCCAAACCATTACTAAGCTCTTTCCGCTACCTTGAGTGTGCCAAATTATTCCGCCTTCCTTGTTCCGAATGCTTTCTTGTGCGGCTTTAATACCGAAATACTGGTTGGGACGGCAAAACTTCTTTTGGCCACGGTCGAAGACTACAAAATCGTGTAGCACTTCAATCAATCGTTCCCTGTTGAGCAGTTCGATTATATTTTTGTCCAACAGATTTTCGGCTTTGGCGGCTTGCTCTCTGATTGGCTTGGTAAGCTCTAATAAATAAGAATCGTTGGAGTTAAATTCTTCGCTTACTTCTTTCCACCTCAAATAATATTTTTCAGAAGTGGAAATAGCGGCAAATCGCAAACCTTCCACATCCTGACCTGCCATAACTAACTGAATAGTGGTATAAAACGGTTTGATGAATATGTGTTTTTGGTTGTCTTGGTTTTGACGGATGCCTTCGGAAACCGAAACTGTACTGCGTTTAAGCTCGAGAACTCCAACAGCGATACCATTGATATAAAGAACAATATCGGGACGTTTTTTGTGAACCCCCTTAATCGTAACTTCTTCGGCAATAGCAAAATCATTTTCGAGTGGGTTTTTCCAGTCAATCAGGTAAACAGTTTCTTTATTTTGACCGGCTTCTTCCTTCACCGGCAAGCCATAGCGGAGAATTGAATAGACTGCTTTATTAGCTTGGTAAAGGTCATCGCTTGTGTTTATAGTAACCGCTTTTTGAAAATCAGTAATAGCTTTGCTGATTAATGCCGAGCTATAACCTTTTTTAGTAAGATGCGCCTTGAGTATAGCCACGTTCACATTGCTGTTATCTTCTTCATCTTCTAAATTACCAAGATACCGATAGCCCAATTGTTCTTGGAACAATCGGATAATTCTGTTTTGTGTTGCGCGTTCGATTTGACCTATATTACTCATACTTCACTCATTCATCTTTATAAAAAATATTTTAATTTACTTATATACTTCTGCTAATTAGGATAAATTTACTCTCTCCGCAATCTACCCATTTGTCAACTATTTTGTCAATCCCGACTTTTGTGGTGTGTTTATGAAAACAATTTTCCCATTCATTTTCATCTTTAAAAATTTCATTTATACCGTCATCCATATCTTTGCGGTTTAAAAACCCAAGGTACATTAAAACAACCGGTATGCCGTGATTGGAAAGCCACCAAGCGTGAGCAACACGATTGGAGAGTTGGTAGCATTTATCCTTTGAAATTTGAATTCCAGGGTGTTTTCTTTCTATCTCTATTCTTGCCATTTCGATAGCTTGACCTATTTTCTTGTCGTTTCTAACGGAATTGTCGGAAGCATCTTTTGCTAAAGATTTACCGGCTTCGTGCAATTCACTGCAATGCGCTTTTGCCTCGACAAGTAGTAAGCCCCGCACACCATTGATTGTACAGGTTGATAACAAATCCCAATTGGGTGTTGTTCCATCAAATTCTAACCACCAATTGGCGATACCTTTGCTTAACTGTGGATTAAAATTATACTTAAGAAAGTCCTTTAATTCCGCTTCATTTGGATGGGTTTCACATTTTGGCATCCAATTGTCATACATCGTTATAACAGCCTTGCGGGGCTCTAAAAGATTGTTTATTTCTTGAAGAAAATCCGTTGAATCAACCATCTCCAGAATTGCCTTCGAGCTACCTTTTGATAAACTCATTTACTTCTCGCTCCTAATTTGTTTTACATTCACACTAACCTCACTTTACCAGTTAGTAAATTCTGCATCATACCTAATTTTATATTCTTGTATTTTTCTAATTTGCTTTCTAATGTCTGTATTTCGGTATCCATATCGGAAAGGATTGTGGCGATACGAGTTTGTTCTTCGATAGTTGGTATCGATACTTGAATTGGATTTAAGTCACTTGGATGAATGTGTGGCTGTGCTCCACCTGTTTGCATCTTGTAAATTTTTTCTTGAAGTAATTGCATTAAGTAATACAAAAACTCAATCGAATAATTTTCACTTTCCTCAATTGTTGAACAATCGGAAGCAAAAATTGAATAGTCGTGAAAAGCTACATATCCAGCACTTGCACCAGAAGCACTTATTGTAATAGTCTTTCCAATTCTGTTTGGTTTATTATGAAAATAAGCAGGTGTTTTTCCTCCTGCAATAACAGGAATGTTTCCATTTATCCTTGTGCTATCTGTAATCAATTGTCCTTTTCGAATACCACAAACCTCTCCCAGCTTCTTCACTTCCCAGCCTTCTTTCGGTTGCAGTAGTTTTTGCATTGCCCCTTGTTTGATATCCCGTTTTTTGGCAATGAGCGTTTCCAAACGGCTTATTAGGGCGTCGGCATCGGATAGGGCAGAGGCTATGGCGGTTTGCTCGGCGAGAGTGGGTGGAAGAGGAATTTGAACAAATTTTAAATTAGTTTTAGATACACCATATACCTTTAAACCTGTGGCAAGTCTATCAAATTGATCTTTAACCATTCTGTTAAAATGAATATAACCTTTATATCCATTTACAAAAAATCCATTTGAATCTCGCAACAAAAATGTATGCAAGCCTGAAATCGCTTTTACAGCACCAATGTTTTTTACTTCAACACTTTTGCATATTCCGGCATAATCTTCAGAAGCGTCAGCCATAATAATGTCGCCATCTTGCAGAAAATTATAGTTTTTTACCTGCTCACTTCTTACCGTTGGCAAATAGCTGTTAGCAACATCCAAAAAGAAATACCATTTTGTATGAATATCTCCATAATGGACATATTTTACATCATCATTTTCTGTTAATTCAGCCCTTGAATATGTTGCTGTTGCTAAATATTTGAAAATATCGCCATAAGTTTTCACTTCCCAATCCTCAGGAATAACGCCCACTTCAGTATTTTTATAGCCTTCGGGTATATTTTGCATATTAGATAATCCTCTTCAAAATTGCGACAACCAATGAATCCATACGTGAAAATGCAAACCACTTTTTGCCCACATCTTTGAGCGATGCCCCAATGTGGTAAAGTTCACTATTATCAATAATCAAAAACCTGTCGTGGCTGTTAGCCAATGGTTTTACTTCAATAGGTTGGTATTGGGCATTGTGTTTTTGTAAATCCAAGTTGAAAGTTTTACTGCTGTCTTTTGTGTAAATTGTTGCAGTAACATTCGCTTTGCGTTTGCTTAATAAAGTAAGAACAGATTCATCTATATAATTGTCAATGAGAATGATAGAAGTTTCTGCATTTTTAATCAATTCTGCCACAAATACATAAGCGTCAAAAACCTGCCCTTCGAAGAAAATGCCTTTTTCTGCTTGTGTTTGTCCTACTTCCAATGCTTTAAATATTTTTTCAAATTTTTCTTCACTTTGGAGTAGCTTTATTTCGATGCGGTCGAGCCGTTGAAACACGGAGGCATTTTGCAATAAAAACTTCCGCATAGCAACAAAAGTCCTCATAATTATAATACTTACTTCTGCGGCTTTATCACTTTTTAAAACCCCCGAAACAGCGGCCACACCTTGCTCCGTAAAAACATACGGAAGTGAACCACCCAAACTTTGTTTTGAAGGTATCGCATTTTGCGATACCAATAAATCAACCTCATTTTCGGTTAATTGAAACACAAAATCCGAAGGAAAGCGGTTGGGGTTTCTTTTGATTTGCTCTCGTAGTCGAATGGACTTCACTTCATAGAATGCGGCTAAATCTTTGTCTAAAATTACCTGAACATTGCGAAGCATTAGAATTTTTGATTCAATATGTTGTTGTGTTACTAATTCCATATAAATCCGTCATTTTGGAGGTGAGCATTTCTCTTGCAAGTTCTATTTTCCGCAAAGAAATCTGCAAAGAAACAACTTTGCAAATGATTGATAAATAATATAGTGTTCTTTGCAAAAATCATTTGTAATCTCTTCATATCTTTGTAGCTTTTTTCATTTAAAAAATATCCAATTATAATATATTTACTTTAATCTTAGCCAAGAATCAGCACTAAATACTGCGGACCCCCCTTGGGGTTTTTCAAATTCTTAAGCATCTTAAAAATTGTGCTTTAATTTACTATTTTGCCATATATTTGTCGCAAATATAGCAACAATTTGCGACAAAAAATGTTTAATATCCCATTTTTTTCAAATGTTCTTTGACTTTATTCTCGCATCTCAAAACATCTTCTTCAATAACAGGCAAAGTACTTTCATATCTTTCTGCAAGTTCTCTAATTCGTTGTGTAAGGCGTTGGCTGATGCGTTCCATTTCGGTTTTTACGCTTCGTTCTATGCTCGCCATCCATTTATCATCCACAACCAATTGTTTAATTTCATCTTCGGTTAGTGTCCGGTAGCGTTCAATTACTTTTTTGTCAAGGTTGGCTGAGGCTTCTTTGATTTTCTTATTCAAATTGGCTTGGTTGTCAATCAAATTAAGATAAGAGTTTAAGAGAGTTGTAAGTTGTGAGTTATAGGTTTTTTCTTCAGTTGACAATTTACCTTGCTTCAACTCAGCACTTATAACTTTTAACTTACCACTAATTGTCGCTTTATTAACTTTATCCAAATCGGCGAAAAAACCGTCTTCCACGTTATGTTCTTCTTCCATTTCAGTAATCTGTCCGGCAATAGCTTCTTTGTCGGCTTCTAATTGCTCAATGGCTTTTTTTTCTCTAAGGAAATAGCGGTCAATAAGCAATGTTTTCGGCACCAAATCGCAATCCCACACAGTAGCGGATCGGGTCTGTTTTATTATGCTTGGTTCTGCTTTCCAACCATCGGCAGTAATCAAATAGCAGTCGTCCTGCATTATATCATTCCAGTAATTCATCAGGTGCTGATAGACAGCGTATTTGTCCATCAATGGTTTGCCGGTGTAGGTTTTTAAAACATCTTCCGAAATTCTGAATATGGTCAACTTGGGTTTAATTCCTATGGTTAAACCTTTTAAAAGATTAGTATTTCGTACTTTCCAATTGGTAAATAAATCGTCCATTTCTTTGCTGAATTGAACAAATTCTGGATGAGAGAAAATAAAAGTTTTTATTTCTGAGTGATGAATTTTAAGTTCAGAATAACCTTCTCTCAATTGTGAGTTATGAGCTATAAGTGATGAGTTATTTTCCATATTGATTTTTCTTTGTAGTGATTAAAATTGAAGCGAGTATTTTACGCACTTCGTCGCAATCCTTGATGATTGATTGATATAGTTTTACTATTCGTAGCGCAAAAGAAAATGATTTGAATTTTATTGTTTTTTCGTTCATAACTTACTACTTATAACTCATTACTCTTAAATAGTTCGGCTTTCAGTGAAGGATAAACGTCCCAATATTCTTGTAAGTCTTCAATATCGGCATTTGGTATTCCGCCCAATAAGTGGGCTGTAATGTCTTGTACATCTTCAGTTTCTTGACTGTCTATGTAACGCGGAATGTTCAGGTTGTAGTCGTTTTTCGGGTCGCTAATTTCTTCAACGCTGACCAAGCGGCTGAACTTTGGCAATTCAATTTGCTTATTGAAAACATCCACTATCTTATGTATGTCCTGCTCACGCAAACGGTTTTTATTCCCATCCTTTATAAAGCCTTTCGAAGCATCTACCATAAAGACTTCTTTGCGTTCATCAGCACCTTCTTTATCAATAACTATTATACACGCAGGAATGCCTGTACCGTAGAATAAGTTAGTAGGCAGACCAATAATTCCTTTAATATATCCCCGCAAAATCAGATTTTTCCGAATAACGGCTTCGGCGTTACCCCGAAACAATACACCGTGAGGTAGAATACAAGCTCCTTTACCGGTGCTTTTTAATGATTTTATTATATGCAGTAAAAAAGCATAATCGCCATTTTTATCGGGAGGGATACCCATACCATCAAATCTACCAAAAATATCGGCCGATGGATTAAAGCCATTTTTCCAGTTCGTTGAGGAGAATGGAGGATTAGCCACTACAAAATCGAAAGTTTTCATATAGCCGTCGCTATCAGTAAAGAATGGGTCGGAAAGTGTGCTTTGACCACGATGAATTTCGATTGCAGATTGCCCGTGCAATATCATATTCATTCGAGCTAAGGCTCCGGTAGTACTTTCCTTTTCTTGTCCGTAGATAGAACCTTTACCGTCGGCTTCCTCAATCGCTTTTAATAGCAACGAACCGGAGCCACAGGTCGGGTCATAAAAAGTGGTATTATTGTTTGCATTCTTGATACTTAAAACTTTTGCCATAACACGGCTTACTTCGGATGGAGTGTAGAATTGTCCTTTACTTTTTCCGCTTTCTGTAGCAAAATGACCCATTAGATATTCGTAAGCATCACCGAGGAGGTCATCGCCTTCAGCACGATTTTTTTCAAAGTTCAAAGCGGAGTTTTCAAAAATTCTAATCAGATTGGTGAGTCTGTCAACCATTTCTTGGCCTTTGCCTAATTTATCGTCATCTGCAAAATCGGCGACATCAATTATACCGACAAGGTCATTTGCTTTTGCCAATTGACCGATAATGAGATTCATCTGGTTGCCGATGTCCTTATTACCCTTTAGGTTTTGCATATCTTTGAAACTACCGCCAATAGGGATTTCTATAAGTGCATCGGGGTCATTCGCATATTTATCCGAAACATATTTAATGAACAACAAAACTAACACATAATCTTTATATTGGGAGGCGTCCATTCCACCTCTTAATTCATCACAACTTGACCAAATAGTTGAATACAATTCCGATTTTTTCATTGCCACTTAATATGTTCCTTATATTTTGTTTTCGATTAGATTCCTATTGGTATCATAACCAACGAATAAATTTTTGAACGTTAATAAACATTTTACAAAATTAGTAAAATAAACTAAACATTAGCTAAAGAAATCCAAGAAAAATGAGGAAAATTGAAAAGAATAAAATAATTTGAAAAAAAATCTCTTTCCCATTTGCAGATGTCACCTTCCGTCACGATAAAACTTATATTTGCATAAATCTCTAATTTCGTTATAATTGATGAAAGTGAATATTTGGAAATATGAAATTAAAATTATAATTTTGTAAAATGTTTCTTAAATATAAACAAAGTTCATTACTTTATGAAGGTTCTTATGAAAAAAGTTGTAGTAATTTTAGCAATTTTGATTTGGTTTCTTTCTGTAAATGACGTTCTTGCAAAACGTCCAAATGAATACGGTTTCATCAGCATAGCCGCTTCAGGAGTAGGCTTGGTAGTCCGTTTAGACGTGGACGATGGCTCGGTTGATGGGGTTTACCAGACCAGTCCTAATGCTGATGGAAATCCCTCCAGAACAACTGTTGATTTCGAAGCATCCACTTGGGTAGGAAACCGCAATTATCCTTCTGTGTGTAAAATAGGGCTTGTTTTGGGAGGTACTCGTTGCGATTCCGATGGGAAAGCAAATCCAAATGGCGATTACTTAGCGCCACCCTATGACTATCCTTCTGATGCTATAATAAGATACGACAAAAATAGTGATGGATTAATCAAAACATCCCAAGGAATGAGAAATGGTAAACAGCACTATTTACCTTGGGTAAATGGGCAACCCACCGATGAGCTGATTACTTATATTGATAAAATCAACACTCAATGTTCAGAAATAGATAACATCCGTCATATTTCAGTTGACGGTTCAAACAATGTTTGGGTCGGAGGCTATCCAGGCAAAGGTTTTGTGAAAATTGATGACAAAACTAAAAACTTTACTGATTCATATTGTAATCCCGTTAAAGGTGGTTATGGAGGTTTGGTCGATGCTAATGGCGTTCTCTGGTCTTCCACATTAGGTTCTTTGATACGAGTAGATGTAAATACGAAAACGAAAATTGATATTCCTGCAACCGGCACTTATGGGATAGGAATTGACACCAAGGGTAATATCTGGGCAAATGGCTATGGTTCAAATAATTGTTATAAAATTAGTCCAGATGGTAAAATTGTAGAAGCCTTCAATAAAGGTTCCGCCGATGGAAGAGGCTGTGCTGTAACTCCCGCTGATAACAACGTATGGCTGGTTGATTATAGTAGGGGTAAAGTTATTAGAATGAATAATGATGGCGTTATAGTCAAAGAAATATTGGTTGGTGGTGGCGGTCCTATGGGCGTGTCTGTTGATTATAATGGCAAAGTATGGATAACTTGTCGAGATGACAATAAGGCAAAAAGAATTGACCCATCAATAAATCAAGTTGATTTGGAGGTGTTTTTAGGGAACGGATATAAACCTTACAACTACAGCGATATGACAGGTTCTACTTTACGATCGCTATATCCTGATAAAATTCCTCCAATAAAAACTGATACTATTAACGGTGGTGGTTCATATTGCGAAGGCTCTGATGGCGTGAGCGTTGGATTAAAAAATTCGCAACTTGGTGTTAATTATGAATTATTCGTTGATGGAGTGCCTTTTTCACCTCGTGTAGTTATTAGCGGCACCGGCGATGCGGTCAGCTTTGGCAAATTCACAAAACTTGGAAAATACACGGCAAAAGCCACAAGCAATTTAACCGGCAAATCAGCAGATGTATTTGGAAATGTTGATATTGAATCAATTGGTTTAGTTTTATCCCTAAATTCAATAAATTTTAAAAACAAGAATCCAAACGGAACTCAGTACGATACCACAATTACAGTTACCGCAAAGAATACAGATGTAAATGTAACTAATATAACAGCATCGAATGCGTTATTCAAAGTCGTACCTACTAATTTTTTCTTAAGTTCTGGTCAAAGCCGAGATATTACAGTGAGTTTCACGCCCACAGATAGCAGTTATAATTATTCAAAATTTATAATTGAAAATGATATTTGCGAAAGCGATTTTTATGCTTCTGGTGGATTTAGAGGAAAAAGACCCAAATTACCAACGTTGAAACTAACTCATCCTAACGGTGGTGAAGTGTTTGTAGTTGGTACTGATACGGTAGTTACTTGGGAAGGTGTCCTACCCACCGATATAGTCAAACTTGAATATTCGATAGATGAAGGAGCTAACTGGAAATTCCTTACTAATAAAGCAACTAATTTGAAATGGATTTGGCAAAATGTACCAAAACCACCAAGTAATAAATGTTTGGCAAGAGTTTCAACGGAATGGGGATACAAGTCTCAATGCTCAGATGTAAAAATAAATAATCAAGTCTGGATGGGCTGTAATTTGGATGTAGAATCATACCGCAATGGAGATGAAATAACAGAAGTTACAGACTCGATTGAGTGGGTAAATTTAAAAACAGGTGCGTGGTGTTATTATAATAACGACCAAGCGATGGAACCAAAATATGGCAAGTTATATAATTGGTTTGCTGTAAATGACCCTCGGGGTTTAGCTCCTGACGGTTGGCATATACCATCAGAGTTTGAATGGACTAAATTAGAAACCTTTCTTGGTGGACCCGTAATAGCAGGTGGCAAATTAAAAAGTAGAGGTACAATAGAAGGTGGTAATGGGCTATGGAGAACACCTAATAACGGCGCTACAAATGAAAGTGGATTTTCAGCAATACCAAGTGGATGGCGTAGCTACGATGGAACTTTTAGTAATATTGATAGCAATTGTTGCATCTGGAGTTCTTCTATTAGCAATATTGAAAATGCTTGGAGCAGGAGTCTTAACTTTAGCAATGCTAATATAAATCGCAGTATTAGTAGTCAGTTAGACGGAAATTCAGTTCGTTGTATTAAAGACTCGTCTTCTGAAATTGGTATTAATGGTACAAAACAAATTTGGTCAGGTTCTAATCTTGATGTTGATCGTTATCGGAATGGAGATTTAATCAGAAATGTTCAATCATTATCCGAGTTTAATGATGCGAATAACAAGCGAGAGGGTGCTTGGTGCTTTTTCAATAATGACCCTGCTAATGGAAAAATTTATGGTAGGTTATATAATTGGTATGCTGTTAATGATCCACGTGGTTTAGCACCGGAAGGATGGCATATTGCGAGTAAAGATGAATGGGTTGAACTTATAGATAATCTTGGTGGTCTAAGTATTGCAGGCGGTAAGCTTAAGAGTACCGGAACGATAGAAGATGGTGATGGTTTATGGAAAAGCCCAAATATTGGGGCTACAAACGAATCTGGTTTTACTGGTCTTCCTGCTGGTTGGAGAAGTGTTAATGGACCTTTTTGTTGGTTTTCAGAAGGATCTGATTGGTGGTCATCAACTCCTTCCTCAAATTCAGCCGCTTGGACAGTACATTTATATAACAATCAAAATGAAGCTTATGTTAGAAACGACTTCTTAAGAGGTGATGCAAAATCTGTTCGCTGTCTAAAGGATAGCATTACTCCAATTCAAACTCAATCCGATGTTTCCGACGCTGTTTGGTCAATTGTAATGCCAGTACCTATTTCAAAAGATATTGATATGAAGAAATGTCTCGTTGGTTCGGTTAAGGATTCTGTGGTAACAGCATTCATCAGCAATACTGGTACATA
>JBBRAO010000035.1:0-32113 GCA_038206725.1 Kapaibacterium sp. (SeqCode)
GTGGAACAAGACTCTTCAATCCATCAGGTAAAGTCGAACTGATGCAAATAAATCCTAATCCCGCAAGCGAGGACATTGAGATTAAAGTGAATTTGATTGAAGACGGTGCTTCTACCGTTTCGGTATATAATTTGAATGGTGCTAAGTTACGCGAATTTAGTTTAAATGACGGAACGGGATTGAAAACGATTAATCTCGATTTGAAAGACTTTGATAATGGATTATATTTTATTGAATTAATAACACCGACGGTAGTGAATCATCAGAAGTTGATGATAGTGAAATAGAAAGTTTTAATATGATGTGTCATTCCCACGGAAGCGGGAATCCATCTTCAATAATAGTATTACCTTTGGAAGGTTTAAAAAGAAATAAATAAATTATAAAGTATGAACGACAATAAAGAAATATTACCAATCAATGATATCCGGAATCAGATTTTTTCGATTCGCGGGCAACAGGTTATGATAGACCGTGATTTGGCAGATCTTTATCAAGTTCCAACTAAACGCTTAAATGAGCAAGTAAAAAGGAATATCGACCGCTTTCCAGAAGAATTCAGATTTCAGTTAAATAATTATGAAAAAAATGAACTGGTCGCAAATTGCGACCGGTTCATGACAATCGATGAATATCTAGTTTATTTCATAGGTGCATCGCTGAAGGATTTGGGAAAAAAATGGTTTGCTTTCTCGAAAATGAGCATTGACGCTTTAGATATTTTAAAGAATTTAAACGAAAAAAGAATGCTAAACTCATCCGATGACCGGGAAGTCATCGGATGAGTAAAAAGTAAAAAGTAAAAAGAAAAACGAAAAAAGAATTATGAATTAATAATATAGAGTAGTTATGTTAAAAAAAATGATGTTTATGTTTGCATTGCTGTTATTGGCGGTAAATGCAAAATCGGAAGATACCGAT
Organism: Kapaibacterium sp. (SeqCode); assembly: GCA_038206725.1. Taxonomy (GTDB): domain Bacteria; phylum Bacteroidota; class Ignavibacteria; order Kapaibacteriales; family UBA2268; genus JBAXXL01. The sequence continues at coordinate 922 of JBBRAO010000035.1, forward strand.
GGGAAGTTTTCCTACGGTTTGTTTGGTGGTTATTTGATTAATATGCACTCAGCCGATTTTAAGGAAATCCCTGATTGTCCGAGCTGTTCACCTGGTTATGAATCGGGTTTCGGTGGGGGATTAGGTTTCGGAGCGTTGTTCGAATATAGCATTGCACCAAAGTTTTCGTTGGGTGCAAGAGTTGCCTACAACGATATTAGCGCATTGCTGAAACGCGAAGAAACAACTACCATTATTGTTGAAGGTGCCCCCGTAGATGGTATTTTTGAGCATACCATTAATGCGACACTAGCCACAGCCGGTATTGAACCGATGATTCGATTTGAAGTTATTAAAAATTTAAGAATTAGTTTGGGTATTTATGCGAGTGCTCTAATCAAAGCAAAATATTCCCAAAAAGAAGAAATTACGAAACCGGTGGGAGTGGGTACTTTTCTTGATTCTACTGGCAAAGATACATATAAGCGCACAAGGAACGTAGTTCCTGATACAACATTAAGCAAAGCGGCATCTCTTTTATTATCACCTTGTGTCGGATTGTCTTATAGATTACCTATGAACAAATCCAAGAGCCTGACACTCGAACCGGAAATTTTTTACTATATGGGTTTAACCAATATAGTTGATGACCCAATAGTAACTAAATGGAAAGCAAATTCGATAAGATTAGGTCTTGCTGTCATATATACTCCTCCAAAAGAAAAAGTATATATCAGAAAATTCGAGAAGATGTATAAAATTGATACTATTGAAATAAAAAAAGATTTGATTACTCAATCTCGTTTTGCTAAAGGTATTGAAACCAAACGCACAACAGAAAATAAAGAAGAAAATATAATATTAACGACCGAGACGATTTCGCGTGTGGATACAGTATTTGTAGCCAAAACTTATGAGCTAACTGCCAATATTTCGGCTGTTGGCGTTGATGCGGATGGAAAGGAAGTCAAAAATCCGAAGGTTATCATAGAGGAATTTACTTCGTTTAAAGTAAAACCATTGCTGAATTATATTTTCTTTGCAGATAATTCTTCGGTATTGCCTACAAAATACAAATCCCTTAGCAAATTGCAGGCGGAGAATTTTCAAATAAACGATTTATACGCTTACGAAGCTCTGGATATTTATTATAATAGCTTAAATGTCGTTGGTAAACGAATGACTGATAATCCGAAAGCTAAATTAACAATTGTCGGTTGCAATGCCGATTTTGGTAATGAGAAAGGGAACAAAGATTTGTCAGCTAAAAGAGCGGCAATTATTAAAGATTATCTCGTAAATGTCTGGAATATTAAAGAAGCTCGATTAAGTGTTGAAGCGCGTAATCTACCCGAACAAGCCTCCACTCCGGCAACTGATCCTGAAAGGTCAGAAGAAAACCGCAGGGTTGAATTATATTCAGATGACTATGAAATCCTTTCTCCGGTCTTTTTAGCCGATACCATACGTACATCAAATCCACCGATTGTAAGATTTTATCCCGAGGTCAAATCAGAAGCTGGTGTTACAAGTTGGTCCGTAATAGCTAATCAAAAGCTCGATAATGTTGAAAATAGTTTCGTTAAAGACGGAAGCGGTATCCCACCTGCGTCAATTGATTGGGAAGTTGCAGGAAACAGCTCATTAACACCGAAAAAACCATTACCGATTAACTATTTCATAAAGGTGAAGGATAAAACAGGGAAGGAAATCCAAACCATTGAAAAATCATTACCTTTTGAATTAGTTACAATAGTTAGAAAACGGGAAATGGGTATCCAAGATAAGAAAATTGAAAATTTCAGCTTAATATTATTTGATTTCGATAAATCGGTTATCAGCGGAACAAATAAGAAAATTGTTGATATGATAAAGAATCGGATCACCAAAGAATCTATAATTTCTATTGAAGGATATACAGACCGTATAGGCGAAGACGAATATAATATGAACTTATCCGAGAAACGCGCATTTTCGGCGAAAGATGCAATTGGCAGAAAAGATGCAAAAGTTAAGGGTATAGGTGAAGGAAAATTGTTATATGATAATAATTTGCCTGAAGGCCGGTTCTATTGCAGAACTGTTGACATTAGAATCGAAACGCCTCTAACCAAATAATTTATTTATCAGTTAATTCATCCGATTACTTCAAGTAATCGGATGTTTTTTTATATTATTAAAGGTATATATTTTTATATTAACAATCAAATTCTTATTTTTGTTTATTAGTATTTTCTAAATATGAAAATAAAATAAAGAAATTGGGCTAAAGCCCGGAAATGTAGGAACAGAATCTTCACCCACGAGCTAAAGCTCGTGACGACAGAAGAAAGAAAAGACAATTTATACCCACGAGCTAAAGCCCGTGGCAACATAGGAAAGAAAAGACAATTTATACCCACGAGCTAAAGCCCGTGGCAACAGAAGACAGAAAAGACAATTTATACCCAAGAGCTAAAGCCCGTGGCAACACAAGAAAGAAGAGACAATTTATACCCACGAGCTAAAGCTCGTGGCAACACAAGAAAGAAGAGATAATCTATACCCACGAGCTAAAGCCCGTGGCAACAGAAGACAGAAAAGATAAATTTGAAAGTTAATGTTAATTGCCAAAGAAACAAAAATTAGTTGCCACGGCTTTTAAGTCGTGGATATAGATTAATCAATGCTTCTTGGGCTTTAGCCAAAAAATGAATATATAAAGGAAAATAATGAATAAAGACAAAACAATCGCATTGGTAGCACACGACAATTGCAAAAAAGATTTGGTAGAGTGGGTGGAATGGAATAGTGAGCTTTTAAGTCCACATCATCTGGTTTGTACAGGAACAACAGGTAATATGGTTGAAAATGCATTATCTGCAAAAATTGCTCAGCATAAGATATTAAAAATCACAAAGCTGAAATCCGGTCCGTTGGGTGGTGATTTGCAATTAGGCTCAATGATTGCAAACGAAGGTATTGACATATTGATTTTCTTATGGGACCCGATGGAACCACAACCTCACGATGTTGATGTTAAAGCTTTATTGAGAATTGCTGTATTGTATAATATTCCTACAGCCAACAATAGAGCGACCGCGGATTTTCTAATTTCTTCCACATTAATGGACGAAGAATACTATTCAATTCAAAAAGACTATTCAAGCTATTTAAAAAGAAGAATATGAAAGTTTTAATGTTAAACGTTTTTTAAAATAAAGGATTAAAAATATGAGTACACTTGGAATTATTATTATCGCAGCCGTTGTGCTACTTGGAATTATTATTATCGGTATGTATAACGGACTAATCCGTAGAAAAAATGCTGTAGAGAACGCTTTCGGCGGTATAGACGCTCAATTGAAACAGCGCTATGACCTGATACCAAACTTAGTATCAACTGTTAAACAATACGCCAGCCACGAAAAGGGGATATTGGAAAAAATTACCGAAATGCGCGTAAGAGCGGTTTCCGGTGGACTGAGCAATGACGAAAAAGTCGCCTTAGATAACGAGATTTCTCAAACAATGAAAGGCATTATGGTTGCTGTCGAAAATTATCCTGACTTGAAAGCCAGCGAGAACTTCCTAAACCTACAGAGAACTTTAAATGAAGTAGAATCACAAATTTCAGCCGCGCGCAGAGCTTATAATGCTGTTGTAACTGACTATAACAATGGGGTAGAGACATTTCCAAGCAGTGTTTTAGCTGGAATGATGAATATGAAACACAAACAGGTTTTCGAAATACCTGATAGCGAAAGAGCAAATATAAACGTAAGCAATCTGTTCAAAAACTAATATGTAATTATTATGGAAGATGTTAACAAAGTAAATGAACTTTTCCAAACCCAGCTCAAAGAGCGATTAAAGGGTCTCGAAAAGTTGAGATTATTAATTATATCTATGACTATAATCCTTATCATAGCTATTATTGGTTTTTTCGCTGTTGGTTATATTATTATTGCACAAGACAATATGACGTTTTTCTACATTTGGGTAGGAATAAGCATCATTGCTTCAGGAATTATTGGTTATTTTATCAGTAAAAAGAAAAAAGCATATCGCCATCAGTATAAAACTTCAGTAGTAGCCGAGATAATTAAATTGATTGATCCGAGTTGGGAATACAATTATCAAAGTTGTATAAATTCCGTTGATTATCATCAAAGTGAACTATTCCGTAAGGATTGTGATAGATATATGGGCGATGATTTAGTTATAGGAAATATTGATAAAACAGATTTCCAATTCTCAGAACTGCAAACTCAATATAAGACCTATACGACTGATTCGCAGGGTCATCAACAGGAAAAATGGGTTACAATTTTTAACGGGCTTTTTATTCACGCGGATTTCAACAAATTGATTGCCGGAAAAACATTTGTTCAACCCGATAAAGCGGAAAAGCTTTTCGGCAAACTCGGGCAAATGTTCCAGAAAATAAGTACCAAAGGTGAATTGATTAAACTCGAAAATCCTGAATTTGAAAAAATGTTCGTTGTTCACGGCTCCAATCAGATTGAATCACGCTATATATTAACTCCGACGATGATGGAGGCTATGGTAGCGATTCAGAAGAAGTATGACCGCCCTATATCATATTCGTTTAAGGGTTCACGTGTTTACTGCGCTATGAGCTTCACAAAGGGATTATTCGAGCCAAGGATGATGAGATCCGGAGTTAAAATATCTGACGTAGAAGAAGTGCACGATTTATTCAAGATAATTGCAATCATAATTAAGGAAATGAATCTAAATACAAGGATTTGGACTAAAGAATAAAAAAAACTGCCAATCGGATTTTCCTAATTCAGAAAAATAAGCTAATTTTGAATATGGAAACGCCCGGATGGCGGAATTGGTAGACGCGCTACATTCAGGTTGTAGTGAGCTAAGCTTGTGCAGGTTCAAGTCCTGTTCCGGGTACAAAAAAAGGACACTTTACGAGTGTCCTTTTTTATAATAAGCGAATTCAATTATTAGTAATTTTTCTTAACAGCTTGTATGGCTTGTTTTATTAAATTGTCTATATCATTATGATTAGAATCGTCGGTTGGATCTAATAACTCACCGGAGCCTTTGATAAATACATCAACCGGATTAATTATCAAATAAAAATTGGATTCTTGGTTAGAAGGTAAATCAATATCACTGCCAAAATTATAGGTCATATTGACAGTAGGTGAACCACTATAAACGAAATGGTACGAAGTGCCACCCCTAAAGATAACACAATCAATTATTACCGAGTAACGATCGCTTGTGGCAAAATCTTTAAATAGTGAGCTGTTAGCGTATTGCGCAAGTTCGCTTGAAGCAAACCTATGCATTTCCAATTTCATCTTATTGTATTTACCTGATGGAATTGTTCCTGAAGCTATATCCAAAGATGTTCCTGTTGAATCAGCCATAAAAAGCAATGGACCGGCTTTAAATAATTTGTCTTTTGAATCATCGCTTTCATTATAAGCGTGGAATTTAACTTCAGTAATCAAGATTCTAACTTTTTTAATTTGAATAGAATCTACATCGGAAGAAGTTATTCCTTCGTTAAATTTAATTGTGGCTGGTTTAACTGTGTTCTTTTCAAGTTGAGCTCTTAAGTTAATTGTGGCAGTATCGTCCGGTCCTGTTGTATCTTTGCAAGAATACATTGCAAATGAAATGGCTAAAGCCAATATGGAGAAAATGATTTTCTTCATAATAAATCCTCACTTATAATTATCAAATATTTGAATTATTTTTAAAAATCAGTTAATGTATTTTTAATTCTATTAAAAACTCGTCCGGTTTATCGGGAGTAAATAGTACTCTTTGAACGGCTCATTCATTTCTGCTTCTAAAAAATAATATTATAGATAATTTATAAAATACGTTTGACAAAGCGATTTGTTTTAAAAAAAAACCATACATAATTATGTACAGTCTTAATTTTGAAAATAAATTATTAATTATTCGATTTAGAAACCTATGGCAGCAGAAAGGAATAGTCCGCTGAATTTGCCACCGGCTTGAATTGTAGCAGGGTCATAATCTTTATATTCTTGTGTAACATATTCAAGTTTTGCCATCACATTGTCGGTAATAAACCAACCGGCAGATGCGGCAATACGTGTTACAGTAACATCGTTGACAGTTTTTGGTAACGCCACAGTAAGAGTATTATAACGAGCACCAACCCAGAAGTTTTCCTTTTCAGCAGGGAAGCGGTAGATTAAATCAGCGGCCATTTGTGTAGCTTTTCTCATTTCTTTTTCTGTATTAGTTCTGCCTGAAGCCATTTCGTAAGTTCCGAATAATTCTAAACCTTTCCATTTTATAAAAGGATTAATTGTTATTGTGCTTACTTCTTCACGGAAGGCTGGGTTTACTCTACCAGACCAAGCGGCTGAAGTAGGACTTGTTACTGCTGTACCGGTCATAGCAGGTTCCATTACTAGGAAGTAATGCGATCCGGTTCTATCGCCCCAGAACAATGTATTTGCTAATGCGCTTTTGCAACCATAGTATGAGCCTGTTAATCTTATTCTTAAATCATTATCGAATGTTTTATCGTAGCCCAATTTTGCATAAATCGCAGGAGCTTGATAGTTTAATTCTTTTGTAGCTGAATCAATTACGGTTGTTTTAATAACTGTTGGGTTTAATGCACCGTTAGTTGCACCAACCATAACAAATAATCCAAAGTTAGAATGGTAGTAAACTTCACCGCCGATTTCAGTTGCAAAAGCATCCATTATGTAGTTTTCAGCAAATGGATTATAAATCGAGTTACCACCATCTGTTCTACGGAAATGTTGATCGCCGTAATTTACTTCTAAATCACCAACTCTAATCGTAACACTTTCCATTATTTTGTTTACGATTTCGCTTTTCAAAAATAATAATTTATCGAATTGAATATATCCTGCTTTTACCCAAGATTCATTATGATGTCTTGACGATAGATATGATGTTAAATTCATTCTGATGCCATCAGCTAATTGTACATCAATGTTTAAATTAGCCATTGCTAAGTTGAAACCACTTGTCAATGAGATAAGTTTTGTAGCATCTGTTGTTGAAGCGCTTTCGTGTTTTAAAGCTTGGAAATCTTGAGTGAAACCACCGCCGATTTTTACTTTTAAACCATCGAATTGTACGTTGTTATCTTTGCTTGTTTCAAAGATATTAATACCTTGTAAGCTGTTTGGACGGAAATATTGGATTGATTCTTCGGCTGATAATATTCCGAAAGATAATGCGAGCAAAAGTATAGAAGATAGAAATTTCATTTTGATATTCCTTTATTATTTATTAATTAATGATAAATTTGATTTTTTAAATATTACGGTGAAGTCTAAAGTTACTTCATCACCTGTTTTCATAGCACCAAGTAAAAATGTTGGTGGTTTAATTTGATAATCGGTCATTTTGATCTTTTCAGAACCGTTGCAAGTTATAGAGCCATCTGTATTAACTTGACAAAATACATCTAAATTAATTTGTTTTGTAACACCGGCAATAGTCAAATTACCTACGGTTTTTACTTGATACTTATTATTTTGCTTAGGTTGTATTTCAGCCGAAACAGTTTTAAAAACGATGTCTTTAAATTTGTCTGCTTTTAATGCGCTGAATACGTTTTTATCCATAGCTTTTTCTTTACTTTTCAAGCTTGATGTAGGAATGGCGACTGTTAAAGTTTGCAAATCCTTAAGTTCTAATTTACCTTCATCGCCAATTGAGAATTGAGCTTCTCCATTAATGTCTTTGCTATTTATATTCCAATTGTGCAAAGTAGAGGTACCCGACAGCTTCATATTTACTTCTTTGCTATCTGCGATGTTATATGTAACTTGTGAATATAGCAACTGAGATTGAGATGTTAAGCCAAATACGAATGCTAACATTAGTAGCATAAGTTTCTTATATTTGGTTATTTGTTTGACTGTGTTTTTCATATTTTTGCCATTTAATTCATTTTTAAAAATTGTGTGTCATTTTATAATTGTTGACGAAGACTAAAAAATCTTATTTTAAAACAACTAATAAAAATATTAATTAGGACAAAAGAATATTATTTATGAATGGCGAAAGAAAAATATAGTTTTACCGAAAACACAGTGAAGCCAAAAATAAAACGCCGTATGATAAATCATACGGCGTTTGTATTATAGAATGATTATAATTATCTTAAGATAATAAACTTACGTGTTTGTTTTTCAGAACCTGTGGTTATTGTAAAGTAGTAAACACCATTCGGTAAATCGTTAGGGTTAAATACTATTTCGTGATTACCGGAATTAAATGGTTGAGAATTTAGCAATGTGGCAACCGTTATTCCTTGTGAATTGGTTACAACCAGATTGACTGAACTTTCTGCATCCGCTAATTCGAACCTAAATGTTGTTGATCCATCGGTTGGATTAGGTTGAGCATCGGATAGTTTAATATTTACCCAGTTATTATCGTTACCAGGGTTAACACCTCCAATAATGGTTTTTAGCTCAACAGTTCCTTCAGTAACCAAATCATTAGAATTCGTCAATGTTTGATAATTCAAAGTGATTAATTCAGGATCGTCACTTGTTACAGTTATATAAATTGGACCAATACTACCACCTGCAGGAATACCTGTCATAATTGCAGTATTAGATTCAGGAGTACCCGGAAGTAAAGCGAATTGTCCACCATTAACTGAGAAACCACTTAATGCAACTTCTTGTTTGTTTAAGTATGGACCAACAGCTAAAATCTGACCTTTCTTTAAAGTAATGACCAATTTTCCAATAGTATCCTTGGTTGTATTTGCATTTTTAAAGAATAAAGCATAAGTTCTAGCGGCAGGAATTTTGTCACCGGTGTTATCACCTAGTAGTAAATCACCTCCAACAGCACCCGGAGTACGGACTGTTATCTTATTCATTCCACCGAAAGTATCAGGAATACCAGCAATAGTGAATTTGAATTTAAGTGTATTTACCCAAGTTTTAAATAATTCAGCATTTTCGTATAATAAGTTAAATACGACCTTATCACCCGGCTTGAGCACACCTGTGCTGGTTATGCCATCATCGCCAACTACGCCATCTGTCCAAGGTTGTAAAGTAGGTTTCATACCTATAGCTCTAACTCCAGGGGATGTTGATAATGTTAGTGATTGTAATGTGATTCCGGTTGTGTATTCATCGTCTGCAGGATTAGTTATTGTTAAAACACCTTTAGTATCGGAAGTCATTTTAATTTCTAAGAAATTTGGATCCTCAGCAAGTAGTCCTAAACCACCTTTAGTAGTTCCAACTCCTACATTATCAGTATATATAATAGGTATCCATTTGCGAGTAATGTCATAACAAACTACAGTATCACAAGTTTGACACTTACAATCAGTGATTGTATAGCGAATGCAGATTTTTACTTTTTGATAGCATTTTTTACTTGGTGCATTTGGCACATTTAGATACATACCTAATTGTTGTCCATTAAATGATGGGCAAAGCGAATTTGTCCAAACTACTTCAGAAGTACCAATACCGACAGTAGTAATTGGGTTCCAAGCTACTGAGCTAATAACAGCCGCAGGAGTATAAGTTGTAGAACCGCCGAATAAACAGTATTGATTAACAGTTGCACTTACAATGGAAGCCTTTATTTTCATTACGCTACCAACCGTCAATAGATTATTAATCCATATTTGATTTCCTGCAGCTTGAGAAGCTTGCGGTTTTTCAATCTTGAATTGAATAGGGCAAGGGCAAGGGTTTGGACAAGGTTTGAAGTCCAAACAGAATGTAGTATCACATAGAATATTATGGTTTGGACCACTTAATACAACATTAAAGCATACTACTCCGCCGGCAGATGCTGATAAATATGAAGCATTAACATTTGTTGGAACATTGTTCGGAAGAGCGGTAGGGGTAATACTGATTATTGATCCCACACTTGGATTAATTGAAATTACACCATTTTGTCCGCTTTGGTTAAGAATATTGAATTGTAATTGATAAACCCAATTGCCATTAGCATTTTGGCCAATGCAATTCAATCTTTGCTCTCTTAGTTCGAAACAAGGTTTTGCAGGTTCTACTTGGATACAAGCATTATTTGATTCTGCGGCTAAACAAACTGTTGGCATACCTAATGGCACAGCGTACATAGCGAAGGAGTTACAAGCTGTATTTTCTACTGGTGCAAGTGGTTTTGGCACTTTTACCGGTATAGTAACATCAAGTGAAGCCCCCGGTGCTAAATTAACACCTGAGTTAGCGTTCACCCTCAGTGAAAATGTTTGAGCAGGTGTGCCTGAAAATACTCCAGTTACCGCACCGGCAGGGTCGGCAACACCACAGAAACCACCGCATTCAGTTGAACGTTTTGGGTTTTTGGATGGCATTAATCCAACTGTATTGTAATATGCTGTATAACCAACCGGAGTGATTGTTATAGCACCATCAATAGGGTTATAAGGTAAATCCATTAAACTTCCTCTTGAAGTATAAGGTGGTAGTACCTTGATATCTCCTAAATGCGGCATTATATCTAATACACAAAGACTTGTTAACGGTGTATTACCTGTATTTTTCACAGTTACTTTAAAATCTGCAATTGAATTGGCAGGAATCAAAGTATTAAAATTCCAAGGGTCATTCGTTCCGTGTTTACGAACTTGTTTTATTGCCTGTACTTGCGAAACAGCATTTACAGTTACAACAGCTACATTCGAAGGAACGGTAGGAACATTACTTGCCGTGAAATTGAAAGTGTTTAGATATTGTCCCGGTGGGGCAGGTGGAGTATCTGAGATTTTAACATCAAAATCAATGATGAAGTATTCAACAGTACCATCACAACGTCCCGGTAATAATGGGAAAGTCCAATTCAAATTAGTTGCTCCCACAGTAGGACTAGTAATTGTTCCACCTATTTGAGATGGTATTGCTACTGTTAATGAGCAACAAGGAGGATTATAAATATAAATCATCCAATTGAATGCACCGTAAAAATATGTTTCATTACCAACATAAGTTAAACCAGTCGGCAATAAATCATTTATTGTGCACGCAGTAGCACTAGCGTTACCAATATTAGTAACAGCCATTCTAAACCTGACTATATCGCCGGGTTGGAAAGGACCATTAGGTGTAACTTGACACCCAGGCGATGTACACCCACCAATAAATAGTTTGGTTGCAACTACTTTCGGTTTGGTTTGGTCAACAACTTGTATATTTGTTGCTGTTAATGGAGATAAACCTGTTGCTGTGGCGGTTACGGAATTTGTGATATTATTTCCAGCTAGGACAGGAGCTCCATTGGTATAATTTGTACTTCGGACGCAAACATCCAAGTAATTATATACACCTGCCGCTACCCCGATAGTACCAGAATAAGACCATTTTACCTTGCAAACGTTAGTACAGCTCGGCGGAACGGTTAAATTGTAGGAACCTGGAGTATTATAGACAACAGTAGTACAAGGAACCGCTTGGCAAGTACCCGCACTCCAGTTATAGACTTCCAGAGTTAGAGGCGCGTTTCCCGCAGGGACATAAGTTCTGATTGTGTTTACATCAACTTCAGGTGGAACATCGTCAACCATCACGAAATTTGATTGAGTTAAGGTTCCAGTATTATTGTAAGACATAGTATAAGTACCACAACATCCAGGAGTAAATACCGGCGACCAACTTGGGTTGCCAGGGAAATACATTGACAATGACAGCCACTTTCCTATCGAACCGGTATTTATTCCATCACACAGCACAACTTTAGCGGTATCGCTCCAAGTTATCATCTTAGGATCACAAGGAGTATTAAAAGTAAAGTCTGCTTTGTTAATTTGAGTTTGGCCCGAAAGGAATGTTGGAGATGGGAATTTTACTTTAACATAGGTAACATAGAAAGGACTCCAAGGAGAGACTGTTAGTTGTGATGGACCACCTGTTAATGTGGTTCCTGTCCATCCTGTCCAACCGCCCCAGCCGCCTTGAATAACTCCTGTTATAATTGCGCCGGCAGGTAAAAAGTCACTTAATGATAGGTTAGTTAAATTTAATCCACCAATATCGGACCCCGGAGGGCTTGTTATTGATATCATAAAATATACTTCATCGTCAACTGCACATCCGGCAATTAATCTTTTCTCAAATACCCATTTGTTTGTTGGTGTAGCGGCAGTTACACAGTCTTTGTTAGACACAATTGCGTCGCCTGTGTTTGGATTTAGAGAAATACTTGCTCTATTACAAGCTTGTGTTCCACCGCAGGTTACTCCTGGTTTGAACTTTACGTTGATTTGAACAGTACCCGCTCCACTAGGTAGTGTTAGACCTGAAATAGCAAAAGTTACCTGATTGCCTGCTATTGTTGATATTGGGCTTGTAGGTAGCGCGCTGATTACATCTAAAGATGTTGGTACGTTATCGGTAATATACAAAGTTCCGGGAGCGCCACCTGACCAACTATAAGTTATAGTATAGGTGAATGCTAATCCGGAGGCTATAGGGTTCGTCGCGTTATTGCTTTTACTAATAGTAAGTGTCTGAGCATTAGAAATGCTTGACATAAAGCCAATAATAATAACTATAAGTGTAAATAGTTTAAGCGATGAACTTGTTGCTTTTGTATGAGGGTAAGTACGCAAATTGTGATTTGTGTGTAAATCGTTAATTCTGGTTTTCATTTGTACCTCGTTTTGTTTTTAAATAATATTTTTATTGAGAACAATGTTTAGTTGAACATAATAAATTCTTTAACGAATAACAAAATCACTTATTATTTTATGAATAAAAAATAATTATTCTTGATATATATATATATATCGATTACAAAGGTTTGTTTGTTAATACTCGGAAGTGCCGAAAAGTTAGGGTGTTTGAATAAAAAAAACGGGCGTGCTGATTAGTACTCCCGTGTTCAATTATAAAAATCTAAAAAATTATTTTATAACAATAAACTTCTTTGTTTCTGTAGAATTATCAGTTTTAATGTTACAAAAATAAACACCGGGTAATAAAGAACTCGTATTAATAATATCCGTATAACTGCCTGCGGCTACAAATTTATTGTCAATACCTTTTGCTACTTCTTCACCTAAAGCATTCTGAATTGAAATTGAAACATTAGCCGGATTTTCAATTGTATAAGAGATGTTTGCGGTTGTTGAGATTGGATTAGGAAATAAGTTTATTTGGAAATTTTCAATAAAATTCTCTTTAACGTCTGTGATACCAAATATATAGTCCCAGCACTTTTTATAATCATTATAATATTCTTGTGAAACAAGATATGTTTGATCAGCGTGTTCCACATTTGGCTTCACTATGTATAGCAGATTGGCACCTTTGCTTTTTATATCAGTCATAAGAGTATTAACAACATCCCAATTGAAATCTTTGTCGCCCTCAATGGTTGCCATACGAATGCTTTTAATGTTATCCCACATTGGTTGAGTAAAAGCCGCACTTCCTATAGCCGGAGACACACCAATAATTCCTCTAAATAGCGTTGGGTTTCCTAATCCGATTTGAAAAGCGTAACTTCCACCCATAGAAAATCCTGAAATCACCCATTTTGCGGGATCCACATTATAAGTTGTAGTAGCATATTGCAAAGCGGCATTAATGATAGCAGTGAATGTTGTTCCACTTGTAACACCTGCAATATCGGGGCATACAAGAATTATTTTTTCTTTTTGTGCAATTGTCTGATTTAACCATTGGGCCATAAATGTTCCGGGCATTCCCGATCCGTGCCATCCAAAAATCATAGGGTAAGAATTGTTCGCGGAATAATCTTCCGGTACATAGAACGATATTGGATAATTTACACCATTTTCAGGGTAGTTCATTGTAAATAAGCCTGTAGTTTGGCTGAAAGCCGATGATGCTGTGAGAAATAAGCCAATAATTATAGCTGACAGTAGTAATTTTTTTTTCATAAATTTTTGATCCTAAATTAATATTAATTTTTAAAAATATTCAAAACATAAAACACAAAAATAAGTAAAAAGTTACAAAATGTCTTAACTTTATTGCAATTTTTTTATTTTTGAAATTATAATATTATTAAAAATGGAATAATGATGAAAAAAATCTGGTTTTTGTTGATTTTTTTACCGATTTCGCTTTTTGCGGAAAAGCCACTAAATATAATCCTATTAATTGGCGACGGAATGGGTTTTGCTCAATCGAGTTTGATGTCCACATTGACAAGTCCAAATTCATATTTGGAACAATTTCAATACGTTGGTATTAGTAAAACCCAATCAGCGAGTGATTATGTTACTGATTCAGGGGCAGGAGGTACCGCCATTGCTTGCGGTGTGAAAACATATAACGGAGCCATAGGAGTTGGAGCGGATTCTTCTGATTTGAAATCAATGCTGGTTATAGCCTCGGAAAAAGGTTATGCGACAGGAATTATTGCAACGAGCAGAATTAATCACGCTACGCCGGCATCGTTCACAGCCAATGATATTGACAGAGATCATTATGAAGAAATAGCCAAAGATCAAGTAAATTCTCGGGTTGATTTAATGATTGGGGGTGGGGAAAAATTCTTTGCGCCATTATTTAGCCAAATGCGCCAAAATAGCTTTGAAGTCAAATCTGTTAAGGATTATTCCGGACCCGACTACTTTCAAAATCTTCCAATAAGTTATTCTAAAATTTCTGTTTTTGTTGCTGATGAAGACGCCAAACAGGCTAATGAGGGTCGTGGAGATCTGTTGCCAAACGCAACTGATTATGCGCTGAAATTCCTGAATAACAAAACCAAAGGATTCTTTATTATGATTGAAGGTTCACAAATTGATTGGGCTTTACATAATAACGACAAAGAGTATTTATGTGCTGAATTGAAGGATTTTAATAAAACTGTTGGCATTGCATTGGATTTTGCTAAGAAAAACGGTAATACTTTGGTTATTGTTACCGCTGACCACGAAACAGGTGGATTGGCATTGGAAAATGTTGATTCAAAACGGAAAAATGAACATCTGGATTTGGGTTGGTCAACTTTGGAGCATACCGGTTGCTGGGTTCCTGTTTTTGCGTTTGGTCCCGGTTCGGAGAACTTTTCCGGTGTTTATCAAAATACAGATATATACAATAAAATAATACAGTTGTATAAATAAAGGATTATTGAATTTGCGATATTGCTTTGCTTTATTAAACAAATGTAAAAGATTTCGCTATATAAAAAGCAAAATGTTGTAATTTTGTAGATATAAAATTTGTAATATATAATTAATGGATATGAAATATGAAGAAAATCTTAGTTACCGGTGCATTAGGCCAAATTGGCTCTGAATTAATTTTTGCTTTAAAGAAAAAATACGGAAATGAAAACGTAATAGCATCCGATGTACGGTGCGATGCTCCTGATAATATAAAAAATAGTGGACCTTATGAAATTTTAGATGTTTTGAATAAAGAAGCCATAGAAGCTTTAGTTAAAAAATACGAAATTGATACCATATTCCATTTAGCGGCTCTGTTATCTGCAGTTGGCGAAAAGAGACCGCAACTTTGCTGGGATGTCAATATGACCGGAACTTTGAATATTTTGGATATAGCCGTTCAATATAAATTAGAAAAAGTCATCATTCCTTCTTCGATCGCGGTTTGGGGTGAGGGTGTTCCAAAAGAAAACGTTCCTCAAGAATCAGTATTAAGACCATCGTCTATGTACGGTGTTACAAAAGTATGTGGCGAAAGATTGTGCGATTATTATGTACATAAATTTGGTTTGGATGTTCGTGGATTGCGTTATCCAGGTATCATTTCTTCTGAAACCCTACCGGGTGGCGGCACAACAGATTATGCTGTAGAAATATACTACGAAGCAGTAAAAAATAAAAAGTATGATTGCTTTTTAGCCGAGGGTACACGCTTACCAATGATGTATATGCCTGATTGTATTAAAGCAACTATAGATTTAGCAGAAGCGGATTTTAGTAAATTAAAACATCATAGCGATTTTAATGTCGCGGCTTTCAGTTTTGCTCCTGAAGATATCGCTAAATCAATTCAAAAATACATTCCAGATTTCACAGTTACTTACAATCCTGATTTCCGTCAAGCAATTGCAGATAGCTGGCCAGGTTCAATTGATGATAGCTCAGCTCGTGAAGAATGGAATTGGCAACCTGATTTTGATTTAGATACTATGACTAAAGATATGTTGGATAATTTATCCGCAAAACACGCTAAAGGATTGATATAATAAATTCCAATTGCAAATTACTGTGGGCTGTTTCAAAAAGACGAATTAATAAAATCGAATTAATGAAACAGCTTCACTAATTATAAAGGTTAGTTTCAAAAAGTTGTTAAATGTATAAAATTAAACTACCGAATTTCGAAGGTCCATTTGACTTGCTTCTGTACTTCATTAAGAAAGAAGAAGTCAATATCTATGATATTCCAATAGCACGGATTGCCGAGGAATTTTTGAGCTATATCCGTTTGATGCAGTATTTTGATTTGGAATTAGCTTCTGAATTTATATTGATGGCCGCCAACTTGATGTATATCAAATCGCAGATGCTTTTACCGAGACAGAAAGAAGATGGAGTAGAAGACCTTGACGATCCAAGGAAACAGCTTATTCAGCGTTTACTCGAATATCAACAAATTAAAGATGGTGCAAGGAACATCGCTGAATCGTATGAAAACCAAAAATATACATTCTATAGAACTCTTTTTGAAGCAGATAAAGAAGAATACGAAGAAGATACATATAAAAATACAACAATTTTTGACTTGATGACCGCTTTTAAAAAAGCTATCGAAAAAGCCAAAGGCGATCCTCCGCATACGGTGGATATGAATACCGTTTCTGTAGAGGAAAGCATGTCGGCGCTGATGGATATAGTAAAATCAAAAAAGAAAGTTACATTTTATAATTTCGTTAGAAATTTAGATAAAATGAATATTGTGGCTACATTTTTAGCGATTTTAAATTTATTAAAAGATAATATGATATTTATTCGTCAATCAAATGATTTTGGTGATATTGTAATATTTGCGAAGTAAAAAATATGTCAAAAGATAAATTTCCGGTAACTCCGGGCACAAGGTTTTTGCAAGATAACAAAGTGAATTTTAATTCGTATATATACGAATACGCTGAAAAGGGCGGAACAAAGCAAACTGCGGAAGATTTAAACATTGAGGAGCACATTGTTATTAAATCATTAGTGTTTGAAAATGAAAACAAGCAATGTATTGTTATGCTTCAGCACGGCGACAAAAATGTGTCAACAAAAGAATTATCTCGCTTAGCCGGGTTTAAAAAATTAGAACCCGCAGATGCAAATCAAGCGATGAAATGGACCGGGTACCAATTTGGTGGTACGAGCCCATTCGGAACAAAAAGAGAAATGGCAGTTTATGCCGAAGAAACTATCTTTGAATTAGAAAAAATATTTATCAATGGCGGGAAGCGAGGTTTTATTGTCGAGATATCACCGGATGAATTAAAACGAATTCTTGAAATAAAAACTGTTAAAACCGCAATTTGAGGAAAAATGAAATGAGAAAATATATATTAATAATAGTATCACTATTTATTACATTAACGGCTTTAAGCGCGCAAAACAATATCGAACCATTAGGAGCTTATAAGTTAGATGGTAAGTGGCACGTTTTTGATTACCAAGGTAACGTAATGTTCGAACCCTTAGACTTGTTACAAATAGGCGGCTATGGGCAAGGACTAATCTTAGCCATCAAGGAAATTGACGGACAAAAGAAATGGGCTTATATTGATACCAAAGGAAATATAAAATTTTCATTTGTTGCCGACGGAGCAAAAGTCTTTTCAGATAGTACAGCAATGATTCGTTATTGTGTTTCTGAGACTTGTGACACAGTTAAGTATGGATATATTGATTATACAGGTAAGCAAATTGTAGAACCAAATTGGTACGATGCAACAGTTTTTGTTAATGGATTAGCTTGGGTAATGAATTTCAAAGAGCGCGGATTCATTAACAAAAAAGGCGAATTTGTGATAAAAGCCGATAAGTATGTATTTGGTTTGCCGTTCGTCGAAGGATTATCCATTGTACATAATAAAGATGGAAAATTTGGCTATATGAACTTGAAAGGGGAGATGCAAATTCCTTTTCAATTTGATGATGCTTTACCATTCTCCGATTCGTTAGCGCCGGTTTATAACAAAGGAAGGTTTTTATATGTGGATTACCACGGAAAAACTGTCATTCCAACAAATCGCCAATTTGCACGCGGATTTAAAAACGGCTATGCATTCACAGGTGAACCAAACGACAAATTTAAACCACTTTGGCAGGTCATCAATAGACAAGGTGTTATAATGACTCAAGATAGATTCCTAAACGTAACGGACTTTTCCCAAGGTTTAGCGGCTGTTCAAAAGTTGGACGGCAAATGGATATTTATTGATCCTTATGGTCAGAACATATTGGAGAAAGAATTTGATTTTGCTACTCCATTTCACAAAGGATTAGCTTGGGCATCTATTCGTGCGGAAAATAAGTTTGGTTTTATAAATCCAAATGGGGAGTGGGTTGTTCAGCTTCCAAAAGCTGATGGATATGTAGATTTCAGAGTTAATCAAATAGTAAAATAAGCCGTTAATAAGATTTCCATAATCTTACGGCTTCATAAATCGCGATACCGGCTGAAACACTTACGTTAAGTGAGTGTTTTACGCCGTACATTGGTATTTCTATTGCAAAATCGCATAATTCCAAAACCTCATCGGAAATTCCGCTTATTTCATTACCAACAACAATACACAAAGGGAAATCTTCTTTATTCAAATCGCTGTAATTTCTTGCGGTTTGAGTTAATTCGAGAGCCACTATTTTCCATCTTTGACTCTTTTTGTATTCAATTGCTTCCACAGTAGTTGGAAAATATCTCCAAGGAACCGATTCGTCGGCACCTAAAGCAGTTTTGTGAACCTCCTTTCGAGGTGGGGCAGGAGTGAACCCGCATAACAGAACTTCCGACAATAAAGCAGAATCGGATGAGCGAAAAACTGACCCGACATTATAACTGCTTCTGATATTGTCTAATACTATACAAATTGGATGACGATTGCTGTTAAGCGCGTCTTCGGTTGTTAAGCGTAGATTTAATAGTTCCTGATGGCTGAGTTTCCGCATACGAACTACTAATTAAATGGTTTTAATTCAAAAAAGTCGTTACCGATTATAACACTTGTTCTGATATATAAGCTTGAATCCACTTGGCTGACTATTGATTTGTTGGATATTCCCATAGCATAAGCCACTTTATCGGCGGATTTCAAATCACCGACTCTATCGCAAATAACTGAGCGATTTAAAACCTCGGAGTAGTTGCCTATTTCAACAACATCGAAACCACGGCGGCGTAAATATTCTTTAGCTGTAGATGCTAATCCTGCAACACCACAGGCATTGAGTACATTTATTTGAATTACTTCTTTTTTCTTCGATGAACTTGCTTGGTTGACATAAGGGTCAACAGAAGGTGATATAAAGATTCTGTGCAAAAATGATACGAATAATACTACTGTAACAATTCCTAATGTAGCAAGTAAGCCGTTTACAAAATGTGCTTTTTTTAATTTAAATTTATTCATTTGGTCCCCCCAAATATTAATAAAATACATATACCATAATCTATCAAATATAATGCCACAATGACGAAAGATTCGGCTAAAGAACAATGAATCGAAACAATAATTGATCTCAAAAAACGTTTTTTATGCTAGAAAATTTAGTTATGTTTAATAATGAAATGGTAGTTATGGATCAAGAAAAAAAGATAGAGCAATTTCAGTATAAAGCTGAGATGAAACAATTATTAAATCTTATAATTCATTCTCTATATACACATCCGGAAGTGTTCTTGAGAGAACTTGTATCGAATTCATCCGATGCTTTAAATAAAATTCGATTTATGAAATTAACCAACGAACAAGTTTTGTCACCGGAAGAAGAATTAAAAATTACGATAAGTATTGAACCGGAAAACGGGTTTTTTTCGATTGAAGATACGGGTATTGGTATGACTCACGAAGATTTAGTTGAGCGTATCGGTACTGTTGCCAGCTCCGGGACATTAGAATATATTAAGAATCTAAAAGACGCCGAAAAAGCCGACAATCAATTAATTGGTAAATTTGGTGTGGGATTCTATTCGATCTTTATGGTTACCGACGAAGTAACAATCGAAACAAGACACGCCGATTTAAATTCAATCGCTTATAAGTGGACTTCACAAGGCGAAGATTCTTATTCTGTTGAACCAATTGAAAAAGAGAATCGAGGAACAAAAATATCGTTCAAATTAAAAGACGAATACAAATATATAGCCGATAAATTTCAAATTAAGCAAATCTTAAATAAATATTCGAACTTTGTTGATTTCCCGATTTACATTGAAAACGAAAAGGTTAACGTTGTCGAAGCCCTATGGCATAAGAAAGAAGCAGATTTGGTTAAGGAAGAAGTATCGGAGTTTTATAAATTTATCAGCAATGATTATTTCCCTCCTCTCGATTATTTAAAACTTGATATAGAAGGGACAATTAATTTCAAAGCGTTACTATTTATACCTGAAAACGCTCCACAGAACTTGTTCCAAGAGCGCGATAGGAAAACACTTCATTTATACTCAAGCAAAGTTTTTATTAACGATGATTGTCAAGAATTGCTTCCTGATTACTTAAGTTTTATAAAGGGCGTTATTGATACCGAAGATTTGCCGCTTAATGTCAGCCGCGAAGTAACTCAAAATAGTCCGGTAATCCACAAAATAGCCGATATTATTAAAAGTAGAATACTTAGTTGGCTTGAAAAAATGGCAAATGATGACAATGAAAAGTACGAGAAGTTCTATCGTGAATTTGGCTCACTTTTCAAAACCGGTACTAATAGCGACTATATGAATAAAAAACGAATAGTGGATTTGCTACGATACGAAAGCTCTAATACAAAAGCCGGCGAATTTACTACATTAAATAAATATACCTCGGTTTTGGATACTAAACAAGAACACATATATTATTTGACAGGTCCAAACCGAGAGCAAGTCGAACGGAATCCGAATTTGGAGTATTTCAAGAAAAATGATATCGAAGTTCTGTATTTGACCGATCCGGTTGATGTATTTACAGTTCCTTACTTTGGAGATTATGAAGGCAAGTCATTTAAATCCATTGAAAAAGCCGATATAAAAATAGAAAATAACGAAGAATCGCAAGTCGATGAAGAAGCTAAAACCGATTTATTGGCGTATTTTAAAACAATTCTTGGTGATAAAGTAGAAGATGTAGTTGAGTCCAAACGTTTGGTGGAATCTCCTGTTACGTTGGTTGTTGGTGCCGAAGGGATGGATCCTCAAATGGAAAAAATGATGCAATATATGGAAAAAAACTATACATTGTCGAAACGCATTTTGGAAGTTAACATCAATCACAAAATAATCAAGAACCTTTCAGAAATTTATAACAAAGATAAAGACGACCCGAGATTGAAAAACGCCATTGAGCAATTGTTCGACAGCGCACTACTTTTAGAGGGATATTTGAAAAATCCGGCCGACTTTGTAACAAGAATGAATGATTTTATAATGAAAGCAACAGAAAATTAATAAAAAAGGGTGTACCCCCTTTTTTTATTTTATAAAAAAATAGTAATTTGGTATGATAAAAATAGAAAAATTTTGAAAACAATTTTAGGAATAGAATAATGGAAAAAATCATACTCTTTATTGTAATAATTTTTACAATAGGATTTATCACAAATAATAAGGCACAGGCAACCGATAGGCCTTATTATCTTTTGATTGGTAATATAGAAGATCAAAAAGGCAATGGTGAAGGTACCGGTTTCCCTGACCAAAACACAACCGTCACAAACCTAATTGATATGGATTACTGGGACCCACTGCAATCAAGAGCAGAATGGAAGCCTTGGACTTTAAGAGCACCTTTTAGTCCATCAACATTTGCCCAATATCCAATTACTTCATTTGACTTTGTTGTTATACCAATGCAGGACAAAGGTCTTGATTATTCAATCGGTGGGATCAAAGTAATAGATAAGATAAATGAATTAATCGCGGCGGGCAAGGATATAATTTTAGTTGGAAGTAACTGGCTGGGCAAAGCCGCTAATGACCCGGATTGTAATAAATTCGTAACCGAAACACTTGGTTTGATACCTGAAAAAGTATCATTAATTGAAGGTAATACTTATGTTGGTTACCACACTTATGGAGTTGATGGTCCTATTACTGCCGGACACGATATGCACTTTAACGGTGGATATGAGAGAAATGGTACCGGAGTTCAATGGCCTGTAAGACTTTATCGTGAAGCTGATATGTTCACTGTTAAACAGGGTTCAGATTTTAAATGGCTTGACAAAACTGTTGCATTCGGCAGTTCTACTAAATACGTTGGTGGGATGACAACAATAGGCCAATCAACTATAGCTGTATGGTCGGTAGATTGGTCAAATTGCTCAGGTGCGACGTTGGGCGACATTCATTACACATACAAAGCATTGGTAGAATTGTTCTTAAGCGATACTCCAAAACCGGAACCATATTTGGAAAGTGAGTTTAATAAAATTCAAATGGGTTCTTGTGAATTGGGTGACAGTTTATTCTCAACTTGTAGGATTGTGAATAATGGAAGAAAACCATTAGTTGTTACCGATATCAAGTTATGGAGAACAGACCAAACATGTTTTACAATTATGAAAAATCCTAAAGCCTTTACATTGGAGCCGGGAACACAAAAAAAACTTATGGTTCGTTTCAAACCCCCTGAAGATGGTGATTTCACAGACGATCTTATGATAATCAGCAATGCTGTCAATTGCAGTAATAACGAATATTTCATCGGTTTAGAAGCAACAGGCGGTCAAAAAATGAATTATGGTCCTTGCTTGAGCATAACAGGTTACCCAGTTGATTTCGGTAAAATTATGACCGGTAAAGTTGCATTTGCGGATGTGGAAGTAACAAACACAGGTCAATCAAACTTGGTTATTGATAGTATATTTTGTCCCGATAAAAATCAAAAAGACTTTATTTATGCCGATGAATATAAAATGCCTAAGGTTGTAATTCCTGGGAATACCCATACACAAAGATTTAAGTTTATTCCGTTAAAAGAAAATCAAAAATATACTACTAAAGTTAAAATATGTACTAACGGATATAATACGATTAAAGAGGAATGGGGTAAAGGTATTGGCTTTGTTACACTAATCGGTGAAACATTTTCCGATAAAGCAGGTTCGGACATTGTTGTTGCAAAAGATGAAATGCTTTTCGGAACCCAAAGTAAAAGATTTGACACAACAATAGTAATAAGAAACGCCGGAGACGAAGATTTGTTGGTACAAGCACCTGTTTTCTCTGATTGCGATCAGGAAAATGAAGAAGCGTTTTCGTTCTCGCCGGCTGAAATACCAGTTATAATTGCCGGTGCTGATTTTACACTGACAGTAACATTTGATCCACCGGACAACAAAGAATATATTTGCAATCTAAATTTATCAAATAATTCCGCTAACCCTACCAAAAGATCTATGAAAATATGGTTCAATGGCGAAGGCAAAGGTGTTATTGTAAAAGGTGTTAATGATAACAATCAGCAAAATCTTTTTGATGTAAAAGTTATTCCTAATCCGGTAACTGACAATTCTGAAATTCAATTGAGTATTCTTGATGATGTTCAAAACAATCTTGAAATTACTTTAGTTGATATGCTAGGTAAAGAAGTAATGAAGATTGAAAATGGCGTTTACTCAAAAGGTGAATACAAATACGATTTAAACAGAAGCAATATCGCAAGTGGTAAATACTTGTTGATTGTAAAATTTGGGTTTGATCAACAAAGCATACCCGTTATTGTAAAATAGTCTTATAGATTATAATTTATTACTCTAACCTTGCCGTTGGTTTCAAACCGGCGGTAAGGTTTATATTATTAATTAAAATCTTATGAAAAAGCCAATGCTTAGCGAACCGCCTTCCGGATGCTGAGTTGTTGATGGGGATTGTGGGCCAATTAATTTAGGATTTAAATCAATATCGGCACATAATCCGATAATATCTTTATAGAGCGGGACATCCAGTCCAACTCGCAAATTGATTCCTGCGGAAAATTTATCTTTAGCATCAATATTCTTTTTTACAACTTCGTTAGAATTTACAATATAAGTAACGCTTATCTCATCCTCACGAGAATAATCGAAAAATAAACCAACTCCAATACGAATAGCCGGAACCCTACCGGTAGAAGAGGATGTTAACTCCCAACCACCTATAAGTGAATATAATTTATAAGGAGTATTACTTTTTGAATTATAAACATGATTTATTCCGGGATAATATTGGCTGTTTAAAGCAATGTTGTCTGGTTCGTAACTACTATAATTAATAGTAGAATAGAATAAAGAATGTATCCCGATACGCATATCAAAAAAAACTGAAATTTTGCTACCAATAAAAATAGGGTAAGACAATACTTTATTTGGATAAGCCAAACCGGTGCTAATTCCAACTTTATATTTGTGTATGATGTTTTCATTGGAATACACAAATGAAGTTAAAATAAAAAAAATAATAATAAATATTGTTGATCTTTTCATAAATATACTTAAAAAAATTTAAAAAAAATTATCTTAGTATTTTCACAATTTCAGTTTTCTTTTTGTTACTTTCATCAACAAAAGTAAATATGTATGAACCTGATGTATAATTACTCATGTCTAGTTCAATATGTTTGGTATCTTTAGAGAAATACACTTCATTTAGTACTTTAGAGCCTATTAGGTTATGAATAGTACAATAATGATAACTACTTGATTGTGGCAATTCAATACTTACAATATTATTAGCAGGGTTTGGGTAAATATTAATATCATTTAGGATACTTGAATTTTGAGTAGTAATCTTACGATTACTTTCACCCCAATCCAAAGTATATTCGCCAGCACAATCTCCAGAATTACCACAAAATTGCCGAAAAGATGAATTTCCGCAACTTCCTAAACCGCGTACATTAATACAATAATCTAAATTTGCACCTGAAGCTTGTAATACTATAGAAGAACAGTTGTTACTTACAATACTTACACCACCAGTAACAGTCCATTCATAAGAGTAAGCTCCATCTGAATTAGCTTGAACTGTTGTAATTGGGAATGTTGGATAACAGAATCTTGTTTTAAAGAAAACTTTTGGAGTTGCAGCAGCCCCAACATTAATATTTTTTACCATTGTAAAAATACCGCAAGGCGCATTAATAGTTATTGTAATACCACCGCTAGCTGTAACATGTATATAAAAATAATTACTAGTCTGGTTTGTTACTGATACACCACCCCAAGTAGTTGCAGTATATGTTGCATCAACAATAGGTGGGATAATAATAATTGTATCATCGAATGGTGCGAGGCAATTGTTACCTGCTCTAGTTATTAATACTTCCGGATCGGTTCCTTCACACAAAGTTTCATTATGATCACACCATTTGGTTCTGACAGTGCCTCCAGGGCATAAACAACTGTTTGCATTATAACCCATCCCGATTCGACCCTCATACGGATTAACCCAATATAAAACAGCACTAACAATACCACCAATGGAACTGGCTTGAGCTCTTATAATACTACCCCACCACCACCAACAAGATCCTGAAACTCTTTTTTTGATGGCAGTACGTATTTTATCAGTAAAACAACCACCTACATTACGGTCTGCATCGCGCTTTTGTTCGACACATGATGCGCACCAATAATTTATATCATGGTTATAACAACAATCTGTCAAATCAACCCAAAGCCATCCATTACATACAGTCCAAACTTTGATTCTATTAACCCGCTCAGGAGAACATATTAAATCGTGATTTATACAAGTGTAGCATGTGCTTAGTATTCTCATTCCTTTTTCGTGCCTATCAGCTTGTAATATAACCATATAAGAAATTATAGATGACCATTTTATTTCATCATTAATTGTACTGTTTGCATCTGCCGTAATCAAACTAGAATCTGGTGGATTTTGTAAATTTAGTATGTACGAATTTTCTGGGATTCCTACTTTTTTAAAAGAAAAACTTGCTAATAATGTACTATCATTAGTTGTCATAATAACAATACTGATAGTATCTTGCCTTATTCTTGCAAATACCGTAATTGAAATTGAATCCACCCCTTGCTCATCGCCGAGGAAAAAGGTTGTTGGACTAATATCCTCCGTTTCAAATGGTAACAACCTGTGAAGATTCTGCGAACCTATTTCAGGTCCAATACCAACATAGATTAGTTCATTAGGATACCTAGAAATTACAAATTCAGATTGAGTTAATACATAATTGGACATTAAAAAAAAAAGCCACTAAAATAATAATTTTAAACCGATACATAATTACTCCAGGAATTATTAAATAAAATATACTTTTTAAAAATGAAGAAAAATTTCTTTTTCCAGATTTCTTTTACAAATATACAAAATATTTCAAAAAAAAATTACTTTAATCTTTATTTATTTGCTTTCTATTTCTAACAGATTAATGCAAAAACAATATTTTTTCATAATACACCTAATAAACACAAGGAAAAAAAATTTTTGTTACTTTATAATTGTAATATACTAAAAAAAATTAAAATAAATTGGGTTATTTCAAGTATTTTTTTTCCTTAACTGTAACTTTTTGGCAAAAATTGTATTATATATATAATAGAGAAATTCTTTTATTCGATTTTTCTTTATTAAATTTATAAACTTATATTTGTCAAAAACAATTATTTTATGCAGAAAAAACCGCAAATAATAAATTTTTCTTTAGCTATGCCGCTTGCAGTAGTGGTATTAGCTTTAATAAACCTTCTAACCAAAGGGTATTTGTTTTCACAGATGTTTCTTTTGTGTGGGTCTTTAAACCCCAAAGGCGAAGTGTGGCGATTAATTACATTTCCATTTACTTTCAGTAATATC
Source organism: Kapaibacterium sp. (SeqCode) (assembly GCA_038206725.1). GTDB lineage: Bacteria > Bacteroidota > Ignavibacteria > Kapaibacteriales > UBA2268 > JBAXXL01. Next base: position 27,876 of record JBBRAO010000035.1, read on the forward strand.
AGCGAATTGTTTCTCCTTTTAGCTGTTTTTCCATTAATTTCATATAGAATAGAAAGTATTTTTAAATCTAAGTTTTATGGTGCCTTTTTACTATTGATATCTTGGATTTTTGGTTTAACGATGATAGGTTTATTCAGTAAATCAACCATACCTTTGACAGGGTTCGAAATGGTTTCGTGTATGGTATTGGTGTTCTACACGTTTTATAAACCTAAGGAAGAAATCCATCGAATATTGCCGAATATCAAAATTTGGATGTATTCCGTTGCTGTTTTTTCTTTTTGGATTGCTCTTAACCTGTTTATTGTTAAGCGATATGGAATAGTGGGATTGGCTTTGCCTGTTACATCTCTTATAGTCGGTGGTATATTAGGAATTTTCACCTTAATGCTCATAAAAATGAGAAATAATAAGCAGAACAAAGCAATGTTAGCTTTAAAGACGGCATCGAGCGAGCATATAGACAAATTTATGGAAATGGCTTACATCAATGAGCGTAGAGCCGCTAATTATGCGAATTCCGATTTGGAGGCACATCATTCACTTTTGAGTGACAGTTCTTCTGAAAATGAAGAAATTTTAAACCTAATTTTAGATAAAATAAATTTATACGGCAAAGAAGGACTTAATCCAAAAGAAATAAAGTTCTTAAACGAATTGTCCAAACACTTAGATTAATAGTAAATATGATAGATAAAGATAAAGTAAAAGAAACATTTATAAAACCACACGTTGGGGCTATAGCCACTGTATCGACCATAGGTGAACCGTCAGTCCGCTATGTCCTGATGCGGATGGATGATGATATGAATATATTATTCGCGACTAAAAACGACTCCCTGAAAATACATCAAATGAATACTAACCCAAAGGTCAATTTAACGATCAGTAGCGCCTTTGGTGACGAGATTGATGTCAATTTGAATATTGCGGGTTCGGTAGAGTATATTACTGACGATACGAGGAAGAAAGATTTCTGGTTGCCGTTCTATGATACTTTGTTTTCCGGTCCTGACGATGCAAATTACATAATAGTTAAGGTTATAACAGAGAATCTGGAAATATTGGATCAAGCTGAGATTAATAAAAAATTATTTTAATAGTAAATGAAACTTTTTTAATTTATGAAACGTTTAATAAGCATAGAAAGAATTTTTTTTTTACGGAGGGTACGTAAATGAAGACTTATATTAAATACAGCGCAGGATTAGTTTTATCAATCATAATATTGGCAGGGTGTACAACCCCGGGAACAGTCAATAATTATTATGGCTATAATAACAATCCGCAACCACCTCAAAATAAGGAACAAACTTATAGAGCAGGTGCCTTAGATAATCAAGAGGCTTATGTCGAAAGATCGGAAAATTGGCGTAATCCATTACAAGAGGATAATCAGGATCAGGTTTATACTGATTCAGACGGTAGTGTAACTAATGTTTATGTTTCAACCTCACCTTACGTTTACTCAGGTGTTTATGGCGGATCTATGTATGTTCCTGTTATAGTACCTTGGTGGTATCGTTACCAAGGATGGGGTTATTCTTATTATTCACCTTATTCATATTACAGTATGGGTTGGGATCCTTATTGGGATTGGTATTCACCTTGGTATGATTATAATCCATACTATGGCTATAATTGGCATAATAATCCTTATTCAGGATGTTACGCTTGGTATCACCAACCTTATTATTCTTATCATAGAGAATATGTACCAAAAAACAGAACTTATCGTGATTTTGGTGTAAGCCGCAGAAGCTATGCACACATTTCCGATGGCAGTTATAACAGCCGAGGCTTTAATACACGTTCCAAAAATTACAGTACCGATGGTTCTGGTAATACTCGTGGAACCGGCAATTCATTTTCACGTTCCGGTTCGGGTGATAATTCAACGAAATCATATTCAAGATCCGCAAGCACAAATTACAATGCCGGAAGTTCGGTTTATCGCACTTCAAGCTCCGGTAATACACGTGGTAACGGAACAAGATTAGACTCAAGAGATCCGGGCAATCCACGCGGTACAGGAAACATAAGAAGCTCTGGCAGCACATATAGAGATAATCCAAGTTCTTCCCGTAGTGTTGACACACGTTCGGTTGATACAAGAAATACACCTACATATAATACTCCGACAGGAAATGATAATTCGCGCTTGCAATCGCCCAACTCATCATCAACACGTTCAGGGGGAAATTCTAACCAGAATGTTACACCACGCTCCTCGAGTCCGGAATCATCACCTGCACCAACTCGCTCAAGTGGAAAATCTGATGCAGTGTCTCCAGCGCGTTCATCAAGTCCGGCACCAAGTTCTTCACCTGCTCCATCTTCAAGTGGATCTTCATATAGAAGCAGTCCATCGTCGAGTGGTAGCAGTGGCAGTTCATCACGCTCATCCGGTTCAAGCTCTTCATCGGGTTCATCACGTTCGAGCGGAGGTTCATCGAGTTCTTCATCACCAAAAGGCGGTAGGAGATAAGAGTGAAAAGAATTGCAATTATATTGATGTTTATTAGCTTTTCAGTAACTTTACTTGAAGCGCAATCTGTCGAAGATGCTTTAAGATATGCTCGCCCCAATGGTATGATTACCGCGCGAACTGCCGGCTTAGGAGTATCCTATCACGGAGTTTTGGACGATATGGGGGCGCTATTTTACAATCCTGCCGGTTTAGCTCTTGTTCCGAAAACGGAATTGAACATCGGTTTTGGATATGAAAACAGCAAAACTAAAACAGATTATCTAGGCATTGTTACTGACTATCCGATAAATAAAGGATATATTTCAAATTTGGGATTAGTAGCACCTGTTATAGGAACTAACAGAAACGCGGCTTTGGCAATTGGATACTTTTACGAAAGTTCGTTCAATGGAACACAAGAATTCGATGTATATAATACCGGTTCGTCTATAATAGCGGATGAAACTTATAACGGTCCGCAAAGGATTAATGACAATTGGGCTTATGAACTATATTTAGCCGATTTCAACGGCGATAAACTCGGAACGGATTACAACGGCGAGATGCAACAAAATAACTTTGTCGAAGAACGTGGCGGTGTTCACAATTTATCCGGTGGATTTGGCTTTGAATTATCCGATTATTTGTCATTAGGTTTGTCAGTTGTATATAAATGGGGTAATTTCAATTATTATAGAGATTATACCGAAACTGATAAAAACAATAAGCATCAATTATTAATAGATGGACGAGAATTAAAAACTTTAACATTAAAACAATCCTATGATTCATATTTTAAAGGAATTTCCGGAATATTCGGTCTTCAAGGTAAGATTGGCAAAAATATGCGCGCCGCCGTTGGCGTGCAACTACCTACTTATTATGGATTCAATGAGGATTATAGTAAAACCTATTACGCTGATTATACAGATAATAGCCACGCTTGGTGGTCGCCTTATAAGAGCGATTCCGTTGCTTCCAATTACAGTATAACAACACCGTTCATTTATTCAGCCGGTATTTCAGGAAATATTGTAGGATTGACTATGACAGCAGGAGTGGAGTATTGTGATGTAACTCAACTTAGCTTTCAAGATGCCGCACCGGAATTGACCGACGTAAATCGCGAAATCCAACGTACACTAACGCCGCAAACCAAATTCGGCGTAGGCTTGGAATATAAAGTGCCTGTAATACCGCTTACAGTTCGCTGTAGTTACGAAAATACCACAACACCTTATGCTAATTCATCACTTAATTCGAATTATACTAATATATCATTTGGTGCGGGTGTTTACTTGGGTGAAAATATTAGGCTCGATGGAGTTGTTCGTTTGAGCAACTACTTAACAAAAAGAGATGTTTACGGTGTTTCAAACCAACCATACTATTCTGATTACGTTGTTACAAACTCTCCTTTGAATGTATCATTAGGTCTGACTTATAGATATTAATCCATTCTAAAATATAATAAATAGAGTTATCAAAGACGTTGCGTGCAACGTCTTTTTTTGGGGGTGTATCTTACTCATCGAATGAGCTTTTCCTGTCTCGTTACCAAGCTCCAACAAGCCACACTCGTTACCGAGCTCCCGCTTGGAAACGTAATCGAATCATACCTCCCATAAAATTAATTTATTTTAATAAAGCAAAATCTTCGACTTTGTTTTATTATTTTAGAAACGGAAATTAATTGTAAAAACAAATTAATATTTGTGAAACTTTAACAAAAGGAGGAAATTCGTGACTCATCAACCCCACACTTCAG
>JBBRAO010000036.1:0-30798 GCA_038206725.1 Kapaibacterium sp. (SeqCode)
ATAATACACCTCACTAATCATTTATGCGTAATGTGTGTATTTTTAAATATTAAACAAAGAACTACGTCTAACCCTTGTCAGTAATCGAAGAAATTTAAGCGTTTAACGATTACTGACGCACAATTGCCTATTTGGGCAAGCGGAGGCGGGTTAACCCAAGGGTTAATTCGTCTTTTATTTTATATAAAACACACTGGGATTATTATTTGATTTTATTGATTATTTTAAACCGGACTTAATAAATGAATTATTAAGCCTCGTGAACAATATCTTGGGTTTTGTTCTTTTTCTCATTTAGTTCTATTTGAATTTTCATAAATCAACCAACGTATAAAAACACAATAAATATTAACTTTTTTAAACAAACACGATTCTTGTTTGATTAATTTATTTAAAATAAAAAAATATTTCCCAAATAAAAAAATATTTAATTAATTATATTTTACATATTTTTGTTTGCCTAATAAAAGATATTTTTGTCCGGTTATATATATATATATACTTAATTAAATCTGGTGAATATTTCACAATAATAATTATTTTATCCTAAATCTTCGGAGGGTCAGTTTTTACTCATCCGATGACTGGCAGTCAGCGGGTGGGTTGGCAGAGTAGAACGTTACCAAGGGGGAGCTTGGTAACGAGATAAATTATAAAACAAACAAGGATGTTTGTTCCACCTCGCTTGGTGGTCAAACATCCTTGATTGATAAAGAATTAATTATTCTTACTTTATAATAAAACTGCCCAAAGCGGTTTTATTGTTAGCGTTTATAACAACAATATATTTACCCGACGATAGAGCCTCGGTTTGCAATTGATATGCATTATCGCCGATATTTGTAGAAACCGATATAGATTGAAGTTTCATACCTAAAGTGTTATAAACCTCAATTTCAGTATTAGCCAAAATATCGGAATTATAGACAAGGCCTATTTGGTTTCCTTTTTCGGTGATATTTGGATAAATTACTAACGGCTGAACGCTGACTTCATCGTTCACTCCGACGATTTTTTGCTCTGAGCAACGAAGTAAAGAAACAGATTTTTCGCCTGTATTAACGGAGATTGCTTTTACAGGCATTATGAAGCCGGACACATCAAATTCGATTTCCTTCTCGCTGGTGTATGTAACGATTGTTCTTTTGGAGCCATCTTTATTTTCGAAGGTTATTTCAACAGGAAGGTGCTTGAAAACCGGTGAATCGGCGTTTGCTTGGATTATGGTAACCTTTGTGGCTATTTCCATTCCAATCGGCTCGAAATACTCCTTGTTTACGATAACGGAGATGTTTGGGTACAGCCTTTCGTAAACCCATTGATTGAAGAACCAGTTATAGTCCGATTTGGTATAATCATTTACAAAAGCAATAAATTCCGCTGTAGATATGTTTTTGTATTTATAGGTATTTATGTATTCTTTTAGCATCGGATCGAAAACGTCCTTTCCTAATTCTTGGCGGAGTACAGCTAAAACAACAGCGCCTTTATTATATATTGTGCGTGGATAGTTGCCGACAACCTTGCGGTCGTAGCCATAAAGTGGATTTTTCTTTTCGTTCGAGGATGTGCCGTAAATATATTGGAAGCCTTCGTCGGTAACTTTCTTAAAATAGTATTTTTCGCTGATATGATATTCGTTGAAACGCAATTCGGAGAATTCCGCGAAAGATTCGCTCAGCCAAGCATCGCGGAAGTCTTTTACAGAAACGCAATTTCCAAACCATTGGTGCATTAACTCGTGAATCAGTGTTGGGTCGTAACCGTCGCCTTTAGCATAAGCCTCATTGAAAACGGATTGAGCGTAGTTAATCATTGTTTGGTGTTCCATTGAGCCTTTTTCGGTTATTACATAACCAACTTTTTCAAAGGGATAGGTTCCAAATGTGTTTTCGCCGTATTCTGTGATTTCGGCGATATTTTTAAAAACTGACTTAACTTTCGTAGTATCGGCAGGTTTTGAATATATGTCTGCATTTAAACCATTGCGAATTGGGAACGAGGTTTTCAAGAAATCCCCCAAAGCTAAATTTAATAGATATGTAGCCGCAGGCTCAATGGTTTCCCATTCATAAACATCCGTTCCATTATCGGGTTGAGAGAATTTGACTAAATTGCCGTTAGAAACTAATACCTTTCCGGCAGGCACAACGAAAGTTCCGTGGAACAATGCTTTGTCAGAAGGGTGGTCGTAGCAGGGGAACCAATAGCGCGCGGCTGATACTTCTTTATTCATCATACCGACACCCAAATTATATAGGATGTTATTATCGTTACTCACACCACCCCAGGGAAACGAACCTCCCTCGTTGGTCATAGTTCCGGAGTAATACACTTTAATAGTGTCTTCGCCAATCATATCACCCAATGGTGGCACCATATAATAGGGATTTAGAATGTCATCGGGATTTGTTGACATAAAGTAAATTGCTTTTTTACCATTATAATATACCGAGTCGGGTTTTATTCCTTTTGTATGAAAGTAAAACGCTGGGTCATTTGTTGTGTCCACCCAACGTAGATTAATTGTTGAAAGACCTTTAACATCGGATAAAGGATAAGCGGTTAAATCGAGTTTTACATCATATTTTATGACATCGAAGGGTTGCGGAACGTACAACTCGGGCTTTGACGGCTCGGAAAATGCGATGTTATTGATAATAAAGAGCATTAGAATTGTCATCGGGAACAAATAAGTTTTCATTTTACACCATTATTTGGAATATCAATTATTAAAAACATAAAAATACACTTTTTTTGGAAAATCATTATGAAAAAATGTTAATTATTAAAATAAATTAATTAATTTAGTATGGGCAAATTTGTACATTATTAAAAAAGGAATTTGAAAAATGCAACCAATTGATATCGCATTTGAATTATTGGTAGTAGGAATTATAACAGTATGGTTAGTGCTTTTCCTTGTAGTGGGAGTTGGGCACGTAACCAAATTAGTTGTTAATCGTTTTGCTCCAGAAGGTATTGTAGCGTCCTCGGAATCCAAACCCGGCGTATTAAACAATAACAAATTAACAGCAATAACCGCCGCAGTAAATGTTGCTTCAAAAGGCGAAGCAAAAGTAGCCAAAATTGAAAGATTATAACAAATTAAGAAGATAGATATGGAAAAACGAGAAATAAAATTTTGTCTTGTCTTCCGTGATATGTGGCAATCCGCTGGAAAATATGTTCCGCGTGTTGACCAATTACGTAAGATAGCGCCGGAAATTGTCCGTATGGGATGTTTCGCAAGAGTTGAAACCAATGGTGGTGGTTTCGAGCAAATAAGCTTATTATTCGGAGAAAACCCTAACGATTCCGTTAGAGAGTGGACTAAACCTTTTAAAGCGGCCGGTATTCAAACCCAGATGTTAGACCGCGCATTAAATGGGATTCGTATGAGTCCTGTCCCGGCGGATGTCCGTAAATTAATGTTCAAGGTCAAAAAAAGCCAAGGAACAGATATAGCCCGTTCTTTTTGCGGATTAAATGATATTCGCAATTTGAAAGATTCAATCATCTTTGCTAAATCTGCCGGTATGATTGCGCAGGCGGCTTTATCAATTACTGTATCTCCTGTTCATACAGTGGATTACTTTGTAAAATTAGCTGATGAATGCGTTGGGTATGGTGCAGATGAAATTTGTTTGAAAGATATGTCCGGTATTGGTCGTCCAACAACAATTGGGAACATAATTAAAAAAATCAAAGAAATGCATCCAAATATTCCAATTCAATACCATAACCACGCAGGTCCGGGTTTTGCTTCTGCTTCCATTTTAGAAGCCGCACGCGGCGGAGCGGACTATATTGATGTCGGAATGGAGCCATTAGCTTGGGGTTCGGGACACGTTGATTTACTGACAGTTCAAGCGATGCTCAAAGATGATGGCTTTATAGTTCCAGAAATTAATATGGATGCCTATATGGCTGTACGCACAATGTGTATGCAGTTTATGGAAGATTTCCTTGGGTATTTCATTAACCCGAGAAATCGTCAAATGAGTGCACTCTTAATAGAACCCGGTTTGCCGGGCGGAATGATGGGAAGCCTGATGGACGATTTACAACAGAACTTGAAAAGCCTGAACAAATGGCTCGAAAAGAAAGGAAAACCTAAACTTACCGAAGACGATTTATTGATTAAGCTCTTCGACGAAGTAAAATATGTATGGCCAAAGGTTGGATATCCACCATTGGTAACTCCTTTCAGTCAATACGTGAAAAATCTTGCAATGATGAATGTAATTCAAATGACAAAAGGTCAACCGCGCTGGAGTATGATAGCCGACAATATTTGGGATATGATAGGCGGTAAAACTGGAAAATTGCCGGGTGCTGTAGCTCCTGAAATTATTGAATTGGCAAAAGAAAATAAAAAAGAATTTTATGATGGTAATCCTCAAGATTTATACCCCGATATGCTTTCTGTTTACCAAACGGAAATGTTGGAAAACGGCTGGGATCTGGGTCGCGATAACGAAGAGTTATTAGAATTGGCTATGCACCCTGAGCAATTTAGAGCATATAAATCCGGCATTGCGAAAAAAGAATTTATTGCCGATTTGGAAGCAAGGAAAAAAGACTCTTGCGCAAGTAAAACCATTGCTTTGGAAAGCAAAACCTCAACTGATTTCAAGCCGACAAGTATGACTATTGATGTAAATGGCGAACTTTTTGCGGTCTCGGTTTCTTACGATACTAATACAAATACCGCTCAAACTGTCAGCCCAACTAAAAAGCGTGAAGATATCACGAGTAATTACATACCTATAGAAGCACCTCTGGAAGGGAAATTCTATTTCACAAAGGATTCATCGGAAACTGCTATTAAGGTTGGTAACAAAATCTTAGTTGGGGATGTGATAGGATATATAGAATCTATGAAAACATTTAATGCAATCAGTTCTCACGTTGAGGGGACTATTGCGGAAATATGTTACAACAACGGCGATGAAATACAAGAAGATGCAGTTTTGGTTAAATTAAGGTAAGGCTTATAAAATGGAAAGTATTTTAAATAATGTATATAATATGACTGCTTTTTCGCAGATAAATTTCGGTACTGTTTTAATGTGGTTTATTGCGTTTGTTTTATTATATTTAGGAATAAAAAAAGAGTTCGAGCCCTTACTGCTTGTACCTATTGCTTTTGGTATGTTGATTGCCAATTTTCCGGGTGGAGGTATGGGAATTGTTCCGGGTGATATGGTAATGTCCGATATTGCAAACCACAAATATATGGATATTTTGGAAATCGGTCGGCAACACGGTGTAATGAATCTACTTTATTATGGATTAATCAAAACAGGTTTAATTCCACCTATAATATTTATGGGTATTGGCGCATTAATAGATTTCGGTCCTATGCTTAGGAATCTAAGATTAGCTCTATTCGGAGCGGCCGCTCAAATAGGTATCTTTTTGGTTATATTTGGTGCAATAGCTGTTGGATTTACTCCAAAAGAAGCGGCATCATTGGGTATTATCGGCGGTGCTGATGGTCCAACCGCAATTTACACAACTATTAAGTTAGCGCCTCATCTATTAGGTCCTATCGCCGTAGCCGCATATTCCTATATGGCATTGGTTCCAATTATCATTCCACTGGTTGCTAAATTAACAATGACAAAGAAGGAATTCTTGATAAATATGAAAGAACAGGATAGGTTATTCCCTCCTAAAACTCCTATTAAAAACATAAAAGCTGTAAAAATCATATTTCCTATCGTTTTGGGAACCGCTACAGCGATTGTCGTTCCCGCATCAGTCCCGTTAATTGGTATGCTGTTGTTTGGTAATCTGATAAAAGAATGTGGTACTATTACTGAAAGATTGGCATCCGCCGCTTCAGGACCTATCCTAAACACAGCAACTATATTTTTAGGTTTGACTGTGGGTGCAACTATGACTGCGGAAACATTCTTGAAATTCGATACAATTATGATTTTGGTTGGTGGATTTTTCGCATTCTGTTTTTCTGTTGCAGGTGGTATAGGAATGGTGAAGATAGTAAATGTATTCAGCAAAAAGAAAATCAATCCATTGGTTGGAGGTACCGGTTTAAGTGCTGTGCCTATGTCCTCAAGGGTTGCGAATGAATTAGCGTTGAAATACGACAAAACAAATCATATATTACAATATGCTATGGCTAGTAATGTGTCTGGTGTAATCGGTTCTGCCGTTGCCGCTGGTGTATTGATTGCGTTCTTAAGTTAGTATAACTGTCCTAGAACTATTAATAATAAACCCTATTTCAAAGTTTGAAATAGGGTTTATTTGTTACAATTTAGTAGATGCAACCAAGATGTGTACATATTGTTGCACATTGTTATTGATTTAAATACTATAAATTCTATCATTTTGGTTGGAATGATTGAAAAACATTAGGGGTTTTAATGCAATATGACCCCAAATTTACTATTGTTTTCGTCTTTCTGGTATGGCATAATTCAGTTATTATTATGATATAAAGCGTGATAATGAGTGCTGTAAATCTTCCGACTTAGGACCTTTTTGATTTGATTCATCAAAAATTAATTATATTAATTTATTTTCATAATCAAGAACATCTTTTGTGAATATTTATTAATTTTGTAATATAAGAATGTTACATAAATTGAAAAGTGATATGACTGTAAAAGCTAAAATTGAAATTTTACGTCAAAAGAATAAAGAATCATTGCTCGCTGGCGGTTTAGAAGCCATTCAACAACAGCACAAAAAAGGGAAATTGACTGCTTATGAGCGTCTTAATCTAATTTTCGACAATGGTATATACGATGAGATATTCAAATTTATCTCACATTCCAGTAAAAACCTCTGGATGATAGATAGAAAGGTTCCGTCGGACGGTGTTGTTACCGGAATCGGGACTGTTAATGGACGATTAACTTTTGTGTCGTCTCAAGATTTTACGGTAATGGGTGGCAGTGTTGGTGAAAATCACGCTGAGAAAATTGTTGAAGTTATGCAAAAAGCCTTGAAGGACGGTGCGCCGTATATCGCTATAAACGATAGCGGTGGAGCGAGAATTCAAGAAGGTGTACAAGCATTGCGCGGTTACGGGCATATCTTTTATAACAATACGTTATTATCGGGCGTTGTACCTCAAATAGCTATTATAGCTGGTCCTTGCGCCGGAGGTGCGGCATATTCGCCCGCACTGATGGATTTTATAATAATGGTTAATAAAGTCGGGAAACTCTTTATTGCAGGCTCGCAAGTAATTCGCGAAGCTACCGGCGAAATAATCAGTGATGAAGAATTGGGCGGTGCTATGTCGCAGGCGGCTTTTGCCGGCAACGTACATTTTATTGCACGCAATGACGCTGATGCTATAAAAATCTGTCATCGCTTGCTGTCGTATTTACCACAGAATAACACAGAATTACCTCCTTATACAGGTAACAATGAATTATTGCTTACTGAAGACGACTCATTGAATTTACTTCTGCCGGATGACCACCGCGAGCCTTATGATATGAATCAAATTCTTAACAGAGTTTTTGATGAAGGTTCTATTATGGAGATTCAATCGCACTTTGCAAAGAATATCATAGTCGCATTAGCAAGAATAAACGGCAATGTTGTTGGTGTTGTTGCAAATCAGCCGATGGAAAAATTCGGAGCAATTGATATAGATGCGTCCGACAAATCTTCTCGCTTTATTAGATTTTGCAACGCATTCAATATTCCGATAATTACGTTTGTTGACGTACCTGGGTTTTTACCGGGTGTTGACCAAGAATTCGGTGGTATTATTCGTCACGGCGCTAAAATGCTGTTCTCTTTTTCGGCTACTACTGTACCGAAAATCACTATAGTTGTCCGCAAAGCTTATGGTGGAGCGTATTTGGCAATGAGCGCGAAAAGCTTAGGCGCTGATAGAGTAGCCGCTTGGCCAACTGCTGAAATAGCTGTAATGGGTGGCGAAGGCGCGGTATCGGTTTTGTTTAAAGAGGAAATCAAAAATTCAGATAATCCGGGGCAAAAACGGAGAGAATTAATCGAGCAATATAGACAAGAGTTTGCAAGTCCATATCCTGCGGCAAATGTCGGGATGGTTGATTCGGTTATAGAACCAAAAGAAACTCGTAAATATATTTCAATAGCTTTGGAATCATTAAAAAATAAACGCGAACTCAGACCGATGAAAAAACACGGTTTGATTCCATTATAAATTAAGGAGATATGTTGTGATTGGTGTTTTAATATTCAGTGCAATTATAGTAGTTCTTACAATCGGATTCCGATTTTTTGGTAGTAGGTATTATGATAAAATATATGGCAAACCAGCAGAACAAGCAAATCAACCGCTTGTCAATCAAATTCCAACCAGTGAAGATTCGGATGATGAATTAATCGCGGTTATTTCGGCCGCGGCAAATGAAGCACTCGGTACTAATGTTCGTGTAACAAAAATCAAATCAATTTCTTCTCCAAATGAAAGCGCTTGGTCACAATCGGGCAGGCTCGATGCAATGGGAAATCATTCAGTAACTATAAATAGATAAAATTATGAAAAAATTACAAATTTCAGTTAATGGTAAAAAATATATCGTTGACGTAGAAGTTCTCCAAGATGACGAGAATTCAATTCCAAACTTCCAAACAGGTTATGTTGCTGCCCCTACTCCTACTATTTCTGCAGAAGCTTCTCACAGACCGGCACCCCAAAAACAAGTAGTTAGCAACGCCGATGCAACTCAAGAACTTGAAGCGCCTATGAATGGAGTGGTTGTAGAGATATTGGTTAAACCGGGCGACAGCGTAGTTGCCGGTCAATTGTGCGTGTCTTTAGAAGTTATGAAAATGAAAACCAATGTTAACTCACCAATTAACGCTGTTATAAAATCAATTGAAGCTAAAGTTGGTGAACAAGTTGAATTGGGTCAAGCATTATTAACTTTCGAATAATATTTTAGGAAAAAAGAGATATGACTTCTCCATGGTCTTTTGCATTGATTGTATATCTGTTTGCGATAGTGATATCGTTCTTTGTAGCAGGTATAATAAAACTTATGATGCTTGTTATGCATATTAATAAAAAGCGTCCACTTAAAAATATGAAGGCAGGGAAATGATAAATTTTAACATAATGGACCTTTTCCAAGGTATATCCACTATGATGCAATCACCATCGAATATAGTGTTTGGACGTATCGGATTAATACTTTTGGGAATGCTTCTCATTTACTTAGGAAAAAAAGAAATCTTAGAACCATTGCTTATGATACCAATGGGTTTAGGAATGATAGCAATAAACGCCGGAGTACTTTTTCTTGACCCTGTTACCGCATCGGCTGTATTTGAAAAATCTATGGCAGTCGGTCAGAAAGCTCAAGGTACGATATTTCTTGCACCCTTAGTGCAAGATCCTCACAATCTTATGTATATTCTGCAGGTTGATTTTCTTCAACCTATCTATACATTTACCTTTTCTAATGGCTTGATAGCTTGCCTCGTATTTATGGGTATTGGTATCTTGCTCGATGTTAGTTATCTTTTGGCAAGACCATTTATTAGTATGTTCTTAGCATTATGCGCTGAATTCGGAACAATTATGGTATTCCCGATTGCGATTGCCCTCGGATTACATCCAAATGCCGCCGCTTCTATCGCAATGGTAGGTGGTGCGGACGGTCCAATGGTATTATACACATCTTTAATACTTGCGAAAAATTTGTTTGTACCTATTACTGTAGTTGCATATTTATACCTTGGATTGACTTACGGTGGTTATCCGTACTTAATTAAACTTATGATACCGGCAAAGCTACGAGCAATAAAAATGGCAAATACCGGTATGGTACACATTAGTTCAGGTGAAAAAACCGCATTTGTAGTTATCGCTTGTGCTATTTTATGTCTTCTGTTTCCGGTTGCCGCACCTTTGTTCTTATCCTTATTCGTTGGTGTTGCAATTAGAGAATCCGGATTAAAGCACTTTATCGATTTAATTGGCGGACCGATATTATACGGTGCAACATTCTTTTTAGGCTTGTTGTTAGGTGTTCTTTGCGAAGCAAGTACAATTTTATCGCCGGTTATTCTACCATTATTATTACTTGGAATACTGGCTTTGATACTTTCAGGTATGGGCGGTATTTGGGGTGGTTATCTTATGTTTTTCTTTACAAAAGGTAAGTTCAATCCTACAATCGGTATTGCCGCTGTAAGCTGTGTTCCGACGACTGCTAAAGTTGCTCAAAAATCCGTTTCCGAAGTTAATCCTGATTCTTTGATAATGCCGTGGGCACTAGGGGCAAATGTAAGCGGTGTAATAACATCGGCTATAATTGCCGCAATTTACGTAATTTTAGTGCCATTAATGAAATGATAAGTATAAAACAAATTTTGCAGAAACCGAAGATTAAGTTCTGGATAATAGGAACTGTTGTTGCTTTAACAGGAGTTTTTGCTTTTAGAGTCGGATTTCAATTGGTTGGACCCGATTTTGGAAAATTTGTGAAATATTCGGGGTTGGCAGTTGCTATAATAGGATTATATATTGTTATGCTGGGTATTGAAAGAAAAGTAAAGTAAGGCTATATTATTAATAACCTTCGGAAGGTTTAGCATTTTTACTCATCCGCTGACTGGCAGTCATCGGATGAGTTTTTATATTTGGGTGGGCGGTCATACTGAACGAAGTGAAGAGGCTAGAAAACAATTATAAATTATAAATGGAAAGAAGACCATCCCGTTAGGGATGATATGTTTATAGAAAAAAACTGTATGGTGGCTAAGACGTGTCTTTAGGTACGAGATATGCGAAGAATCTGAAAAATTTTATTTCTCCTATCAACCTTAGTTTTAGCAATCAACCCCCACTCTTAAGCGTGGGGTTGATGAAACAATAAGGTAATAAGTTTTTTTTTAAAGATAGCGTTCAGATTTCTTATGCCGCCCTTACCCGATTTTATAGAACGTTACCAAGTGGGAGTTTGGTAACGAGAAGTACGGCGTGAGCTATAGAACGATAAAAAACTTAGTTCTTATCTTAAATCAATAACCTGAACATCATTTGCCGGTTTGTAATCAAAAGTACCGTTGGGAATTTTGGCGTTTTTGGTGATTTTCAGAATTTTCCAATTATCTTCACCATAATTTGTGATGAATGCTATTCTGGTTATTTGCAAATTTGAATCAGACACATATAACTTCACATCGCCGGCGGAACCTGATTTTTTCTTAGGGGTAAGGTATAAAATCGTTATAGTGCCATCTTTGGTTTCAGATTTTTGAAAATAGTTTTCAGCAAAATCGAAGAATACATTTTCGATAGAGATATCGGCGGATTCCTCGTAACTGCTAAT
Source organism: Kapaibacterium sp. (SeqCode) (assembly GCA_038206725.1). Lineage (GTDB taxonomy): Bacteria > Bacteroidota > Ignavibacteria > Kapaibacteriales > UBA2268 > JBAXXL01. The sequence continues at coordinate 11,322 of JBBRAO010000036.1, forward strand.
AATTACTTTGTTGTCGTCTTTTGAATAATTCCAAATGCTTTTTCTGTCGGAGCAAATAGTTCTCGATTTGGTTTTAATAATGTATTTGCCGGATTTGTCGGCTGTCAAGGAGCCGGTCATTGAATCGTCTTCATTTTTAAATTCAACAGCGATACTTTTTGCGTTTTTATAATTCTTCGCGAGGCGTTCGAAAACACCCGGCTTAGAAAATAAAAGTACCGGTGCTGTAAGTATAAAAATTAATATTAATATTTTTCTCATTGATACGTCAAGAAAATTTTAAATCGTTAGGGACGCTCTACTATATAATTTTATTTTCTATTTTTGTAATTTACAATATCAAAAACTAATTAAACATCAATTATGAACAAGCTAAATTTTGCACTTCTATTGTTACTGCTTTCTATAACAAGCCTTAAAGCAGATGATATCCGTTTGGAAAATTGGAAATGTTATTCCTCGCTTTTAACCCCAACTTCCATAACCACTGATTGGGATGGAAATATATGGGCGGGAACTACCGGCGGTGTCTTCAGTTGGAACCCCGAAACAGAACGTATCCAAGAATACCGTAATATTTCAGCAATGATGAGTATTAATGTTACGACAACGGAATGTTTGCCGGATAAAAAGTATATATTCATCGGTCAGAACCAAGGTTGGCTCGATATATACGACGAAAACGGTAATTGGACGCATATCACCGATATTTACCGTGCGGATAATTTCCCTAATAAAAGAATTAACGACATCGCTTTTAGTAACGGCAAGGCTTATGTAGGCGGTGGTTTTGGTTTAGCTGTTTTCGATATTGGAAATAAAGTGTTTATAGAAAATGTAGTGCGTCTTGGAACTTTCCAATTGAATACGGAAGTTAACAGAGTTCGTATAATAAATAATAAAATTTGGTTGGCTACAAAAGAAGGGATTGCGGTTGCCGATATTAATTCTTTTTTAACAAACCCGGAATCGTGGACTAATTATAAAACCAAAAATGGTTTTTCCGAAAAAGTCATTAGTGATATATTGGAGCTAAACGGCGATGTTTACGCATCCGCCGGAAAAGTTATTTACAAAGTCAAGGGCGATACCACCGAAAAAGTTCTTCAAGTGGATGATTGGGAAACGGTGTTGTGTATGGCGAATTTTAATAATAAACTTGCTTATTGCACACAATTTAGAGTTGTGGTAAATGATATTGTATTGAGTACTTTGCCGAAAGACATACGTATCAATGGAATAAAAAAAATCGAAGTTAATGGGGTTGAGCGATTGGCTGTGATGCTTAAAGAAAATGGGGTTCAGATTTATAATTTTCCAACCAGTGTGGATGAGACCCCATATAAAAGAATCACCCCGAATACTCCAACCACTAATTCATTTATGGATATCAAAACGAACAAAGACGGAAGTGTCTGGATAGCGGCTGATCAATTTGACGTTGGCGTAGGTAAAGGATTTATGCGCTTCGATGGACAAAATTGGGATATATTTACAGCAGAAAAATACCCTGAATTGAAAAGCAACAGCTTCTTTAAAATAGCCTGCCACCCCAATGGGAAAGTATATGCGAGTAATTACGGTAATGGCTTGTTTGTTGTCGATAAGATAAACAACAAATGGCGATTCAAATTATATGACGAAACAAATTCAGCATTTAGAGCCTATAGAGATACTTTTGTGATTGCCGGAGAAACCGCGTTCGATGTAAACGGCACATCGTGGACAGTTAATCGCGGTGAAGAAACCGAGGGTCCGATTTTGGTGGGTATTCAGGACGATGGCACTTCTTATGGTATGATAAACAAATATGAGCCCACATCGAGAGGTGTTCTTACTTTGGCGATTGACGGCTTTGGAACAAAATGGATAGGTGGAAACCCCGGTAACGGAAAAGGTTTAATTTATTATAACGATAACGATACCCCAGAAAATCAGGCTGATGACAAGACAGGGATTTTAACTTTTTCCGAATATGATGAGCTCTTGAGCAACGAACATTCTTCGCTTGCTTACGACTATAATAAAATTTTGTGGGTGGGTACTCCTGCCGGTTTGGTTGCTATAGCCAATTTGAATTTCCTTTTTTACAAATCTGAACCAATTATCCGTACAGTACCAATTTTGCAAGGTCAGCCGATAAATGATATTTTAATAGACCCCCAAAATAGAAAATGGGTGGCTACAACAAAAGGCGTTTGGGTAATTGATGAAAATGGTAATAAGGTTTTAGCGCATATAACGATGGAAAACTCGCCGCTTTCAACCGACGATGTAAAAGCAATCGAATTAAATGAACTAACCGGTGAAATATTCTTGGGAACGCAAAACGGTTTATTCACAGCCAATACACTATCAATTAAGCCGTTGGAAGAATATAGCATAACTTGTTACCCGCAGCCATTTAACCTCAACAAAGATACCGAAATCGCGATTGACGGATTGGGCTCGGTTTCCGAAGTCAGAATTTTAACAATCAGCGGTGCTTTGGTAAGAGTATTCAATACCGAAAGCCGAAAGTTCGTTTGGGATGGTAAAGACGAGAACGGTAAAGAGGTTGCGCCGGGTGTGTATCTGATAGTCGCAAAATCGGGTGATTCTGCCGCATCGGGAGTCGGAAAACTTGCAATAATCCGAGATTAAGATGAATACAAAGCAAGTCAAATTGCTTCTTATTTCTGCGACCGTTTTACTGATAAAAGTATTTGGTTTCGTGATTTATGCTCCTTATCTGTTTGTCAATTTTTTGAATGAAGATTTCTTGGATATCCTTTGGCAAAGTCCAAAAAACCTTATCCAATGTTTCGCCTCGTTTGTAATGCCTTACGGCGTGTATTGGAGACCGGTTACACAAACTATAAATGCGCTAACGTATTATATTCACGGTTTTAATCCTGTGTTTTTTCATTTGGAAAATATTATTTTCAATGCTGGCGCCGCATTCGTATTGTTCTATTTAACGAACCAAATCAGTAAAAATAAAATAATCGCATATTCGAGTTCATTAATATTTATAACGCTTCCGGGACATATTTTATCGGTCGCGTGGCTTCCAGGTCGAACAGATTTGCTTTTGACTTTATTTTTATTTGGTGCCTTGTTTTTAATATATTTAGGTCAAGAAAAATCCAAGCCTATATATTTCATTTTAGCGTGTATCAGTTTTTTGTTCGCTATTTGGAGTAAAGAATTGGCTTATGCCGGAGCAGTATTACCTCTGGTGTTTTTGATATTCAATCGTGATAGAAGGTGGCTGAGGACATCATTAATTGCTGTTTTGGGCGGCTTGCTGATTATATCTTTGAGTTTATTTGTCAGGCATTTTTTATTTGCAGGGTCCCCATTCAATTCAGTGAATTTCGCCGATTTTACTGCGATGGATTTGCTGAAGAATTTCTGCATATACCCGGCTTTGCTCTTTTTTCCACCTGAATATCTGGAATCTCTCGTTTTTAAATTGAAAGCCGGCAATGCGGAGCCCATAATTTTGGCAGTAGGAATTGCGGTTTTCTTCGTTGTGATGGTAATAAACCTAATCAAGTCCACCCCCGAAACAAAAAAACTCTTTTTCAGCGGAATAATCATTTATCTTATTCTAATTGCACCGGCACTCACGGAACTAAACCGCTGGAACAGCTACGCGTCATCCGCCGGGATAGCGATTTCATTAGGCTCATTAATCTTTTTCCGCAAGAAGTGGTATAATATTGCATATATCATAGCAATAGCATTAATAGTAATTACATCGTCAATTTATATCCATTCTGAAGGTACTAAATGGGTGGCGGCTTCAAATAAATGCAACCAAATTTTGAAAACCAGCCAACCGCTCAATTTTGGTAAATATAAAGCAATACGGATTTGGGGTTTACCCGATAAATACAACAGAATAAACCTATTGAAATCGGGTAACGGCGAAGCATTTCATTATTATGCTCATACTAAATCGTTCGATACCGATGCACCTGTAAGAAGCGAAATTTACACAAATTCAACTTTTACTATCGATAGTCCATCAAATTTGGAACAAGCCATTAAGTTAACAAACGGAAGGTTTATGCCTTGGAAAGCGCAGAGCCGATCGATATTGGTGAATGAAGATTTCTCAGGAAAATTCTCCGGTATTGACTATGCCATAACTAACCGTTGGCTCAACGGCAAATTCATCTCCGAATTGAAATTGACAAATATACATATATCAAAAGACACTTTGGATGTTTGGTTCGATGGGGATAGATTTAAGCGGGTTAGATTAATTGAAAATGCAAAGAAAGAAAATGCTTTGTTTGGAAAGCCTTAAAGCGTATCGGTCTCTGAATTAAGACCCAAAGATTTCAGGTTTAGAGGATTTGCCACATATTCTGTACCTACGGCACTTCACAGCCACAATTCGGTATTTATTTTTATAAACATTTCATCCCTGACGGGATAAAAAACGTTACCAAGCGGGAGCTTGGTAACGAGGTAAATTGTTTGAAGATGGATTCCCGATGTCTCGGGAATGCCAACTCATATTCTATTTCTTTCTTATTCCCCATTGTTCCAATGGGGTTAGGGGGTTTCTCTTTGTCTCAATATCTCAAAAAATATGATTCCTGCGGAAACTGAGGCGTTTAAAGATTCGGTTTTTCCCATCATCGGTATTTTAATAAGATAATCGCAATTCTTTCTGATACTTGAGTGCATACCTTCGCCTTCACTGCCGATAATTACAGCAATCGGGCGGTCATAAATGTTGGTATCGAAATAGTTATGATCTGCTTCCATTGTAGCACCAACAATCCAAAAACCGGCGTCTTTGAGCTTATCTATCGTTTGGGCTAAATTGCCAACTGTAATAACGGGAATGTTTTCCAAAGCCCCGGCGGAAGTTTTTATTGCGGTGGGGGTAACAATTGCTGAATTGCGAAGCGGTTTGATAATCGCCGCGAAGCCCGCACATTCAGCCGAACGAGAAATAGCTCCGAAATTATGTGGGTCGGTTATTCCGTCCAAGATTGCGACAACAGGATTGTTCTTCATCTCGATATTTTCTAAAAAATCTTCCAATAGAACTTCTTCTATCAAACAGCGAAGAGCCATAACGCCCTGCGATTTCTGATCCTTCGGCAAATAATCGCGCTCTAAAAATGCAAATTTGCGGCCATCGTAAACCGTAACGGGAATTTTATTTCTCTTTGCGGCGGCATAAATTTTGTCTATTATCGGTCCTTGAGCATTGTGCGCTAAATAGACTTTCTCTATGTTATCGCCCGCGTTTAAGGATTCGTAAACCGGATTTCTTCCGTATATATACATCTGATCTATATTCATTGCTATTCTTTATCTATCTAATTGGATAATATTTGGCTTGTCTATTTCAAAGCCCAAAAATGCGGCAGCGTTTTCGTAAAACAATGCCGGTAAATCGGTAATATAAAACTCTACTTTTGGTTTTTCCATAAAGCTGTTGCGTTCGTCAACCAAATCGCCGCGTTCCGCCAATAATCTTAAAGCGGTAACGGAAGCGTGTTCACCTGTGTCAATCAAGCTGATGTTTGGCATAATTTCTCGAATCATCGGAACCAATAACGGATAATGAGTGCAACCCATTACGAGTGTGTCCACATTTTTTTCGATTAACGTTTGTAGGTATTCTTCGGCGACTAATTTTACCGCCGGGTGTAACGCCATACCTTCTTCAACAAAAGGCACCAGCAACGGGCACGCCTTCGTGAAAACTTCAGTACTCATATCATTATTGCAGAACTCGAGAATTTGTTTCTCATAAGCGCCACTTGCAACCGTCGCGCGTGTTCCTATTACACCTATTCTTTTATTTACCGTAGCACGCAGGGCGGCGCTTGCGGCAGGAGAAATCATATCTATCACAGGTATGTCGCCGGCGGTTTTACGTACTTCGTCCCACGCTACTGCTGAAACTGTGTTGCAAGCGGTAACGATTAACTTTACATTTTTCTCGAGCAAGAACTCAGTTGATTGGCGAGCATACAGACGAACAATTTCGGGTGAACGATTACCGTAGGGTACGCGAGCGGTGTCGCCCAAATAAATGTAGCTCTCAAAAGGTAAGAATCTTACAAATTGCTTTAGGACGCTTAAGCCGCCTATACCGGAATCAAATACGCCGATTGGATTATTGTTCATTATATTTCTTCTTGTGCTTGTGGAGCTTCACATTTTTCTAAAAATTTAGTAACATAGTCGAAAGCTTCTTCGGGGGTATCGCAAAATTTGAATATATCTATATCTTCTTGCTCTAACATTCCCATTTCAATCAAATAATCGAAATTGATTGTTTTTTGCCAGAATTCTTTTTTATAAAGAACAATAGGCAAAGGACGTGTAATTTTTGTAGTTTGAACAAGGGTCAAAATATCCATCATTTCATCCAAAGTTCCGAAACCGCCCGGTAAAATTATTATAGCTTTAGCTTTGTGTATAAACCAAAACTTACGCATAAAGAAGTAATGAAATTCGAAATTCAAATCCGGCGAGATGTATTGGTTGGGCTGTTGTTCGAATGGGAGCGAGATATTAAGACCAATCGAAGGAGCACCCGCGCGATACGCCCCACGGTTTGCGGCTTCCATCAAACCCGGTCCTCCACCCGTCATAACGAAATAGTTTTTGTCCTGCGGTCTTGTTAATGACCAATTTGAAAGCATCTCTGATAATTTTACCGATTCTGTGTAAATATCGGTCAAATGGCGTAAGCTCATCAATCTATTTATTTTTTTTCCAATATCGTCACGTTTTTTTTCTTTCGCGGAAGCCAATTTATCGTTCAAATCACCAAGTTTCATTAAAAATGCTTCTTCCGATAATACTCGTGCTGAACCGAAAAATACAATTGTACCCGTGATTTCGTGTTTACGTAAATAGCGTTCGGGGTAAAGATATTCTGAAATAAGACGAATTATCCGCCCATCCGGGCTATTAACGAATTCCGGGTTATTATAAGCTTGTTGGGCTCTTTCTACACGTACTCGATTTTCACTGTCGTGCGACTTTTGGGCATTTTTAACATTATCTTCTAATAATTTTTCTATTTTATCCATTTTTTTATTTCCGACATTGTGAATAAAGGAATAAGTTCAATTCCTGCTTGTTTTAGTTTTTCAGGACCGCCTTGTTCGCGATCAATCACGCAAACGGCGTGAGTAATAACTCCACCCATTTTTCGAATTTCTTCGGCTGAAATTATTATTTGACCACCGGAAGTAACCACATCTTCGACAAGGAGTATTCTTTTGCCTTTGAAATCGGTACCTTCAGCTAATTTAGCGGTGCCGTATTTCTTTGCTTCTTTGCGAATAAAAATAACCTTGTCGCGGGTAATCAGTGAAAGTGCCGTAGCTATGGGGATTCCACCCATTTCTAAGCCGCCTAATAGATCATAACCGACCGGTAGATTGGTTTTTATCTGCTTGGCAATTTCTTCAATTAGTTCCGGTGAGCTCTCAAATTGATATTTGTCGAAATATTCGTTACTGATGATTCCAGAGCGTAAAAGAAATTCGCCGCGTAAATATGCGGCTTTATAGATTTCTATGCCTAATTGTTCTTTAGTCATTTTTTATCAAATTTGTTGTAATTAAAGATACAAATATAAATAATTCTCGATTAATAGCGGTGTTTGAAGGTCGAAAAATAAAGAATTATTGAATCTATGAGATAAGAAACGACATATAAACACATCATTGCCCGATAAAACATTTTAGACAATGGGAAATTTTTTCTTTTAGGGACACGCCTTACTGAACTCCTACTTTCATATATTTATTGAGAAAATATGATAAATAAAAATCGTATTAAGTTTATTTTTAGTATATTTGTATATCATTTATTGAGAATACGTTGATAAATGAAACAGTTACCAAAGAATATAAGTAAGGTCGTTTTTTTTTAGATAATTAGATAAAGTTATGATAGATTTTAAACAATATATTAAAGAATTACAAAGTATTCCGATTGATGAAATTACGGAACACTCAAAACGATTTGCCCTTGAAACAGTTTTAAGAGCATTGGCAGATGATTGCGCAAATAATAAAAATAAAATTAATGTTTTGCACGAGCCAAAACGAAAAGACAATTACGGTTCCCCTGATTTTAAAATTTTTACTAATAATTCAATAATTGGGTATGTTGAAAATAAGAAAATTACTGAAAATCTTGATAAAATCTTAAAAACCGAGCAGATTAAGAAATATCGCGAATTATCACAAAATCTACTAATTACAAATTATATCGAATTTGTTTGGATTAAGGGAGAAGTGATTCAACGAGAAACATTGTGCTATTTATCGGATATTGAGAATAAAATATTTAAATTAGATAAAGATAAAGTTGAAAGAGTTGAAAAACTTTTATCAAACTTTTTTTCACAAGCACCAGAAAATATATCGCTTCCAAAAGAATTAGCACTTGCTTTGGCTGTTCGTTGCAAAAACCTGAAAGTTTTTATAAACGATGAACTTATAAGACAAAGCGAGCAAAACGAGCAAGGTAAATTATTGGAACTTTATAAGGTGTTTAAAGATAATATTTTCTCAGAATTGTCAATTTCTGAATTTTCGGACGCCTTTGCTCAAATGCTTATTTATGGTTTTTTTCTAGCAGGTTTAAATGCCAATGGGAAGCGAATAACTCTAAGAGATACTAAATACAACATCCCGGCAAGCTTTCAGCTGATAAGAGAATTACTAGATTTCCTTGATGAATTGGAACTACCGGAGTACATAGAGACAAAATGGATTATTGATGAAACACTATCAATTATTAATAATATTCAGTGGTTTGATTTAAAGCAAAATTTGAGTTTCAATAAGAAAGTAAAAGACAACGAAAATATTGAAACAGACCCCTATATTTATTTTTACGAAACTTTTTTAGCAACTTACGATTATAAATTACGGAAATCAAAAGGCGTTTATTACACGCCGCCCCAAGTAGTAAATTTTAAAGTTCGTGCTATTGACGAGGTATTAATAAATACATTCAAACTGTCAGACGGTTTTGCAGACCGCAATAAAGTTACAGTTTTGGATTTCGCCACTGGGACAGGAACTTTTTTATTGGAAATTTTCAAAATCATATTAGAAAATATTCCTAAAGACAGTTCCAGAAAACGTTTATAATTTTCAAATTGGCGGTTATCAAGTATTGGATAAATACCTTAAAGAGCGAAAAAACAGAACATTAACACACGATGAAATTGATAATATTGAAAACATTGTAAAGGTTTTAACATTTACTATCAAACAAATGGAATTAATTGAAAACGAAACAAAAGATTGGATTTAAAATTTTAAATACAATTGCCAATTTGGCTAAAGCCCAATCAATTAAGGGCAGTCTTTGACCACGACTTAAAAGTCGTGGCAACTAATTTTACACAATAATAATGTCCCTTTTTTTAAGATGGATTCTTCACTTTGTTCAGAATGACGTAATTGCTTAATCTATAAACTCATCCGATGACTGGCAGCCATCCGCTGGGTTGGCTTAAAGCTATGTGGAAAACTATGTGGAAAACCAGAAAACTGCTGTTGAAATATAAAACACGTAAAAATGGTCTTAAATTTTAGTGTGTGGAAAACGGTATTGTTGAAAAGTGTAGTTTTGTACAAGAAATTTTTAATAAATTAGGGATTTTGCCTAATGAAGATAACAAGACGATTCACAAAAACGGGGACATCCCCTTATGATATGGTCAAATATACCAAAAGGGATTCATCTATAAAAAATCCTGATGGTACTATTGTATTTGAATTGAAAGATGTAGAAGTGCCTACAAGTTGGTCGCAAATGGCAACCGATATTTTGGCACAAAAATACTTTCGTAGAGTAGGCGTACCTCTTAAGGATGAAGAGGGCAAGCCTTTAAAAGATAAAAAAGGAAAACCGATTTTAGGCGCTGAAAATTCCGTTCGACAAGTTGTGCATCGTTTAGCACACACTTGGAAGGAGTGGGGCGAAAAATATAAATACTTCGACACCGAGGAAGACGCCGCGGCATACTACGATGAACTTGTGTATATGTTATTGAATCAGATGGCGGCACCGAACTCACCGCAATGGTTCAATACCGGCTTGAGTAATGTTTATGGTATTACAGGCGCTGAGCAAGGACATTTTTATGTACAGCCGGAAACAGGCGAATTGAAAATGTCGGAGGATGCATATACTCGTCCGCAACCGCACGCTTGTTTCATTCAACATATTGACGATAATCTATTGAACGAAGGCGGCATATTCGATTTGGCTATCCGCGAAGCACGTATTTTTAAATATGGTAGTGGTACAGGATCGAATTTTTCAACTTTGCGTGGTAAAGGCGAAAAACTATCGGGTGGTGGCAATTCATCGGGCTTGATGAGTTTTTTAAAGATATTCGATAGAGCCGCGGGCGCGATTAAATCCGGTGGAACAACTCGCCGCGCCGCGAAAATGGTTATCGTTGACATAGACCATCCCGATGTGGAAGAATTTATCGAATGGAAAGCTAAGGAAGAAGAAAAAGTTGCGGCTTTAGTAGCGGGTTCCAAAATTCAATCTACCTTTATGCAGGCTATTATGGAAGAAGCATTGAGCAACGGTAGCGAATTGGTTAAGAACAAAGAACTTAAAAAATTAGTGAGTCGAGCATTGCACCGCGGTGTGCCTTTTTCAGTTATTAAAAGAACATTGGATTTGATAGCTCAAGGCTTTACTTCGCTTGATTTTGATGTTTACACAACCAATTATGAAGGTGAAGGTTACGTAACCGTTAGTGGTCAAAATTCGAATAACTCTATAAGAATAACTAATGATTTTCTACAAGCTGTGGAGAATGATGAATATTGGGAGCTTAAAGGCAGAACAGACCCAACTATAAACCGTCAAGTTCACGCCCGCGATTTATGGAATAAAATTAATATGTCGGCTTGGAAATGCGCCGACCCGGGCTTGCAGTTCGATACAACAATCAATGAATGGAATACCTGTCCTAATTCGGGGCGTATCAATGCTAGTAATCCGTGCAGTGAATATATGTTTTTGGACGACACAGCCTGCAATTTGGCGAGCTTGAATTTAGTAAAATTTTATGATAAAGAAAGCGACAACTTTTTGGTTGACGATTTCAATCACGCGGCTCGTATTTGGACTATAGTTTTGGAAGTTTCGGTTTTGATGGCTCAATTCCCATCGAAAGAAGTTGCAATGCGCAGTTATCAATACCGTACTTTGGGAATAGGATATGCAAACCTCGGTACATTGCTTATGATAAACGGCATACCTTACGATTCACCGGAAGCTTTGGCTTGGACAGGCGCAATTACCGCTTTATTGACCGGTGCGGCGTACCAGACCTCCGCTGAAATGGCGAAAGAGTTGGGAGCATTTTCGGAATTTGAATTAAATAAAGAGCCTATGCTTCGCGTAATACGCAACCACCGCAGAGCTGTTTATAATGCAAAGCCATCGGAATACGAAGACTTAACAGTCCGTCCAATGGGTATAAATCCTAAATTTGTACCCGATTATTTGCTCAAATCCGCTCAATTTGTGTGGGATGAGACTTTGGAATTAGGTTCGAAATTTGGTTTCCGCAACGCGCAAGTATCCGTTTTAGCACCAACCGGAACAATTGGATTGGTTATGGATTGCGACACTACGGGTATCGAACCGGATTTCGCTATTGTGAAATATAAAAAGCTTTCAGGCGGGGGATATTTTAAAATAGTGAACCAATCGGTACAAAGAGCATTAGTAAAATTGGGCTACACCGATAAGCAAATCGAAGAAATCGTTCGCTATAGCAAAGGCGCCGGAACTTTGACCGGATGCCCGTTTATTAACCGTAAAACTTTAGGAACCCGCGGATTCACCGACGAAATTATTACTGAAATTGAAAAGCAGTTAGATAATGTATTCGACATTCGCTTTGCCTTCAATAAGTATTCAATTGGGGAAGAATTTTTGAAAGGCATAGGTATAGCAGAAGTCAAACTGAACGATCCAAATTTGAATTTGCTTTCGGAATTAGGTTTTACACAAACTGAAATCGAAAAAGCGAATGATTACGTTTGCGGAACGATGATGATAGAGGGTGCTCCGAATTTGAAGGAGGAACATTTGCCGGTATTCGACACAGCCAGCAAATGTGGTAAACGAGGTACACGATACATTTCACATATGGCGCACGTTCGGATGATGTCAGCCGCTCAGCCGTTTATTACCGGTGCTATTTCGAAAACGGTTAATATGCACGCCGAAGCAACAGTTTCCGATATAGCGGAAGTACATCTGAAGTCTTGGAAGGCGATGTTGAAATCTATTTCAATTTACCGTGACGGCTCGAAACTTTCACAACCGCTGAACTCATCGCTTATCGAAGGTTTGGACGAGTTAGTACTATTGGGCGATGAATATAGCTTGGACGAAACAAAAGGTCCGCGCGAAGTTCAAGAAATTATAGCCGATAGAGCGCATTACAAGTTGGTACGCCATAAACTACCTAAGAAAAGAAAAGGATTCGTTCGCGAAGCTTACGTCGGGGGACATAAGGTATTTTTGAGAACGGGTGATTATGAAGATGGTACATTGGGTGAAATTTTCATTGATATGTACAAAGAAGGTGCTTCGTTCCGAGCATTGCTGAACAGCTTTGCTATTCTGACCTCGAAAGCCATTCAGTACGGCGTTCCGCTGGAAGAGTTGGTAGATACGTTTATATTTACCAGATTCGACCCTGCGGGTCCTGTGGACGGGCACGAAGCGATAAAGAATTCGACTTCAATATTGGATTACGTTTTCCGTACATTGGGCTATGATTATTTGGGCAGAACTGATTTTATACACGTTAAAGCTGTTGACGAATCAACAGCGAATAACGGTCACACAAAAACAGATCCGAGCAAAGCATTGAAACCATTGTCAGCTAGAGATATAATTGATAAAGAAGTGAAAGAGGCAAAAGAAGCCGGCAAACAATTCGTAGATGACGAAGAAGCGGAAATGCAACAACAAATAAAAGAAACAAAATCATTTGAAAAAATAGATGCCGTCAGTATGGGTTATACCGGCGAAATGTGTACGCAATGCGGTAGTTCGCGAGTAAAACGTAATGGAAGTTGTATTGTTTGCGAAGACTGCGGCTCCACAAGCGGATGCTCATAATTTGGGAATATTGTAAGAAAGAAAGCTACTCATCCGCAGACTGCCAGTCAGCGGATGAGTTTTTACATAAGTGTAGAGGCGTCACTCTGAACGAAGTGAAGCACCCATCTTCAATTGGGGGTTAGGGGAAGAAAGAAGTCTTGTGTTGCCACGGCTTTTAAGTCGCGGGTCGTAAATATCTTGTGTAAATGGGCTTTAGCCCAAATATAAACAAACAGAATTTGGCTAAAGCCGAATGCGCAGTGTTGTCATTATATCCACGACTTAAAAGCCGTGGCAACTAATTTTTATTTTCATCCTCTATCCCCGATTGGAAGATGGATTTCCGCTTCCGCGGAAAAGACGATAATGCTTCTCTTTCCCTTCCATCTCGACTCCGCTCGATGACCGGTTAGTGGGTTTCTCTTGCTCCTTATTCATCATTTAAAATTCTTTCAAAGATGGGTTTTTCACTTCGTTCATTATTATATTTAATGCAAAGCCTTTTTTATGGTGACGGAATGTAAAAAAAAGAAAATATATGGAATAATAAATTCCGCGTAACAATCTCTCGATGTTTTCGTAATAATCTGTATATAGAATATATAGAAATTAAAATAATATTAATAGAGGTTAAAATGAAAAAAATTAAATTACTAAGTTTGCTTATGGCGGTTGTGATAGGATCTATGTTGTCGAGCTGTGATTTTTCGAACCCAACTACGATTGAGGGTGGAAATGCGGATATCCAAACCGATATTGTTACACTCAGGGCAAACAATTGGTTATTGAATTCCAAATATCAATTTCAATGGTATCAGGAAGTAACACTGACATCACGGTCACTAAGCGTATCGGAAGACGGCGTTGTGATTGCTTATTACTTGAACGAATACGGTGGATGGGAAGCGCTTCCGGCAACATCGGTATTTTGGGATGAGCAAAATGTAGTTTATTCGACAGAGTTCTGGTATTCTTACGACGAAAGAAACGTTTACTTCGACTATAGAAATACAAAACCGGCTAATGCGAGCGCACCGGCTGCCGATATTGATGTGAAGCTTGTGATAATTGACAAGATGTATTTTGACAAAATCAAAAGCAAAGGTGTCAATCCAAACAACTACGATGAGTTAATATCGAAAGTAACAAGCGACGGTGGAAAAATTCATTCTTGTAAAAACGCAACACGCTAAGATATGATTCGAAGAGAATTAAAGAAACTCGTTATAGGTCAGGGAATTAAAATCTCAAACAGCCTCCGCTTTGAAAGTGGAGGCTGTTTTTTTACCTCGTTACTAAGCTCCCGCTTGTTAACGACGTAACAGGATTGAAGAAATGGATTCCCACCCAAGTTGGGAATGACGCAATTGCTTGAATTATAAACTCATCCGATGACTTGAAGTCATCTGATGAGTCAATGAGATTATGGGTTTTTATCTTCTATTTGACATTTTTAAAATACTTTTGAAATCCTAGGGACATTGTTACTTTGCCGTTTATATCAACTATCAGACATTCTACATTTTTCAGTTTTTTTATGGCTTTCATTCCTTCAACCGGACCCAAAACGAAAATACCGGTTGCCAAAGCGTCGGCTCTGATTCCCTTGTTCGCTATAATAGTAACCGCTTGAGAATTGTCGCAGGGTTTACCCGTCCGCGGATCAATTATATGGCTGTAACGCTTCCCACCCTTTTCGAAAAACTTTTCATAATCGCCGGAAGTTGATACACTTTTATCTTTTAGTTGCAATACCCCTAAGTACTTGTTCTGTTTTCTCGGATGCTGAATGCCTATATTCCAGGTTTTTCCATTAGCTCGAACTTCACCACCGGCATTAATGAGAAATGTATCTATGCCCATCGAAAGAATCACTTTAGCCGCTTGATCCAACGAATAGCCATCGCCCAATCCGCCAAAATTGACTTTTACCGGAGCACTCCGACGCATTATCATTGAATCGCTCAAAGTGATATGCTTCCATCCGGTTATCGCTATCGCGCTGTCAATTTGTTTTTGGGTAGGCATTTGCGGTTTGCCTTCTTCGAAACCGGTTAATTTTATCAAGTTACCTAACGCGGCGTCGAATGTGCGGTCAGTTGCTTTGTAAGCAAAATCACATTGTTTCAGCAAATAAAAAGTTTCCACATCCAAAGTGAAATCACCTTTTGCGCTGTTCATCTCCGACATATAGTTATCGTTCGTGAATGTTGAATATTTATGGCTTATCCTCGACAGTTCATCGAACGCTTTCCCAATAGCCTCTATGGCTTTGAGTGTATCTTTGTTGATTATTTGAATTTCTACAACGGAACCCATTGATATAGTTTGGCGTATTACTTTATGCGATTCCAAATATTCATTTTCAATGTTTTTAGAACAAGAAAACAAAAGCATAGAAATCGCTAAACCGAGTAATATGAATTTCATATCTAACCGCTTAATCGTTTGTAGCTAAATAATCGGATTTTCTCAGTTCGTATCGCATAGTTATTCGTTTATTCGGCTTTGAGAGCGAAAGGCAATCCGCTTGACGGCAATATTTGAAACTGCATTTTTCCAAAACTTTTCGTGAGGCGGTATTCCCCTCGAACACATAAGCGCACAATGATTCTATGCCGTCCAATTGAAAAATACATTCGCAGATTGCTATCACTGATTCAGTTGCATAACCTTTGACCCAATATTTTTTATTCAGCACATAGCCAAAATCAATACTCTTTTCACTTTCTGAATAATGAGATGTGCCTATGGTGCCGATAAATTCATCATTGTCCTTAGTGACTAAACCAAAGTCAAAATGATAAAGCATATTGTTCTGTATTTCCGACCATTTAAGAAAATCCATAGTATCGTCAATACTATGATGTGTATCCCAAACCACATATTTGGTTACTTCCGGGTCGGAAGCGTATTCGAATATCTGCTTTGCATATTTCTCAGAAAGTTCGACAAAGCGCAACCTTGTTGATTCTATTGGTGGGAAGTAAGTTATCATTTCGATTTGATATACCTAATCCGTACCGTATCTGCCAATCCGTTGCTGTTTTTGTAAAACATTTTCACAGGAACATTGTCTTTGTCCAATTGATAGCTGTATAATTCAAAATATCTGTTCAATCCTCCGCCGAGCATCTCGACATCCATTGTTTTGATTAATTTTTTGTTCAAATTATAATTGTTGTCCACAGCATAATACTTGAACAATATATTGTCAACTTCATAATATTTGTAATCCGATGTAATTTGGGTTTCCAATTCGCCTTTTTTGTTATAACCATAAGCGATACTTTGCATAACAGAACCGTCTTTGTCAACTTTCATAACATCCATTAGCAATTGGATTACAAATTTGTCTTTTTTATTTTTTTCGTAATACACATATTTTTTCACAGCTTTGTTTTCAAAATACGATGTATCCAAAGCTACTAATTCATCGTCTTCGTTGAAGTAATCTGTAGCTTGATATGTTTGTTTATAAACGATAACTCTTTTTAAAAGAGGATCTTTCTTAGACATTTGACCGGTGATTTCCTGTGGTCTTCCTAATGTGTCATAATCGGAAAATTCCATTTCACCGCCGTTGGCTATATACTCGATTTTATCTATGCGATTATGTGAATCGTAAGTCCAAATAGCCATAGTGTCTTTCCCCCTATAAGCAATTTCCGGTCTGCATTTATCGGTATTTTCAAATTGTTTTGTGCACGAAGCTATGCTTATAAGTGCTAATAGTAAGATTAAGATTTTTTTCATAATAAAATCCAAAATAATATTTATAAAATACTTAATTAAAATAATAGCAAAATTAACAATTTATAAAGGAAAAAACCACATATTTTTTTTTAAAATATATTATAATTTTAATTATAGTCCTAACCATCAACAACAACTCATTGTTGCCTCGATATAAGCCTTTATCAGTTGCTTCGCAAATACCTATCTAAAAGCAGTCTATTTAACAACTACAAAACTTTTCGTTTCAACTTTACCATTACCCGAAATCGTGCAAAAATATACACCCGACGGCAAATCCCAGGTTGAAATCATAAACGAACTTTTACCAATTAATTCATTCGATTCATATCGTTTTAATTCAATACCAAGGGAATTATTAATAGAAATATGGGAATTCGTTAATACCGATTTAGTTAAAGATATTGATATATACGAGTTTGTAGGATTAGGACTCAGGGTAAACATATTTTCTTCTGTGTTTTTTTCATCAACAGCGTTGATTACAAAATCTGATAACTTTGCTTTGAAAAGTCCATTGCCGTTAGTACCGGCATATATGTACTCCCCGTTTATAATTAAACTTCTAATTTCGTATGTTGTTATACCTGAGTTTGCTTCAGACCAGTTAAGGCCGTTATCAGTTGAAAGGAATACGCCATCCGAATAGGAAGCTGCAAAAATATTGTTGCCTGAAACAGCTAACGATTTAATATTTAGATTTTTAAATCCGTTGTTTTTCGCAATCCAACTCTCACCATTGTCGTTTGAAAAATAAACCCCTTTCAATGAAGCCGCAAAAAGATTATCATCTTTTGTTATTATTGAATTTATTATTTCTTTATCAATTCCTGAATTTTTCGCTGTCCATATCCCACCGTAATTAGTTGAAAGATAGACACCACCCCCGAGTGTTCCGGCGGAAATGATACTCTCATTTATATCAAAACATTGTACAGGATGCCCTTGTAATTCGTCATTTATTTTTTCCCAAGTACTGCCCCTGTCGGATGACATATATATATAACTTTCAACACCGGTAAAAACGTCGTTACCATTCGTTTTTATACTGCTTATTTGTTTATCGACAAATTCCGTATTCCCGCTTGCCCATTTTGTTCCATAATCGCTCGATGTGAATATTCCTTTACCGCTCATTCCAATAAAAGCTATACCATTTGCAATATCCATTTTTGAAATTGGACCACTCGGAAGACCATCGTTTTTTGGAATCCAATTATTGCCGCTATCGGTTGAAACAAATAAACCGTGAGTTAAAGTACCGGCAAGCATATTATTCCCTTCCGCGGCTAAAGAATAAATCCCCAAATTCGTAAGACCTTCATTCTTCAAAGTCCAGCTTTCCGCATTGTTGTTTGAAACATAAATACCATCGTGATTTGTACCTGCATAAATGTAATTACCTCGTTTAAGCAAACAATTTACCGTTTTGTTCCCTAAACCAAAGCTTTTCTGAACCCAACTTTCGCCGTTGTTATTAGAAACAAATACGCCTTCCGGCGTTGCGGCAAATATATTCATACCGCTGGTGATCAAGGAGGTTACTGTCAAATTTGTAAGACCATCATTTTTTTTGAACCAAATTTCACCACCGTTAGTAGAAACATATACCCCTGATTCTGCCGTTCCGGCATAGAGATATAAACTGCTTACGGCTAAGCATAGTACTTTTGCGTGCTGCATTGCGGTGTTTGCCGGATTCCAACTTTCACCATTATCTGTAGAATTATAAACTCCGTCATCGGTACCCGCATAAATAGTACTCCCATCCATCATCAAAGCATTTATGTTGTTACTGTCCAAACCGCTTTTTTGAGCTGTCCATTTCACACCATTATCGGTGGATGTGAAAATTCCTTTGTCTGTTCCGGCGATTGTTTTACTCCCAATAACTAGCATTGCCATTAATCTGCTTCGAAAAAACGGCTCCTCATTCGATACCCAATCTTTACCGTAATTCATTGATATCCAAGTACCCCACTCCGTCCCAACAAAAATATTACTTCCGGTAAAACCGAAATAATAAATATTAATATTTGCATAACCGGATGTTAATCTTGTCCAGCTTTCGCCCATATTCGGCGAACGCAAGATTCCAAACTCCGTTCCCGCTAACATCATTTGTCCGCTTACAGCAATTGTATTAACTGTTCCGCCATATAAACCGTGATTTACATCAACCCATTGTGCATTAGATTGTGTTATGCTTAAAATAAGCAACAAAACAAGTAAAAAATAGTTTTTCATAAACTGCTCCAAATATAAAATTAGAAATTGATACTTTTTAAATACTATAGACGACTGAGAAGTCCATTTCTTTCTCATCTTGGAAAAAATATTTTTTTATTTCGAATATATTTCTTAATTTTGACTATATGGTTAAACACATTAGTTAAACTTTGTAATTAAATAAATGAAAACAGACCTACAAACAGAAGAAAAAATCCTGCTCTCGGCGGAAGAGGAATTCCTTGAACGAGGCTACTCAGGCGCGAGATTACAAAGCATCGCCGACAGAGCGGGTTTGAATAAAGCACTCGTACATTATTATTTTCGGAACAAGGATAAGTTG